>NZ_JBEGCJ010000002.1:0-669256 GCF_040196335.1 Halomonas aquatica
GCGGGTCTCCAACAAGGTGGGGCTGGAGTCCAACCCCCACAACTTCCTGCTGATGCATGCCATGGGGCCCAACGTGGCCGGGGTGATCGGCTCGGCGGTGGCCGCCGGGGTGATGATCAAGTACCTCGGCTGAGGAGGATCCCTGCCATGACAGACGGCGCCCTCGGGCGCCGTCTGTCGTTTCCGGGGGGTCGGTTCTTCACTGCATGCGGATGCCGCCGTCCAGACGAATCACCTCCCCATTGAGCATCGGATTGGTGACGATCTGCTCGGCCAGGCGGGCGAACTCGTCGGGCCGGCCCAGGCGCTTGGGGAAGGGCACCGCGGCGGCCAGGGCCTGGGCGGCCTCGTCGGGGATCTTGCTCATCATCGGTGTCTCGAAGACCCCGGGCGCTATGGCCATCACGCGGACGCCGTGGCGCGAGAGCTCTCGAGCCGCGGGCAGGCTCATGCCCGCCACCCCGGCCTTGGAGGCGCTGTAGGCGCACTGCCCCACCTGGCCGTCGAAGGCGGCGATGGAGGCGGTGTTGATGATCACGCCGCGCTCCCCATCCTCGCCGGGGGCGTTCTTCGCCATGGCGGCCGCGGCCAGGCGCATCACGTTGAAGGTGCCCACCAGGTTGACCTGGATGGTGCGGTTGTAGGCGTCGAGATCCGCGGGGTTGCCCTCGCGGTCGACCAGCTTGCCCACGCTGACCACACCGGCGCAGTGCACCACTCCGGCAAGGCCACGTCCCTCCGAGAGGGCCAGCGCGGCATCGACGGCCGCCTGGATGTCCTCACCGGAGGTGACGTCGCCGCGCACCGCTCGGGCCGCGTCGCCGAGGGCCTCGGCATGGGCCTCTACCGCATCGCTGAGATCGCAGAGCACTACCCGGCCGCCTCCGGCGACCAGGCGTTCGGCGGTGGCCGCCCCCAGCCCGGAGGCGGCGCCGGTGATCAGGAAGGTGTTGTCCTTCACGTTCATGCGGGTTTCCTCGATATCATTTGGCCGCTGCGGCGTCCGCCTTGTCTGAGGCATCCGCGCGCAGCTTGAAGCGCTGGATCTTGCCGCTGGGGGTCTTGGGCAGTTCATCGACGAACTCGATTACCCGTGGGAAGGCGTGGGTCGAGAGCCGGTCGCGCACCTGCTTGCGGATCTCGTCGGCCAGCTCGTCGCTTGCCTCGTAACCCTCGCGCAGCACCACGTAGGACTTGATGATCTCGCCGCGGATCTCGTCGGGCTGGCCCACGGCGGCGGATTCGGCGACCGCGGGATGGGTCATCACGCTGTTCTCCACGTCGGTGGGGCCCACCCGGTAGCCGGAGGTGGTGATGATGTCATCGTCGCGGCCGGCGAACTGGAAGGTGCCGTCCTCATTCTTGATCACCACGTCGCCGGTCAGGTAGTACCCCTCGGCGAAGGGGTGCTTCTCCTGCCAGGTGTAGCCGGCGAAAAAGTGGGCCGGGGAGTTGGCAATGTCCACCGCCAGCACGCCCGGCTCGCCCGGGGGAAGCTCATTGTATTCGGCATCGAGGATCGCCAGGCGATAGCCGGGCATCGGCACCCCCATTGCGCCGACATGCTTGGGGTGGTCCAGCGCATGGTGGTTGTTGCAGGTCATGCCAGTCTCGGTCTGGCCGTAGTGGTCCATGACCGGACAGCCCAGCGAGCGCTCCACCCAGGTGACCACCTCGGTATTGAGCGGCTCGCCGGCGGAGCTCGCCGCCCGCAGTTCGAGGGTCTGGTGGGCATCGTCGAACAGACCTGAGGCCTTCATCAGGCGATAGGCGGTGGGCGCCGCGGCGAAGTTGGTGATGTGGTGGCGCTTCATGAAGGCCAGCGCCCCCTCGGCACTGAAGCCCGCCTCGCAGAAGTGGGTGGTCACGCCCAGCAGCAGCGGACCGGCGATGGCGTAGTAGAGGCCGTAGGCCCAGCCCGGGTCGGCCATGTTCCAGAAGCGGTCGGTGTCGCGGAGGTCGACGGCCAGTTCCATGTAGAGCGCAAAGGCCGGCATGCCGGCCAGCGGCACCGCCACGCCCTTGGGCTTGCCCACGGTGCCGGAGGTGAACATCTGCAGGAAGGGCGCCTCGCGCGCCAGACGCGGCGGCGTGGCCTCGATCGGCGCATGGGCCATGGCCTCCGTCCAGTCCAGGTCGTCGGCGTGCTTGCCGTCGGGGCCACCCACGGCAAGCACCGGCGGGCATCGGGTCAGGCCGTCGAACTTGAAGCGGTTGGCGTGATCGGTGATCACCAGCCTGGTCTCCGCCCGGCCCAGGCGGTAGTCCACGGCATCCGGCCCGAAGGCGGTGAACAGTGGCTGGTAGACCGCGCCGATGCGCCAGGTGGCCAGTACCGCCACCAGCAGCTGCGGGGTGCGCGGCAGCATGCAGGCGATGCGATCCCCCTCGCCCAGACCGCGCTCGGTGAACCAGCCGGCGAGCCTTGCGCTCTCGGCGTCCAACTCGGCGTAAGTCAGGCGGTTGACCTCGCCCCGGGTGTCCTCGTGGACCAGCGCCAGGACATCGCCCCGGCCGGCGCGGAGATGGCGACCGCAGCAGGACTCATAGGCATTGGCCTTGCCATCATGGTGATCGTCGAGGCGCGCGATGACATCCTCGATGGAGAAGGACTCGAGATAGGTCTGGTAGTCGGGAAGGGTGCTCATGTATTGCCCTCTCGCGGTTAGTGCTTGTTTTATCGGCAAACGGTGGCGGCCATGGAAAACGGCTGGCGTGTACGCTCACCCTCTGGTTAGATGCAGTTGACGTAAGCGTCAACCTAGCAAGCGCTTGGTACAAGCTAGAGGCTCCCGAGGAAGGGGGCAAGCCCTGAACGGCAAGATGGGACTAGACGATGGTCGAGCGTAACGGGCCGAGGGTAACCAGGGGGCATCGCAACAGGATCAAGCGGCCCGGTGGGTGATCATGGCCACCAGCTCGTGGGCGAGGTCGTCCGTAGAGCGCGGACCGGACGGGTCGTACCAGCGCACCGTCCAGTTCAGTGCCCCCATGACGAAGCGAGACACCAGGAAGCGGTCACCGTGAATCAGGCCGGCCTCCAGCGCCTCGTCGATGACCTGCTCCCAGAGCGACTCATAGGCATCGCGCAGATGGCTCAGGTGGTCTCGCGCGCCAGGTTCGAGGCGGCGCCATTCGTAGAGGGCAACCACATGGGCGTTGCGGTCGGTGAGCAGGGTCTGCAGATGCGCTCTCGCCATGGCCTGCAACCGCGCCTCGGCAGATTGGTCACAGTCTTCGAGGGCGGCCTTCGCCATGACCAGCGCGTTCTGGGTGCCCTCCTCGATCACCGCCGCGAGGATCTCCTGCTTGTCGCGAAAGTGATGGAAGAGGCTTCCGGACTTGATGCCCATCTCCTGGGCGAGCATGCGAACCGTCGTCCGGTCGAAACCCTCCTGGACGAACAACTGTGCCGCCTGACGGGTCAATTCCTTGCGGCGCGGAGAGTCATTCATTACATTCATCGAGATTTACACTAGCGCTTGCTTGGTTGACCCTGAGAAGACCATAGCCTCGACGCCGGGTCAACGCGCGACGGAACCCCGAAAACGACAATCGCACAACGACAACCTCAACTACCGCCGGCCACCACCGGAACACCTCGGGAGCACACGCCATGAGCCAGTCCAACGACATCGTCTTCCTCTCCGCCGCCCGCACTCCCATGGGGGGCATGCTCGGCAGTCTCTCCAGCCTCACCGCGCCGGAACTCGGCGCCACCGCCATCCGCGCAGCCATCCAGCGTGCCGGCATCGATGCCGAGAGCATCGACGAGGGTATCATGGGCTGCGTGCTGCCCGCCGGCGTCAAGCAGGGTCCGGCCCGCCAGGCCATGCGCCAGGCCGGCATCGCCGACGCCATCGGCGCCACCACCATCAACAAGCTGTGCGGCTCGGGCATGAAGGCCGCCATGCTGGCCCACGACCTGATCCGCGCCGGCAGTGGTGAGGTGATGCTGGCAGGGGGCATGGAATCCATGTCCAACGCGCCTCATGTGCTCACCAAGGCCCGCACCGGCTACCGCCTGGGGCATGGGGAGCTGAAGGACCACATGTTCCTGGATGGTCTCGAGGACGCCGAGACCGGCAAGCTGATGGGCGTCTTCGCCCAGGAGGTCGCCAGCCAGCGCGGCTATGGCCGCGAGCGCCTGGACGACTTCGCCATCGCCTCGCTGGAGCGGGCCATGGAGGCGACCAGGGCCGGTCACCTGGATGCAGAGATGGCACCGGTCACCGTCACCAGCCGCCAGGGCGAGAGCGTGGTGGACCATGACGAGCAGCCCTTCCAGGCCAGGCTCGACAAGATTCGCGGGCTGCGTCCGGCCTTTGCCAAGGACGGCACCATCACCGCGGCCAATTCCAGCTCCATCTCCGACGGCGCCTCGGCGCTGATCCTGTCCAGCCAGGCCGCGGCGGACCGGCTCGGCGCCCGGCCCATCGCCCGGATGCTTGGCCACAGCACCCACTCGCGTCATCCCAGCGAGTTCACGATCGCCCCGGTGGGCGCCATCGAGAAGCTGATGAAGAAGCTCGACTGGGGCGTGAACGACGTCGACCTCTTCGAGGTCAACGAGGCCTTCGCGGTGGTCACCCTCATGGCCATGGACGACCTGGGCCTGCCCCACGACAAGGTCAACGTCTTCGGCGGCGCCTGCGCACAGGGGCACCCCATCGGCTCCACCGGCTCGCGGATCATCGCCACCCTGATCCACGCCCTGCGCACGAAGGGCGGCAAGCGCGGCATCGCCAGCCTGTGCATCGGCGGCGGCGAGGCGACCGCCGTGGCCGTGGAACTGGTCGATTGACCGGTCGACATGACAGGGGAAGTCGAGATGCGTGAGTGCCGGATCGCCACGCCGGCAGGAACGCTTCACGCCTTGCGCCACCTGCCGGGTGGCGCCGGCGTGACCGGCATCCCCATCGTGCTGATGCATGACTCGCTGGGCTGCGTGGCCCTGTGGCGTGACTTCCCGGAGCGCCTGGCAGAGGTCACCGGGCGCGAGGTGATCGCCTATGACCGACTGGGGTATGGGCGATCCGCGCCCTACCCCGGAGCGCAGCCCACGCACTTCATCGAGGAGGAAGCCGAGACCTTCGCCGTCGTTCGCGAGCAGCTGGCCCTCGAGCGCTTCGTGATGCTCGGCCACAGCGTCGGGGGCTGCATGGCGGCCGCGATCGCCGGGCGCCATGTCGACGGCTGCGAGGCGCTGGTCACGGTGGCGGCCCAGGCCTTCACCGAGCCGCGCACCCTGGTCGGCATCCGCGAGGCGCAGCGTGACTTTGCCATGCCCGAGCGAATGGCACGGCTGGAGAAGCACCACGGAGACAAGGCCGGCTGGGTGCTGGAGGCCTGGGTCGAGACCTGGCATTCCGCGCCCTTCGCGAACTGGACCCTGGATGCCAGCCTCGCCGGGGTGCGCTGCCCGACCCTCGCCATCCACGGCGAGCACGACGAGTTCGGATCGTTGGCGCAGCCGCGTCGCATCGCCTCGCTTACCCCGGGACCCGCCGAGCCAAGGATCCTGCCCGACTGCGGTCACGTGCCACACCGGGAATGCCCGGAGCGTCTGATCGAGGCCTTCCGGCCCTTCCTCGAGTCCATCCAGGCGCGCTAGCGCTCGACACCATCGGCGCCGCTCGTGTGAAGCCTGTTCAGCGAGGCGGCGACAGGCGATCCAGGCGCAACCGCTCGCGGCCGTCAAACAGCCGACGGCTGCCCGCGGCCACCGCCGCCAGGGTCCCGAAGCCTGTGCCTAGGGTGATGGTGAACATCACCAGTATCTGGTACTTCACCGCCAGGGCCGGCGAGCTGCCGGCGAGCATCTGGCCGGTCATCATGCCCGGCAGGCTGACCACCCCCGCGGCGGCCATGGCATTGATCATCGGCATCATGCCGCTGCGCATCGCCTCCCGGCGGATGTCGCCGATGGCCTCCTGCCAGCCCTGGCCAAGCATCAGCCGGTTCTCGATCACCGCACGCTGGCGCCAGGCCGTGTCGGTGAGACGGTCCAGCGCCAGGGCGACCCCGGTCATGGTGTTGCCAAGCATCATGCCCAGCAGCGGGATGGCGTATTGCGGCCGGTACCAGGGATCCGGGCCGATGATCACGGTGAGCGTGAGCACGGTGACGGTGAAGGAAGAGAGAAACATCGCCAAGGTGCCGATGCCGAAGGCCCACCCCCCGATCAGCCGGCGCTTCTGGCGGGCCATCACCTCGCGCCCGGCGATCAGCAGCATGCCGAGCGCCATCAACGCCACCCAGTAAAGCCTGGCCGAAGAGAAAAGCGCCTCCAGCACCAGGCCGACCAGGCTGAGCTGGATCACCGTTCGCGCCGCGGCGACGAGCAGGCTGCGTCCCATCTCCAGCCGAGCCAGTACCGTGCAGCCCGCGAGTGCCACCACCATCATGGCTGCCAGGGCCAGCTGCCACCAGGCCAGGTCGATCACGCCCACTCGCCCACCTCCTTTACCAATCGATGGCCGACGATATGCCGGTGATGATCCGCCACCCGCGCGATCTGCGCCGGGTCGTGGGCGACCCAGATCACCGGCCAGCCCCGCTCGCGTATCCGCGCCTTGAGCCAGGACTCCACCCGGCGGGTCGTGGCATCGTCCAGGTTGGCGGTGGGCTCGTCGAGCAGCAGCGCCGAGGGTTCCCGGCTCAGTGCCCGGACAAGGGCAAGGCGCTGCTGCTCGCCCGAGGAGAGACGCGAGACCTGCCAGTCGAGCACCTCGGGGGTGAATCCCAGCGCGACGAGGTCGGCCGGGCGGGCATCGGCCAGGTGCTCGCCCACCGTATCGGCCCACCAGTGGCTTTCAGCGGGCACCAGCATCACCCGGGCCCGCCACTGGTGCCCGGCGACCGACGACTGGGCCGTACCGCCCAGCCATGCCTCACCGTCATGGGGCTCCAGGTCGGCCACCGCGCGCAGCAACCGGCTCTTGCCCGAACCGCTGGTGCCGGAGAGGCAGAGGATCTCGCCGGGGGCGAGGGTCAGGCTGACGGCATCGAGGTCACCGATGCGCAGCCGATCGAGGTGCAGGGCATCATTGGCGGGCACGCGAGGCTCCATGACGTGGGGGTTCAAGGACGTGGGGGCTCAATGACTCAGGGGAGGCGGCATGGGGTCGATCATAGCAGCTCCCGGCCACCCTGCCGGCGAGACGATTGAAGACATATGGGAAGTCATATACCGTCGATTCGACCATCCCCACCCTGCCGGGAGGCCTTCCCATGACTCGCCCCGCCGCGGCCGACGCCCCGAAGACGACGGAGGGCATGGGCCTGTTCGAGCGCCTCCTCTCCCTATGGGTGGCGCTGGCCATCGTCGCCGGCGTGCTGCTCGGTCAGTTTGCCCCGGTGATCCCCGAGACCCTGTCTCGCTTCGAGGTGGCTCAGGTGTCGATCCCCGTGGCGATGCTGATCTGGGCGATGATCTTCCCGATGATGGCCCAGATCGACTTCACCGCCGTGCTCGGCGTGCGCCGCCAGCCGAAGGGGCTGATCATCACCACCACGGTGAACTGGCTGATCAAGCCCTTCACCATGTTCGCCATCGCCTGGTTCTTCCTGATGGTGGTATTCCGGCCCTGGCTGCCCGAGGCCATGGCCAGCCAGTACCTGGCCGGCGCCATCCTTCTGGGTGCCGCGCCCTGCACCGCCATGGTCTTCGTCTGGAGCACCCTGACCCGCGGTGATGCTGCCTATACCCTGGTACAGGTGTCGCTCAACGACCTGATCATGCTGTTCGCCTTCGCGCCCATCGTGGTGTTCCTGCTGGGGGTCTCGAACATCCAGGTTCCCTGGGACACCGTGGCGCTGTCGGTGGTGCTCTACATCGTGATTCCCCTGGCCGCCGGCGCCCTGTGCCGACGCACCCTGATCGCCCGTCACGGCATCGAATGGTATGACGACGTCTTCATGCAGCGGATCGGGCCCATCACGCCCATCGGGCTGATCATCACCCTGGTGCTGCTTTTCGCCTTCCAGGGCGAAGTCATCCTCGAGGCGCCGCTGCACATCCTGCTGATCGCCATCCCGCTGATCATCCAGACCTTCCTGATCTTCTTCCTCGCCTATGGCTGGGCGAAGATCTGGCGGGTCCCCCACTGCGTGGCCGCACCCGGGGCGATGATAGGCGCCAGCAACTTCTTCGAGCTGGCGGTGGCCGCCGCCATTGCGCTGTTCGGGCTCCAGTCGGGCGCGGCACTGGCCACGGTGGTCGGCGTGCTGGTGGAGGTGCCGGTGATGCTGGCCCTGGTGCGCATTGCCAACGCCACCCGCCATCGCTTCCCCCCGGAGGCCTGACGGGGGGGATATTGTGGGGAACATCGTGCCGAGCTGACGCGGACAGCGAGGCGTGACTTGATATCCGTCAAGCTCGCTGCAGGGCGGCCTGTCCGACATGGGGGTTTGCATATAGATTGAAGCCGTCACCCCTACCCTCACGCGGGGTCCAGCATGCCGGACGCCAACCCACATCCCTCCGCTCCCCAGCGGTTGAGAGCCTTGGCCAGTGAGAATCCCGGCCAGCTCCGCTGGTTGAGCGCCATGGTCGGCATCTTCCTGCTGATCTACTTCCTTCCCGCCGGATCGGCCCGGTTCGACAACGCGGTGCTGGAGGGCATCCGGCTGACGCACTGGTACGCCCAGGAGCATGTGATTCTCTGCCTGCTACCGGCCTTCGTGATCGCCGGCGCCATGGCCGCCTACCTGAGCCAGGGCGCGGTAATGCGTTATCTGGGTCCCGATGCGCCCATGCCGGTGGCGTTCGGCATGGCCTCCGTCTCCGGCACCCTGCTCGCGGTCTGCTCCTGCACCGTGCTGCCGCTGTTCGGCGGCATCTACCGTCGCGGCGCCGGACTGGGGCCGGCGGTGGCCTTCCTCTACTCGGGGCCCGCCATCAATGTCATGGCCGTCGTGGTCACTGCCAAGGTACTGGGCCTGGAGCTGGGACTGGCCCGGGCCATCGGTGCCATCGTCTTCGCCGTGGTGATCGGGGTGATCATGCATCTCCTCTACCAACGAGAAGAGCGGATCCGCAGCCAGAGCAATGCCCGCGGCTTCGGCGATGGCGATGACAGTCGCCCGCTGGGGCAGGTGGCGGCCTTCTTTGGCCTGATGGTGGGCATCCTGGTGTTCGCCAACTGGGCGGCCGCCGACAGCCCGGCGTGGATGGCCATTCATGCCTGGAAATGGCCGACCACCGGGGCACTCTCGCTGCTGTTCGGTTGGCTGCTGTGGGCCCGTTGGGGCTGGCCGGCCCGCTGGCTGCTGAACCTGGGCGTCGCCGTGGCGCTGGCGGTGCTGCTCGCACCCGGCGACCCCGAGCTGGCTTTTGCGGTGGGCATCATCGGCCTCATGCTGATCGCCATCCTGCGCGAGGACGATCAGGAGTGGGCCGAGCAGAGTTGGGACTTCACCAAGCAGATCCTGCCACTGCTGCTGGTCGGCGTCTTCGTGGCCGGCCTCCTGCTGGGTCGTCCCGGCGAACAGGGCCTGATCCCCTCTGAGTGGGTCGTGATGGCCGTGGGGGACAACGGCCTGCGCTCCACCTTCCTGGCCTCGCTGCTGGGCGGCTTCATGTACTTCTCCACCCTCACCGAGGTCCCCATCGTCCAGGGCCTGCTGGGCAGTGGCATGGGCAAGGGGCCGGCGCTGGCGCTGCTGCTGGGCGGTCCCGCCCTGTCACTACCCAACATGCTGGTGATCCGCACCATCCTCGGCACCCAGAAGACCCTGGTCTACTGCAGCCTGGTGGTGGTGATGGCCACGATCACCGGCTATCTCTACGGCCAGCTATGGCCGTAGCGACACACCAAGGAGCATGACCATGAAACTGAGCATCTACGGCAAGGGCTGCAGGAAATGCGAGCAGCTGACCGACAATGCCAGGGCCGCCGCCGAGGCGCTGGGTTTCACCGTGGAGATCGAGAAGGTCACCGACATGAACGCCATCATCGACAAGGGCGTGATGCGCACCCCGGCGCTGGGGGTCGACGGCGAGGTAGTCATCGAGGGCAAGGTGGCAAGCGCCGAGGAGATCCAGCGCCTGCTGAAGGCCTGACAGGCACGGGCGCACCTTGCTCAGCGGCAGATCTCGCCGCACAGGGTGGTTGACCATGGCATCGAGGAACCTGGCGCACTTGCCTTGCCGGGGAGCGACGGCGACCATGGCAGGATGACCGCCTTCCTGCACCGCCACGCCCTGGCCATCATCGTGCTGGCCCAGCTCTGCGGCACCTCGCTGTGGTTCTCCGTCAACGGGGTGGGCCTGTCACTGGCCCGTGACCTTGGCTTGACCGAGGCCGACCTCGGCCGGCTGACCCTCACCGTTCAGGCCGGCTTCATTCTGGGCACCTTGAGCATCGCCGCCAGCGGCCTGGCCGACCGCTTCCGGGCCAGCCGCATCTTCGCCGTCTCCTGCCTGCTCGGCGCGCTGACCAACGCGGGCTTCGTGCTGGCGGCCGACACCCCCACCGCCAGCCTGGTACTGCGGTTCGCCACCGGCCTCTGCCTGGCCGGCATCTACCCCCTGGGCATGAAGCTGGTGATCGGCTGGACGCCCAGCCACAGGGGAGCGGCCCTGGCCTGGCTGGTCGGCATGCTCACCCTGGGGACCGCCCTGCCCCACCTGCTGCGGGGCACGACCCTGGGCCTCCCTTGGGAGTGGCCGCTGCTCGGCGCCTCGCTGCTTGCGCTGGCGGGTGGCGCGATCATTCACCTGCTCGGCGATGGCCCCCACCTGCCGCCGCCCGCCGGCCCCACCCGTCTGCGGGAGGGCCTGGCGGGTCTTCGTGCACCGCGCTTCCGGGCCGTGGCCGGCGGCTACTTCGGCCATTGCTGGGAGCTCTACGCCCTGTGGATGCTGACGCCCTTCCTGGTGGCCCGTGAACTCGGGCGCCTGGAGGCCTCGATGGATCTGGTGCCATGGCTGTCGTTCGGGGTCATTGCCCTCGGATTCCTGGGCTGCGTGGGGGGCGGCGAGCTGAGCCGCCGGCTCGGCAGCCTGTGGGTGGCCCGACGCGCCCTGGCCACCTCAGGGCTGATCTGTCTGGCCTACCCACTGATGTATTGGGCACCGCCGGGGCTGCTGCTCGTGCTGCTGGGCGTATGGGGCCTCACGGTGATCGCCGATTCGCCACAGTTTTCGGCCCTGGCCGCCGCCACCGCCCCCCACGCACGGCTCGGCTCGACACTGGCGGTGATGAACGCCGTGGGCTTCGCTCTGACCATCCCGGCGATCTCGCTCACCTCGAGCCTGTGGGCCGCCCAGGAGCTCTGGGTGCTGTTGTGGCTGCTGCCGGGACCGGTGCTGGGACTATGGGCGCTGCGGGGTCTTCATTGAGCGAAACACTGTCATGACCGCCTCGGGTGGCGACGGCACCCGGCCAGAGGACGCCGGGCGGCATGTCGAGCAGGGCTAGGTCAGGGAGCGTCACTGGTCACTGGTCATTGATCAGCCTTCGATCAACCCGGCGGCCCGGAGCCGCTCCTTGAGACGCTGGTTCTCCTCGATCAGATCGGTCGCCAGGGCGGCGAGCTCGGGCGCGGCCTCGAAGTCACGTTCCAGCTGACATATCCGCCGGGCACGGGTCAGATCATGACTGGTGAAGCGCCAGCTCGCCACATAGGGCGACCCATCGGCCAGCAGGCCCCTCTCGATGCGTTCGATGACCCACTCGGCCTCGACCGAACAGGCGCGAGCCAGTTCCTCGAGCGTCAGGGTCGCCTCGTCGATCAGTTCGCCGCTGGTGATACGCTGCTGAGTCATGGCCTAGCCCCCCTCCGTTGGCGCGGATCGAAAGCAAGCTCCTGCGCCATGGTCTCATAGAGCTCCCGCGCCCTGTCGGTATCGGCCGGGGGCAGGACCACCTCGAGCTCCACGTAGAGATCGCCCGGCTCCGGTCCCGGAATACCGCGACCCTTCAGGCGCAATCGACGCCCGGATTGAGAGCCGGCGGGCACCTTCACCTTCACTACCCCCGAGGGAGTCGGCGTCTCGATGCTGGCACCCAGGGCGGCTTCCCAGGGCGTGACCGGCACGCGTTGATGCACGTCCCGCCCTTCGACCCGATAGAGCGGGTCCGGGGTAAAGTGGATCTCGAGAAACAGGTCACCCGCCGGGCCCCCTCCCATACCGGGGCCACCCTGGCCGGATAGACGGATATGCTGACCCGCCTTGACCCCCTTGGGTATTCGTACGTTGAGCGTGTGCTCTCGAGACAGTACGCGACCCTGGGCATCTAACCGAGGTACCTGCAGGGTGATCGCCCGAGTAGCACCGTGGTAGGCATCCTCGAGATCGATGACCACCTTGGCATGACGATCCTCGCCACGCATCTGATAACCCCGTCTCCCCCCTGCCCGGCCGCCCTGACCGAACAGGTTGGCGAAGAAGTCACTGAACTCACCGAGGTCGGCCTCCTCGAAGCCTCCCCCGCTGAATTCGAAACCGGCATCCCAGTCCGGTGGCGGCTGGAAATCCTGGCCCGACCGGTACTGCCGAGCCAACTGATCGTAGGCGAGGCGCTTCTCGGGATCGGCAAGCACCGCCTTGGCCTCGTTGACTTCCTGCATGCGCAGTTCGGCGTCCGGCTCCTTGCTGACATCGGGGTGAAACTTTCGCGCCAGCTTGCGATAAGCCTTCTTGATCTCGTCGGGGGTCGCGGTCTTCTCTACCCCGAGAACCTGGTAGTAATCCTTGAATTCCACGTAAGAGGACTCCGGCTGGAGGCCTGTCAATCCAGGCAGGATGACCCGAGCGTCACCCCTGAAAAGACATCGGCGATTGACTCAAGCCTAGTCGAAGATGGCCGAAGGACTAGGCCAGATGCCGCCTCAGCCGGTAACGCAAACCTGCCCCGAGCGCGAGGTCACCGGGCCAATGACTCCCGCGGTAGCGCCAGGGCCAGCGCCGCGCTGGCTGCCACCAGGGCCGCCGATACCCACAGACAGGCGGCGAGCCCCTGGCTCTGATAGAGCCATCCGGAGAGCAGGGTCCCCAGGAGCCGTCCCATGGCGTTGGCCATGTAGTAGAAACCGACGTCCATGGAGACCCCGTCGGCCCTCGCGTAGTGGACGATCAGGTAGCTGTGCCAGCTGGAGTTGATGGCGAAGATCACGCCGAAGGCCAGCAGCCCTGCCACCAGCCAGCCCACCTGGGCCAGGGGCATCAGCGCCAGCAGCGCCGGCAGGCCGGCGAGTGCCAGGGCCCAGGCCACCGTGATGCCCCGCGTTTCGCCCCGGACCCGGCCGGTGAGGCGCGGCGCCTGGGTCTGCACGCCGCCATAGCCGATCACCCAGAGCGCCAGCAGGCCGCCCACCATCCAATGGCTCCAGTCGTGCTGATCATAGAGAAACACCGGTAGTGCCACCACGAACCAAACGTCCCGGGAGGCGAACAGGCACAGCCTGGCCGCCGAGAGTACGTTGACCGCCCGCGACGTGGAGAACACCTCCGAGAACCTGGGCTTGCGTTTCTGGCGGCCCAGATCGGCCCTCAACCGCATCAGGGAGAGGGCCAGCACCACGAGGAGCATCACCGCCATCCCGATCACCGCGCCCCGGAAGCCGATCAGGGTCAGCAGCAGCCCGCCGAGGAAGAAACCGGCGCCCTTGAGGGCATTCTTGGAGCCGGTGAGAACCGCCACCCAGCGATAGAGCGCGCTGCCGGCGCCGGGGCCATCCCTGGGCACCAGCACCTTCACCGCGCTCTTGGCGCTCATCTTGTTGAGATCCTTGGCGATCCCCGAGAGTGCCTGGGCCGCCATCACCCAGGGCACCGTCAGCGATGCGGCGGGCACCGTCAGCATGGCCAGGGCGACGACCTGCAGGGCGAGCCCGGCGTTCATGGTGCGGTTCAATCCCAGCCGGGCGCCCAGCCAACCCCCCACCAGGTTAGTGACCACGCCGAATGCCTCGTAGAAGAGGAACAGCAGCGCCACCTCCAGCGGCGAGTAGCCCAACTGGTGGAAATAGAGCACCACCAGCATGCGCAGGGCACCATCGGTGAGGGTGAAGGCCCAGTAGTTGGCGGTGATCAGCAGGTACTGGCGGACCTCGAAGGGCAGCGCCCTGAGGCGCGCGGCCAGCGGTGTAGCATCAACCATGGCCCACCTGCTCATTTTCCACCGGCTCACTTCCCACCGGCTCACTCCCCACCTTCAGGGCCAGCTCGACGGTTCGGTTGGCGTAGCCCCACTCGTTGTCATACCAGGCGTAGAGCTTGAGCTGGGTACCACCCACCACCAGGGTCGACAGGGCATCGATGATCGCGCTGCGTGAATCGGTACGGTAGTCGATGGAGACCAGCGGACGCTCTTCATGGCCCAGGATGCCGGCCAGCTCCCCCTCGGCGGCCGCCTTGAGCGTGGCGTTGACCTCCTCCACCGTCACCTCGCGCTCGAGCTCGAAGACCATATCGGTGAGCGAGGCGTTGGCCAGGGGCACGCGGATGGCATGGCCGTTCAGCTTGCCCTCGAGTTCCGGGAAGATCGCCGTGATCGCCTTGGCCGAGCCGGTGGTGGTGGGGATCAGGCTCATGCCGCAGGCCCGAGAGCGGCGAAGGTCGGCCCCGTCCGGCGAGCTGGGGGCATCCAGGATGACCTGGGTGTTGGTGATGTCATGTACCGTGGTCATCGATCCATGGCGAATGCCGTAGGCCTCGTGAATTACCTTGACCACCGGCGCCAGGCAGTTGGTGGTGCAACTCGCCGCGGTGACGATGTGATGCCGCTGCGGGTCATAGCGATCGTCGTTGACGCCCATCACCACGTTGAGTACACCCTCCTCCTTCACGGGTGCGCTGACCACGACCCGCTCGACGCCCTGGTCGAGATAGGCCTTGAGCGGATCGGTTGCCCTCATCCTGCCGGAGCACTCGATGGCCACCTGGCAGGCGGACCAGTCGCTGTCGCCCAGCGCACTGTTGGTGCTGAAGGCGATGCGGCGGCCGTCGATCACCAGGGCGTCGTCCTCGGCCTCGATGCCCTGCCCCGGCGACCAGCGGCCGTGTACCGAGTCGAATTCCAGCAGATGGGCGAAGGTGGCGGCATCGCCGCCCGGGTCATTGATGCGCACGACCTCGGCCTCCCCTGCCTCGATACGGGGCCAGAGGCTGCGAAGGGCCAGGCGGCCGATGCGGCCGAAGCCGTTGATGCCGATGCGAACTGTCATGGTGTCTCCTCGAGAAATCGGGATGGATGAAGGATATACGGGATTTCATATATCGCTCCCCCGATGTCAATCCCGTGACGGTATCCAAAACATCGACGGGGAAGCCCGTGGCTTCCCCGTCGATCGTTCTTCCCTCACGGCACCCTCAGCCGTAGCGGCCGGTGATGTAGTCTTCAGTCTTCCTGTTGTGTGGGTTGGAGAACATCGTCTTGGTGTCGTTGTACTCGATGATCTCGCCCAGGTGGAAGAAGGCGGTGTAATCGGCCACCCGCGCCGCCTGCTGCATGTTGTGGGTCACGGTGATGATGGTGAACTGCTGCTTGAGCTTGTCCATCAGGTCCTCGATGGTCGCCGTGGAGATCGGGTCCAGCGCCGAGGTCGGCTCGTCCATCAGGATCACGTCGGGCTGCACGGCGATGGCACGGGCGATGCACAGGCGCTGCTGCTGGCCGCCGGATAGCGAGGTGCCGGGCTGCTGCAGCTTGTCCTTGACCTCCTCCCAGAGGCCGGCATCCCGCAGGGCCCTCTCCACCAGCTCGTCCTGGTCCGACTTGCGGCTCACCAGGTCGTGCATCCGTGGCGCGTAGGCAACGTTCTCGTAGATCGACTTGGGAAAGGGGTTGGGCTTCTGAAAGACCATCCCCACCCGGCGGCGCAGGGCCACCTCGTCCATCTTCGCGGCATTGACGTCGCGACCGTCCATCTCCACCAGCCCCTCGAGACGGACATTGGGGATCAGGTCGTTCATGCGATTGAGGCAACGCAGGAAGGTCGACTTGCCACAACCGGACGGCCCGATCAGCGCCGTGACATTCTTCTGGAAGACATCGATGTCGATGCCCTTGAGCGCCTGGCTCTGGCCGTACCAGAGGTTGAGGTCGCGCACTCGGATGGAAAGCTCGTGGTGGGCATCATCATTGCGCGTCACCGGCTGACCGGGTTCGCGACGTGACCTTTCATGACCTGACCTTTGATCACCTGACATGGGCGCAATACTCCGCTCGGCAACTTGCATGTTCATCTGAGGATATCCTGTGTCGTGTCGGTGGCTACCAACGGCGCTCGAACTTCTTGCGCAGCACCACCGCCGTGGCATTCAGGCTGATGAGGATGGTCAGCAGCACGAGGATGCCCCCGGAGGTCTTCTCGATGAAGGCCCGGTCAGGCTCTCCCGCCCAGGTGAAGATCTGCGCCGGCAGCACCGTGGCCGCCTCGGTGAAGGAGGTGGTGATGTCGGGAATGAAGGCCACCATGCCGACGATGATCAGCGGCGCCGTCTCGCCCATGGCCTGCGCCAGGCCGATGATCGAGCCGGTCATGATCCCTGGCAGCGCCAGCGGCAGCACGTGATCGCGCACCACTTGCCAGCGCGAACAGCCCACCCCGAAGGCGGCATGGCGGATCGACTCCGGCACGCTGCGCAGCGCCGTCCGAGTGGCGATGATGATTACCGGCAGGGTCATCAGCGCCAGCGTCAGGCCACCGACCAGCGGCGATGAACGTGGCACCCCGAAGAAGTTGATGAAGACCGCCAGGCCCAGCAGGCCGAACAGGATCGAGGGGATCGCCGCCAGGTTGTTGATGTTGATCTCGATGGCCTGGGTGATGCGGTTGTCCGGCGCGAACTCCTCGAGATACACCGCCGTCATCACGCCGATCGGGAAGGCCACCGCCAGGGTCACCAGCAGGGTCAGCAACGTGCCCATGGCGGCGGAGGCGATGCCGGCAAGTTCGGGCATCTTGGAGTCACCGCTGGTGAAGAAGGTGGTGTTGAACCTGAGCTCGGCACGCCCCTCCTCTACCAGCCGGTCGACCACGGCCTGGTCGCCGGCCTTGAGCTTGGTGTGATGGCCCTTGAGGTACTGGTCCACCTGGCCGTCGGCCAGCACCCACTCCATGCGCGTGGTGCCCAGCAGGTCGGGGTCGTCCTCCATGCGGCCCGGGATCAGGCGCAGGTAGCCGCGGCTGACCAGCGGACGTGCGTCCTCGTTCAAGGCAGCCAGGGGGATCTGGCTGGCCTGTTCGCTGTAGTCGACCTGGACCTGGACCTGTGCCTGCTGGAAGGCGGGCATGCCCTTGACCAGCATGTCGGCGAAGAACAGCACCAGGAACAGGCCGGCCAGCCCCAGGGCGCCCATGGAGATCCACTTCAGGCGCGCCGTCTTGCGGTGGCGGCGCTTCAGTTGGGCGCTGATGTCGTCGAAGGATTGACTCATAGGAACATGTCCTCGGCGTTACAGGTTGTTGACCCGGTACTTATCGCGGAAACGGCGAATCATGATCACCGAGACCAAATTCAGGCTCAGGGTCACCACGAAGAGCACCAGGCCCAGTGCGAAGGCGGAAAGGGTCTCGGCACTGGCGAACTCCTGGTCGCCGGTCAGGGCGGCCACGATGCGCACCGTGACGGTGGTCATGTCCTCCAGCGGATTGGCCGTGAGGTTGGGCCGCATGCCGGCGGCCATCACCACGATCATGGTCTCGCCCAGCGCCCGCGATACCGCCAGCAGCGAGGCGGAGATGATCCCCGGCAGGGCCGTCGGGATCACCACGTCGCGGATGGTCTCGCCCTTGGTCATGCCCAGCGCCAGCGAACCTTGACGCATGCTGTCGGGGACCGAGTTGATCACATCGTCGGAGAGCGACGAGATGAAGGGGATGATCATGATGCCCATGACGATGCCTGGAGCGAGGGCGTTGTTGAAGGAAGCCTCGAGCCCGAAGAAGCCGGCCACGCTGACGATGATCGGCGCCACGGTGATGGCGGCGAAGAAGCCATACACCACGGTGGGAATGCCGGCCAGCACCTCGAGCACCGGCTTGGCTACGGTACGCACGCGCTGCGGCGCGAACTCCGACATGTAGATGGCGGCAAGCAAACCGATGGGAATCGCCACCAGCATCGCCACCGCGGTGATCATGAAGGTGCCGGCGAATAGTGGCACCGAACCGAACTGGGCGGCACTTCCCCCCTCATCCCCACGACCGGCGGCCTCGAGGAAACTGGCCCCCGGGTTCCAGATGGTCCCGGTGATGAAGTCCCAGAAGTTCTGCATCTGGAAGAAGCGCAGGGCCTCGCCGATGATCGACACCAGAATGCCCAGCGTCGTGAAGATGGAGATCAGCGCGGCCCCCGCCAGCACGAAGCGGATCACCCGCTCGATGGCCTGGCGGGCGTGGAAGTCCGGACGCACCATCAGCATGCCGATGGCAAGCCCGAGGCAGGCAATGGCCAGGCTGCCGCCAAGCAGGTAGAGGGTGGGGATCTCGGCCCCGAGCAGCAGCAACACGAAGCCGCCGAGCGCACTCACCACCATGGCGGGACCCGCCGTCGACAGCACGGCGAACCAGGCGTACTGGTCGGGCTGGGCGTACATGGTCTTGCCGGAGGCACGTACCCGGGAGGCCTTGGCACGCCCCAGGAAGAAGGCTATCAGACCCAGCAGCAGCAGGGCGCCGCCGAACATGGCGATTATCTGGTTGGTCTGCATAGGTGTCTCTCGAAGGAATTCATCCGCAGGCCGGCCCAGGGTGGCCCCGCCCGTCGAAACGTGACCCGGCCGGCAGAGCTTGGCTGCCGGCCGGGTGTGGCAGAGGGCCCGACGTTACTTCAGGTCGGCGAGCTCGAGCGGCTCGTGACTCTCGACTGCCTGGCGTGCTTCCTCGCGCATCTCCTGCGGCGCCGGGATCAGGCCGATGCCCTTCAGGTAGCCCAGCTCACCGATCATCATCTCGCTCATGAACATCTTGGCGAAGGCGTCCATGGCCGGCACCTCGTCGGCGTGCTGGTTCTTCACGTAGAAGAACATCGAGCGTGACACCGGGTACTCGCCGCTGCCGATGGCATCAGGCGTCGGCGCGACACCGTCGATGTTGGACCCGATCAGGGTGTCGGCATTTTCCTCGAGGAAAGAGTAGCCGAAGATACCGAAGGCATCGGTATTCTCGGCCAGGCGCTGGACAATCAGGTTGTCGTTCTCGCCGGCATCGATGAAGGCACCGTCGGTGCGGATGTCGGTGTAGCCTTCACCGCCGTAGGCCTCCATCTCCTCGGAGGCGACTTCCATCACCAGTTCCTCGAAGGCGTCACGGGTGCCAGAGGTGGTGGGCGGGCCATAGACGGCGATCTCGCGCGCCGGCAGGGCGGTGTCGATCTCGCTCCACCGGGTATACGGGTTGTCGACCAGTTCACCATCGACCGGGACCTTGGCGGCGAGTGCCAGGAAGATCTGCTCGCGGGTGACGTCCATCGCGGCGTTGTCGATGGACTGTGCGAAGGCGATACCGTCGTAGCCGATGAAGGCCTCGGTGATGTCGGTGACGCCATTCTCTTCGCAACGCTCGAACTCGGAGGGCTTCATGCGACGCGAGGCGTTGGTGATGTCCGGGGTGTCGTCACCCACGCCGTTGCAGAACAGGCGCAGCCCGCCACCGGAACCGGTGGACTCGATGACCGGCGTCGGGTACTCGGTGGTGGCACCGAACTCCTCGGCCGCATAGCTGGCGAACGGATACACGGTGCTGGAGCCGACGATGCGGACCTGTTCGCGAGCCTGGGCGACACCGGTTACACCGACGACGGCGGCAGCGATGACGGTAGTCTTGAGGATGCGATTCATGGAGCGATCTCCTGTCGAGGAAAGTATTCAACCTTCGCGAGACACACGATGCCCCAGGAAAGTGACAGCTTCATGACAGGCAAGGAACCGCACCCGCTTTCTCACCCTCGGGCCGGGTCAGCGGGTCAGGATCGCGCCGCTGCGCGGCCCGCCAGGACCCGGAACCCGATGTTGCCGAGCGTGGCGGCGACCAGCATGGTCAGCACCATGGGCCAGGCGCTGTCGACCTCGAAGGCCCCCACCAGAATCCCCGCAAGCGCCCCGCTGGAAAACTGGAGAGTACCCTGCAAGGCCGCGGCGGTGGCGCTCATGTGCTGGAAGTGATCGAGCAGCGAGGAGATGGCATTGGGGGCCACCAGTCCGATGGTGCCGGCGAACAGCATGACCAGCGGCACCACGGTCACGAGCGACTCTAGACCGCTGGCCACCATCAGCACCAGTCCCGTGGTGGCGAAGAGCTGGATGCCCAGCCCCAGGCGCAGGTTCTGCTGGGGACTGCGGCGACGCAGCAGGCGGATGTTGAGGCGGTTGGACGCTGCCATGGTCACCACGTTGGCGCCGAACACGATGGGATAGAGTGCCGGCGACAGCCCGAAATGCTCCAGATAGAGGAACGGCGAGGCGGTAATGAAGGCGAACAGCCCGGCGAAGGACATCGAGGCCGCACAGATATAGCCCATGCCCTCACGGTGTCGCAGCACGCTTAAGTAGTTCGACAGCACCTGGCCAAGGGAGGCCGCCGGACGATCCGCCGCCCGGGTCTCTGGCAGCTTGGTGCCCATCAGCCAGAGCAGGAAGGCCGCATAGACCGCCAGGAAGACGAAGATCAGCCACCAGTCGGCGAGATAGAGCAATCCGCTGCCCACCGCAGGGGCCACCAGCGGCGCCAGCATCATGATCATCGCCATGGTCGACATCACCTTGGCCGCCTCCCGCCCCTGGAAGCAGTCGCGCACGATGGCCGCGGAGTTGACCACGCAGGCCCCTCCGCCGAGAGCCTGCAGGAAGCGCCAGGCCAGCAGTTCGGGTAGTGAATCCACCGTGGTGATCACCAGGCTCGCCATCAGGAAGGCCACCAGCCCACCCAGCAGCACCGGCTTGCGCCCCAGCCGATCGGAGAGCGGCCCGAACAGCAGCTGGCCTAGGGCGAAGCCGGCCAGGAAGGTGCTGAGCGACAGCTCCGTAAGATGGATGCTCGCGCCGATATGCTCGGCGATCGCCGACATGGCGGGCAGGTAGGCATCGATGGCGAAGGGCGCCAGGGCCGTGTTGGCGGCCACCAGCAGGGCCACGCGTCGCGAGTCAAGGGTCAATGACGCCTCCAGATGGAGTCTACACAGAGAAAGATAGAGGGCTAATAATAACCAAAAATCCGACCCTCGTCCCGGCCACCTATGTTCGGCCTTCCTGCCTTGCTAGAGTGAGCGCCATGACAACAGGAGAGACCCCACCATGGCAGACGACCTGCTTTCACAACTCAAGTCCATGACCACCGTGGTGGCCGACACCGGTGACCTCGATGCGATCCGCCGCTTCGAGCCGACCGACGCCACGACCAACCCGTCGCTGATCCTCCAGGCGGCCCAGCATGAGGCTCGCCGTGCTCGGCTGGCCGAGATCGCCCGCCATGCCACCGACATCGACGATGCCCTGGACACCGTGGCCGTGGAGATCGGCAGCGAAATCAGCGCCCTGGTACCAGGCTACGTATCCACCGAGGTCAGCGCTCGCCTATCCTTCGACATCGACGCCACCCTGGCCCGGGCCCGCATGCTGATCGCGCGCTATGGTCGTCATGGGGTCGGCCCCGAGCGGATCCTGGTCAAGGTCGCGGCAACCTGGGAGGGGATTCGCGCCGCCCGGATACTGGAGCGCGAAGGCATTCACACCAATCTCACCCTGCTGTTCAGCTTTGCCCAGGCCCAGGCCTGCGCCGATGCCGGCGTTACCCTGGTCTCGCCCTTCGTCGGCCGCATACTCGACTGGCACAAGGCTCAGGCCCCTGACGCCGACTTCAGCGGTGACCGCGACCCGGGCGTCCAGTCGGTCAAGCGTATCTACGAGCACTTCAAGGGCCACGGCTACGAGACCGTCGTGATGGGCGCCAGCTTCCGCAATGCAGGCGAGATCATTGCCCTGGCCGGATGCGATCGTCTGACCATCTCCCCCCAGTTGCTGGAGGAGCTGGAAGGCACCCACGGCCCACTTGAGCGTCGGCTCAAGCCGTTGGACGCCGAGACCCGTGCACCGGAGCCCCTGGATGAGGCCGGGTTCCGCTGGGCGATGAACGAGGACGCCATGGCCACCGAGAAGCTAGCCGAGGGGATCCGCAAGTTCATGGCCGACCAGCGCAAGCTGGAGACGCTGCTGGGAGAGCTCAGGAAGGGATAGACGACCGTGACGGCGGCCGGATAGCACGCGGAGATAGCATGCGGAACAGAACACCGCGACAGCAAGGGCGGCCGCGCTGGGCGAGCCCCGAGGTCAGGCAGCAGGGTGAGCCCCACTAGTGGCCGTGGGAAGCGGCCTTCTGGGCCTCCAGCATCTCCACCAGCGGCTGGAACTCCTCGCGGTTGCGCTCGCTGAGATGCATCAGGATACGATGCGCCTCGAGCACCCGCTGTCGGGTCTCTTCCACGTCGATGGGGATCTCGGGAAGGTCGCAGAGCTCTTGGGTCTCGGTGATCGGAGACTCCACCAGGGTGAAGATGCGCGCGAATCCCATGACATCGAGCATCCGCCGGACATCGGGATTGTCGGCGATGATGGTCGGTCGCTCACTGACACGCCCCTGCACCGCCATGGCCACCTTGGCGAGAAAGCCCAGCGCGGTGGAGTCCACGTTGGTGGTGTCTCTCAGGTCGATGATCAACGTCTCGAGCCCGGGTGTCTCGGCGAGTTGTCGAGCCTGCTGGTCCAGGGTGGCACAGAGCGTCAGGCGCACGTCTCCGCACAGCTTGAGGACGAAGACCCCTGAATCGAACGCCGCCTTGATGCGACCTTCATGGTTTATCATTGCCAAATCCGCTCAACAACATGATCGTCAGGTCGTCTGGCAGTTCCTCATGCCCCGGGGCGCTCTGGGCGACGACCTCATCATCGTCCGCCAGGTGCCCCAGTTCAAGACTGCCACGTAGGTCGTCCAGCGTCGCGCTGGCAAAGACCCGCCGCTCGAGTTCCCTGAGCCGCCCATCCAGAGTATCCCCCGGCAGACACTCCAGTATGCCATCCGAACAGAGCCACAACCGGAAGTGCTCCGGCAGCCTGCAACCCAGGCTCGGGTAATCCACTCCGGGAAAGAGCCCGACCGGCATGCCCTCTCCGGGCAGCGCCTGAACCTCGCCGTCGGCCACCAGCAGTGGCATGGGCAGCTGGGCGCCGAGGGAATAGTGGAGATAACGACGCTGGTGGTCAATGACCCCGACGAACAGGGTCGCATGCTTGCCGATGCCGGCATCCAGCAGCTCGCGATTGAGCGCCTCCAGCCAGCGCGGAGCCAGGTCCTCGGGATGCTGGCCGTCCCACTCCTGCTGCCAGCGATTGGAAAGGTACTTCAGCAGCACGGTGACGAAGGCCGAGGACGCCCCATGCCCGGAGACGTCCGCAAAATAGAAGAGGCTGTAACGCTCGTCGAAGCCCTGAAAGTCGAGGAAATCCCCGGAGAGATAGAGCGAGGGGGCCAGCCAGTAGTCGAAGGTCACCCCTCGAACGGTCTGGGGCCGCGGCGGAAGGAGCTTGCGCTGTATCTGCCCGCCGGCCTGCTGGTCAAGGCGCAGCATCGCCAGGTGGGTTTCCAGGCTCTCGTTGAGTTCCTCGAGGTTCTCGTTGAGGTGGGCCAGCCGAGCCCGGTCATGTTCGCGATCAGCGGCCAGCCGACGCACCTCGATGGCCTTGCCGATCATGCGACGCAGCAGGTAGCCATGGCGCAGCGGGTCGATGATGTAATCCACCAGGCCAGCATCCACCGCGCACAGCAGGTCGGCATCCTGACGATCGTCACTGACCACCAGGGTAGGTACCCGATCGGCCAGGCGCTCCCAGTCACCACGGGACACCGCGCGGGCATGGGCCACGATCAGCGCCGTCTCGCTCGGCAACTCCTCGACGCCGTCGGCGGCGTACACCGCCAGGCCATCACGGGCGATGGTCTGAGCCAGGGCATCACGCTCCGGCCCGGGCACATCAATCACTCCGATCAGTTGCTTGGCTGATGACATGCTGTCATGGCCTCATTCAGCGAAGGCGTCTTCGAAGTCTGCATCATCGAAATCGAACTCGTCGCTGGCGAAGGGATCCGCACCCATCTCTCCATCGTTGACCTCGAAGCGACGCTGCTGCAGCCATATATCACGGATGAAGCTGTAACGGTCGCCACTGATCAGCTCCTCCTGGTCGAGAAGCCCGGCCCGGGCATCGATCACCCTCAGGACGGTCAGGCTGACGCGCACCTTGTCCTCCTCCACGTAGGTGGTCGGATAGGTGTACATGTCCACCGGCAGCCCAGCCGTATCACGCAGGGTACTCGGGCCCAGCAAGGGCAGCACCAGGTAGGCCCCCTCCCCCACGCCCCAGGCACCGAGTGTCTGACCGAAGTCTTCCTCGCGGCCGGTGATCTCCATCCGCGTGGCGATGTCGAACAGGCCGCCGATGCCTAGGGTACTGTTGATCAGGAAGCGGCCGGTGGCCACGCCGGCATTCGTGCCCTTGCCCTGCAACAGACTGTTCAGGGCGGTGCGGATCTCGCCCAGGTTGGAGAAGAAGTTGCCCACGCCAGTCTCCACCGGATCCGGCGTGATGAAACGGTAGCCCCTGGCGGCCGGCTTGAGCGCATAGCGGTCTACCACGTCGTTGAAGGCGAACACCTTGCGGTTGAAGCCCTCCCAGGGATCATTGGGGTAACCCTGGCGCACCTGGCCGCTGCCGGCACAGCCCACCATCAGCAACAGTGAAAGCATAAGGGCACCGCCGCCCATCCATCTCGTCATACGTCGTTTCATCGGCACGATCGCCTCCCTGCGGTTATTGTCATGACGCTCATTGGCGACGCACCACCACGCTGCCGGCACTGTAGCCCGCGCCGAAGGAACAGACCACCCCGATCGCACCGGGCGCCAGGTCGTGACGATGCAGGTGAAAGGCGATGATCGAGCCCGCTGAGCTTGTGTTGGCATAGCGATCGAGGATGATCGGCGCCTGTTCGGGACTTGGCTCATGGCCCAGCACGCGCCGGGCAATGAGGTCATTCATGTGACGATTGGCCTGGTGCAGCCAGAGGCGCGACAGGTCGCCGCCCGCGAGCTCCATGCTCGCCAGGTGTTCGGTGATCAACGATGCCACCAGAGGGCAGACTTCCTTGAAGACGCGTCGACCCTCCTGCACGAAGAGCTTGTCGGTCGCCAGCGGGTCGCTGTCGGTGACCCGGTCGAGGAAGCCGGCGTTGTTGCGGATGGCGTTGGAGAAGCGTGTCACGAGCCGGGTGCCGAGGATCTCGAAGCGCACCTCGGCCCTCGCCACATCGTCATCTTCCAGCACGATGGCGGTGCAGGCATCGCCGAAGATGAAGTGACTGTCGCGATCGCGGAAGTTCAGGTGTGCCGAGCATATCTCGGGATCGACGACCAGGGCACGCCTGATGCTGCCGGCGCGGATGGCATTGGTAGCGGTCTCGATGGCGAAGGTCGCCGAGCTGCAGGCCACGTTCATGTCGAAAGCATAGCCGCCGGCGCCGAGCGCAGCCTGAAGTTCCACCGCTACCGCCGGATAGGGCCGCTCCAGGTTGGAGCAGGCAACGATCACCAGGTCGATATGAGCAGCCGCAACACCCGCCGCCGCCAGGGCCTGATTCGCCGCCGCCAGGCCCATCTCGCACTGCACGGAGGGCTCGTCGTTGCCGCGCTGGGGTAGCCGGGGACGCATGCGCCCGGGGTCGAGGATCCCCTCGGCGTCCAGCACATGGCGGCTGTGGATGCCCGAGGCCTTGACGATGAACTCGGTACTGGAGTGCGCAAGCGGCGCCCGTTCCCCGGCGGCGATGGCCTCGGCATGGCGAGCGTTCTCGGCGTCTACCCAGGCATTGAACGAGCCCACCAGGGCCGCGTTGTCGATGGACCGCTCCGGCGTGAAGAGCCCCGTGCCGGTGATCACTGCCTGGGTCATGCCGTTCTTCCCGTGAGTTCTGCCCAACGTCGCTCCAGGCGCTTTGGAGACACCGGGAACCGGGTGCCGAGCTGCTGGGCAAAGAGCGAAACCCGCAGTTCCTCGATCCACCATCCGAACTCCACCAGTGCCGGGTCATCCACCCCGCCGCGCCGTTCGCTCTCGCGACGGGCTGCCAGGCGGGCCTCGAAGTCCTGGACCTCCTGCATCTGCATCTGGTCGCGCATACGCTCCCGGGGCGCCTTCTCCAGGCGAATCAGAGCCGCTTCCATGTAGCGGGGATACTCCTCGAGCCACTCGCCGGCCTCGCTGACGAAGCCGGGGTAAACGAGGCGCTGCATCTGGGCCTTGAGGTCACTGTATACCAGCGCAAGCGCCAGGTTCAGGTTGCCCTTCAGCGCCTTGGTCACGGCCAGGTGACCCTTGAGCGCCTGCTCCAGGGTCGCCACCAGGGCCTCGGCCCGGGGCAGCAGATCGTCGCAGGTGGCCTCGAGCCGCGCGTGGAGCTCGTCACGGGAGCGCGGCAACGGGTCGGTGGCCACCTCCTGGCGAAATACCGCCGCCACCACGTCCTCGACCAGCGCTCGCTTGCCGCCCACCTTGGCGAACAGCAGCGCACAGGTCGACAGTCCCTTCAACCGCTCGATGGCACTTGCCTGCTCGGGCAGCTGGTCCATGGCGGCCTGCACCACGCCGAGTCGATGGGCCTCACGGGCCTTGTCCGGGTGGTCGAACAGCTCGACACGGAAGGCTTCCTTGCCCGGCACCAACGCGGGATAGGCCTCCACCCGGATACCGGCCTGGGTGGTGACCCGGGACTCGGGCAGCGGCGTCTCGGGCAAGGCCGCAAGCTCTCCCTCGTCGCTGGCCTGAACCGCCAGGGCCCGGGCACCCTCGCCAGCGGCCACCTCGAAGCGTCGTTCCAGCTCGCGGGCGTCGCGCCCCTGACCCAGGGGCTGGCCTTGATGGTCCACCACCCGAAGGTTCATCACCAGGTGGGGCTCGAGCGTATCGAGCCGCCAGTCGTCGGGGTGAAGGCGCACACCGGTCTTGCGACGCAGGAACTCACCCAGCGCCTCGGTGAGCGGCACGTCGTCCGGTGTCGTGGCCTCCAGGGCGGCATCCACCCAGTCGGGAATCGGCACCACCTGGCGCCGGATCGACTTGGGCAGCGACTTCATCAGGGCGATGCACTTCTCGCGCAGCAGGCCCGGCACCAGCCACTCCAGACGCGCCAGGGGCAGCTGGGGCAGCATGGCGGCCGGCACGGTCAGGGTCACCCCATCGTCCGGTGCGCCGGGCTCGAAATGATAGGCGAGCGGATAACGGACCCCATTGAGCACCAGCTCGTCCGGGTAGTCGGCCTGGGTGACCTCTCCGGCCTCCCGAGCCAGCAGGGCCGCCCGATCGAACTTGAGGATGTCAGGATTCTCGGCCTCGGCCTTCCTGCGCCAGGCCTCGAAGCCCTTGCCGTTGACGATATCCGCGGGCAGACGCTCATCGTAGAAGGCGAAGAGGGTCTCCTCGTCGACCAGGATGTCACGCTTGCGGGCGCGGTCCTCGAGATCCTCGACCTCCTCCACCAGCGCCCGATTGTGGGCGAAGAAGTCGCCGCGAGTCCTGTATTCCCCCTCGACCAGCGCACGGCGGATGAGCAGCTCCCGGGACTGCACCGGATCGATCGGGCCGAAGTTGACCTTGCGCCCGGTGACGATGGGCAGACCGAACAGCGTGACCTGCTCCGTCGCCACTACCTGGGCACGTTTCATTTCCCAATGGGGCTGGGCATGGGAGCGCTTCACCAGATGGCCGGCCAGCGGCTCGATCCACTGGGGCTCGATCCTGGCCACGGTGCGGGCGAAGAGTTTCGTTGTCTCGACCAGTTCGAACGCCATCAGCCACTTGGGCGACTTCTTCGCGAGCCCCGAGCCCGGGTGGACCAGAAACTTGCGGTTGCGCGCCCCCAGGTACTCGCGATTCTCGGTAAGCAGGCCGATATTCGAGAGCAGCCCGGTGAGCAGGGCCTTGTGCAGGGTCACGGCGCTCTCCCGGCGGACCTGCTGCCTGGCCTTGTCGTCCTCGTTTGGGCCCTGGATCGGGATCGGGGCGGGCGGCGGCACCTCGATGTCCATGTCGCGCAGCAGCTGTCGCAGCTGGCGGAAGGTGTCGTGCCACTCGCGCAGGCGCAGGTAGTTCAGGTAGTGATCCTTGCACCAGCGGCGCAGCCGGTTGCCGGAGAGCTCCTCCCGGGCGGCCTCGAAGCCGTGCCAGAGATTGAGCAGGGCCACGAAGTCGGAGTCGGGGTCGTGCCAGCGGCGGTGGACCTGGTCGGCAGCCTGGCGCTTGTCGGCCGGGCGATCGCGGGGATCCTGAACCGCCAGGCCGGCGACCACGATCAGCACCTCGCGCAGCCCGCCCTGCTCGGCCCCGGCCAGCACCATACGTGCCAGGCGAGGGTCGATGGGCAGTCGCGCCAGCTTGCGCCCCAGTGGGGTCAGACGATTGGCCGCGTCGACCGCGCCCAGCTCGAAGAGCAGCCGGAAGCCGTCAGTAATGAAGCGCGAATCCGGCGGGTCGACGAAGGGAAAGTCCTCGATGTCACCGAGCTTGAGCGACAGCATCGAGAGGATCACCGAGGCCAGGTTGGTACGGCGAATCTCGGGGTCGGTGAACGCGGGACGGGCGAGGAAGTCCTCCTCCTCGTAAAGGCGGATGCACACGCCCTCGGCCACGCGACCGCAGCGCCCCTTGCGCTGGTCGGCGCTGGCCTGGCTGACCGGCTCGACCGGCAGGCGCTGGATCTTGGCCTTGTAGCTGTAGCGGCTGATGCGAACCAGCCCCGGGTCGATCACGTAGCGGATGCCCGGCACGGTCAGCGAGGTCTCCGCGACGTTGGTGGAGAGCACGATGCGCCGCCCCGCGTGAGGCGCGAAGACCCGGTTCTGCTCGGCATTGGAAAGCCGCGCATAGAGCGGCAGGATCTCGGAGCCCCGGAGGTCGGCCCGACGCAGGGTGTCGGCGGTCTCGCGGATCTCGCGCTCGCCGGGCAGGAACACCAGGATGTCGCGCGGACCATGGAACCAGCGCTTTTCTCGCTCGACCTGCTCGATCTCCTCCACGGCATGGAGGATGCCCTCCTGCAGAGTACGGTCCTCCTCATCGTCATCATCACGCACCAATGGCCGGTAGCGCACCTCCACCGGATAGGTGCGCCCGGAGACCTCGACCACCGGCGCCGGCCGCTCCACGCCCTTGGCATCTCGGTGGCCGAAATGCGCGGAAAAGCGTGCGACATCGATGGTCGCCGAGGTGATGATCACCTTGAGGTCAGGCCGACGGGCGGTGAGACGCTTGAGATAACCGAGCAGGAAGTCAATGTTGAGGCTGCGTTCGTGGGCCTCATCGATGATGATCGCCTCGTAGCGCCTGAGATCGGGGTCGTGTCGAGTCTCGGCCAGCAGGATGCCGTCGGTCATCAGCTTGACCAGGGTGGCGTCACTGCTCTGGTCGGTGAAGCGGACCTGATAGCCGACCTGCTCGCCCAGCGGGGCCTCAAGCTCCTCGGCCAGGCGCGTGGCCACCGAACGGGCCGCCAGGCGCCGAGGCTGGGTGTGACCGATCAGGCCGCGGCGACCCAGGCCCAGCTCCAGGCATAGCTTGGGCAACTGGGTGGTCTTGCCCGAGCCGGTCTCCCCGGCGACCACCACCACCTGGTGCTCGCGCAGGGCCGCGAGGATATCCTCGCGCCGTTCCGCCACCGGCAGCGATGCCGGATACTCGAGTGTGACGGGCCGCGCCCTGCGCCGCTCCACGAGCTGCCGAGAGCGCTCGAACGAGCGCCGTACCTCGGCGAGGCCTCTGTCCACGGGCTTGCCTTCCCGGAGGCGACGGCGCAGACCGCGCAGTCGCTTATCGAGGTTCGTGACGTCGCGCAGCAGGACGTCATCGAGCTCGCGGGTCAGGGCGTTAATCTCGACGGCCTCCTCGGACGTCGCGGCAGGGGCCTGGCGGGTCTCGGTGGTCACGATATCTTCAGTAGGCTCCGGGTCACGATCAGCAAAAAACGGCCCGCCCGGAACTCCCGGAGCGGGCCCTACAGTGTAACGCCGAGGCTGCGACCGCGCCTAATCGGGGCCATCGGATGGGCGATGGACACGCCAGAGGGACACGTCAGAGTGCGGCAGGAAACTCGTTCATGATGTCGAGCCAGACTCAGCGGGACTTCTCGATCTCTTCATCGCGAAGCTGGCGTCGCAATACCTTCCCCACGTTCGTCTTGGGCAGCTCGTCGCGAAACTCCACGAACCTCGGCACCTTGTAGCCGGCGAGCCCCTTGCGGCACCAGGCGCGAAGCGTCTCGGTATCGAGGCGCTCGTCGCGGGACACCACGAACAGCTTGATGGCCTCGCCACTGACCGCGTCCGGCACCCCCACGACCGCCGACTCCACTACCCCCGGATGGGTAGCCACGACGTCCTCTATCTCGTTGGGGTACACGTTGAAGCCGGAGACCAGGATCATGTCCTTCTTGCGATCCACGATGCGGATATAGCCATCCGGCTGTATCACGGCGATGTCGCCGGTGCGAAACCAGCCCTGCTCATCGATCACCATGGCGGTCTCGTCGTCGTGGCACCAGTAGCCCTTCATCACCTGGGGGCCCCTCACATAGAGCTCACCCACGGTATCGTAAGGCGCATCCAGGCCATCGGCATCCACCACCTTGACCTCGGTCCCCGCCACCGGTATGCCGATGGTGCCCAGCTGGATCGCATCCACGGGGTTGAAGCTGACGATGGGCGAGGTCTCGGTCAGGCCATAGCCCTCGGCCACCTGACAGCCGGTGACCTCCTCCCAGCGCTTCGCCGAGGCGCGGGTCAGGGCCATGCCGCCAGAGATGGTCAAGTGCAGCCGCGAGAAATCGAGTCGACGGAAGTCCTCCCGACTGCACAGGGCATTGAACAGGGTATTGAGTCCGATGAAGCCCGTGAAGGGCACCCTCGCGAGGGTCTTGACGAAGGCATCCAGGTCGCGGGGGTTGGGGATCAGCACCGAGTGATTGCCGGTCTCCATCATGAACAGGCAGTTCACCGTGAAGGTGTAGATATGGTAGACCGGTAGCGGCGCGATGATGGTCTCGGCGCCTTCGGTCAAGGCCGGACCGATGGCCTGACGGGCCTGCAGCATGTTGGCCACCAGGTTGCGGTGGGTCAGCATGGCGCCCTTGGCCTGCCCCGTGGTGCCGCCGGTGTACTGCAGGGCGGCGATGTCGTCGGGCCCCTGGCTCACTTCGCGGTGCGACTGCGCCGCACCTGTGGAAAGGGCCCGCCGGAAGCCCGTGGCCTCGGGCAGCGAGAAGGGTGGCACCAGCTTCTTGACGTGCTTGACCACGGCATTGATGACCTGGCGCTTCGGGAAGGGGTGAAGGTCGCCCAGTTCGGTCACCACCACATGCCGGATGTCGGTACGTTCGAGGATACGCTCGAGCTTGTCCGCCATGTTGGCCAGGATGACGATGGCGCGGACCCCGGCATCCCTGAACTGGTTGGCCATCTCGCGCTCGGTATAGAGTGGGTTGGTATTGACCACCACCATGCCCGCACGCAGGGCGCCAAACACGGCCACAGGGAACTGCAGCAGATTGGGCAGCTGGATGGCGATGCGGTCGCCGGGCTGAAGGGAGGTCTCCTGCTGCAGCCAGGCCGCGAAGTGGCCGGAGAGACGGTCGAGTTCGGTATAGCTCATGACCCGACCCATGCAGCTGAAGGCCGGCTTGCCGCCGAAGCGCGCCACGGAAGCGTGGAAGATCTCCATCACCGAGGCGTAGTGGTCGAGTTTCTCGAGGGGCTGACCGGTCAGGATGGCGGGCGTGGCGTTCTCGCTCATGGGCAGTCTCCATGCTGCGGCCAATGTCGACATCGGCCTTGTTGTTATCCGCGCTCACCTTATACCAGCGACTTCAGGACTGTAAAACGATCGATTGAAACTTACGTTTCATAGCGAGCCTGGATCTCGCCACCCTGCCACACCAGCAGTTCGCCGGGGAGCATGCGTATCCACTCCTCGTTGTCGGTGAGCGGTTCGGTGGCGATCACCGAGACCACGTCGTCGGCGGTGGTGTGTTCGGCGAAGTTCACCGTCAGTTCGGCATCCGACAGGCTCGCCCGGCCGAAGGGTGCCCGCCGTGTGATGTGAACCAGCTTGGTAGAACAGAAGGTGTAGAGATAGTCGCCATCGGCCAGCAGCAGGTTGAAGACGCCCAGGCCACGCAGGCGTTCGCAGAGCCCATGCAGGGTCGCCCAGAGGGCACGACGCTGCTCGTCATCGGCCGGCGGTTCTGGAAAGGCCCCGCGCAGCTCGCCCAGCAGCCAGCAGAAGGCATGCTCGCTGTCGGTGCTGCCTACCGGACGGTAGAAGGAATGCGGCAGGGCCTGCCAGTCGGCAAGCTGACCGTTATGCGCATAGCACCAGGGATTCCCCCACATCTCGCGAACGAAGGGATGCGTATTGGCCAGGCGTACCTGGCCGACATTCGCCTGACGGATATGGCTGATGACGATGTTCGACTTGATGGGGTAATCACAGATCAACCGGGCGATGGGCGAATGCACGGAAGGGTGCGGGTCGCGGAAGTCGCGGAAGCCACCCTCTTCGTAGAAGGCAATGCCCCAGCCATCGCGATGCGGCCCGGTGCCGCCACCTCGGTGCAGGAAGCCGGTAAAGCTGAAGCATATATCGGTGGGCACATTGGCACTCATGCCCAGCAGCTCACACATGGAACTATTCCCCTGCGGTTTGGCGTTGAGAATCAGTATGCTGCACGGGCGTCTGTCTCACAATCTGGGGAGTGTCTCACAGACTCGACGCCAGCCGTTGAGCGATCCAGTGTATAAATGCCATTACCGGGCCCATGGCAGTGATCAGCTCTCAACACTGCCAGTGTTGCCTTACCCCTGCCCTAACCCCATGCCCTCATTGAATATTCGATTCAATGGGGTGTCGATATATACAGCAAATGCAATCCCCATGGTTGCTGGCGTCACGGCTGGATTTTGCGGCAAGCTAGCATCACATATTAAACTAGGAGCATGGCAATGGATCTACCGCGCAAACCAAAGCAGGAACTCGACAGGGCAAAAGAACAAATTGAAGCCATGGAGAACTCTGAATCTCTTGATGACCTCGAGCATCACTGGGCGCTATTTCTTCATTTCATTGAAAGGGTATGGAACAAATCTCAGGCACACTTCAAGCATTTACCAGCCTGGGAAGGGTGGAAGGGGCAATACGAAAACATGAGGCGTCGGGACTCCTTGGTCTCCTACTTGAGACACGCAAGGAACGCCGACCAGCACTCCATCGAGGAAATAACCGGCAGACTTCCTGGAGCCACGACCATCAGGAACAGTTCAGGAGAGCCCATCACCATCAAAAAACTCAATGTCACTGGTGGTGGCCAGGCAACCTATGAAGCCGATGGACCTCTAGACGTTGATTTCACCCCTAGCAAGGTCAAACTAATACCGGTTACCAACTACGGAACTACCTTTAACCCGCCTACCATCCACCATGATCAACCGGTCGACCCTACGGATGTTATAGGTATTGCCAAAACAGGGGCCGCCTTCTATGAGGACATGCTCGACGCGGCCATCCGCAAGTTTTGCCGTGATCAGTGAGTCTAGACAGGAGCAACGGCTGAGTAGAGTCACCACTCAGCCACTTTAGCCTCCTCTGGCGTCGCAGCGTTTTTTATTCTTGAACAGTCGCTGCCGGCTGCCGATCAGTTCCTGGGCAGTGATGAACGTATCGGCGTTCTCACGCACGGCCAGGGAAAGGTCGTGTAGGGTCTCGGCCCCGACGGTGCCGTTGCTTGCCTGCCCGGCACCGCCCAGGCATCGTTGTCCCATGGACGATGCCACCCGCTACCGACTCACCACCTGGCGCAAGCGCCTCGAGCGCCGGGGTCGGGTAAGCCTGCGCCGGAGCCGGCCGCCGGGGAATCGGCTGGTCGAGTATCACGTCATCTTGCAGGGGCGATTGATCAGCGGGCGGGTACGGCTGAGCGAGTTGGATCGCGATGCGGGGTTCTGGCAACCGGGCTCGCCGGTATATCTGCTGGAGCGGTGTCAGGATGTCGAGGAGGGGGTGTGGCGAGTGGCAAAGGATCAGGCGGCCGCACCTGGTCAGCTGGTGCGTTCCATACCGTATTAAAAATATGCAAAAAAAACATCAAGATAAATAAGGATTAAAATAATGCAAGGCATTGTTATTTTTATATTAGGCGCAATGCTCCCCGTCATCATAAAAATGGCACCCAACTGGAGGCTAAACCATGCACTTAATAAAAAACTAATGACCCCTGACATAATAAGCAAAGCTGAATCGCTTTCTAAAACAGAGGCTGAAATTGAAAAAAATTTCTCCAAGCTAGCCACCAAGAAACAAGATGAAAATGGCGTATATAGATTTTTAATCGGGGAAATAGAAGTAGCTGAGGCGGAGTGGAATGCTTATACCAACGGACTGATTCAGCATCTAAACAAAGAAGCAGAATTAATTAAAGAGATTTACCCCAAAGAAGAGAGGATCGATAGCATAATGCGGACATGGGGAATCAATATCAACAACCCTTTGAAAGAAAGAAGGCGGCGATCTTATGAAAAATACATAAAAAGAACAGGTGGACTGAGAATACATTATCCTGCTGAAAAAGTCGCCACGATACAGCAGGATAACCGTGATCCATAGTCTCACACCTCCACAGTCACATCGGTGAGCGCAGGCGCTTCGCCCTTCACCTCCCCCGCCTGCACAAATGCCTTGAGCCCAACCGCCACACCCTGCCCCCTGCCCCCTGCCCCCTGGCGCGGAGCGTTCCGCCGCCGGAGAGCTGTAGGGTGCTGGTGCCGTCGCTGTTGTGGCTGGTGACCTCGCCCACCAGCAGGGGGTCGTGGGGGATCAGCTCCAGGAACTGGCGGTATAGATTGCGAGCCATCAGGCGTTCTCCTCGAGGTGGCGCTCGACCTCGGCGGTCTGGTTGATGGTCAGAGCACCATCACCATCCAGGGTCGCATCAATGCTGACGGCGCGCACCAGGCCCCGCCAGTCGTCGCCGGCGGGGTCGACGCGCACCAGATGGCCGGTGGCGAGCAGGCCGGCGAGGTCGGCGGATACCGGCAGCGCGAGGGTCTCGCTGGACTGGTCGCCGCTAGCAGATAGCATCGCGATGCCACGCCCGCGGGCCGGGGCCTGCCGGGTGATCAGCGGGTCGACGACCATCTCGCCGAGCTGGTCGGCGGCGGTACCGGTGCGCTTGACTAGGGCCAGCACGCCGGTGGTCTCGCCGGAAACATACACGCCATTGAGCGGATCAGAGGGCCGGTACTCGCTGGCCAGTCGCGTCAGCACGGCCAGCGGCAGGGTCACGTCGGGCGTCTCGCCCGCCCAGGCCCAATGCGGGGCGGCGTAGCGAGGGGCGACGATCAGCGTCGGCTGGCTGGGGTGGGCCTGCACCAGCCCGCCGGCGGCCGAGGCGATGGCGGTGATCGCCTCGATCGGGGTGCGGCCTGTGTAGTGCCAGGCCTCGGGCTCGACCTGCCAGTCCAGCGACCAGCCCAGGTGCAACTCCTGGGCAGCGAGCTGCTGGGCGGTGCGGGCCTGGGTCTCCACGCCCTGGGCGCTGTCGTCGTAGGCGGCCTTGAGGCGGTTGGCCTCGCCGACCGCATCGCCCATGGCCTGCTCGGCTTCCGCTACCTTGCCGCGGGTCTGCTCCAGGGCATCGACCACGGCACTGATGCGCAGCTGGATGTCGTTTTGGTTCTGGGCCATGGGTCACCGAACGGGCAAAGAAAAGCCCCGCTCGATGGCGGGGCTTTGGAATCATGGGGCCGCTAAGGGTCGCGTTGCTGTATTCGTTGCCGGAATTCGGCGGCGGCATGCTCATCGGGGTCGGCGCGTTCGTATGCCTCTTCGCTGACGACCATGCCAGGCGGAACCGAAGGTTCCAGATGAGAGTGTTGCGAGTCACCTGGCCGATACACCTTGTCAGGAAGGTCGCCCATGGCCTGCGCCTGAGGTTTCATGCGGGCGGACTGTCTTTTTCGCCGCGTGATGGCCTTGAAGATCATCACAGGGATCGCAACAACCGGCACCAGCACCAAGACTGGAGCCAATGTGTCCATGATGGAGTTGTTTTGAGCACCTGCAGCCATGACCAAAATAATCGGGAGTATCACCATCGCAGACAAGAAAATGACGATCCAGCCGCGAAGACTGAGCATCTCGCCGGTGTCCTTGATCTTGTCACTGCCACACGTCTGACAACGCCAGCCTCCAATATTGAAGATCGCCAAACCAATCCAGACGAACACCCAGGCCCCTATGGTGAATATAGAAAGCAGTAGATGAAGGATGTGACTCACGCCTTTCCGCTTCACCAGCGTGTACTTGTTGCACTCCTGACAGAAACCCTGCCGCATTTGCTCAGCCATACTCCCTCCTTCAGTTCCCTGAAGGCAGGTTACAACCCGTTACCGCACCCCGCCACTCGACGGGGCTGGGTCATGCCTAGTCGATCTTGCCGTGCTTCTTCAGGCGTTTGACCTGATCGGGGCGGACCTTGAGCTTGTCGCCTTCCTTATGGGGCTGGCCGCCGTGGGTATGCGGCTGTTTCAGGGTGACCTGCACCAGGTCGGCGAGCTGTGCCTTGGTATGGCTCATGGTGGTGACTCCATCGGTGATGTCTTACATGACGTATGGCGAATGGCTGACGCCCGGGTCAGCCCGGGCGCCGGTCAGTCGTAAATGTCCATGGTGTAAGGCGACTGCTTGCCGGCCAGGGTAACCAGCGAGCCGGTGAGCTGGCCCAAGATGAACTCGCGACCCATCAGTTCGGTGGCCTGGTCAGAGCTGAGTACCACGCGGTCGATCTCGACCCGGCAGCGCTTGTTGGTGGCGAGGTTGATGCCTTCGACCAGCACGTAGCAGGGCTTGGAGATCTCCGAGGCGCCGAGCACGCGGGTGCCGCTGGCGGCATCGGTGTCGTAGTCGATGGCCACGTCAACCGCGGCGGCGGTGGTGGCCTTGACCAGGCCGGCGGCGTGGTCGATCTCGCAGTCCGCCGTCACGTCGGTGCTGGCGCTGGTAGCGGTGACAGTGACCGAGCCCTCGGCCAGGAGCTGCTCGGGCACAGCAGCGTGGCGGTCACGCGCCAGCACTACCGTCGAAAATCACGCGCCATCCGGCCGGTGAAATGAGCCCCGAGGGGGTCTTACAGTCCCGACCCGAGAAACGGAAAGTCAAGGCGTTATCGGGCAATTCGAGGGGATAGCGTGAGACAATTCGGAACGCGCATGGCGTTGATTTAATTGTACGAATTGGCGTTTTCCGCAAGCTCACACATGGGGTTCCTCCCGGGGTATGGGGCGCCGCGAACGGCGGTGCCGGATCAGGCTGATGACCAGCAGCAGCAGGACCACCGTCACCACCGCACCCCACAGGCGAGGATCACGATGATGCGCATGCCACAGGCGCTGCAGGCCGGGCAGGCCCGCCTGCCATAGGTCCTGGGCCGTCTCCGGCATCCGGTTGACCAGTTCGACGAAACGATCGGCCGCCGTCTCGGACGCTGGCAACGAGGCGTCTCCCTGATCGTCGAATGACTCGCTGGCGAGGGTCGGACCGGCCACGTCGGCGACCTCGATACCGAGGCGGCCATCGGGGTTGAGCACCAGACGCGGCAGGGACAGCGCGCGGCGCTCCCCATCGAGCTCGATCGAGGCATCCAGCAGCAAGGGCAGGCTCAGCGACTCATCGAGCTCTGGCAGCTGAAGGTGCCAGCGCGAGTCCCCCACCGCTTCCGCCTCGAGGCGTTCGCCCTGCAGCTCGCCGTGGATCTCGGTGTTATCGCGATTCAGTCTCGGGTGCTCCGCGACCAGCACCACCCGCCCGACCTGAGGACGGTGGACGACTCCGATCGCCGGCAGCACGTTCACGGCCTGCAACCGCTGACGCTGGAACGCCTCGCTCTCGGCGCGGGTCACCAGGCGGGCATTGCCGGTCAGTGCCGGCGCCGGCAGGCGCCCGCGGAAGCGCCCCGCCTCGGGCGTCAGCGTGACCCGGGACTGCACCCTGCCCTGCGAATCCTGCAACGAGACCGACAGGGAGACATCATCGCCCCCTTCATCGATGAGCCCACCATCGTGTTCCACCCAGGCCTCCACCGGGACATCGAAGCCCAGGTAGAGGGTGGTCGGCAGCTCGGCGGTGCGCAGGTGAAGCGGGGAGGCCACGTTGATACGGCTCTCATCGCCCACCGGGCCCTCCAGGCGCCACTCGCCGACCTGGGGGGCCGGGACCCGGATCAGGTCGAAACGTGGCTCCACCTGCCAGCGGATATCATCGGGCGCGTCCTCGGACTGGTAGCGTGTGCCGTCCGGGGCGACCAGGACCAGGGGGGCATCGTCGGGTTCGTGGAAGACCAGCGCCGAGAAGGTCTCCACGCCCTCATCGATGACGAAACGCCCTTCGTTCAGGGGGACCTGATCGGCGGGGAAGATACGCTCGATGATGTCGAGGAAGGCCCCCAGCAGGCTCTCGGGACTCTCCGCCACTGCCGCCAGTCCACCGGTGGACTGAGCCAGGCTCTGCACCAGGGCCAGATCGGCCTCGTCGGAGAAGGCGATGGCATGGACCGCCACGCCCTGGTCGGCCAGCTCGGTGACCACCTCATCCAGCAGTCGGCGACGCGAGGCATCATCGATGCCGGGCTTGCTGCCTCGGTTAGGCGGCAGGTCGATCATGCCGTCGGTGAGCAGCACCAGGTGTCGCCAACCGTTGGCCTCGGCCCTTGCGGCTTCGGTCAGCGCCGACTCGATGTCGGTATATTGCTGGTATTCCTGCAAGGCCGGCGGCAGGGCCAGTGCCTGCTGGCGCCAGGCTGCATCCACCTCGTCCAGGGGAAGGGGGTTGTCGACCGTCTCGCCGAAGGTCCAGACGCCAGCCCTGGCGCCGCTCGGCAACAGCGCCACCAGCATGTCGAGGGCGCTCACGGCCAGCCGGTCGGGATCGTTGGTCCTCATGCTGCCGGACACATCGACCACTACCCGGACATCCGGGCGCTCCTCGCTCACCTGGGCGGCAAGCGGACTGGCCCACAGCCACAGGGCTACCCACAGGGCTAACCAAACCGCGGCCGCTCGGCACCACCAGCCGAGACGCCTGCAGACGCCATCCATGTCATACCCGCCCATCGAGGCTCCTTAGCCGATCACCGGCTCCTGTCGCTCGCCACTGCCGCGGCGGCGGGAGGCGGCGGGCTCCTGGTCACCCATGTCCACATGGTCATCATCGTCGAGGGTCTCACGATGGCGCCCGCGCCACCACAGCAGCAGCCCCAGCAGGAGGCCCAACCCAGCACCCACCACAACCAGCAGGGCCGCCGGCAGGAAGGTCTCGCGGTTCTGCTCGAGGAAAGCCACGGCCGCCACCAACACCGCCGGGGCAAATCCGGTATAGAACTCCCCATCCTCCAGCAGTGGCAGCCGGAAATGGGCCGGTGTCCACATCACCCCAGCCACCGCCCAGGTGATCACCAGCCGCAGCAACCGCGGCAGAAAGCCCAGTCCCAGGTAGCCGGTGAGCACCACCACCAGCGACAACACGGCATAGACCAGCCATAGTAGGGGCATCGAATCCGAAATCAGCATCACGACCTCGCGAGTTGTGCGTCGACGACGCACGTTCTTGAAAACACACTGAGTATGGTACATCCCGCACCATGAAAGCACAGCCGCCACGTGACAAGGCCCACGCGTTCTCCTCCGCTGAACCCGTTTCCCGCTTTCGCCGAGTCAATGACCCGGCCTGGCACTGGCTGGAGGACCGCGACGCCCCGGAGGTCACCGCCTTTCTGGAGGCCGCCAACCACGAGTCGGGTCGCTGGTTCGCCCCCCTGGACGACCTCGTCGAGCGCCTCTATCACGGTCACCTGGCCCGCCGGGAGCTGGCCGTGCATGGACTCAGGACCCCTCTGGACCACTTCACGATATGGAGCGAGACGGCGGCAGAGGCCGACTACCCGGTCTGGTGGCGCCACCCCAACGGGAACCCCGACGGCGCCGAGCCCTTCCTCGACCTTGAGGCCAGGGCAGGCGAACACGACTTCCTCGAACTCGGTGAAATGGCCCTCTCCCCGGACGAGGCCTGGCTGGCCTGGACCGAGGACACCCGCGGCGACGAGACCTATACGCTCTACCTCAAGCAGTTGCCCGAGGGCGTACCCTCGGTGCTGCTCGAGGAGATCGGCCCCGAAATCGGCTGGGCCGAGGACGATGCCACCCTGCTGTTCACACGCTTTGATGCCACCCAACGCCCGGAGAGCATCTGGCGTCTTGATCTGAACAACGGCAGGGCCGGCGAGCCGACACTGATTCTTCGCGAGGAGGACCCGGAGTTCTGGCTGGGGTTGGGCAAGACCCGCTCACGGGAGTGGCTGATACTCGAAAGCGCCTCCAAGGACACCAGCGAGAGCCACTTGATTCCCGCACGGGCACCGGCCACACCGCCCCGCTGCTTCCGCAAGCGGGAGAGCGGCGTGGAGTATATGCTGGACCACCGCCCCGGGCACTTCTACGTGCTCCATAACCGCCAGGCGACTCACTTCCGACTGGACCTGGTGGAAGAGCAGAGGCTCGGCGAGGCCGACCCGGCAGACCACTGGCAGCCACTCATCGACCATCGCGACGACGATACCCTCGAGGGCGTCGACGCCTTCGACTGGGGACTGGTGATCACCGAGCGCGACCACTACGAGGCCCAGGTCCACCTGCGGGTGCTGGAACTGGGTGACGACCATGCCATCACCCGCGACGAGCGCCTGCCGCTGCCGGAATTGCCCTGCAGCCTGGCGCTGGGCGACGCGCCACATTTCGACACCCGGCGCCTGCGGTTGCGCGAGGAATCCTTCATCCTCCCGGTGACCTGGCTCGAGCACGACCTCGACGGCGGCCAGCGTCAGGTACTCAAGCAGCAGCCGATTCATGGCGACCTGAGGCCGGATCAGCTGGTCTGCGAGCGGATATGGGCCACCTCACACGACGGAGAGCGCGTGCCCGTCTCTGTGGTGATGCGGGCCGACCTCGCTGGCCACCCCCTGCCCACCCTGCTCTACGGCTATGGTGCCTATGGCGAAGTGCTCGACCCCTGGTTCTCAGTGGCTCGTCTGGAACTGCTGGCTCGAGGTGCGGCCTTCGCCGTGGCCCACGTGCGTGGCGGCGGCGATCGAGGCGAGCCCTGGTACCTGGCCGGCAAGCTCGAGCACAAGGCCAACAGCTTCCACGACTTTCTAGCTGCCCGTGACGCCCTGGTCGAGAAGGGCATCGGCGATGGGGATCACATTATCGCCTATGGCGCCAGCGCCGGCGGCCTGCTGGTCAGCGCCAGCCTCAACCTGGCCCCCGACGCCTTCTGCGCGGCGGTACTCGACGTGCCCTTCGTCGACGTGCTGCGCACCATGGAGAACCCCGACCTGCCACTTACCACGGCGGAATACACCGAATGGGGTGACCCGCGCGAACCCGAGGCGCGGCGGCGCATCCGCGACTACTCCCCGCTGGACAATCTCTCGGCCCAGCCCTGGCCGGCGGTCTTCCTGCAGGGCAGTTGGCACGACACCCGGGTGCCCTACTGGGAACCCGCCAAGCTCTATGCCCGCCTGAAGGAGCTGGGCCGGGAGGATACTGCCGGTGATCGTCCCATCCTGCTGAGAACCGACATGTCCGCCGGCCATGGCGGAGCCTCGGGACGCTTCAAGGCCTGGCACGACAACGCCCGCCAGGACGCCTTCATCCTCTGGGCGCTGGGACTGGAACAGCGAGAGGGGTGAGCGCTCAGGCGTCGATGGGCAGGATGGCGATGATGTGCTCCTCGAGTTCCTCCTCTGGGACCTCGCCCTGGGAAACGGCGAAGCTGCGCACACTGATGCCCTTGCGGTGCATCCGCTCGGGCCCGCCGGCGATCAGCGGATGCCAGGCGGCCAGCTTGCGACCCTCCGCCACCCGCCGATAGGCGCAGGACTTCGGCAGCCAGCGAAAGTCGTCGATGCGATCGGGCGTCAACTGCGTGCAGTCCGGCACCTTGGCGAAGCGATTCTCGTAGTCGCTGCAGCGACAGCTGTGGATATCCAGCAGCTCGCAGGCGACGTTGAGCACCGCCAGGTCGCCGGACTCCTCGTCCTGGAACTTGAGCAGGCAGCACTGGCCGCAGCCATCGCAGAGCGCCTCCCACTCCTCATTGGTGAGCTCCTCGAGGTCGAAGCGCTCCCAGAACCGTTCTCTCATGCTCTCTCCTGCGCCGCATTCGGCTTGCGGGTGCGCTCTGGCGAGTGTTGCGCGGCTTCGGGCGCGACGTGACGGGTTTCGCGCGGCAGCGGGCGCGATGTGACGGGTTTCGCGCGGCAGCGGGCGCGATAAACTAGTAACGCGCAGTGGTGGGGGTGCGATAGAGGTCGAGCAGATAGTCCTCCTTGGGCGGCGGCATCTGCAGGTAGTAGCCCTTCTCGCGAATGGCGGCCATGACATCGAGGGCCTTCGCCCGACCCAGCGTCTTCTGCGGGGTGAGGATGAGGGTCATGGCGGCGATCGGCTTGCCGAACTGCGCCAACAGGGCCTCCGGCACCTCATCCAGCCCCTGTCGCTTGTCCACGTAGAGGTACATCTGTTCCTTCTGCGAGCTCTTGAAGATCTCGCACAGCAGCTTATCGCCGCGCATCCGGTCGTCGTTCATCGCGACACCCCCTCGAGGGCCGAAGTCAGCCTTCCATCCAGCCGATCCCCGCGCCAGCCGCCGGGCATCGGCAATGGCTGCTCCCTCATATCGGCACTCACCAGGGCTTCCAGGTCACGACGTCTCAGCAGCACCTCGGGGGCCACGCCGAGAGACTCGGCATCGGCATTGACCACCTTCTTCAATGCCTTGAGGCGCTGCTTGAACTCCGGAGTCATGGGCGAGAGCGGTGCCGACGGCAACGCGTCCTCGTCGACCTCCAGGGCCTCGCGCACCAGCCTCAGCAAGTCGTCGCCCTCACGCTTGATCAGCGGTGGCTTGAGGCCCTCGACACGCGAAAGTTCAAAGCGGTTTTCCGGCAACTTCTCGGCAATGGCATACAGCAGCCGGTCGTGGACCAGCCAGCCCCGCGGCACATCGCGGAGCCTGGCCTCGCCCTCTCGCCAGATGGTCAGGCGGCGATAGGCTTCCACCTGTCGCGGCGAGAGTCGCCACAACTGGCGATGACGCAGGTACCATTGGCCGTCGGCGGTCTCGCTGCGCGTCGCCTGTGCCACCAGCGCGGCGCAATCTGCCTCGACCCAGGCCATGCGACCCTGGCGTTCCAGCGACTCACGCTGGTGTTCCCAGACGTCCAGCAGATAGACCACGTCCAGGGCCGCATAGAGCTTCTGGGAATCGGAGAGCGGGCGCAACAGCCAGTTGGAGCGGGTCTCGTCCTTGGGCAGGGTCTCGCCCGTCCAGAACTCCACCAGCTTCTGATAGCCCATCGACGGCACCTCGCCGAGCAGCGACTGGGCGACCTGGGTATCCACCAGGGGCGCGACGGGAACCCCGGCCCAGTGGGCGAAGACCTCGAGGTCCTCGCTCGAGGCGTGCAGCAGCTTCAGCGGCCCCTCGGCCAGCAGGCGACGGAAGGCCTCGGTGCAGGTCACCTCCAGGGGATCCACCAGGAAGGCCGGGCCGCCCGCGGCGAACTGGATCAGCGCCGGTACCGGATGGAAGGTGTTCTCTCGAAAGAACTCGGTATCCAGAGCAATGACGTCGGCCTTGGCCACCTCGGCACAGGCGGCGTCCAAATCGGCGGGGGTATCGATCCAGCGAATCTCGGGGTTCAGGGGCATGCAGGGTTCCGACAGCAGAGGAAGAAGATCACTCGCCCCGGAAGGGCAGGCGACCATTGAAGGCGCGGCTCAGGGTACCACCATCGACGTACTCGAGTTCGCCGCCCATGGGCACTCCATAGGCCAGCCGTGTGAGCGAGACGCCCAGTGGCGAGAGCTGGGCGGCGATGTAGTGGGCGGTCGCTTCACCTTCTACCGTGGGATTGGTGGCGAGGACCACCTCCTCCACGCCCCCTTCGGCGACCCGCGCCTCGAGCTGGTCGAGCCCGATGTCCTCGGGCCCGATACCATCCAGCGGCGAGAGATGCCCATGCAGGACGAAGTAGCGGCCGCGAAAGCCGCCCGCCTCCTCGATGGCCAGCTGGTCGGCGGGCGATTCCACCACGCAAAGCACGGCATCGTCGCGACGCGCGCTCCGGCAGATGCCGCAGACCTCTTCCTCGGTGAGGGTCCGGCAGCGCCGGCAATAGCCGACCCGCTCGAGCGACACGTCCAGCGCCTCCACCAGGCGCCGGCCACCATCACGGTCACGCTCCAGCAGGTGCATGGCCATGCGCTGAGCGGTCTTTGGGCCGACGCCCGGCAGCACCCGCAGCGACTCCATCAGTCTCTCGACCAGCGGGGAAAAGCTCATGGGAAATCCGTCTCGGCCTTGATCAGAAGGGCATCTGGAAGCCGGGCGGCAGGTTGAGGCCGGCGGTGGCCTCCTGCATCCTGGCCTTGGAGTCCGCCTCGACCTTGCGCACCGCATCGTTGACGGCGGCAGCCAGCAGGTCCTCGAGCAGTTCCTTGTCCTCTTCCATGAGGCTCGGGTCGATATCGACCTTGCTCACGTCATGGCGCCCATTCATGGTCACATTGACCATGCCGGCCCCGGCCTCACCCTGGACCTGAGCCTTGGCGACCTCCTCCTGGGCCTTCTGCATCTTCTCCTGCATTTCCTGGGCCTGCTTCATGATATCGCCCATTCCACCCTTCATCATGGCGGAGTCCTCTCGTGGTTGGTTTGATCGGTTCGGGCTGCGGCTCAACCGCGCGCCTCGGCATAGGCATTGGTATTGGCCTTGGCATCAGATTCGGCATCGACGGGCTTGACCGTGGATTCGATCAGACGCGCACCGAAGGCCTGCTGCAGTTTCTGTACATGGGGGTCGCGGCTCAAGGCTTCAATCGCCTCGGCATGACGCTGTGCGGCCAGGCGGTCGGCCTGCTGCTTCGGTGTCTCGACCTCCCGGGGCAGTTCTCCCGGCTCGAGCACCAGGCGCCGGTCGATGCCGATGGCCGACAGCGCCTCGCGGATGCGGGTCACGTGGACCTCTGCGCTCATCGCCTCCTGGGAGGGGTCGAGACGCATCTGCAGTCGCACGCCGTCGTCGTCCTCGACCACGCAGTGTGCCGCCAGGTTGCGGGTCAGCCCACCCAGTCCCAGCCCATCGAAGCGGGCCAGCCAGTCGGCATGGCCGAAGCGCCCTTCCTGGGTGACCGGCGCCGCGTCGGCAGACTCGGGCCCTTGGGTCGCCTCGGTCGGATATGTCTCTCCCGGCACCTCGGGCGTCACCGAGGGGGAAACGTCCTGAAGGGGTTCCTCCGACAATGCCCCCCCGGGCACCTCAGGGGTCACCGCAGGAGACCCGTCCCGATGCGACTCCTGCGACAGTGCCTCGCCGACATCAGGCGCATGGGGCACGTCGCGTGCCGAGGTGTCCTGATGCTCCACTGCGGGTGGCGGCTCGTCATCCCGCCGCGGCGCTGGCTTGCCCTCTTCGCCAGGGACAGGTTCAGGCGCCGGGTCGACAGCACACGGTCCGCCGGGAGGAGCCTTGCCGGATCCGCCCTGCCCCCTCAGGGGTAACGGCGTACGAGCAGGCCGGGGCACGCCCTGGGGGCGGAATGCCAACATTCGCAGCAGCGTCATCTCCAGCGCGGTTCGCAAATCCGGGGCATGTTCCATGTCACCGCGGCCCTGGATGCCGATCTGGTAAAAGAGCTGAATATCCTCGGCGGTGAAGCGCGCGGCCAGGGCCAGCAGGGCATCGCGGTCACCGTGGCCGTTGTCCACGGCATCGGGCACCATCTGGGCGATGGCTAGCCGGTGCAGCACGCCCGTCAGGTCGTCGAGTACCGCGGCAAAGTCGGGGCCATGCTCGGCCAGAGCGGTCACTTCGGCAAGCAATCGCGCGGCATCCACCTCGGCCAGCGCCTCGACCAACGCCAGCACATGGCGGTGGTCGAGGGTGCCGAGCATGGCAGCCACATCGGCATGGCAAACCTCACCCTGGCCGAAGGCAATGGCCTGGTCGGTGAGGCTCATGGCATCGCGCATGGAACCCTCGGCGGCCTTGCCCAGGAGCCACAGGGCACTCTCCTCGAAAGGCACCCCCTCGGCCTCGAGCACCGTGGCCAGGTGCCCGACGATCCGCTCCGGCGGCATGTGCTTGAGGGTGAACTGCAGGCAGCGCGACAGCACCGTGGGGGGCAGCTTCTGCGGGTCGGTGGTCGCCAGGAGGAACTTCACATGGGGCGGCGGCTCCTCCAGGGTCTTGAGCAGCGCATTGAAGCTGCTGGTGGAGAGCATGTGCACCTCGTCGATCAGGTACACCTTGTAGCGTCCCTGGGTCGGTGCGTACTGCACGTTGTCGAGCAGCTCGCGAGTATCCTCCACCTTGGTACGCGAGGCGGCGTCGACCTCGATCAGGTCGACGAAGCGGCCCTCGTCGATGGACCGGCAGCTGGCACACTCGCCGCAGGGCGTCGAGGTCACCCCCTCGTCACCGCGACCGCTCGCCGTGCAGTTCAGGCACTTGGCCAGTATCCGCGCCAAGGTGGTCTTGCCCACCCCTCGGGTGCCGGTGAACAGGTAGGCGTGGTGGAGCCGGCCCTGATCCAGGGCATTGACCAGCGCACGCTGGACATGCTCCTGGCCGACCAGTTCATGGAAGGTACGCGGTCGCCACTTGCGGGCCAGAACTTGATAGCTCATGCAGCGCGGGATCCTTGCGGTAAAGCGAACAGCAGCTAGGTGAAGACGGACGACGGGGGGTCAAGGGGAAGCCTGAGATGACCGGGCCCGATGCCCGACTGTAGGCCTTCATTCTAGCGACCGGGGCGCTCGGCGGAAAGCAGTGGCCGATTCAGGCATCGCGGGCCGGCCCTCCCACGCCCCAGCGTTGATCGAACTGCTCCGCCGTCAGCGGTGGGCTCAGGTAGTTGCCCTGGTAGGCGAGACAGCCCAGGGACTTGAGGAAATCGAGCTGCTCGGCGTTCTCCACGCCTTCGGCGATCACATCCAGCCTGAGGCGTTCGGCGATCGAGAGGATGGCGGCGACGATCGTCTCGTCGTCGGGGTCTCCGGGCACATCGGCGACAAATGACTGGTCGATCTTCAGACACTGAACCGGCAGGCGTGTGAGGTAGGAGAGCGATGAGTAGCCGGTGCCAAAATCGTCCACGGACAGCTGGACACCCAGGCAACGCAGGCCGTGAAGTCGCTCCAGTCCCTCATCGGCATGGCCGATCACGAAGCCCTCGGTGATCTCCAGCTCCAGCCGTGAGGGGGAAAGCCCGCTCTGGCGGAGCGCGGCCCGCACCTCTCCGACGATATCTCCCTGCACCACCTGCAGCCCCGACAGGTTGACCGAGACGCGCAGGGGCAACCCACGCAGCTCCCATTGCCGCGCCTGCTGACAGGCCTCGCGCAGCACCCATCGCCCGACCGCATGGATCAACCCGGCCTCCTCCGCCAGGGCGATGAAGCGGCCCGGGCCGATCACCTCACCCTCCTGAGTCGTCCAGCGCACCAGTGCCTCGGCACCGAACACGCTATTGCCCTCCACCCGCGCCTGGGGCTGGTAGTGGAGTACCAGTTCATTGCGGTCGAGGGCTCGACGCAACCCGGTGTCCATGGCGAAGCGTTCGCGGCTGGCATCGACCAGTTGCTGAGTGAAGAACATCCAGGTGTTGCGCTTGCGTGCCTTAGCACCGTACATGGCGGTATCGGCGTGCTGGATCAATTGTTCGGCGCTGAGCCCATCCCGGGGATAGAGGCTGATGCCGATGGAGGCGCCGATGAAGATTTCGTGCTGATCGATATCGAAGGGCTGCAACAGGACATCGATCAGCTCCTGTGCCACTCGGCCCGCATCAGCGGGATCGTGAAGGCGTTCCATCACCAGCAGGAACTCGTCGCCCCCCAGCCGCCCCAGGGAATCCACCTCTCGCACAGCCTTGACCAGTCGCTGGCCCACGGCCTGCAGCAGGCGATCACCCAGCGGATGGCCCAGGCTGTCGTTGATGTCCTTGAAATGGTCCAGGTCGAGGAACAGGACCGCCAGCCACCCCTCGACTTCCTCGGCGTGTTCCAGCGCCCCGGACAGTCGCTGGAGGAGATAGGTCCGATTGGGCAGGCCGGTCAGCGGATCAAAGTTGGACGACATCCTCAGCTGCTCGGCCTGATCGGTAATGTGCGTCAGCAGTGGATTGATGGTGCGTGCCGTGGCAAAGGCACCGAGCGCCATCAGCACCAGCACGATGATGGCCGGCCAGCGCAGTTCATGGTAGATCGAGCCGAGCAGGTTCCCGTTGGGGACCTGCACCAGCAGCCCCCAGCCGGGGGTGGCCAGCGGCACATGCACCAGCACCGTGCCTCGCCACCCACCCTCGCGACCCAGCCCTGCCTGGCCGCTCCGCAGGGCCTCGCGCATGCGATCGACAAGCCGAGGCAAGGGGTTTGCCAGGGTCAGCGCCCCTTGAGTATCCACCGACAGCAGGGTCTCGTCGGGCGCTCCCAGCAACCACTGCCGGGCCCCCTCACCGAAACGCCCGGCGTCGCCGAGCACCCCGACCACGCCCTGCGGGCTGAAGTAGAGCACGTCGGTGCCAATGCGCCGGTTGTCCTGTGACACGATCGGTGCTGCCACCTCCAGCAGCAGCACACCACCCTCCAGTTCCACCAGTTGCGTGCTGGCGACCTTGGCGGCCTCTGCCCGTTCAGGCCCCGGCAACGGCTCGGGGGTGCGACCGATCACCACCAGCGGGAGGCCCGCCGGGCCCAGCCGAACCAGGCCCATCAGGTCCGAGGAATGCAACATGGCATCCACGAGCCGCGGGGTCGTGAAGGCTACCAGCGAGTCTCGATCCACGGCATTCTGGGCATAGCGTGACAGGTAGCGGCGGATTTCGGTGCGGCTGGTGAACTGCCGGGCCACGTCTCGATAGCCGGCCAGCAGGTGTTCCACGGACTCCGCCTGGGCTGAGGCACTCACCAGGGTGATGGTCTCGATGCCCTGGCGGTGAGCCTGATAGAGCGGCCAGACCGTCGCGAGCCCCACCAGCGTGCCCGTGACCAGAATGCCGAGCATCGCCAGCACGACGATACGCCGCTGGAAGCGCTTCATCATCGAGGTAGGTTCCGAGATTGGTCGTCAGAGGCGACACAGATCAACGAGGTCACTCCCCCGGGATAACGAATCGCCCGAATGTCATGATCAACTACCGGACCGTCGTGCATCCCCCCGCCCTCGATTGCCGATACTCTCGCTATCTCAGTGTGGCCCCAGGCCCCGTAAACGCCAAGCACCAGGAGCCGTCAACGTCTCACTCCTCCTTGAAGACGCCCCGTGCCAGAGTCGGCTCGCTGCTTGACGATGCCGCGAATCGGACGAGGGGCCTATACTGAGGCGAGCCTCTCGGCCATGGAACGCTCGCGTCATCAATGGAGGAAACGGCATGAGAATCATCGGCCTGTTACTGGTCCTGATCCTTATCGGCTACATGATGAAGACCTACCTGGAATCGGCCACCGTCACATCCGTGGACAAGGCCAAGACACTGTCACACCCGCAGGGGACCATCGAGCGGGCCGAGCAGGCGGCAGAGCGGATCAACCAGGATCTGGAGGAGAGGAAAAGACAGCTCGATGCGCCGGGGGGCTGATACCGCCGGGCGGAGGACTCCCCAGGCTCACCCGACGCCATCGAAACCGCTCAACACCTTCACTGCATTGATCCCGATCTCCTCCACCGCATAGCCGCCCTCGAGCAGGAAGACGGTGGGCAGGCCGAGCTGCCCGAGCCGCAGGCCCACATCGGTGAAGTCGTCGCTGGCAAGTCGGAAGGCACTGATGGGGTCGTGCTCATAGGCATCGACCCCGAGCGATACCACCAAGAGCTCGCAGCCGGCCTCGACGATCCGCGTCTTGGCGTCCTCCAGTGCCGTCACCCAGGTGGCATAGCCGGTGCCCGGCGCCATGGGATAGTTGACGGTGAACCCCTCGCCGCTGCCCTCGCCGGTCTCGTCGGCATGCCCGAGGAAGTGTGGGAAGCAATGACGTGGATCGCCATGCAGCGAGAGGAAGAGCACATCGTCGCGAGCATAGAAGATCTGCTGGGTGCCGTTGCCATGATGGAAATCGATATCCAGCACCGCCACCCGCGACCTGCCGGCCGCCAGGGCCCGCTGGGCGGCGATGGCGGCGTTGTTGAAGAAGCAGTAGCCGCCGAACTGGTCGATGGCGGCATGGTGGCCCGGTGGTCGGCACAGGCCGAAGGCGGGCTGACCGGTGGCCAGGACGTGATCCACCGCCGAGAGCGCAACGTCCTTGCTGGCCATGGCGGCCTCGAAGGTCCCCTCGCAAATCGAGGTGTCGGCCCCCAGGGCGTAGTGACCGAGCCGACCGTCGATATGCTCCGGGATAACGCGCCCAGGCATGGTCCGGGTCGGCCAGACCCAGGCGATCGCTTCGCCCTTGCGACCGGCGGCAACCCAGTCGTCCCAGCAGTTTTCGAGGAACTCGACATAGTCCCGGTCATGGATCGCCAGCACCGGGGCGAGCCCGTGTTCGGCCGGCTCGCGAACTTCGCCGAGCCCGCTCTCGAGCACGCGCGCAAGCACCAGCTCTACCCGCTCGGGGCATTCATAGGGCGTCACCAGTAGACCGCCGTCCAGCTCGGTCCGGGCACGGCGGAGCTTGGTCAGTTCACTGTGAAAGGTCAGCATCGCTTTCAGGCATCCTCTTGAGATGGGTGATGGGCAACGACACGGAGAGCCGAGTCGACCGCCATCATGAGGGATACTCCCGCAACAGGTCTCGGCCGCAGGCGCGAATGAAGTCCAACGCACGGGCATGCTTCCAGTCTTCCCGATACACCAGGCCGAAGCTGAAGTCGATCTCCGGGGTGAAGGGCAGTACCACCACCTCTTCCCGCCTGAAGAGCTGATCGGTGGCGGTGATCGGATTCATCACGCTGATCCCGACCCCGTTGGCCACCAGCGAGGTGATGGCCCCGATGTTGGCCTCGGTCTTGCCGGCGATGTGGATGCCGTGAGCGGTAATGAGGTTGAGCAGCGGGTCGGCGCCCACGTTTGGCTGGTTGCTGATCACCAGGGACTGGCCCTTGAGGTCGGCGATGCTCACCTCGCTCTGGTGGCTCAGGGCATGTCCCCTGGGGACCAGGCAGCGCGCATGGGTGGTCAGCCACTCTTCGACACGCAGCAACCGGGAGCTCACCGGCAGCGTCACGAAGCCGATGTCGGCATGGCCGGACTCCACCTCACGGAGCACGTCATGACTCGACATCATGTCGAAACTGATGCTGAAGCCACGGTTGTCCTCCAGCAGCGCGGCGATCAGGCGAGGCACGAAACCGAAGGCAAGGCCCGGAATGGCGGCGATCCTGAGCCTCGAGGTACCGAACTCCTTGAGGGCCAACACGCTGTGGCGCAGTTCCTCGATGTTACCCATCAGCCGCAGGATCTCCTCATAGAGTTCCCGCGCCTCGGGCGTGGCCACCAGGCGGTTCTTCTCGCGCAGGAACAGCTCAAGCCCCAGGTTCTGCTCAAGCTGGGACAGCGAACGGCTGACTCCCGACTGGGTGATGCCCAGCGTTCGTGCCGCCTGGGAGGCGCTGCCCGCCTCGAACAGCGTCTTGAAGATGGCGAGCGCCTTGAGCGAATGGATGTTGACGTCAGGCATGATTAAAAGTCATCAACTTCGTTAAGAACATCATATATTGAAATAATTTGCCGGGGCTACCTAGACTGTCGATATCGACCTACACAACGTCAAGGGACCGACAAGATGACGACCTCCCCCCTGTTCTATCAGGCCGGTCCCGACATGCCGGAAGTCAGTCACGGTCGCGGCGTCTTCCTCTGGGATACCCATGGCAAGGAGTACCTCGACGGCTGCTCCGGCGCCATTTCCTGCAACCTGGGCCATGGCCGCGAGGATATCCGCGACGCCATGCTGGCCCAGCTCGACCGCGTCGCCTTCACCTATCGCACCCAGTTCGAGAACGCGCCCGCCGTGGCACTGGCCCATGCGCTGGTCGAGATGACCGAGGGCGAGTTGGAGAAGGTCTTCTTCGTCTCCAGCGGCTCCGAGGCGGTTGAGTCTGCCCTCAAGCTGGCACGCCAGTACTTCGTTGCCCGAGGCGAGTCGCAACGCCGTCATTTCGTGTCGCTGCGCCCTTCCTACCATGGCAGCACCCTGGGGGCGCTGGGCATCACCGGCTATGAGCCGCTGGAAGCGCCCTTCGTCGACATCACGACCGGCTCCATCAAGGTGCCCGGCCCTGATTTCTATCGCCACCGGGACGCGAATCGCGACGCCCACATCCGACGCGTGCTGGACGAGACCCGGGTGCGCATCGAGGACGCCGGAGGCGACACCATCATTGCCATCGTCGTCGAGCCCGTCGGCGGTGCCAGCACCGGGGCACGCCTGGTCAACAAGACCTACCTGCAAGGCCTGCGTGCGCTGTGCAACGAGTTCGGTTGCCTGCTGATCTTCGACGAGGTGCTGTGCGGCGTGGGTCGGACCGGCAGCTGGTTCGCCTACCAGCAGTGGGGCGTGGCTCCGGACCTGCTGACCACCGCCAAGGGGCTGGGGGCCGGCTACTACCCGGTGGGGGCTCTGCTGGCCCGCGAAGCGGTGGTCGAGACGGTAATGGCCAGCGGCGGCTTCCAGCACGGCCACACCTATGCCGGCAACCCGCTGGCCTGCGCGACCGGCCTCGCCGCCGTCGAGGCGATTCGCCGCGAGCATCTGCTGGATAACGTCAATGCACGGGGCCACCAGCTCCAGCAGGGCCTCGAGACGCTCCGGTCGCGCTATCCCTGGATCGGCGACGTGCGCGGCCTCGGGCTGCTGTGGGGAGTGGAGCTGGTCATGGACCCCGTGGAGAAGACGCCCTTCCCTGCCGCATCCAACCTCTTCGCCAGAGTGACGTCGCTGGCCAAGGAGGAAGGGCTGCTGATCTATCCCCGGCGCACACTGAACGGTCTGGCCGGCGACCACTTCCTGGTCAGCCCGCCCTTCATCATCAGCGAAAGCGAGACCACGCTGCTGCTCGAACGACTCGCCCGCGCCCTGGACCGCCTCGACAGGGAGGTGGTGGCACCGCTGCTCGCCGAACTCGCCGCCTCCACCGCAAACGGCATCACAGGCTGAGACCTCATGACACTGCTCAACCACAAACACGCAACGATCGAGACGGCCATCGCCAGCATCCCCGACGGAGCCTCGATCATGGTCGGCGGCTTCGGTTCGCCGGGCACGCCCTTCGCCCTGCTCGATGAACTGCTGGCCCAGGGCCAGAAACACCTGACGCTAATCAAGAACGACGCCAACGAGCCGGACATCGGCATCGGCAGGCTGATCCGCGCCGGTCGTGTCGACCGTCTGATCACCTCGCACATCGGCCTCAACCGCATCGCCATCGAGGAGATGAACCAGGGCCGCCTGGCCGTGGAGATGCACCCCCAGGGCCTGCTGGCCGAGAAGATCCGCTGTGCCGGCGCCGGCCACTACGGCTTCCTGACCGACATCGGCCTGGGCACCGAGATCGCCGAGGGTCGCCGCGAGATCGAATGCGACGGCCGGACCTGGGCGATCGAGCCTGCCATCCGCGCCGACGTGGCCCTGGTCCATGCCGACCTTGCCGATGCCTACGGCAACCTCGTCTATCGCGGCACCGCCATCAACTTCAACCCGCTGATGGCGATGGCCGCCGACCGGGTGATCGCCCAGGCCTTCCGCGTCGAGGCCCCGGGCTACCTGACGCCGGAGCGCATCCATACGCCCTGTGCCTTCATCAGCCAGATCGTGCGGGTCGATGAGGCCACCAGCGAACAGGGGAGGCGCGCCCATGCCGTCTGACCAGGAAAGGATCCTCGCCCGGGCCGCCCGTGAAGTTGTCCCCGGCCAGATCGTCAACCTCGGCATCGGCCTGCCCACCCTGCTGTTCCATTATCTGCCGCCTGAGATGGAAGTGCTGGTGCATTCCGAGAACGGCGTGCTGGGCTGCCAACCTCTCGTCGCCGGCAGCGAGCCGGACCTCGAGATGATCGACTCGGGCGGGGCCTATATCGGCACGCGCCCTGGCGCCAGCGTCTTCGACAGTGCGCTCTCCTTCGCGATGATCCGGCGCAGCCGGGTGGATGTTACCTTCATGGGTGCCTTCGAGGTCGACCAGCAGGGCAACCTGGCCAACTGGAAGATCCCCGGCAAGTTCTTCCCGGGCATCGGCGGCGCCATGGAACTCGCCCAGAAGGTGGAGACGCTGGTGGTGCTCTGCTCGCACAACGACAAGCATGGCAATTCCAAGATCCTCAGACAGTGTCGCTTGCCCCTCACGGCGCCACATTGCGTCTCGCGTATCATCACCGAGAAGGCGGTGATGCAGGTGACCGCCGCCGGCCTGGAGGTGCTGGACATCGCCGAGGGGCTCGACGTAGCGGCACTGCGCGAGGCCACCGAGGCCGAACTGATCATCGACGAACACCGGCTGGGGAGATTCTGATGCTCGACGCCACCGAAGAACGCATCCTCGCGTGCTGCGAGACCCTGATGGATGACACCCTGGAACTGACCCGCGACCTGGTCCGGGGCTACAGCGTGCTTGGCCAGGAGCAGGGGGTGCTCGCCACCATGGAGCACTGGCTCGAGCGCCTGGACCTGCCGGTGGCGCGTGTGGCCCTCGACGCACCGGGCTTCGCCGACCACCCTCACCGGGCACCGCCCCCCTGGTCCACTGAGGGACGCTACAACCTGGTCTCCCGGCTCAATCCGGCCGTCGACAAGCCCCATCTGGTGCTCAACGGTCACCTGGACGTGGTGCCTGCCGAACCCACCGACATGTGGACAAGGCCCCCCTGGGAACCCTGGGAGCAGGATGGCTGGCTGTATGGCCGCGGTGCCGGGGACATGAAGGCGGGCATCGCCGCCATGGTGATGGCCGTGCAGGCCGTGCGCCAGGCCGGCGTGGAGATCGACTTCCCGCTGACCCTGCAGACCGTGATCGAGGAGGAGTGCACCGGCAACGGTTCCCTGGCCTGCCTGCATCAGGGCTACAGCGGCGATTTCGTGCTGATCCCCGAGCCCTTCGGGGCGCAGATCTACAGCGGCCAGGTCGGGGTGCTGTGGTTTCGCATGCGCCTCGACGGCGTACCGGCCCACGTGCTGGACACCCGCGCCGGCAGCAACGCCATCGAGACCCTGCAGGGCTACCTGCCGGCGTTCAAGGCGCTGGAAGCCGAGATCAACGCCCTGCCCCGTCCCGCGCCCTACGAGGCCCTGGACCATCCCTTCAACCTCAGCATCGGCAAGATCGAGGGCGGCAACTGGGCCTCCAGCGTGCCGGCCCACGCCATCCTCGAGGGGCGGGTCGGCTTCCCGCCGGGCATGCGTCCCGACGAGGTCATGGAGCGCGTTCGCCAGGTGATCGCCGAGCACCATCGGGCGCTGGACGACGCCTCGCCCGCGCCACGGGTCGAGTTCCACGGCTTTCGCTCCGAGGGCCTCCTGGTGGATCTCGAGACCCCCGGCATCCGCCTGTTGTCGCGCTGCCACGAGGACCTGGTCGGCGAGCCGCCGGCCCACTACCTCTCGACCTGCACCACCGACCTGCGCGCCTTCCACGTGTCCGGCGGCATCAACGGCACCTGCTACGGCCCGGTCGCCCAGCGCATCCACGGGGTCGACGAGTGCGTCGAGATCGACTCCATCCGCCGGGTGCTGACCACCTACGCCCTCTTCATTCATCGCTGGGCGCGCCTGAACGAGACCGGGGGGGACGACGCATGAAGGATGCCTACCTGGTCGACTATGCCCGAACCGCCTTCACCCGCGCCCATCCCCGCAAGCCCGAGGTCGACGCCTGGTCGGGCCAGCGCGGCGATGTCCTGCTGGCCAAGGTGATCGACGCCCTGCTGACTCGCAGCGAGCTCGAGGGCGACATCATCGAGGACCTGAGCGTCGGCTGCGCTCTGCCGGTCAAGGAGCAGTGGAGCTTCGGCGGACGCTACCCCCAGTGGCTCTCCCGGCTGGGACTCGGCTGCGCCTCGCGGCAGATCGACCAGCAGTGCGGCTCGAGCCTGGCGGCCCTGCGTGGCACGGTCCGGGAGGTCCAGGTCGGTGCCATCCAGGCCGGCCTGGCCGGCGGCTTCGAGAACATGTCGCGGGTGCCGATGGGCCCGAGCCTGTTCCAGGAGGGCGTGCTGACGGTCCCCGAGGTGCTCAAGGACAACGACGGGCTCGACCTGACCGTGGCCATGAACATGGGGCTGACCGCCGAGCGACTGGCCCGCGAGAGCGGCATCACCCGGGAGGCCATGGATGCCTTCGCCCTGCGCTCCCACCAGCGGGCTGCGCGGGCCGAGCAGGCCGGCTGGTTCGATGGTGAGAGGCTGGCGCTGGCCAACCCGGCCGGCGAGGTGGTGGCTCGCGACGCCAATATCCGCCCCGACACCACGCTGGAACGCCTGGCCGGTCTCGACCCGGCGTTCGTCGAAGGCGGCCAGGTCACCGCCGGTAACAGCTCACCGCTCACCTCAGGCGCCGGCGCGGCAATAGTGATGTCCGAGACCGCCATGGCCCGGCATGGCCTCACGCCGTTAGCCAGAGTCGTCGAAGTGGTCGACTGCGGCGTGATGCCGGAGCGCATGGGCGCAGGGGCGGCAGCCGCCATTGACAGGGTCCTCAGAACGGCAGGCCTGGGCATCGAGGATATCGACGCCTGGGAGATCAACGAGGCGTTCAGCGTGGTGCCGCTCTACGCTATGGAGGCGCTGGGCCTCGACCCCGAACGTGTCAACGTCTTCGGCGGCGCGCTGGCGCTGGGCCATCCCCTGGGTGCCACGGGCATCCGGCTGGCCGGCACCCTGGCGCGCACCCTGCGGCATCAGCAGGGGCGTTACGGCTGTGCGGCCGCCTGCATCGGCGGCGGCCAGGGCATCGCCCTGCTGCTCGAACGAACATGACGCTTCTGGGCTAAACGCCCTGCGTCTCATCCCCATAAGCTACCTTCAGGAGGTGCTTGCCGCACAACGAAGCCTCACCAGAGAACCCGACACAACCCAACAACAAGCAGGTATTGACATGACAAAACACAACAAGCCTTTCCACCGTCCCTTCATCGGCGCACTGGCGCTGCTCGGCGCCCTGTCCCTGGCCAGCCTGCCGGCCCAGGCTCGGGATCTTCCCGAGATCAAGGATGATGTCTTCCAGGTCGCCAACTCCGGCGCCTACCCACCCTTCAGCTTCGTGGATACGGCCGGCAACGTGGTCGGCTTCGATGTGGATATCGCCGAGGCCCTGGCGGAAAAGATGGGGGTCGAGATCAATATCCAGACATCACCCTGGAACGGCATCGTCGCTGCCCTGGCAGGCGGCCGTTTCGACGCCTGTATCTGCAGCATGAGCGCCACCGAGGAACGCCAGAAGGCCGTCGACTTTAGCGACCCCTACTACAGCTCGGGACTCTCCATCTGGGTGCAGGAAGAGACCGATGACGTCTCAAGCATCGCGGACTTCGAAGGCAAGCGAGTGGGCTCGACACTCGGCGAGACAGGCAATCAGTGGGCCACCGAGAAGGCCGAGGGAAGGTGGCGCAATCAGACCTTCCAGGGACTGCCCGACATGCTCAATGGCCTGACCACCGGTCGCATCGACGTCATGGTGGCCGATGATATTCCCGTCTATGTTGCGCTCAACGAGGATGATATCGCCATCAAGCAGGTCGATGTGGGGGACCTCCCTCGCTTCCCGGCCGCCATCGCCGTCCAGAAAGGCTCCCCGCAGCTGCTTGAGGCGCTCAACATGGCGCTGGCCGAGATCCGGGAGGATGGCACCTACCAGGAGATCGTCGACAAGTGGATCGGCCCAGGGGTCGATTTCAACTGAGGAATTCGACCAAGGATTTCAACCAGGGGGATCGACACAGCAGGGCGCAAGCCCTGCTGCCCCCCACCCTTCCTGACAACACGACAACAGGAAAGAAGGGATCATGGACTTCAATCTGATGATCGAGATCGCGCCGCTGCTGGTGAAGGCGGCCTGGGTGACCGTGGACATCTCCGCGCGCGCCCTGTTCTTCGGTTTCTTTATCGCCTCGGTGCTGGTCGCACTGCGAACCTCACGAACCCCGCCCGTTCGCTGGCTGGCCCGCGCCTATATCAGCGTGGTTCGCGGCACGCCCTATTTCGTGCAGCTGCTGCTGGTCTTCTATGGCGGGCCCGCCATCGGCCTGCGCCTGGACCCCTTCACCTGTGGTGTAGTGGTCGGCGCCTTCAATATCGGGGCCTACATGAGCGAAGCCATTCGGGGCGCCATCGAATCGGTAGACAGTGGCCAGAACGAGGCGTCGCGCTCCCTGGGCTTCGGTCGCCTGGAGACCCTTCAACACATCATCCTGCCTCAGGCAGCCGCCCTGATGATCCGCTCGGTCGGAGTGCTGGCCATCATACTGGTCAAGAACTCCTCGCTGGTATCGATCATCTCGGTAGTCGAGCTGACCTATCAGGCCCAGCGGCTGATCGGCTCCACCTACAAGCCCCTGGAAGTCTTCACGCTAAGCGCCCTGATGTACATCGTCATCATCTATGCGGTCATGGGCATCGTGGAGTTCCTGTATCGCCGGGCCACGCGCTACACCTTCCAATAACACTTGCTGGGCGCCTTACCGGGCCACAACAACCAGGATAGCCCCATGGAATTCGACTTCAGCCCCGTCATGGAATACTGGCCCACGCTGCTGCAGGGCGTCGGCGTCACCTTGCTGATCGGCCTGGCAGTCGCCGTGATGTCGGTGATTGGCGGCCAGATCGTGGCGGTCATCACGTTGTATACCCGCAAGATGGTGAACTGGCCGCTGCGCTTCTTCATCTGGCTGTTCATGACCACCCCGCTGCTGCTGCAACTGTATTTCCTGTATTTCGGGATCGGCGAGTGGATACTCATACCGGCGATCATGGTGGGGGTTCTGGGCCTTGGCTTTCACTACATGGCCTATAACGCCGATATCTTCATCGCCACCATCAGGTCAGTCTCGAGCGGCCAGTACGAGGCATCGCGCTCGCTGGGTTTCGGGCACCTGGCCACGCTGTTCTACGTGGTGCTTCCCCAGTCTTTCAATCGCGCCATGCCACAGCTGAGCAACAACATGATCATCATGGTCAAGGATATCTCGGTGCTGTCGGCCATCGGCATCGGCGAGATGGTCTATGTCTCGCAGTACGCCATCAGCGTGACCTTCCGCCCCTTCGAGTTCTACATCACCATCGCCGTCATCTACTACCTGATCAATCTGATGATGGAAGCCGGCCAGACGTGGATAGAGCGTCGTGCCTCCTATCGCAGCTAACGAGGACCTCAAATGAGAGACACAACAGAGACCCCGATGGTCGAGCTCAAGGGGGTCAAGAAACGCTTTGGCGACCTGGAAGTGCTGAAGGGCATCGACTTGAGGGTAGATCGCGGCAGGATCATCTCCATCATCGGCCCGTCAGGCTCGGGCAAGAGCACCTTGCTGCGCTCCGTCAACAACCTGGAGGTGATCGACGAGGGCACTATCCTGCTGGATGGCGTTCAGGTCAATCGTCCCGACCTGAAGGGCCTGGCCTTCGAGAGGCACATCAACCACATCCGCCAGAACATGGGCATGGTGTTTCAGCACTTCAATCTGTTTCCCCACCTTTCGACACTGGAAAACGTGACTCTGGCACCCAGAAAGCTCAAGGGCATGAACACCAGTGATGCCCGGGAGCTGGGCATGGATCTGCTTGAGCGCGTGGGCCTGTCGGACAAGGCGAAGGCTTACCCGAGCGCTCTCTCCGGCGGCCAGAAACAGCGGGTGGCCATCGCCCGGGCGCTGGCCATGCAACCGAAGGTCATGCTCTTCGACGAGGCCACCTCGGCGCTCGACCCCGAACTGGTCGAGGAGGTAAACCAGGTCATGAAGGGGCTGGCCGAGGAGCATATGACCATGCTGATCGTCACCCACGAGATGACGTTCGCGCGCGACGTGTCCGACTGGGCGATGTTCATGGATGGCGGCGTGGTGGTCGAGGAGAACACCCCCGAGCACCTGTTCAGCCATCCCGACCAGGAACGCACCCAAAACTTCCTGCGCAAGCACCTGGGGGCGCAATCCTGAGCAGGCGACCAACCCCGGCTCGCCACCCAACTGGTCGAGCCAGGCGCGCTCCATGGGATTCTGGTCATCGGTGATCGCCACGCCGACCAGGTCCATCTCCCCTGGCGGCATCTTTCAGCGACACGGCATGCTGTGCTCGGGCAGCTGGCACGATCAGGCACACCGGAATGTGGCGTAAAGCGGGAAAAGCGGGAAAAGCGGGAAAAGCGGGAAAAGCGGGAAAAGCAGGAAAAGCAGGAAAAGCAGGAAAAGCAGGAAAAGCAGGAAAAGCAGGAAAAGCAGGACCGAGTATTGGACGAATTCAGGGGAGGAAAAAAGCGGCAGTCCTTAATGGAGGCGGCCCCGACAGCCACATCCCGGCACACGCGTCCACCACTACCGTTGCTCCCTTCCGGGCCTGGCGGGGTTTGCGGTCTAGCGTTGCGGGAGGACCGACGGGGCCACCACAGCATGCGTCTCGGAGACGCCGAACTCGAAGCGGTTCAAGCACTTGTCGAGCGGGACGCACTATACCAATGTCCCTTCCCGCCGACAAGGACGGATACAGGAAGCGGAAGCTTGATTTCTATGTCCAAGACAGGCGTCATAGAGATAATGCCAGCCTGACGACAAGGAGTATGCGTGACGCCACGTGACTTGATAAGCAGCAACGATGTGCCGGCAGCCAACAACAAGCTCTCTGGCCTGCTGAAGAAGCTCGATGAAGCCATCAGCCTGCTCAACGAGGCGCGCGACTTCGACAAGGCGGGCAAGCTGCCCGCAGTGCTGGACAATGCCCGGCGGGTGATGTTGCAGGAAGATGGATGCGAGGCGATCGAGCAGCGCGCCCGCTCCCTGGAGGAAGCGGGAGTCTTTCTCGGCTCCGACTGGGCGACCCCCCAGTACCTCGTACCCTCCCTCACTCCCCATGCACTGAAGAGCCCAGACCCCAATACCGTCGTGATCGAGGCACTCAGTGAACTGCGGCTTCTGGCCGTGGCCAAGGGCGTCTACCTGCACCCGCAAGTCTCGATGGAGCAGGCGCACAATTACCTGACCCAGGTGATGGCCATCAACCTCTGGCTGCTGTTCGGCACCCCCACCGAGGCGGAACGCGAGACCCAGGGACCTCTGGCGCAGTTGCCCAGAAACCTGTTCAGCCGTCTGGCCGAACGCATCGGCTACGAGCACATCATCGACCGCCTGATCGAGGAGATCTGGCGGATCATCGAACAGCGTCCCATCCAGGTGGAACCGGTCAAGCAGATGGTCACCCAGATCGCCATCTGCCAGGCGAACCCCGACATCGACCTCGGTTCCAGCGGCCAGGGTGCCGACCGCCTGGTCAGTTCGCTGTTCGCCCCGACCCGGGCCAGCCGTGAGGACCCGGGCCTTGAGCTCTACCGCGAGCGCCTGTCCAGCATGGACGCCGCTGCCCTTCAGGGCGAAGCCACCGGCTTCGCCCGGGCCATGCACGACACCGGCCTGGTCTCCGCCTACCACCCGGTGCTGCTTCGCCACCTGCTGGACCACAGCGACCACCTGCTGGCAGAAGCGCTGGGGCTCTCGTCCACCGGCCGTGACTGCCTGCTCTGCTACCGCGAACTGGTCCATGCCTTGATCCGCGGAGGCGTCTATCCCTCCACCCCGCAGGCCGCCTATGGCCTGGCGCTGACGCTCGAGCGCGGCATCTTCTATCAGCCGCCGGTGGCCCCGGCCATGTGGCGACAGCTGGGGATGCCCCTGTCGGAATGGTCCCAGGCGTGCCTCAACATGGCCTTCGGTGAGACCGTCTCGCCGCGTGCGCGACTGCTGGAGGGCGTGCTGTGCATGCTGGGCCTGCCGCTGGGTGTGGGTCAGGGCAACAACCCCACCTGCCAGTCGGCACGCGCCCTCTCCATGTGGGCCTACAACGACCCTGACTACCTGCTGCAGATGGTGGCCTGGGCGGCACGTGATGATGACATCATCATCCATTTCGAGGGCATGCCACTCTCCTCGATGGCGAGCCTGTCCGGCGTTGCTCAGTCACTGCCCATGGACCTCGACCCGGTGTCGCTGATCGTGGTGCCTCATCTGGATCGCATCTATGCGGAAATGATCCGGCGCTGCATCGGCCGCCAGGGCGACCCACACCGCTGGGTCAACCCGGAGTTCCACGGCTGGTGGGCGGGTCGCGGCTTCCGCATCAATGTCGACGTGGCTACCGGCAAGCTCCATGAGGTGGATGACTTCCTGCGCCACTTCTATGCCAGCTATCACCCCTTCTACAACGGCAACCAGCCGCTGATCCACCCCCAGCCGGCGGGCATCGCCGTGACCGACAGCGCCGCCCGCTTCATCGGCTGGCACGCCATCACCATCCTGCGAGCCACCCTGGACCCCAATGACGAGATGCGGGTCTACTTCTTCAACCCCAACAATGACAGCGGCCAGGACTGGGGCGACGGCATCAAGGTGAGCACGGCGGATTCCGGCGAGCGCTTCGGCGAGTCCTCCCTGCCCTTCGAGCAGTTCGCCTCGCGCCTCTACATCTACCACTATGATCCGCTGGAACGGGGGGAGCTGGCCAAGATCACCCAGGAGGAGCTGGGCCGGGTGATCGGCTATATCCACCGCAGTTGGGGCGGCGACCGGATACCCACCGTGGACATGCAAGCCGACGAGGGGGTATAGGTCCTCCTGCCGGGCGACTTCCATCGGCCGGGCAGCGCGGTATGACATAATATGTCTTCCGCCAACGCCTCGCCGGAGCCGCCATGCCACGTCTCGATCAGTTGCTCGTCACCCGGGGCCTGGCCCGTTCCCGCACCCGCGCCCAGCGGCTCATTCGTCATGGCCGGGTGCGCCTCACTGAGAGCGGGGCGCCGCTGAAGAGACCCGGTGAGAGACTGCCGGAGACCACGAGCCTTACGGTGGAGGAGGACCCCGAGGATCGCTACGTATCCCGAGCTGGCCTCAAGCTGGAGGCGCTGATCGAGTCGCTCGGGTTTTCGCTATCGGGCCGACTGGTGCTCGATGTGGGCCAGTCCACCGGGGGCTTCACCGACTGCGCGCTGCGCCATGGCGCCCGTCATGTGATCGGCGTGGAGGTGGGCCACGACCAGCTCGACGAGAGCCTGCGCCAGACTCCCAGGGTGACCTGCCTGGAAGGCCTCAACGCTCGCGCCATGGCGAACGAGCCTCGATTGAAACGGGTCCTCGCGGCTCTGGAGGCCGCGGGCCCGGACCTGGCCGTGATGGACGTCTCCTTCATCTCGCAGACGCTGATCCTGCCCGAGCTCGCCGCCCTGCTCCCACCGGGCGGGGAACTGCTGAGCCTGGTCAAGCCTCAGTTCGAGGTAGGCCGGGGCGGCGTCAACCAGCGAGGCCTCGTGACCGACCCCAGCCACTTCGACGCGGTGGAGTCTCGCATCCGAGCCGCCTGCCGTGACCTCGACTTCGACATCCTGCACTGGCAACCGAGCCCGCTGCTCGGTGGCGACGGCAACCGGGAATTCCTTCTTCACGCCGTGAGGCGCTGAGGGCGCCACGTCTATCGAACTCGCCGCCGCGTGCTTACATCACGTCATGCATCGCCGGCAGGCATCAACGTCCGGCGTCACCGCCATCACCGCCGCCACTATCTCCCCCAGCATCGAGGTCGCCTGGATCCCCCTTCGTTCCAGGGGGCGGATGGTCGGGGAAGGTCTGCTGGTGAGTCGAGAGACTCTGGACCTTTCTCGTTTCATTGCCGGCACGGTGGAGCCAGACGTCGAGCTGGTTGAAGGCGATGTCGATGCCATGCTCGGCGAACAGCTCGCCGACCCGGCAATTGATCTCGTCGGTGGCGAACAGCCGGTCGCCGAGGCTGTTCACGAAGATGCGCAACTCGAAGTCCAGGGTGCTCTCCCCATAGCTCATGAAGAAGACCTGGGTCTCAGGGTCGGTCAGCACCCGAGGATTTTCGTCGGCCGCCTGACTCAGCAGGCGATGAACCAGCCGGTGATCCGAGCCGTAAGCAACGCCGTAGAGGAGCACCACCCGGGTAACCGTGTCGGAGAGCGACCAGTTGATCAGTTGGTCGGTAATGAAGGTCTTGTTCGGAATGATGATCTCCTTGCGGTCGAAATCGGTCACCGTGGTGGCGCGGATGCGGATCCTGTTCACCGTGCCGGTGAGGTTGCCCAGGGTAATGGTGTCGCCGATGCGAACCGGCCGCTCGAAGAGGATGATCAGCCCCGAGACGAAGTTGGCGAAGATCTCCTGCAAGCCGAACCCCAGGCCCACACCCAGTGCCGCCACCAGCCACTGCAGCTTGCTCCAGGAGACCCCAAGGCTCCCCAGCGCCGACACCACACCGACGCCGACGATGGTGTAGGCAAGCAGTGAGCTGATGGCATAGGCGCTGCCCTGCTTGAGCTCCAGACGCGAGAGCACCATTACCTCGAGCAAGCCCGGCAGGTTGCGCGCCATCATCAGGGTCAGCACCACCACCAGCAGGGCGGTGATGATATCGGCCACCGAGACCATGTCGGTGAGCGTCTCCGCCGCCTGGCCCTCCCCGGGCGCGACGAGGGAGACCTGCTCCAGGTAACTCAAGACCGAGAGCAGGTCCGACCACACCAGGTAGAGCACCAGAATGAACCCGATCAGCAGGATCAACTTGGAGAGTCGCAGTGACTGCTGATTGACCTGATCCATGTCCAGCGGAGGTTCCTCGACGACCTCCAGGCCCTCAACACCCTCCTGAGCCTGGGTATTTCGCCGTGCCAGGGCTCGGCGATAGGCCAGCCGCCGAGCGGCCACGGCCAGGCCACGAATCACCGTGGCCTCCACCAGGACCCAGAGTCCCAGCAGGTAGAGCGAGATGACGAAGCGTCCCACCAGGCTCAAGGCCGTATACTCGAACCCGTAGAGGATCAGTCCCGCCAGCGCCAGAGGGACCAGCGCAATGACCAGCCCCAGCAACAGGCGGAACATCTTGACTCCGAAGAAGGGCACATGGGCCAGGATCAGCTTGGTCAGCACCAGGCTCATGGCCAGCAGGCCAAACAGCAACAGCGTCAGGCCGATAGGCCGTTGGTTCAGCTCGATGTCCGCGCCGCGGGCCAGGGGAGTGATCAGCAGGACCGGCGCCAGCGCCACCCCCAGCCACAGAAGCCACCAGCGCAGCGAGGCCACATAATCGGAGGGCCAGTGGAAATGACGCATGGCCACCCCGCCCGACACCAGCAGGTTACGTGCCCAGGTGAGCACCGCCCAGGCCAGGGCCAGGTGCAGCAGGGCCTGGCCGACCCCCTGGACCACACCCTGCGTGCCCAGCGACAGGGCTAGGCCTCCCGCCACCAGGCAGAGGGGCCCGGGCAGAGCCAACAGGGCATTGAGCGTCACCGCCTGCGGGGTATGCCACTGAGAGTCATGCTCGAGGCGGCCGACTTCCTGATGTAGATGCGCCAACCGCACCCGGATACGACGTCGGCAGACGACCACTCCCAGCGCCACCAGCAGAACCGGCACGCCTAGCAGGGCCCGGACATCCGGAAGCCGCCAGTTCACCGGCAGCACGACGCGCCACTCCCCTTCTCGCCACTCCAGGGCCAAGTTCTCCGGCAGGTTGCGAAGCCAGGTCAGGCCCAGGGGACGGGTATTGGCGATCCAGAACAGCTGCTCGTCGATAGTGGCCCGCAGCTCCTGGCTGGTGGCCCTCATTTGCTGCTGGTTGAGTTGAAGGTCGATGGCCGCGCTGAGCATCTCGCTATAGGTCTGCTCCAGCTGGTCGACCAGTTCACGACGGGCCTGGTAGAGGCCGAGCAGCGAATCGACCAGGGCCGGCGAGGCCTCGGCATCGGCCTCCTGGATCCGTTGGCGTGCCAGCTTCTCGCCCTCGCGCAGCAGATCCCGCTGGCGGCCGAGTTCGAACTGCTTGAGATGCAGGTCGGCGATCTCGTTCTGCAGGTCACGCTGCACTTCCACCTTCGGAAGCGTCAGTCGTTGCTCGCGCAGGATTCGTGACAGCAGCATGCTGCCCCGGATGGCATCGATCTGTTCATTTAGGCTGCGCTGGAGCTGGCGTACCCGGTCGAACTGGCGACGCACCTCGAGACCTTCCCGCGCCAGGCTGTTGGCCCGGTCGGTGGAGCGCAGCAGATCGAGGCTCATGTTGCGGTTGATCTCCCGGGCATTGCGGACCACGGGATGTCCGATGACGCCCTCACCTTCTCCGCTGACCGCCTCGGCGATGGCCTGCTCCGACTCCTTTCGACGGCGACGATCGATGATGCCCTGGAGCATGGCCAGCCGAGCCTCCTGGCTGGCCACCTGGCGCTCGAGCAGATCACGATGCTCCTGATCCAGCTCGCGAAGTCGACTGTTGGTCTCCAACTGGCGCTGGTGCAATTTAATGGTCTGCTCGGCCAGCTCTTTCTCGAGGCGCAGTTGCCAGCGCAAGGGGTCGTCCTCACCCACCTGGCCATCGACCAGAGTCTCCAGTTGTCGACGACGTTCATCGGCCACCTTCATCGCCTCGCCGATGGCCTGCTGGGCCCGCTCCGGCAGGGTCTGGGCATTCAGTAGCAGCGATGTAACCTCGGCAAGCCTGTCCTGGACGTCGGAAAGGGCTTGCTCAGCGTTACTGCGGCGCGTCTCCAGACCCTCTACGGACAGGCCCTCCAGTTCCGCGAAGGACGTTTTCGGATCGATCTGTTCAATGTCACCAAGCTCCTGTTGGATCCGCTGCAGTTCCTTTGGGGCACTGCGGACCCGTGCATCGAGGTTGGCCAGTTGTTCTCTGACCGCCGCCAGGCGCTCCACCCCGTCGAGGGCCGCCCGCAGCGCCTCGATATCACGCTGGTCGTCATCGGTAGGCGTATCGCCTTCGGCAGGCTGGCGCTCCTCGAGCCGTGCCTCGATCTCATCGCGAGTGGGTAGCGCCCGTGAGGTATCGGCCTGAACTGCCACGTCCTGAGCCAGCGATGGCATGGCGACAACAAGTCCCACCACCAGGCACAGGAAGAGCAACATCAGGCTGCACCGCAGGGCAGATCGTCGACGGCAGTGATAATCAAGGGCACTCAATGGACAGCCTCGGTTATGATGGAGCCTTGAACGATTCTCGACCTGCCAGGTCAGCAAGGCAATGCCCGTCTGTCGCCTCGATAGCACAGTTGACTTGGCTGACTGGCGTGATAGAAACGGTTCGTCAACTGCCACAAGGTGTCTGGCCATGCTCTCTGCCCGATGTTCCCTTTTTGCTGCCTTGCTGCTGATGGCGAGCCTGACCGGCAACACCCTGGCCGCCGGGTCGCTGAGCGAGATGGAGCGACAGGCCATCGAAGCCCGCATCTCGGAGCTTCAGGAGGAGATGGGCGAACTGCGCCAACAGCTGCAGGCCGACAAGAGCATGGCCTCCCAGATTGCCGCCCGCACCGATGAGGACGCCGAACAGGAACTCGATGAAGCCGTGGACGAGCGCCGCCAGCTCGAACGCGCCTCCGCAATAAACCCCTATGCCATCACCACCCATCGGCGCAACTACTGGTTCCCCCTGAGCTATAACACCCATCCGAACGATGAAGTCTTTCGCGAGATCAGCGATGGCAGCGATTCTGACCGGGTGGAGATGAAGTTCCAGTTCAGCGTCAAGTTCAACCTGATGGAGGATATCTTCGGCGATTACGGCGGCGACCTGAATTTCGGCTATACCCAACGCAGCTGGTGGCAGGCCTTCAACGCGGCTGCCTCCTCGCCCTTCCGCGAGACCAACTACGAGCCCGAGGTGTTCATCGACTTCGATAACCGAACCTCGATGCTGGGCTGGACCAACATCAACAATCGCCTGTCGTTCAATCATCAGTCCAACGGCCGCACAGGGGCGCTATCACGCAGCTGGAACCGGCTGATTTTCGAATCGACCCTCGTCAACGACGACTGGGCCCTGACCCTGGCGCCCCAATGGCGCATTCCGGAGCCCGAGGGCAAGGACGACAACCCCGATATCCACAAGTACCTCGGGTATGGCGACATCACCGTGGCCCGTCGGTTCGGCGGTGACAACGAGCTCAGCCTGATGCTCCTCGGCAACCCTAGCCTCGGCAACATGGGCACAGAACTGGACTACTCCTGGCCACTGTTCGGCAGTGTCCGCGGGCATGTGCAGTACTACCATGGCTATGGCGAGAGCCTGATCGACTACGACCAGCGCACCAATCGCCTGAGCCTGGGCTTCAGCCTCAATCCGCTGTTCTCTGGCCGAAGCCTGGAGCCCTGATGAGAGCTGCGCAGGGCCGGGTACTTTGTAGACACCAGGCCGACTGCTATGCTGACCCAGTCATTAACCGTCAAAGGAAGACCCGATGACCAGTCAACACTCCCGCACCAGCGAGTCCACCCAGCAACTCAAAGAAGACCTGCAGCATCTCACCCAGACCATCGAGGAGCTGGTCAACGCCACTGCCGATGACTCCCGAAGCAATATCAAGGAGTTGCGTGACCGGGCAGAGAAGCGGCTGAAGGACACCCGCGAGCGACTCGAGGCTCGCGGAGAACGTCTCTACGGCGAGGCTCGCGACAACATGACCGAGCAAGTCGACGCCTGCGACCGTTATGTGCACGACAATCCATGGACCAGCATCGGCATCGGGGCCGCCGTGGGCGTGGTGGTCGGCATGCTGATCGGGCGGCGCTGATGGCGTCGAGCCAGGGACCGGCTCAACGGCTGTTCGGAGCAGGCAAGCGTCTGCTCGGCAGCCTGCTGGCCATCGGCGAGACGCGTCTGCGCCTCGCCGTGCTCGAGCTCGAGGAGGAACGCGCACGGCTGTTCGGCCTGCTGCTGCTGGCGGGGCTGAGCCTCATCCTGCTGCTGCTGGGCATCGGCGTGCTCACCACCCTGGTGATCGTCGCGTTCTGGGAAACCCACCGCCTTGCCGCCATCGGAGTGAGCGCTCTTGTGCTGCTTGGCAGTGGTGCATTGCTTGGCCTGCGAGTGATGCAACTGGCCCGACGTCGCACCTTGCTGGCCGGCACCCTTCGCCATCTGGCCACGGATCGCGAACTGGTGGAGACATCCCGTGAATCGCTCTGAACGCCTTGAACGCAAGGCAGATCTCGAGCATGACATCGAACAGCAGCGCATCGACCTGCTGGTGGCCGCCCGCCGCTGGCAGATGGCAGGACAGGCCATCGACCACGGCTGGCAGACCGTGGTGTGCTTCAAGACCCCTCTGCTGATGGTGGGCGGGGTCATCCTCTATCACGGCCTGAGACGCCCCAGGGGAGCGATGCGCCTGGCCCGCCGACTGACGACCGGCGCCCTGTTCGCCAAGAAGGCCCGTGACCTGCTGAGCTGAGTCACCCTGGCCGCCTGGATTTCCCCCGAGATTTCCCCCCAGCGCTGATTTCCCCAGCAGCCCGGCCCTGAAGGAGCCCCCCATCATGTCCTTAGCCCTCAGCCTGCATCTTCTCGCCGCCGTGATCTGGGTCGGCGGCATGTTCTTCGCCTGGGTGATCCTGCGTCCGGTCGCCGGGGACCTGCTCGAGCCACCCCAGCGGCTGACGCTCTGGTATCACGTCTTCAAGCGTTTCTTCCCCTGGGTATGGGCCAGCATGGCCGTCCTGCTGACAACGGGATTGTGGATGATCTTCGGGGTGTTCGGCGGCATGGGCGGCGCCGCCGCCCATGTTCACCTGATGCTGGCGACGGGGCTTTCCATGATGGCGATCTTCCTGCACATCTGGTTCGCCCCCTTTCCGCGACTGGGGCGGGCCGTAGCCAGCGAGGACTGGCCCATGGGCGGCAAGCAGCTGGCCCAGATCCGGCGGTTGATCGGCATCAACCTGATCATCGGAATGATCACGGTGCTGGTCGCGTCGGGTGGCCGCTATCTGTGACGCATGCACTCGGCAATGGTGCATGTAACTGGCTGATTCATATACCTATGAAAAAGGCAGGGCGTAAGCCCTGCCTCATGTCACCGTGCAGCCCCATATTCAGGGCTTGCCTAAAGCGGATGACTAGACATAGAAGTCCAGGTCTTCCTGGGCCTTGAGCAGATCCCGCATCTTGATCGGGTCATCACCGTAGAAGAACAACAGGCCCCAGTGCGTGCCGAAGGCTGCGCGATCCGGAACCGTCTCCTCGGTTGGCGGGACCAGTTCGTGAAAATCGAAGTACGGATGCTCGATGGTTTCCTTTGGCATCTCGAGCTTGCTGACGACACGACGACGCGGATAAACGCCGAAGCAACCTGCATAGCCCTTCGCATCGACCACTTCGCGGGGGAAGAAGTTATCGACCTCTTCCTTGGTGCTCTTGGGATCGAAGACGATCATAGATGCCTGATAGGCATTGAACCCGTAAGCGCGCTCGATAAGCTCGAAGGCCTTGAACCCGGGCGGACGATAGGCGACCTCGCCGAAGTACATCTCGCCGTCTGCTGTCACGAAATACTCGGGATGAATCAGACCAAACTGGATGTCAAAGGTCTTGATCAGCTTCTCGATCTGCTTGGTAATGGCACTGCGCCAGCTCTCGAGTTCCTTGGTGGCAGGAACGAATACCGAATAGCCCAATGTCACGTATTCGGAAATGTTGAGGAACTTGATCTTGCCATCATGGATCCAGGCCTCGACGGCAAACTCCCAGCCGTCCAGGTGACTTTCCATCAACAACGGATACTCTTCGTCCGGTATATATTCGATCTCTTCCATCGTGCGGATCATGCGATGGCCGAGGCAACCTGCCTTGTCGAAGGCCTTGACGTGAATCGGGTCATCGGGGTCGCCGTCAAGCTTGAGCAGCGTCTGGTTGACGCGCTTCATGAAGCGAACGACATCTTCCTTCTCGTGTGCCTCCTCGAAGATACCCACGCGAATGCCGCCAAGCTGAGCACGACGCTTCATCAGCGCCTTGTCGCGGAACAGGATGGATTGCCCGTACATGCGGGGGCTGTCCATCAGGACGGAGTTGATCGCACCTGACCATTCGACGGTTTCCTCGAACAGTGGGATGGCGACATCAACGCCTTCCGCCTTCAGTCTTTCGGCAATCTCCATGGATCGATCGTTCAGGCGAATAAAATCCCAGGCAATGAACGGGATCTTGTTTGCCGTGCAGAAATCCTCAGCCCACTCGGGTGCAACGACCACGTAGCGGCGGTCAAACTTCTGTGCCGCCTTGATGGCATTGACGCTCCAGCCAAGCAGGGCAATGTAGCCCTTGTTAGGATCCTTGGGCGTCTCCGTTCCGCGAACCGAATCCATCGACGGATCGGTCCAGGCCGCAACTTCCGGGGGTAATTCGGCTTCTGTTACTGGTGACATCGATATTCTCCTTGCAGTTTATGTGAGAGATTTGCACTCAAATCAGAGTGCGCACTCGGTGAGCTGAGCCGCTGGGCACTGTCGTTTCACAAGGGTCGTTTCACAAGGGCTAGGCGGCCTGGCGGCATGTGCGCTACGGCTCGCGCAATTCGCGATGGTCCGCTCGTGAGTCCTTGCAGCCTCAATCATGAAAATCAGTGTAACGGCTCAGCCATCGAATAGGAAATCAGGGCATCATCCCCGAAACTTGATGGTTCAAAACAATGAATTGCAAACATTTTCTCGCTAGCGCTCCGTTGCCCAACTATCCCGGGCCAGGCGCATGGCTCGGTGTACTTCATCCACCGGTACGGTAGCGGGATCGCCCATTTCCAGTGGATCATAATGAAAGACGTAAAGCCGTGAAGCAAACTCGGCCACGGGCAGAGAGGCCTCGCCATATAGCTCGCCATTCCCCTGGGTCGAGGTGACGATTTCCTGCCCCCAGTCTTGTCCACTATCGTTGTTGGGATTGAAGAAATACACGCGCATGACCCTGCTCGGGTCCAGTGCAAGACGCTGGATCGTGATCGCGTGCCAACCGAGAAAACGCGTGGCGCTATCGGTCACGGCAATACCAGCAGGTTGCGGACTGATGACCGGAATATTGCCATTATAGTAAGGGTGATAAGATGCATAGAAGGCCCGGATGAAACCCTCGAAATCCTTCAGCTTTCCCGTGAAAACATCGACAGCGATGCTGAACCCGTGACCGACCTGATCGCCATGAAACTCGGCATTGACCCACTTGTGAGGATCCTCTCCCCGCCCGGCACTGCGGCGCCCCATCTCGAAATATATGCGATCCAGATGCGGGACGGTCAGCAACGAGACAGCGTCCACGTCCACGGGAGGCTCGCTCGCCAGACCGGCCCCGAGTTCCCGCGAGGAGACGTTGTCGCCCTCGAAGCGCATCACGATCTCGTCATCGCGTGCCGCCCAGGCGACCATCCGGAGAAGGTCGGCCGGGGCACCGTAGGCCCACATGGACAGGGCGCGCGTGGACTGGCAGGTGGGGTAATTGCCCTGACCCACGCCAAGGGGTTGACCGAGGACGTTCAGGACGTCAGCAAGCAGGAAGCACTCCGGAGCGCGACGGGTCCCGAAGACACTGACGATCTTCTGGGCCGCCGCGTCGCAGAGGGTCAACCTCAGCTGCCGCCACAGCGACGGAGCCACCGCTGGCGAGTAAAGAATGCCCCGCTCGAGCATCATGGCGAGGCCGTAGACCGCCTGACTGGTCTCGGCGAACAGGGCCTCGTCGATCAGGGTATGAATCAACGCCGGATAACAGTGAAAGGCATCTGCGCCGGTGTAGCTGAGGCCCAGCGCCGTGGGGATCAAGGCGTTCCATCGAGTTCGCAGATAACGGATGAAGCCCGGCATGTAGGGCGAGACCAGGCCGGTGCTGTGCATGGCCTGTGCGAAGGCAATGGCCTCCTGCAACAGCGTCGCGTCGTCCATGCCCGCAAGCCGCTCGCCGTAGGCGTCGAAACCGGGATCTTCGCGGCAACCCTCGGTGGGGCTGAACACGGCATTGATCAGTCGCAGCGCATCATCCCCGACCTCACCCATCTTGGTATCGGGTTTGTGCAGGCAGGCGGCAATCTGGGTCACCATGTGCTTGACGCCGCCGACCTGAACCGGTCGTTGCGCCAGCACCCGCCACACTTCGGCGACCAGGTGTTCCAGAAGGTTTTCATAACCCAGATGCCGAAGCAGGTAGTGGTAAAGGTTCTGGACGGCGAACCCCAGCCCTTCGGGCCGCAGGCGGTCGCCCTCCTGCAGGTCGCTGACCAGAAGGTCGAGGTTCATGGCCATCACTTGAGCGAGAAAGTGATGGGCGTGCTCTGCAGAGATCGAGGGATGTACATAGTCGCCACTGGCCACCGCCAGCAAGCGAATCTGACTGAGGCTTTCCACCAGGGTGGCTACCGGGTCACCATGACGAACCGTACGAACGGCGAGGGAGGGCACCAGCGTCTGAGGATAATCCCAGTCGCTGCCGCGGAAGAACCCGGCGGCCTCGAGCGACGGTATCCGCGCATATAGGACATCCATGCCCTCGGCATCGAACATCAACGCGCGGGCCGGATCGAGAACCTCGAATACGGGCGATACCCCGGCGACAGCATTGGCAGCGGCAAGCCGCTCGATGGCAGCATCGAGCCGCTCCCCTGACAACGCGACCGAGATGCCATGATCTTGGGAGTGAGATTCGTTTGTGTCCAGACTCATCCCCCCACTGTCCATCCTACCCGGGAACATGTCAATCGCATCGGCCAGGGCTTGAGCCAGGAACGCCGGCGCCCCGCAAATCGTGAAGTATCTGGGGATCTCCGAGTCCGTCATGCGAGACAAAGATGTTCCCCAAGGCCTGGCTGTCCGGCCTCGAACGGGATGACGCTAGAGGTCCAGGCCACACGCCACGCCGGACGCCCATGCCCATTGGAAGTTATGGCCACCGAGTTCGCCGGTGACATCCAGCACCTCGCCGATGAAGCGCAACTGAGGCAGCCCCGTGACCTCGAAGGTCTTCGACGAGAGTGCACGTGTATCCACCCCGCCCATCGTCACCTCGGCGGTGCGCCAGCCCTCTGTGCCGGCAGGCTTCACGCGCCAGTCATCAAGACGCGAGGCCCAGGCTGCCAGTCGTTCATTGGAACACTCGGCCAGCACCCCATCATCGCCATGCCACTCCACCAGCGCCTGGGCGAGTCGCTTCGGCAGGTGCTCGGCCAGCCAGGTGGAAAGCCGTCGCCGGGGAGTCTCTCGACGTGCCGAGGCCAGGGCCTCGAAGGCATCGAGGCCGGGCAGCAGGTCGATGGACAGGAAATCACCGGGTTGCCAGACGCTGGATATCTGCAGCATGGCAGGGCCCGAGAGTCCGCGATGGGTAAAGAGCATCGGTTCACGGTAGCAGCGCCCTCGGCAGGTCACCGCCACCTCGAGGCTGACCCCTGCCAGGGCCTCCGCCCGGGCCTTCCAGTGCGAGCTGAGGGTAAAGGGCACCAGGGCGGCCCGGGTATCGGTGACCCCGAGGCCGAACTGCCGGGCTAGGTCATGACCGAACCCGCTGGCGCCCATGGTGGGAATGGAGAGCCCACCGCACGCCACCACCACGGCGCCGGCGTCTATGCATCCTGCCGAAGTGGCGAGCCGCATGCCCTCCCCGGCCCGCTCGACGCGCTCGATGGACATCTTCAGGCGGACCGTCACGCCGGCCCAGTCGCATTCGGTCATCAGCACCCTCAGGATCTCCTTGGAGGATTCAGCGCAGAACAGCTGGCCCGGCGCCTTCTCCACATACTCCACGCCGTGGCGATCCACCATTTCGACGAAGTGCTCGGGCCGGTAGCGCTTGAGTGCCGAGATGCAGAAGGCCGGATTGTCCGAATAGAAGTTCGCCGGACCCGAGGCCAGGTTGGTGAAATTGCAGCGCCCCCCACCGGACATCAGGATCTTCTTGCCGGCCTTGTTGGCATGATCGACCACCAGCACCCGCCGTCCGGCGTAGCCGGCGGTCATCGCGCACATCAGCCCGGCGGCACCGGCGCCGATCACCACCACATCGTATGTCACGGCCTTGGCCTCCCGCGGGGAATCGATCCAGGACGCGCATTCTAGCAGCCCACCGGGCTGCCGCCGACCACCGACTCGCCTCCCTTGTGGACTGGAAATTTCTGTACAAGAATTGTACATTAAGAGTACGCTCGGACACTCGTGCATTGTTTTCACACTGCGATGTAAGACTGTGATGACAGACCGTGCTGTCACAGCCTGACATCACCCGTCCATCACCGACCGTTCAGGCTGAAAGGGGTGATCCGAGTGACCTGGCACCTGCTCATCGATCAACGACAAGAACGCACTCCATGACTCGATCGCGAACTCACCTGTCCCTGCTGATTGCCCTGGCCCTGCTGATGCTCTCTTCTCTGTTGGCCGCTCAGCAGCCCACCGCCGTGATAGGTGCCAGGGCCTCCCTGGAGCCCTGGTCCGATCCTCTGGAGGCACTGGGCACCCTGCGCGCCGACGAGAGCGTGACGCTCTCCTCCACCGTGACGGCGCTGGTCGCCGAGGTGAGCTTCAGTGACGGTGAGGAAGTGGAAACAGGCCAGCTGCTGCTCCAGCTCAATGACAGCGAGGAACAGGCAGACCTGCGCTCTGCTCAGGCATTGCGCGATGAGCGGCGCAATACCGTCACCCGCCTGAACCAGCTGGAAAGCCGCAACCTGGCTCCGCGCGCCGATGTAGAAGATGCCCGCTCCCGGTTGCGGCAGGTCGAGGCGGAAATCCAGGCCCTGGAGGCGCGGCTCGCCAACTACCGGATTCTCGCTCCCTTCAGTGGGCGAGTCGGCTTCCGCGACATCAGTGTCGGCACCCTGGTCACCCCGGGGACGGACCTGGTGACTCTGGACAAGCTCGACACCATGACCCTGGATTTCGGTGTACCCGAGGTCTCGCTGGGGATGCTGGAACCCGGCCTGTCATTGACCGCCACAAGCGCCGCCTTCCCGAACGCATCCTTCGATGGAGAGATCGCGAGCCTCGGCACCCGCGTCGATCCCGTCAACCGCAACCTGGCGGTGCGTGCCGAACTCGCCAACCCCGAACTGCGCCTGCGCCCCGGCATGCTGATGCAGGTGACACTGCAGCTCTCCCCGCGAAACGCGGTCGTGATGCCTGAGGCCGCACTGATACCCGAGGGTCAGCGCCAGTTCGTGCTGGTGCTCCAGGGCGAGGGAGAGACCTATCGGGTCGAGAAACGTGAGGTCAGGATCGGCGCGCGGCGCGAGGGCGAGGTGGAGATCCTCGAGGGCCTGGCGGTAGATGACCTGGTGGTCGCCCATGGCACCGAACGGGTCCGCGACGGAGGAGAGGCACGCCTTATCGGCATCCTCGACGGGGACACCAGCGTACCCGACATCCTTCTGCAGGCTCGCAACGAATCCGAGAAGGATAGCTGATGCGTCTTTCCGACATCTCCGTCCAGAGGCCGGTACTGGCCACCGTCCTCGCCGCCCTGATCGTGGCCTTCGGCCTGTTGGCCCTGCAGAGGCTGCCACTGCAGGAATACCCATCGATCGATCCACCCGTGGTGGGCATCGACACCCGCTATCCGGGTGCCTCGGCCAGCGTGGTGGAGACCCGAATCACTCAGGTTCTGGAAGACCGGATCTCCGGGGTGGCCGGCATCGAGGTGATCTCCTCCTCCAGCGAAGACGGCCGCTCCAGCATCAACGTGGAATTCGGGCTGGGCATGGACATCGATGCGGCCGCCAACGACATCCGCGATCGCATTTCAGGCTCTCTCGACAATCTGCCCGAGGAAGCGGATCCCCCCGAGGTGCAGAAGGCGGATTCAAGCGATGATGTCGTGCTGTGGCTGTCGCTCTCCGGAGAGCGCTTCACCATGGCCGAGCTCACCGACTACGCCAACCGCTACCTGGTCGATCGTTTCTCGGTGCAGCCGGGGGTATCCAGGGTCATCGTCGGGGGCGGACGCGACTACGCCATGCGTATCTGGCTCGACGCCAATGCCCTGGCGGCCCGCAGCCTGACGGCAGGCGACGTGGAAGCCGCCCTGCGGCAGGAAAACGTCGAACTGCCCGGCGGCGCCATCGAGTCCCGGTCACGCCAGTTCATCGTCCGGCTGCCGCGCAATTTCGCCACACCCGATGACTTCCGCCATCTGGTCCTCGATGAGGGGAGTGATGGCTACCTGGTGCGTCTCGGAGATGTCGCACGTGTCGAGATCGGTGCCGTGGAGGAGCGCACCATCTTCCGGGGCAATGACGTTCCCATGGTGGGCCTGGGAATGCGCAAGCAATCCACCGCCAACGTGCTGGAGATCTCACGCGAAGTGCAGGCGGAAATGCAACGCCTGCAGGACACCCTCCCCGAAGGCATGTCCTTGCGTCTCAATTTCGACGCCTCGGTTTTCGTCGCTGGCGCGATCTCCCAGGTGGTACAGACCCTGTTCATCGCCATGGGCCTGGTGGTCCTCGCGATCTTCATCTTCCTGGGCAATATCCGTACCACCCTGATTCCTGCCGTCACGGTACCCATCGCTCTGATCGGCTCCTTTGCCGCCCTGGCGGTGATGGGCTTCACGATCAATCTGCTGACACTGCTTGCCCTGGTGCTGGCCATCGGCCTGATCGTCGATGACGCCATCGTGGTGCTGGAGAACATCCACCGGCGCATGCAGGAGTTCGGCGAGACGCCACTGGTCGCCGCCTTCCGGGGTACCCGGCAGATCGCCTTCGCGGTCATCGCCACCACCCTGGTGCTCATCGCGGTATTCATACCACTGAGCCTGCTGCAGGGAGACATCGGCCGACTCTTCTCGGAGTTCGCGCTGACGCTGGCCGCCGCGGTCGCCATCTCGAGCCTGCTGGCGCTGACCCTGACGCCGATGATGGCCTCCAAGATACTCAAGAACGACATGCACGAAGGACGCATCTCCGCCGCGGTGACCTGGTTGCTCGAATTGTCGCGTCGCGTCTATCGGGCCATGCTCGAACGTGTCCTCAGGCTGCGACTGGTCGTGCTGGTGCTTTTCATGGGGCTGATCGGCGGCATGATCTGGCTCAATGGCCAACTCCCCAATGAGTACACACCCAAGGAGGATCGCGGCAATTTCTTCGTGCTGGTCAACGGCCCACCCGGCGCGACCTACGACTACATGCTCGACTACATGAACGAGATCGAGACACGCCTGATGCCGATGACCGAGAGCGGCGAGATCGAGAGAATCGTGGTACGAGCGCCACGCGGCTGGGGCAATATCGAAAATTTCAACAGCGGCTTCGTGATCGTCAACCTGGCCGACTGGAACTCGCGACGTTCCGCCTGGGCGATCATGGCCGATATCCGTGGCCGGCTTGCCGATCTGCCCGGCGTCAGGGCCTTCCCGGTCATGCGCCAGGGCTTCGGCCAGCGCGTCGAAAAGCCGGTGCAGTTCGTGCTCGGCGGTGGCACCTATGAACAACTCGCCGAATGGCGAGACACCCTGATATCACATATCCGCGAGGACAATCCCCGCCTGACGAGCCTGGAAAGTGACTATGAGGAAAACCAGCCGCAGCTCCGCGTGGACATCGACTACACCCGCGCCTCCGCTTTGGGGGTGACCGTCACCGAGATCGGTCGCACGCTCGAGACCCTGCTGGGTGGGCGCACCGTGACCCGCTACGTGGATGATGGTCAGGAGTACGATGTGATCCTCGAGGGCGAGCCGGGGGCCAGACCGAGCCCGCGTTCCCTCGAAAATCTGCTGGTCCGCTCGGCACGCTCCGGCGAGCTGATCCCCCTGGCAAGCCTGGTGACCCTCACCGACTTCGCCGGGCCCAGCACCCTGAACCGCTTCAACCGCGTCCGGGCGATCACGATTCAGGCCGACTTGGCCGATGGCTACCCGCTCGGCGAGGCCCTCGACTACCTCAATGCGGCAGTCGCCGAGGTTCTGCCCGCGGAGGTCCAGACCGATGTCAAGGGCGCCTCGCGAGACTATCAGGAGGCCAGCGGTGCGACTGCCTTCCTGCTCGGACTCGGGGTACTGGTGGTCTTCCTGGTGCTGGCCGGGCAGTTCGAGAGCTTCGTACACCCCTTCGTGATCATGCTCACCGTCCCCCTGGCCATCTTCGGCGCCCTGCTTGGGCTCCATGTCACGGGACAGTCATTGAACATTTACAGCCAGGTGGGGCTGGTGATGCTGGTGGGGCTTGCCGCCAAGAACGGCATCCTGATCGTCGAGTTCGCCAATCAACTGCGTGACCAGGGTATCGCCTTCCACGATGCCCTGGTCGATGCCGCCGTCACTCGACTCCGTCCGATCCTGATGACGGCCGTCACCACCATGGCCGGTGCCGTGCCACTGATCATCTCCAGTGGTGCGGGTGCCGAGACCCGACTGGTGATCGGCACCGTCATTCTCAGTGGCCTGGCCGCGGCCACCCTGTTCACCCTCTTCGTGGTGCCGGTGGCCTATGACCTGCTGGCCAGGCGTACCGGCTCGCCCGGCGATGTCGCCCGCCGCCTGGAGCGGGAAATGGGCAAGGAGGCTGCCGGCCACTGAGGCCGGCGCCAGGAATGCGAAAGCCTTGCTTCCCCGGGACTGATAGAGCTGGGGAACGTTCTACGAGCCCGGTTCAGCAGTCACCGATGCGCTGGCCCTCGATGGCGGTGGTCATTCTGAGCTCGCCCGCGGCGGAATCGACCAGGATATCGACAGTGCCCTCGAGCCGCTGGCCGAGGAAGTCCATGCGACCGATGATGCTGGCCTCGCCCCCCTCGGCTCGGCACACCATACGGTAGTCCATGCCGTCGACCGTGACCTCGTGATCGAGCAGTTCGCAGCCCTCCTCCTGCTCGATGAAGCTGAACTCCTCGTCATCGATATCGCCCTGGGCGATGCACTCCTGTTGGCTCTCGGTCTGGTCGGGGATCGGCAGGTCACCAACCACTGAGGTGGTACTGGTGAACTCCCACTGGCCCGGCACGATATTGGGGGATTCGGCGAGGGCTGCCAGTGGCAGCGCCAGCAGCAGGCTGGCAAGAAGGGGACGGAACGACATGCGGCTACTCTCCCTGAAGATGACGGGTATGCCAAGCCTTCGGCATGGTCATCAGCATAGCCCAATTGCCACCCCCTCCCCATCGAGCCTCCGAAGTCGCCATGCGCCCCCTCCGGGACGCTATGCTGAAAGGAGGCAACGCCCAAGGAGACAACGATGCTGGAGCTCATCCCCGGAGAGGCTCCCCATGTGGTGGCCCTGCGCGCCAGCGGCAAGGTGGATGCCGACGACCTGCAGCAGGCCATCGATGCCATCGAGCAGGCCAAGCAGGCCCATCCGAAAGTCAGCCTCTATGCCGAAATCGACGACATGCGCTGGATGACCTTCACCGCCCTGCTTCGGGACCTGGGCTACGGTCTGACGCAGATCGGAGAGCTCTCGCACTACCATCGCGTCGCGATGGTCACCGACCATTCCTGGCTGCGGCCCCTGGCCGAACTCGAGAGCCGCCTGTTCCGTCCCCTGGAGGTTCGGGTCTTCCCTGCCCAAGAGCGAGCCGCGGCCCGAGCGTGGATCCTCCACCTGCCAGAGGCGAGCTGATCCGGTTCACGGCGTTGCGGGTAGGGCAGCCGCCAGTAGTCGTGCCGCCGGTGGAGGCGGCCTGCTGGAGACAGAGCCTCTTGTCGGTCAGTATCTGATACATTATTTTTGGTGGATGCATTGCCCCGAGCGCGTCAAACGCTCCTCCCACTCGCCCGATGAACCACCGATGGCACTCGCCACGGGTGAGGGAGTCCAGTCGGCATGGCCATCCTGAAAACCGCAAGCCCCTGAACGAGGACCCTTCATGACGCAGGCCCCCGGCCGAGGCATGCATCGGCAGACCTTCGCCCACCGCCATCTCCTCTTCCGCACGGGGGCCATCGCCGGCCTGTCCGCGCTGCTGTTCACCTTGATCGTTAAGGTTGTCCTGATCCTGACCACTGCCCAGGACATGGACAACCTGAAAGCGAGGGAAAAGGCCAGAGTCGAGACAGCCTCCGGAGTGATCGAAAACCAACTTGATACAATCGGTAGAGACACGTTTTTTCTCTCCCGAACCCCGTCCGTGAAAACGGCAGTGGAATCTCGGAATGCAAGGCGGCGTTACCGAGTCGAAGAACTGTTTAGGGCCTTCATGAATACAGGAGAAATCTATTTCCAGATACGCCTGCTAGATAAGGACGGTGCCGAGAGTGCACGGGTCGAAAGCATGGACGGACAGACAAAAGCCATACCGAAATCTGCCCTTCAGAACAAGTCCGATCGTTACTACATGCAAGACATTTCTCGCCTATCATCCAGAGAAATATACCTCTCTCCTATGGACCTGAACATCGAGAACTTCCTGATCGAGAAACCCTATCGCCCCACACTGCGAGCCGGCACCCCACTGTTCGACGCCCGCGGCAGTCGCCAGGGGAGCCTGGTGATCAATTTTGATGCCACTCACCTTCTCGACCGGATCCGTCAGATACTGGGTGGCATGTCTCAGGCAATGCTGATCAACCAACAAGGTGACTGGCTGGTGGGCCCTGAAGACCAAGAATGGGGATTCATGTTCGGCAAGCCCGGGGGATTTGCGCAGCATCATCCAGATGCCTGGCAGAAGATGGTTGATAACGACTCGGGCAGCTTACATACCAAGGATGGCTTGCTGACTTTCACCACTGTTAACCCGTCTTCATCGCCATACATATCAGCATCCAGCAGCGGCTCGGCGCTGGCTTATGGAAGAAGCCGTGAAGTTCGCTCAGATGACGGCTATTTTTGGAAGGTGGCCGCCCTGGTGCCGAGCGATGCCATGCCCACTGCCAACCTGTTCGCCACGCCTGTCAGAACCGCGGTCTACCTGTTAGGCCTCATCGTGACGCTGACGACCTCGGCCACCACCCCCTGGCTGTTCATGATGCGTCGTGAGGCCCAGCGACTCGCCCGTCGGGAGGCGCATCGCCACCGCCAGATCACCGCCAACCTCGCGGAAGGCATCCTGGTGATCGATCAAGAGTGGTGTATCCAGGAGGTCAACTCGGAAGCCTCGCGGCTGCTGGGCTGGCGCCGTGACGAGCTCCTGGGCAGGGACGCTCACCAGGTCATGCCGGACCTCTGGGAGCAAAGTGAACAATTCCAGGGCGTCACCGCGGCAGGCCGGCCCTATCGGAGCGACCAGGAGACCTTCGTTCGCCGGGATGGGTCACGGCTCCCCGTCGACATGAGCGCCGCTCCACTCCGAGAAGAGGATGACTCCAGCGCGATCGTCATTGCCTTCAGCGATATCACCGAGCAACTGCATCAGGAACAGGCCATCTGGCACCTGGCCTATCACGACACCCTGACCGGATTGCCGAACCGGCGGTTGCTGGTCGATCGCCTCGAGCTCGCCATCGCAGCCTGTCATCGCCATGAACGGCAGATGGCGCTGATGTTCCTCGACCTGGATAACTTCAAGACAATCAATGACACGCACGGCCACGAAACCGGCGATGCACTGCTCAAGGACGTGGCCGAGAGACTCCTCCAGGTGACACGAGAGACGGACGTCGTCAGCCGACAGGGCGGTGATGAATTCGTCGTTCTGCTGAGCGAACTCAACGCCCCCGAGGATGCGGCAGAGGTCGCCCGCCTGCTGCTGAAGCGCCTGGGTCCTCCGTTGACAGTGGGAGACGCCACACTGCGCATCGGCGCCAGCATCGGGGTGTCCCTGTATCCCGATGATGGCGATTGCGCCGATACGCTGATGAAGGCGGCCGACGATGCCATGTACCGGGCCAAGCAGGCCGGGCGGAATCGCTATTGCGTGAGCGGGGATATGCCCAGGGTTCTGGAAGACGAGACGAAAACCCATCAGTCGGATGCCTGACGATCTTCGGGGCAGTAATGACGCAGGGGCGCGCCATCGGCGTGCCCCTGCGTATAGCTAGACAACAGGAGTCGGCCCTGCCTCGCCGTCAGAGCGACATGTCCACCACGACCCGACCGCGGACCCGACCGGCCATCAGTTCGCCCGCCGTGTCGATGGCCTCCTCCAGGGAGATCGTCCGGGTGATGGCGTCCAGTTGCTCCGGCGCCAGCAGCTCACCGAGCCGACGCCAGGCCTCGACGCGATCCGCGTAGGGCCGCATCACGCTGTCGATCCCCGCAAGGGTCACCCCCCTCAGGATGAAGGGTGCGACGCTGGACGGCAGGTCCATGCCCTGAGCCAGCCCGCAGGCCGCCACTGTGCCGCCGTAACGGGTCGATGCCAGCACGTTGGCCAGGGTATGGCTGCCCACCGAATCGATGGCACCGGCCCAGCGTTCCTTGGCCAGGGGACGTCCCGGCTCGGATAGCTCGCCCCGGTCGATCACCTCCTCGGCCCCGAGCTCCTTGAGATAGTCCGTCTCCTCCAGGCGCCCGGTGGAGGCCACGACCCGGTAGCCCAGCCGTGAAAGCAACGCGATCGCATAGCTGCCCACACCGCCGTTGGCCCCGGTGACCAGTACCTCGCCCTGATCCGGCGAGACGCCCTGCTTCTCCAGCGCGATCACCGACAGCATGGCGGTATACCCGGCGGTACCGATGGCCATGGCCTGCCTGGCGCTGAAGGCAGACGGCTGGGGGATCAGCCAGCGGCCGTCTAGCCGTGCCTTTTCGGCCAGGCCGCCCCAATGCTTCTCGCCCACGCCCCAGCCGTTCAGCAGCACGGCATCGCCGGGCTGGTAGGCCTCGGCCGTCGAGCTCTCGACCGTTCCCGCCAGGTCGATCCCTGGCACCATGGGAAACTGGCGCACCACCGGCCCCTTGCCGGTGATGGCCAGGGCATCCTTGTAGTTGAGGGTACTGCAGTCGACTCGAACCGTGACATCACCGTCCGGCAGGCGAGACTCGTCCAGCGTCTCTACGCCGGCCCGCTGCCCCTCGTCGTTCTTCTCGATCAGAATGGCCTTGAACATCTTCATCCTCCTTATAAAACGTGTAGTTATAAAACGGCTATTGTGAGAACCGACATTTACGGAATGGTCATTTACAGAATAGCCATCGCTGGACCCTTCGTTTATAGACTGATCGTCTATAAAAGACACGAAGGGAGCGCCGCCTAGCGCGGCAGCCCCTCCATGTACGTCGTGATGAAGGTCTCCAGGGGGCGTGCCCCGCGCTCGAGCCGGGCGCGCATCACGGCCCCCTCCCAACCGATCCAGAAGGCCTCGGCAAGCCTGTCGCAGTCGGCACTCTCGGCGAGTTCGCCGGCCACCTGCGCCTCACGAAGGCAGCGGGCCAGGCGTTGCTGCCAGTCCTCTAGTGTCGTGCGCAGCCACTCCCGAAAGCCTTCAGGCAGCCCGCTGGCTTCCTGTCCCAGATTGCCCACCAGGCAGCCACGAGTGAAATCGTGACGGGCCATGCCCTCGGTGGCATCGGCGACGAAGGCCGCGATGCGCGCCAGCGGCGAGCCCGTCTCATCCCGCAGGTGGCGATCCAGCTTGCCGGCGAAGTAGGTGCCGTAATGCTCCATCACGGCGCGCCCGAAGGCCTCCTTGCTGTCGAAGTAGTAATAGAAGGAGCCCTTGGGCACCCCGACGCGCTTGAGGATGCCATCAATACCGGAGACGACGAAGCCCTGTTCGGTCAGCACCTCGGTGCCGCTGCGGATCAGGGCCGCCCGGGTGTCAGGATCATCGCGAGGCACCCTGGGGGGCCGACCGCGGCGTGGCTTGGAGGTCGCATCTGTCATGCCCACCAATATAGACCGACTGTCTATAAAATCAAGCAGGCTGGGTGGGACGCCTTTCTCCCGATTCCGGGCAGGGACGCAAGAGGCCCGTCAGCGGACGCTGACATGCCTCTTTTCCTCGAGGGATTTCATACGTGGGAGCCAATCAGGTCCCCAGACCGCCGAACACCACCAGGCCGAGCACCACGGCCAGCAGCAGCAAGGTCTCCAGGGCCATCAGGATCACCGGCTTCCAACCCACCACTGCCAGTTTCTGGAACGAGGTCTTGATGCCCAGCGCCGCGATGGCGGTGACCAGGCACCAGCGGGAGAGGGTCGACATCCCCTCGTTCACCGCCTCGGGAATGAGCCCCAGGCTGTTGATCAGGACCAGAACCACGAAGCCCACCAGAAAGCTCGGCAGCATCGGCACCTTGGCTTCCGCCCCCTCCTCCTGGCGCGAGGCGCGAAACAGCCACATGAAGGCCATCACAGCCGGCACCAGCATGGCGACCCGCACCAGCTTGACCAGCGTCGAGATGTCGCCGGTCTGTTCTGAGATCATGTAGCCGGCCCCCACCACCTGGGCCACGTCGTGGATGGTGCCCCCCAGGAAGATCCCCGCCTGGACATTGGCCAGTTGCAGGGCCCCGGCGATCAACGGATAGATCACCATCGCCATGGTCGAGAGCGTGGTCACCCCGACCACTGTGAGGATGGTGTTGCGCTCGCTGGTCTCATGACGTGGCATCACCGCCGACAGGGCCAGGGCCGCCGACGCACCGCAGATGGCGACGGCGCCGCCAGTCAGGAGCCCTAGGTCGCGATCCAGGCCCAGCGCCCTGGCAAGCAACGCTCCCATGGCGATGACCAGCGCCACCGCCCCCAACACGGTGAGTAAGGGCCCGAACCCCAGATCGCCCGCCTGAGCGAGAGTCATCCGCGCACCCAGCAGCGCCACCCCGAGGCGCAGCACGGTACTCGCGGCAAACTCGATACCCTGGCGGCACGGTCCCTCCTCGCTCAGGAAGTGCAGCGACATGCCGAACAGCAGGGCGTAGAGCAGCGTCGGCCCCCCGTAGTGATCGGCAATGAAGGTGGTCACCAGAGTAATGGTGGCGCACACCAGCAGGCCACGGCCGATGGCGCGGAAGCTGTCGAACTGCAGGACGAGGCGAGATCGCCATTGTGCAGCCGAGGTGTTGAAGATCTGTGGTTTCATTTGTCTCCTCTGCTGACCCTGTCTCCCGAAGGCATCCATGATGAGCGGCGAGTCATCGAGCGCATCCTTGCTCACCGACATATCCGTGAAGGCCAGAACCGACTTGCTTGAAGCTCGCTCCCCGGGGTGCGTGCCCCGAGGAGCGGCAGAGGACGGTCATCACGCCTGGTAGTCGGGGAAACCGAAGGCATCCGGGTAGCCGAACAGCGCGAAACTGCCCCCGGTGTGCAGGAACACCACGTTCTTCCCTTCCTTGAAATAGCCCTTGCAGCTCAGGTCAACCAGGCACGCCACACTTTTCCCGGAGTATACAGGGTCGTGCAGGATGCCCACGTGACAGCTAGGGGGTCTTTCTTGATCAGCGCCTTTTCCAAGGACACCGTGGGAACGTATGTCAGCATGCTACTGCCAAGCACCGTCAGCGTGCGCCAGGAACGCCGCCAGGGTGTCCTGCTCACATGGAGGAAGCGGTAGCGGTTGGGGGCGGCTGCCCGCAACTTGCCGCCTCCACTTTGATCCAGGAGATGAAGCTCTGAACCTGCTTCGTCCTGACGGCGTCCTGGGTGGCGACGATGTCGTAACCGATACTCGTCTCCACGATATCCGCAAATGGGCATACCAGGAGCCCCGCCGTAACCAGATCACTGAGTATCGGCAAGCTGCCAAGGACGACCCCCTGCCCTGCAATTGCCGCCTGCACGGCCAGATTGTAGTCACTGAAACCGATCCCTCGTCGAGCATCGATATGCTCGGCTCCCAGTTTCTCGAGCCAGGGTTCCCATCCCACCCAGGCCCGAGTCGCAGTGGCCCAGGTCAAGCCTGACGTATCCCAGTGAATCAGGGTGGCGCGAGACAGGTCATCCAGTTGCCGCAATCCATCGTGGCTCGTGGTCAGTGATGGACTGCAAAAGGCACCAAGCTGCTCGTCGAACAGCCTGTATGCCAGTTCCCCCTCGCGCGGCAAGGCGCCGAAGCGAATCGCCACGTCCGCCGCTCCCTTCTCAAGATCCGCTAGGCGAAGGGATGAGTCGATCAGCACATCGATGCCTGGATGAATGGTGCGGAACCACTCCAGCCGCGGTACCAGCCAGGAGGTGGCGAAGGAGGGTTCGGCGGAGACGACCAGACGTCGAGGATCGCGGTATGTGCGCATCTGGCCCACGGCACGTTCGATCTGTTGGAAGCCGTCTGCCAGGGCTTCCAGACCGACACGACCGGCCGGGGTCACCTTCAGACCGCGTCCACTGCGTTCGACAAGCGCTATTTCCAGGCTCTCTTCCAGCTTGCGCACCAGCTGTTTCACCGCGGCCGGCGTGACATGGAGCTCCTCGGCGGCACGCACAAAGCTCAAATGGCGAGCGGTGGTCTCGAAGGCGCGGAGCGCGTTTAGTGAAGGCAATGACTGATTCATGAAACGTTAGTTTATCTATCGCCTATAGATAGATCAAATGAATTGAATCAACTGTTATAACAAGGAAAATATCGATAAATCACTCATCGAAAAGCTAGCAAGGCTACTTGAACCACGTCCCTGCGACAAAGGCTTTCCTGCAGGAATACTCAGACGATGTCGCCCAGAACAAGGCCATGTCTCATGCAAACCGAACACCGCACACTGCTCGCCTCCGCCATCGTTCTCGCAACAGGGGTGCTCTGGGGGTTCTACTGGCTACCGGTTCGCGCCCTGGGTGAGATGGGCCTGGCGGGTGCCTGGGGGACGGCCGCCATCACCGCAGCAACCGTGCTACTGCTCTCGCCCCTTGCCGTTCGACATCGCCGCCAACTCGCCCGGACGCAGCCTGTCGCCCTGATCTCGGTGGCCCTTGGCGGGGCAGCCTTCGCGCTCTATTCGATTGGCTTTGTCTATGGGCGGGTCGCGATCATCATCCTGCTATGGTTTCTCAGTCCGGTGTGGAGCACCCTCATCGGCCGCTACCTGATGGGGTGGCCCACTCCCCGCCTGCGCATTGTCGCCATTGTCCTGGGCCTGGCAGGGCTAGCCGTCATGCTGGGCGCCGATGGTGAGCTGCCGCTGCCCCGGGGAGCGGGTGAGTGGATGTCATTGATTGGAGGCATACTCTGGTCCTTCTCCACGACCGGCATCCGCACGAAATCCACCATTACCGCTCTGCCGGCCGCCTTCATCTTCGCCCTCGGGGCGGCATCAACGGCGCTTGTCCTCGCCCCGATGCTTGAGCCGTTGCCGACGCTCACTTCACATCAGATAGTCACCATGACGGGGCTGGCCCTGCTGACTGGCGGCCTGTGGTGGGGATTGACCCTTGTCGCATTGATGTGGGCGACGCTCCGTCTGGAGCCTGCCAGAGTCAGCATCCTGTTGATGACGGAGGTGCTGGTGGGGGCGGTCTCCGCGGCGCTCTTCGCCGATGAGACCCTGACAGGTGTGGAAATGACGGGCGGTGCCATCGTGCTTCTCGCGGGAGTGCTTGAGGTCCTACCCGTGCGCACCCCGAGAGCGGCATGACCTTCCTGACGCTGGCACCACACCTGAAGGGCAGCCCCGGAGTGGGACACTCCAGCCAGCAGGACAGATCGCCCGTCCACCCTGACCAGGCTGCTGAAACTCTGCCGCTAGCACATCTCTTCCCAGAGCCGTTGCTTGAAGTCCTCGGGAAGTTCAGCCACCTTGCCGAGGCGCGTCATGTGAGCATCGGCCATGTCCTTGGCGACCTCGTGGTAACAGCTTTGCAGGGAAGCAGAATTCGCGAGAGACCGGGGATCGGCAAGACAGCTCCATGCCTTGGCATTCAAGAGCGTGCAGGCATTCAGGAACTCGGCCTCGACCTCGATGGTCTCGAGTACCGACTCCACCCACGCACGCTGCAGCCTGACCAGCGGATGCTGGACGTCCATCCAGTGATGCATCCACCAGTCGAACACCGGCCGAGAGGCCTGAACGACACCCACCGGTAAGGCCATCACGGCAAGGGGAGACACAGCCGGGGTCACTGTCGTTTCTGCCGTTACTTCGGGGGTCGAGTGATCCAGGGGCGCTTGGTTAACGGTTGACATCTTTACCCCTCTCAAGAACGAAGAATTTGGTTCGCAATTGAGTGTAGCGATGGCCACCCCGACTCGTCAGACAGTTTTGGCACGAACATATGTTGTCTTGCATGAGCCCGACCGGGTACCGCCAGCACCGAGATGGAGATCACAGAAGCCGGTCGTCCACCAGGTGTGATCTCTCGGTAGGCTGTTCATTCAGAGCCTACCCGAAATATTGAACTTGCAAACCAATGAGATGTCTTGACGGTGCAATATCATGATGACCGGTTTCAGCCTCGTTTCAGGTTGCTGCGGTATAACTGTGCTTTTCCCATACGACCCAAATACCACCCAAGAGGTACCTGATGCGCAAGATACTACTGACCCTGACCCTGACCCTGGGGCTCGCCACCAGCACCGCCTTCGCCGCCGGCGAGCACGGTGGCTCACATTCATCGGCCAGCAACGCCAAGGTCGATCGCACCATCCGCTTCGACGCGGGGGACATGTGGTTCGACCCCGAGAGCCTGAACGTGGCTCCCGGTGAGACGATCCGCTTCGTGGTCGACAATATCGGCAACCTGGCACATGAGTTCGTGATCGGCGATGCCGAGGCGCAGGAGGCCCACCGGGAGATGATGCAGCAGATGGACAACGGCCACGGCGATGGCCACCAAGGGCACGGAGGCCACGACATGGCCGAGGGGCAGCATGGCGGCAAGATGCCCGCCATGACCCTGCCCCCCGGGGAGACCGCCGAACTCGTATGGACCGCCCCGGAGAATGTGGATACCCTCGAGTATGCCTGCAATATCCCCGGGCACTACGAGTCAGGCATGTCGGGAAAGATCGATTTCCAAGGGTGATCCGCCGTAAATGAAACTGTTGCTTCTAGAGGATGACGACCTGCTCGCGGAAAGCCTGGTCGAGTGCCTGAGAGACAACGGTTATCGCACAGACCTGGCCACGTCGTTGCACGTGGCCAGGTCTCTCATGACCACCGAGCACTATGAACTCGCGATCCTCGATCTCGGCCTGCCGGACGGCTCGGGGCTGGACTTGCTGAAGCAGTGGCGCAAGGCAGGCCATGACCTGCCGGTGTTGATCCTTACCGCGCGCGACACCTGGGAAGACAAGGTGATCGGCCTGAAGGGCGGCGCGGACGACTACCTGACGAAGCCCTTCCACGACGCGGAGCTCATTGCCAGGATCATGGCGCTGCTGCGCCGCAAGTCCGGACGCATGTCCCAGGAGCTGGCGCTCAATGGCGTCTCGTTGGACGAGGCGGATAGGCGCGTCCGCGTCGATGGCGGCTCCTGGCACTCCCTCACCGGCACGGAATTCCTGCTGCTACGCTACTTCATGCACCACCCGGGGCACGTACTCTCCAAGGATAACCTGCTCAATCAGCTCTACGCCCTGGATCAGGATGCCGCGGCGCCCAACCTCATCGAGGTGTACATCGCGCGGCTGAGGCGCCACCTGGGCAAGTCGATCATCCAGACCCGGCGCGGCCAGGGCTATGTCTTCGTTGCGCGTTGATCGGCGCAGCCTGCGCGTTCGACTGCTGGCCTGGCTGTCGGGAACCGCCCTCGTCGTGACCGGGATTACCTGGCTACTGCACGGCATGATGCTGAAGGAGCTCGCCAGGGATTTCCTCGGGGGGCGTCTCGAGCGCGAAGCGGCCCATGCCATCGAGCAGCTGCGCCGCAATGACCGCTCTTCCGCCACCGTGCTCGAGTCAGCCAGTCGCGGCTTTCAGATCTTCCATCATCTCTACGTGCTGCGTATCGGCGACGACACCTCGGCCTCCGACCCAAGCTGGCAAACGACACTGCAGCCCCTCGTCGAGGCGTCGGAGGTGGTTCTGACGGAGGTGCGGAAAGCGGATCAGCACTTGCTGGTCTACCGGCAGGCCTTCGTCCTTAACGGCGAGCGGGGCGTGCTGCTGATCGGTGAAGACTTCTCGCAGGTCGAGTCGGGGCTCCACCGACTGCACTGGTGGGTCGGCGGCATTGCCGCGGCACTGCTGGTGACTCTCGCGACGCTAAACCTGCTGGCGGTCAACCGGGGACTGGTTCCCCTATCTCGGCTGCGTGACCAACTGGGCGAGCTGCAAAGCGGTGAGCGCGATCGACTGTCAACGGACGTGCCCTCCGAACTGGACAGCCTGGTCGTCCAGCTTAACCACTTCATGGATGAAATCGACGCGCGCCTGCAGCGCTCTCGAGACTCGGCGGCCGATCTCTCCCATGCGCTAAAGACGCCACTGGCGGCGGTGACGCAGGTGTTGCGTGGCTCACGCCCCATCGATGAGACACGCCGTCAGCGGCTAGTCGAGCGTCTGGATGCGGTGCATGTCCAGCTGGATGCGGAGCTGCGTCGTTCGAGAATCGCCGGCCCCTACGCGGGACGCATGTCCGAGCTGCGTCACGACAGCGAGAGACTGGTCGAGATGTTCCGCTCCCTCTACCCCGATAAGCGCTTCCACCTGAGCCTTCACGCGCAGCGCGACCCGCGTGTCCCGATCGAATCCCAGGATCTCTCCGAGATGCTCGGTATTGTGCTGGATAACGCCGGCAAATGGGCCTCACACGAGGTTCACTGCCGGCTGTGCCTGGAGGAGTGCCTCACCATCCTGGTTGAGGACGATGGGCCGGGGGTCTCCGAGGCGGATCTTCCCCGGCTTGGCCAGCGTGGAAGACGCCTGGACGAGCGTCGTCCCGGTTACGGTTTGGGACTGTCGATCCTTCATCAGCTGTTGTCCCGCTATTCGGGACGGATCGACTTCGCTCCGGGCCTAAAGGGCGGATTGCGCGTGGAGATAACGGTGCCGGTTGGAGCAAGCTTGCCGTGAGTTTCCGTGTTCAGCTGTGATTCAGCTTCGTCCGTCAAAATGGCGTCGTCAGCCATTCACGGGAGTCACACATGCCACGTTCCGGAGTCATCCATCACCCGCTGTCACGCCGGCAGATTCTCAAGGGCGGAGCGGCTCTGGGCCTAGGCTCGGCGGCCGCCCTGAGCATGCGGCCCAGCTGGGCCGATCCCTGGGGGCAAACCAGCGTCTACGCCAAGGGGGCTGAAGAGGGGCCCGAGGTATCGCTGGCCATTCGCCGAGAAGCACTCCCGATCGACGGCCAGTCGGCTCGTCCGCTGACGATCAACGGCACCAGCCCCGGGCCGCTGATCCGGCTCAGGGAAGGCCAGGATGCCGTGCTCAAGGTCACCAACCTGCTCGACGAGCCGACCTCCATCCACTGGCATGGCCTGATCCTCCCACCTGGCATGGACGGCGTGCCGGGCGTTAGCTTTCCCGGCATAGAACCCGGAGAGACATTTACCTACCGTTTTCCGGTGCGACAGAACGGCACCTACTGGTACCACAGCCACTCGGGCCTGCAGGAACAGCTCGGCCATGCCGGCCCCCTGATCATCGATGCCGCCAAGCGCGAGCCCTTCCGCTTCGACCGCGAGCATGTGCTGCTGCTCACCGACTGGACTTTCGAGGATCCGATGTCGGTGTTCCGCAACCTGAAGACGGCCGAGGGATACTACAACTTCCAGGAACGCACTATCGCTGATTTCTTCGCCGACATGCGCCAGAACGGCTTCACGGCGACCGCCGAGATGCGCGGCATGTGGGCGAAGATGCGCATGAGTTCGCGTGACATCGCTGATGTAACCAGCAGCACCTACACCTACTTGCTCAATGGCCAGTCACCCGAAGAGAACTGGACGGCACTGTTCAAGAGCGGCGAGCGGATCCGACTAAGGGTGATCAATGGGTCGGCGATGTCCTATTTCGACGTGCGCATCCCCGGACTGAAGATGACCGTGGTGGCGGCAGACGGCCAGCCGGTTCAGCCGGTTCCCGTCGACGAGTTCCGCATCGCGGTGGCCGAGACATATGACGTCCTCGTCGCCCCTGAGGACAACACGGCCTACACGATCTTCGCCGAAACGATGGATCGCAGCGGCTATGCTCGCGCCACCCTGGCGCAGCGAGAAGGGATGGTCGCCGAGATCCCCGAGCGCCGCATCATCGCCGATCGTGGCATGGAGGCCATGGGCGCTCATGGCATGCAGGGGATGGATCACGGTGACATGCAGGACATGAACGGTGCCGGCAGTGATGACATGGCTCACGGTGACATGCAGGAAATGAACGGTGCCGGCAGTAATGGCACGGATCATTCCAGCATGGCGAGCATGAACCATGCCGGAATGCAGGGCATGGCGAGTGAACAGCAGAGCATGAATGACAACGGCATGCTGCCGGCCGGTGCGGCGCAGCCGGGCTCGCGCTTCGGCCAGGCCGGTATCGGCATCGATCCACAGGCGCGCCGGACTCTGGTCTATCGCGATCTCAAGGCCTTCACCCCATGGCCAGACCGCCGAGAGCCTGGCCGCGAGATGGAGCTCCACCTCACCGGCAACATGGAACGCTACATGTGGTCCTTCGACGGCAAGAAGTTCAGCGAGGTGACCGGCCCCATTCACTTCGAGAAGGATGAGCGCCTGCGGCTGATCCTGGTCAACGACACCATGATGGAGCATCCCATCCACCTTCATGGCATGTGGATGGAACTGGAGAACGGCCAAGGCGAGCTGATTCCCCGCAAGCACACCCTCAACGTCAAGCCCGGGGAAAGGGTTTCGGCGCTGATCACCGCCGACGCCGAAGGCAGTTGGGCCTTCCACTGCCATCTGCTCTACCACATGGATGCCGGCATGTTCCGCGTCGTCAAGGTTGCGTAAGGAGAAAGCATGAATATCCGAATCCCCATGACCACAGCCGGCATCCTGCTGGCCGTGGCCACGCTACCGGCGGCCCATGCAGAGGACGGTTACGATGCGCCGAGCGACTGGCCATCGCCCATGGCCGAGCATCTCCTGGCCATGGCGCTGTTCGATCGTCTCGAATATACCTTGCCCGACGAGGGTGAGAAGGCCCTGGCCTGGGACTTCAAGGCCTGGTACGGCGGCGACATCAACCGTGTTTACCTGAAATCGGAGGGTGACAACGTCCAGGGTGACGGCGAAGACGCCGAATTCGAATCACTGGAATTGCTCTACAGCCGGCTGATCGACGACTTCTGGGAGTTGCAGGGCGGTATCGGCTACCAGGGTGGGGTGTTCTCGGACGACCATGCTGAGCGCGCCTACGGGGTGATGGGCCTGCAAGGGGTGATGCCATACGGCATCGAGACGGATCTTGCCCTTCAGGTCAGCGACGAGGGGGACGTTTCGGCGAGCGTCGAGGGCGAGTACAGCCTGCACCTGACGCAACGCCTTTACCTTCAGCCGCGAACGGAAATTGCGGTTGCCGCCAGCGAGGTAGAGGAGTTCGGGGTAGGCAAGGGACTCAATTCCGTGAGGGTCGGTTTGCGACTGGGATATGAGGTGACTCGCCGTTTTGCACCCTACGTCGGTGCGTACTGGGAAAAGCAGTATGGGGATACCGCTGATATTTCGCGTGCCGACGGTGATGCCACCGAGGATACCGGCGTCGTCGCCGGCGTGAGGATGTGGTTCTGATTCTGATTCTGCCCTAGCGTCATAGTGGTTCGCGCCGAACCCGCATGACATTTCGCGGGGTCAGGGATTCACGGTCCTGACCCCTCGATGCATGCCGACGACAGGGAAAGGGGGAAATGGTTACCACCGAGAAGGATGACACAAGCCCCAACGCTCGCCTTTCCCGCGCCGCGTGGCGACGCATCATGCTGGGCATGGCAGTGCTTGCCATTTTCCTCACCACGTCGCTCGTGCTATGGCGCACCGGCGTGCTGGACGCCCTACTCATGGGCGACACCCTCGAGCAGGCGTTGATACGGCTTGGCCCACTCGGTCCGGCCATGATCATTGGGCTGATGACAATCGCCATCGTCGTAAGCCCGATCCCCAGCGCCCCCATCGCGCTCGCCGCAGGCGCGGCCTACGGCCATGGCTGGGGCACGCTCTACGTTGCCATCGGCTCCGAGGCCGGCGCACTGATCGCCTTCGCCATATCCCGCCTGCTGGGATATGACGCGCTGAGAGCCTGGCTGGGCGTGCGCGCGACGCCCGGCCTGCTCCAACGCTTCATTACCTCGCAAAACACCTTGATGGCCGCCGTGTTTGCTACCCGGCTGATGCCATTCCTGTCGTTCGATGTCGTCAGCTACGCGGCCGGCCTCTCGCCCCTCAAGCCCTGGCGCTTCGCCATCGCGACGCTGCTCGGCGTCTTGCCAGCGAGCTTCCTGCTGGCGCATTTCGGCGACGAACTCGTCTCGGACGATCTACGCCGCGCGGGCCTCACCGTGCTCGCGCTCGGCACTCTCACCCTGCTCCCTCTTGCCTGGAAAGCGGCTCCGCCGCGCTGCCGATCGACCCTCAAGCGCTGGCTGCACCTCGGGTAGTCGTCCATGTCTCGCCAGTCGCCCGCCAGGGCTGTCTACCGTTGGAGAGGGTGACGCCGGAGCCGGGCCTGGCACACCGACATCTCTTGTCGCCGTCCACCGGCCCCATCCATTCGGCCTTGGCTCGGCTTCCTCGCCCCGACGAGTAAGGCTGGCCCGCATGGCGGCAGTGGCATGACGCCGATCAAGGTTTGATGCTATCCGCCACTTTGCGCTCCCCCATCGCTTGACCCTTGGGCAACCCAAGGGATTTACGCTTTCTGCAAATTGGCGACCGGCAACCCGGTGCCGCTCTCGGGACCCCCTTGTCGGTTCACTCCCAACCAATCAGGCCGGGTGGACGACGACATGCAGGGACGTGATGGAGACGATTCGATGACACAACAGCCGCACGATTATTGCCACGAGCATGCAACGCAGAGTGCGCGGGGCGAGGACCGCCAGGCGGCCGGTCCTGGAACGGCGGGCCAGCCATCCGGCAGCCGATACACCTGCCCCATGCATCCCGAGGTGGTGGCCGACCAGCCGGGGGACTGCCCTAAGTGCGGCATGGCCCTGGAGCCCACCGCGCCGCCGGCACCGGCGACCCGGACCGAGTGGACCTGTCCCATGCACCCGGAAATCGTCCGCGACGAGCCCGGCGAGTGCCCCAAGTGCGGGATGGCCCTGGAGCCGCGGCAGGTCAGCGCCGAAGAGGAAAAGAACCCCGAGCTGATCGACATGACCCGGCGCTTCTGGATCGGCGTTGCCCTCACGGTGCCGGTGGTCATCCTGGCCATGGGCGGCATGGTGCCCGGCGTGGACATGGCAGCCCTGGTGCCCCATGGCATCCGCGTGTGGCTGGAGCTCGCCCTGGCCACCCCGGTGGTGCTGTGGAGCGGCTGGCCCTTCTTCGTGCGCGGCTACCGCTCGCTGAAAGGCTGGAACCTCAACATGTTCACCCTGATCGCCCTGGGGGTGGGCGTCGCCTATCTCTACAGCGTGATCGCCACGCTGTTCCCTCAGCTCTTCCCACCCTCCTTCCGTCATGAAAGCGGACAGGTGGGGGTCTACTTCGAGGCCGCCGCGGTCATCGTTACCCTTGTGCTGGTGGGACAGGTCATGGAGCTGCGCGCCCGCAGCCAGACCAATGCCGCCATCAAGGCACTGCTGGGCCTGGCGCCGAAGACCGCCCGTCGGGTCAACGATGACGGCAGCGAGGAGGACGTGCCGCTGGAGGATGTGCAGATCGGCGACCGCTTGCGGGTCCGCCCCGGCGAGAAGGTGCCGGTGGACGGCGCCGTCCTCGAGGGCAACTCCTCGGTGGACGAGTCGATGATCACCGGCGAACCCATCCCCGTCGAGAAGACCCGGGGAGAGAACGTCATCGGGGCCACCGTGAACGGCACCGGATCGCTGGTCATCGAGGCCCAGCGGGTGGGCAGCGACACCCTGCTATCGCAGATCGTGCAGATGGTCGCCGAGGCCAGCCGAAGTCGCGCGCCGATTCAGAACCTGGTGGACGTGGTGGCCGCCTACTTCGTGCCGGCGGTGGTGCTCTCGGCCGTCGCCACCTTCATCGTCTGGGGGCTGTTCGGGCCCGAGCCGGCGATGACCTATGCGCTGATCAACGCCGTGGCGGTGCTCATCATCGCCTGTCCCTGTGCACTGGGCCTGGCGACCCCCATGTCGATCATGGTCGCCAGTGGCAAGGGGGCCTCACTGGGCGTGCTGTTCAAGAACGCCGAGGCCATCCAGACGCTTCGCGAGGTCGATACCCTGGTCGTCGACAAGACCGGCACCCTGACCGAGGGACGTCCCAGGCTGCAGGACGTGGTGGCCGCCGAGGGCTTCTCGGAGGAGCAGGTATTGAGCCTGGCGGCGACGCTGGAGCGGGGCAGCGAGCATCCCCTGGCGGCGGCCATCGTCCAGGGGGCGGAGGCGCGCGACGTCTCCCTCGAGCGCTATACCGATTTCGAGTCCGTGACCGGCAAGGGGGTCAAGGGCCTCGTCGGCGAACAGGCGGTGGCGCTGGGCAACCAGGCACTGATGGACGCAGAGGGCGTCGAGGCGGACCGGCTCATCGAACGCGCCGAGACCCTGCGAGCCGAGGGCAAGACGGCCATGTTCGTGGCGGTGGATGGCAAGCCCGCGGGACTCGTGACCGTTGCCGACCCGATCAAGGAGACCACTGCTGAGGCTATCCGCGCCCTGCACGATGAGGGCATCCGCATCGTCATGCTCACCGGCGACAGTCAGACCACGGCTCAGGCCGTGGCGAAGGAGTTGGGTATCGACGAGATCATTGCCGGAGTGCTGCCGGAGCAGAAGGCCGAGAAGGTCAAGGCGCTCCAGGCCGAGGGGCGCTTCGTCGCCATGGCCGGTGACGGCATCAACGATGCCCCGGCGCTCGCCCAGGCCCAGGTCGGTATCGCCATGGGCACCGGCACCGACGTGGCCATGGAGAGTGCCGGCGTGACCCTGGTCAAGAGCGACCTGATGGGCATCCTGCGCGCTCGCAAGCTGAGTCGCGCCACCATGCGCAATATCAAGCAGAACCTGGTATTTGCCTTCGGCTACAACAGCCTGGGCATTCCCATCGCCGCCGGTGTGCTCTACCCCGCCTTCGGGGTGCTGCTGTCACCGATCATCGCCGCCGCGGCCATGTCGTTCAGTTCGGTGTCGGTAGTGGGCAACGCCCTGCGCTTGCGCAAGACGAGGATCTGACCGCGAACGGTTTATGCACGGGCAGGCAGGACACGGGCACACCTGATCAGGCCCACGTTCTCGAACTGGCACTCAAGTCTCAGGAGAATTTTCAGGATGTCGCAGAAAGAACGCCGTCTCGGCGTTTCCGAGAGCAACCTGGTGACTCGCACGTTGAAGCTTCAGTCCGGCGATGCCGATGCGTTACGACTCGCCATCGCAGATATCGACGTGCTATTCGGGCTACAACGCGCCAACTATGACACCGGCAAGGGCAAGCTCAAGATGGCCTAGACGCATCGCGGCTGTGCATCGACCATATCGAGATCCTCGCCCGACACGCCATCGAGATCAGCCACGGCAGGTGAAACCGCTTCAAGAAAGACCACTACCGGTTCGTTGATCAGAACATCAAGGACAATGCCAAGGTGGAGCCGTGGAGCTGCCATTGACGACTCTCATCATGGCTGCCGCCAAGGAGGTGGGCGTAGTGATGGGAGTAGTCGAATTCTGGGACAGGCCATGGTGGGCAACCACCCAGGTGACATCGCCGCGCTCATAGCGGCGAATGATCACCGCGGCCGGCCGGGAATGCTTGTAGGGCGCCAGTTCATCGCGAGGACGTGAAACACGCATCAGGATGAACGGCTAATCCGGGTGAGTACTCAGGAGCTCAGGATACCTCAGGTGCTGTGCTTGTTGCTTTCATTGCCCGGAAGCAGGAGGGTTAGCAGCAATGAATGCATCAGGATTGGTAACTATAATACCGTTTCTCGCAGTTCCACCTGAATTTCTTGCCATCCAATTAATAGTGCCATTATTGTCAATAGCTAATGTATTACAAACCTCATCCCATCCGGGAATAATGTTATCTGGCGATAACCCGGTTATTTCATTAGATACTGCAGATTCATATATGATGACATTGGCTAATGATTCAGCCTGCGACAAGCACGCCCGATCAGTCGTCTTCTGGGCATAGTTTTTATACATCGGCATCGCAATGGCGGAAAAAATGACGAAAATCGCCATCACGATCAGCAGTTCGAAAAACGTAAAGCCGCTCTGCGCCTTGTTCAGCCGTATCTTTCGATATAATTTTTTCATGTTCTGGGACCCTTGATTCCCGCTTTCTCCAGGTTGCGCGTTGCCTGGTGTACTGACTTGGTGCTAGGTCAATAGCCGTCTGCGCTGACAGTCGATACATCTAACTGAGCGCTCCCACGGATACCCCTACCTTGCCACCGATTCAGCACATCCCTCCTTCATGCCGCGCTTGCCGTCCCTGAGAGCCACGAACAACCGCCCTTGCATTCATACTAGCATCTTATCTGCAATTTCATACTGAGTATTAATAAAATCAGTCTAGCCACGTCTCGACGGAAAAAATTGATCCAGCGCAAGAATTGTGCAGCAAGGGGGAGATGACGAGGCAGTGATAGAGCCGGACCCATGGTCATGGTCATGGTCATGGTCATGGTCATGGCAACTATTTGAGGCGTCAGATAGTCCAGAGTGGGGGAACTTCACGATTCAAACGCGTAAAAAAAACAGACGCCTATGTGCGCCGTCGTACCGATGGTCGGAATGTCATGACCCATGATGAAGTCACCAGACATGAAGGTGGAAGCGCCTCGCGCCTGCACGCCCTGTCGACACTTACAGCGAGAAATCGCTCCTCGACGAGGCCCCCCCCTTCCTGGCCAGAAACGATGCCTATAACAGCTGGCCCATCGGCCGTTCCAGACAACCGCTATCGGATCCAGGTGGCTCTGGTTCAGGAGAATCAACATGAAAGATCGTATGCGCCATTTCCGGAAACCCGCGGTGCTGCTGGCATCGCTGTCGCTGGTGAGCCCAGGCTTTGCCCAAACGACCCTGCCATCAGATGCCGACAGAGCGGTAATAACACTCGCTCAAGTCACTGAGGCTGCTGACAAAATAGAGGAAGAGCTACTAGCCGAGCAGCAGACCATCGACCAAGCCGAGGCAGATGCCCTGGCTGAACAGCAGACCATCGACCAAGCCGAGGCAGATGCCCTGGCTGAACAGCAGGCCAGCGTGCAGGCTGAACTCGATGCCCTGGCCGAACAAGAGCCTAGTGACCAGGCCGAGGTAGATGCGCTGGCTGAACAGAAAACCATCGTCCAAGCCGAGGCCGACGGCCTGGCTGAGCAGCAGACCAGCATTCAGGCAGAACTCGACGCCCTGGCAGAACAGCAAGCCACCGCCCATCAAGAAGCCGATGCCACTGCTCAGGCCGAGGCTGACGCCCTCGCCCAGCAAGAAGCCGATGCCGCCGCTCAGCAAGAAGCCGATGCCGCCGCCCAGGCCGAGGCAGACGCCCTCGCCCAGCAAGAAGCCGATGCTGCCGCTCAGGCCGAGGCAGACGCCCTCGCCGAGCAAGAAGCCGATGCCACCGCTCAGGCCGAGGCAGACGCCCTCGCTCAGCAAGAAGCCGATGCCACCGCTCAGGCCGAGGCAGACGCCCTCGCCGAGGAAGAAGCCGACGCCACCGCCCAGGTCGAGGCAGAGGCCCTCGCCGAGCAGGAAGCCATCGCTCAGGCAGAAGCAGACGCCCTCGCCGAGCAGGAAGCCATCGCTCAGGCAGAAGCAGATGCTCTGGCTAAGCAGGAAACCATCGACCAAGCCGAGGCAGACGCACTCGCCGAGCAGGAAGCGAAAGAAAAGGCCGCAGCAAACACCGCCGCCGAGCAGGAAGCCATCGACAAGGCTGTGGCAGAGGCACTCGCCGAGAAAGAGGCCAGCGACAAGGCTGACGCGGAGGCCCTAGCCGCGGCCGAGACCTCCGCCCTGGCCGCCGTCGCCGCCCTCGATACCCAGGAAGCCAGCATGACATCCGAAACGGTCGTGACCTCGGATACCACGCGGACCAGCGACGAGGAAGCCAAGGCCGCGACGGCATCAGAGGCAGATGACGACAACAGCCAGATATGGAAATACCTGGGAGCCGCCGCGGCGGGTGCCGTCGTCGGCGCCCTGATTCCCCAACTCGGTGGACGGGTCGTCGAGAATCAAGGCGACCGAATGATCGTCGAGCGCGACGGCGAGTTGCTTGTGCGCAAGGATGAGAATCTCCTGCTGCGTCGTCCCGGGGTCACCGAGACGACCGAATCGTTTGCCGATGGCATCACCCGCTCCACTATCACTCGCGAGGATGGCAGCCGGATCGTGACCATTCGTGATTCCGGTGGCTTCGTCCTCAAGCGCACTCGCTATCTACCCGACGACACCGCTATCGTGCTGATCGACGAAACGCAAAAGGCCGATAGCTGGATGTCTTCCGTCGACGTTGAGGAATCCCTGCCCCCCTTGCGCTACGACCTGCCGGAAAATCGATACGTGGTCGATTATCGCCGCGCAGATGAAGATATCCTGCGCCAGGCACTGCTGGCACCACCGGTTCAGGAGTTCGATCGCGTCTTCACGCTTCGCCAGGTACGCGAGAGCTCTCGTGTCCGCGCCATGATGCCGCGTATCGATCTCAACGTTATCCAGTTCGCTACCGGCTCATCGGCCATTCAGGTCTCAGAGGCCCAAGCGCTGGGCCTGATTGGCAACACCATGGCCGACGTCATAGAGCAGCATCCGAATGAGATTTTCCTGGTCGAAGGCCATACCGATGCCGTTGGATCGGACGTGATGAACCTCGGGCTGTCCGACAGGCGAGCAGAAGCCGTCGCCCTGGCATTGACCGAATACTTCGCCATCCCCCCGGAAAACCTGATCGTACAGGGCTATGGCGAGCGCTATCTGAAACTGGATACGCAGGGACCCAGCCAGGAAAACCGACGCGCCAGCGTCCGGCGAATCACCCCGTTGATCGATGCAAGCCTGGTCAGGCTGTGAGAAGCCAGCTCTGACACCAAGGCACCGGATAGAGCCGGCAGACAATGCGTTCTGTCGGTTTTTTTGATGAGAAGATTCCAGGTCAGTGTAGAGTCACGGATCTGTAGCGACTGAATTGAAGAGGCTGAAGTGGGCCCCATCGTGAATCTTCAACAGCTTTCGGCCGGTCAGACTTTCTCCATCGTGGGGGCGATCTTAATTGCCGTTCAATGACGGCCCCGCTAATTCATCGAACAGGATGAACTTGAGGAAGTAACAAGAACGGATATGTCTCCTTGTGACATTGACGTTCCGCTCATGCTAAGCAACGGCTGCATGATGATCATCGCTAACGATGACGCCAGTAGCCTGGTTCACCGGCTGGGACGAGCTCCCTAGGGTTCGCTGATCCAGCAGTCCGCTGGTTTGGATCGCCTGTACCCTGGCGGTACCGAGACCACCGATGCAGGTCAGCTGGTCAGCCGCCCGCCAGGAAGAGGAGAACCGTCGCCAGCAGGCCAACTTCGCGATGCTGGTGAAATATCCGGGTTAGACGCGTTCGAAAATGGTTGCGATACCCTGACCACCGCCGATACACATGGTGACCAGTGCGTAGCGACCCTGAGTGCGCTCCAACTCGTACAACGCCTTGGTAGCGATGAAGGCACCGGAACAGCCCACTGGGTGCCCCAGTGCAATTGCTCCACCGTTGGGGTTGGTCTTGGACATGTCCAGCCCGAGCCCCTTGGATACGGCCAGAGCCTGGGCAGCAAAGGCTTCGTTGGATTCGATTACGTCCATTTGATCCAGAGTCAGGCCAGCACGTTCCAGCGCTCGCTTGGTGGCCGGAATCGGGCCTTCACCCATGATGTGGTTAGGCACTCCGGCAACCGCGTAGGAAACCAGGCGAGCCAGCGGCTTGTAGCCATCCTTCTCGGCCGCTTCAGCACTACCCAGAACCAGCATTGCCGCACCGTCGTTGATACCCGATGCGTTACCCGCTGTGACGGTACCATCCTTCTTGAATGCCGGGCGCATCTTGGCCAGGCCTTCCAGGGTGGTGTCGGCTTTACAATGCTCGTCAGTGTCAAAAACGGTTTCACCCTTACGGCTCTTCAAGGTGATCGGCACGATCTGAGACTTGAAACGGCCTTCTTCAATTGCGACGGCCGCACGGCGTTGAGACTCGACCGCAAAGGCGTCTTGTTCCTCGCGACTCAGTTCCCACTTTTCAGCCAGGTTCTCAGCAGTGATGCCCATGTGTCCCTCACCGAAGGGATCGGTAAGGACGGCAACCATGGAATCAACCATCCCCGTATCGCCCATTCGAGCACCGGAACGCATTGCCGGAGCAAAATAGGTGCCCCGTGACATGACTTCGACGCCCCCGCCAACACCGTAATCGCAATCGCCCAGCATGATTGCCTGAGCGGTAGAAACGACGCCCTGAAGGCCGGAACTACACAGTCGGTTGACCGCCATCGCCACAGAATCCATCGGCAAACCGGCCTGGATCGAGGCAACACGGGCTACGTATGCGTAGCGTGAGTCTGTCGGAATACAGTTGCCGACAGTTACGTAATTGATTTTTTGAGGATCTACGTTTGACCGGCCAACGGCCTCTTTCATTACGGTTCCTGCGAGTTCTGCCGGTTCCATCTGGCTCAAAGAACCACCAAAAGTACCAATTGCTGAACGAACCGCGCTCAGTACATAGACGTCACGATGTGCCATGTATCACCCCTTTAAATTAAATCAGTCAAAGCCAAGCTTTTTCCGCAGCCCATCGTCCCCGGATTGGTGGCTATGGAGCCGGTATCTACCGGGCTACACGGTGGCTTTAGAGTCGTCATGTCGGTAATTTGCTGTTATTTCGCTGCGCCTGCACTCATCATTTTGCCTGCCACGCAGTGTTCTATTCTTGTACAGTGCGAATGCCGAAGCACCCTATCGCAAAAATACCTAGATAAATGATTTACCGCTATTGGACTTTCCGGGAGGGTCGGTGGTTTCAATAACCAAGGATGGGGTCCACTTTACATAGCATCCAATAACTTCCTCGATATATTAGCAATATATTCAAACCAATCACCCGTAACGTCACATGCCCAACATCAAATGTCGCGGAGTGGTCGAACCTTCACCGGCCTGCTTATAAGCGGCTCTTCGTCGTTGGGTGTGGAATTCGCCCCCTAAGCTGGGCCAGGGTATGACCTCCATATGGACAGGAGGTATGGCACGGATGGCACCCGGATTCTGACCCTCGGCCTGGGCCTGGAAGCGCCCTGGATTCTCAAGGCCCCTGTGTTGAGCCACCGCCTGGGACTCTATGTTGCAGCCGAGCGTGGCAGCTTCTGCCCGTGTCCTGAGCGAACCCGTAAAACCCAATCACTAAGTGGGGGTTAAAAATTTCCAAGCAAAGAAAAAGCCTCTGGAATCAGCGGCTTATTCGAAACGTGGCGGAGGGGGAGTCCGCTACTAATAATCTACAATCAGTTATTTAGGTTGGATATTTTTACATACCCCACAACCTAACCTACTAAAATTAAGGCACTAGAGTGATGTCGAATGATTCCGGATAAGTGGGGTCCGGCAGGCTTGGAGCAAGTGTCTTCAGCCGTTGGCAGATGAAGGCGCAGTCGTCATGGACCAGGAGGCAGCGGTCGGCTATCCACTCGATCCAGGCGGGGCGGCCTGATAGGTTCCCGCGGTGGGTCTGTCTGGGGCGGGCCTCCAGCAGCTTGGCGCCCCTTTGGCGAGCTTCCTCGGCGCTCTGGGCGTCCTCAAAGGTGTTGTCTTTGGCAGCGGCCAGCCTGGCGCGGGGGCCCCTTCCTAGCGGCGCCAGCATCTCCCGCATCCGGTTGACCAGGCAGCAGCCAAGGGGGCGCCCAGCGTCTCGGGTCAGCTGTCGGTATCCCATGCTCTGCATGACTTTGGTCGGTGAGCCGAGAAGGGTGCCGGCACTGGCCCTCCTGCCTCTACCTCGTGGTCCAAAGTGCTGCAGTTATTCTATTAATCTAGGGTTTCAACCCGGTTGCGGCCTCCTTCCTTGGCCTGGTACATGGCCTGATCGGCCCGGGCGACCAGCCCCTTGCGAGTGTCGCCCGGTCGCCAGATGGTGACGCCGACGCTGATGGTCACGCTCCCCAGCTTGCCCAGGTCCAGTGCCTCGGCGCTCTGCCTGAGGCGTTCGGCGAGATGCCTGCCGCCGATCAGGTCGCAATCACTGGCCAACACCAGGAACTCCTCGCCGCCCCAGCGGCCCAGGAGGTCGGTGGGGCGCAGGATGTTCTGCAGGACTCGGCTCAGCGTCACCAGCACCTCATCGCCAACCTCGTGACCCTGTGTATCGTTGAAGTGCTTGAAGTAATCGATGTCTAACAGCAGCACGGCGAAGGGCCTGTCGTGACGTTCGGCGGCGTTGAGCTCGGCATCGATCGCCTGCTCCATGCGAAAGCGGTTCCAGGTGCCGGTCAGGCTGTCGCTGTAGGCCAGGCTCTTGAGCTTTTCATTGAGCTTGGCGATCTCGTGGCTGGAGGTCAGCACGGCCAGGTTCTTGGCGAGGTCCCCGGCGGCACGGCACTCGATGGCGCGCCAGGCGCGGCTGCGCCCCCGCACTTCCTCCTGCCATTGGGCAAAGGAACGGCGGGGCGCCAGAATCAACTGCCCGTTGCGGATCATGGGGATATCCTCGGGCTTGCCGGCCCAGCGCCGGCTGTGGCGCTGTTCGGGGCGAAAGAACATCAGCCAGTGGGGCGTCTCGGTGGGCAGGGGCAGGGGCACGGCCAGCAGGCCGCAGAGGTCGCCCTCCTGCCATGTTGCCAGGGGTGTCTTGGCCAGCGATTGGGTGTGCCAGGCAGTGTCGCGAGGCTGGTGACGATTCAGCGAGTCGGCCATTGCGACCAGGTTCTCCTCGTCCGGCAGGGCGCCCATACCACGGCTCTTTTTCCCAGTGACCAGTGCGATACCACTGGCATCCAGCAGTTCCAGCCATTGCGCGCCGTGACGCTTGATCAAGTCATCCGGACCGAGAAGGCGCCACTTCTCGTCGGAGAGAATCTCGTTGCTGTCGTGGATGCCTTGGAGGAGGTGGGTATCGGCTCGGGTGCGTAATTCCCTCAACCGCTGCATGGCTATCTGAACCAGGGTGCACAGCGCATCACGCAGGTCAGCCTCCAGCGTCCTGGGCTTCAGGCCCTGAAAAGCCAGTAGGCCCCATAGCTTCTCCTCCTCGTACATGGCGATCGACAGTGAGGAGCCGACGCCCATGTTGGTGAGATACTCTTGGTGAATCGGTGCGACGGCGCGCAACACCCCCCGCGACATGTCCAGTGGCGCCGTCTCACCAGGGCCACAGGGCGGCACCACGGGAACCGGGGGTGCCAGGGCATCGGGGATGCTACGCACCCTATTGAAGTCGTAGAGTCGGCGAACTTGGGGAGGAATGTCACTGGCAGGGAAGGAGTGGTCGAGGTAGCTCTCCGCCACGGGTAGACACGTCTCGGCGACCACTCGGCCATTCCACTGCTCGTCGAAACGGTAGACCATCACCCGCTCGTGGCCGGTCCACGCTTGTACCAACTGCGTCAGGGCATCGAGAAGGGTATCGGTGTCGTCGATTCTCCTGACTTCGACCAGCCAATCGTTCACCTTGTCCATCAAGAGATGCCCATCCGGGCACATCTGGTATTCCAGTTCCACGACGAAAGCGTCGCCACTGGGATAGGCCACTACATGGTAGCGGCGTCGTTCGCCCTGTACCTCGCCCTGGGCGGTGAGAACGGAGGCCGAGCCGTCCTCCTTCACCAGTTTCGTGTCCAGGAGATCCATCAACTTGTCGCCCAGTACCTTCCTGGGCTCGCCGGCCAGGGCGTCCGTTACGCTGATACCCAGGAAATTCTCAATATTGGCACTGACCTGGCGAATCCGTCCCAGGTTGGCATCCAGGCTCACCAGGCAGCCCATCGGCTGGATAGCGCCAGGGATATGCACTGGTTCACGGGCACACTCCTCGAGGGCAGCAGCGATCTCGGCATCGCTGTAATGGGTGTTGGGCATGCGTGAGCTCCAGGGGGTGGGTTCAGGTGGTGACCACGGGGGCAGACGCCAGGGCCATGTCAGTCGGTGGGCGACAAGTCGAGTACCCGAGAAGTATCGAGATGCTTTAGGAAGTATCCAAATGCCTGGCGGGCCGCGCGGATAGCTAACTCGACCTCTTCCATCGGACAATGGGTGACGGCAAAGTCACAAAAAACCGGCCAGGCCCGCTCGCCATCGGCGTTGTCGAAGAAGGTCCGGGGAATGCCGTCGCCTAGCGAAGCACGGACCCTCTTGGCGATGATCCTGGCGCCGAGGCGTGAGCCTTCCAGGACATACAGCAGACCCACCAATTCGGCGAGCGTTGCCGGTGGTTCTGGCCCCCGCCCTGGCGAAGCGGGTGACGACAAGCCGAGATGTGCGAGGTCTGCCTCGAGCCAGTCCATTCTGGAAGTGAAAGGATACGCCAGTGCCAAATTGTGGATAGACTTTGCGGCGAGTACTTCCAGTCCCTGCTGCGCTGGGTGCATGGCGCTCAGCGTCTCGGCATAGTCGTTGAGGTCGAGCCCTGGCCGAACCAGGCGCACCAGCATCGGGTGGTCGTCCAGGCCATGGTGGTCTGCGCGTGTATGGCGTCGCAGGCTATCGAGGAGTGGCGGACGGGGTTCGATCACGCGGAAGGTTGCCTCTACGGTTGTCGGGTCTCGCTGGCCAACTGGTCACCCAATATGGTGCATAGCATCGGTCATGGGAAGAGGCAGTCAGTAAGGCAGACTATCCCCTACCATCCTTGATTGGATGCGGACCGGCCAACGATGCAAGAAGTGCCCAGCGTTCATGCCAATCAAGACTCGCGATCTTGACCTGAACATCCAACTCTTGATGGTGGGAGCGACCTTCTTGATGTTGGCTGTGGCGTTTCCAACGAGATCTATCTGCGCATGCCGTTGGCTCTGAATGCCGAGCGCCTCGGGCCTTGGGCTAGACCCTGAGATGAGCGACCGCGAGACGCTGCGACAGGTGTTGAATCACCTGAATGCTGAGCAGAACAACGAAGGCCAGCGCCTCGCCGATGAGTGGCAGGTTGGGAGGCCTCTCCCCACCACGAAAAACACCAAGACCTGGCCATGATCTCACTTGGTTGGACTTAAGCTGAGCGTCAGCCGGACAGTGACCGCCATTTGCCGAGGCGGATGTTCAGCTTCCCCAGCAGATCATCGAAGGATCGAGCGGGTGGTTCATTACCGTGCTGCTCCCGAGAGGCAGCGGCTTCGTCGTGGCCGCCTAGTTCGTGACCGTCGCCGTGCTGGACGCGTCGGTCGTCAGGATGTCATTCCACTGATCAGGAGCCGGTAGAGCACGCAGTATATGAAGATATCGGCTCGTGATCGCGTTGCTTGTCGGCATGGCGGGGCCTCCGGGGCTCGACGTAGTTGTTCTCTCAGTGCATCGCGCCCCCGCCCTGCTCCGGAAACTCCCCTCGAGGTTCGTACCAATGGGTCTTACCTGGCAATTGTTGGCTGACTGTCGGAACTGGCTGATCCACTGCCGTCGATGTCAACGCAGAGGAAGTAGAGCGATGGAGTACCTGATCTGTCGGTGATGTCGTACAGCGGACGAGAGAACCCTGAGCCACGCTGAAGTCGGCGCCATTATCTCGCGGCTCAGGTCGCCTAGTGGGTGCGCCCCAAAGACAGTCTCACGGCCACGGACGGCCAGCCCTTCACTCGAGAGCCTCCAGGGCTTCCTCGTGAGTGGTGGTCAATCTGCCCGACAACTCGCGTTGCTCCTTCCAGGCCTGGACGGTGACATGTTTGCCGAGCAACTCGAGGTTCTTCGGTTTGTCCGGCCACTTGATTTTCTTGACCAGGCCGACCATCTGCCGCTCATCACCATGGCCTTCCCACAGCTCTGATAGGTCCAGGGCGCTGATGGTGGTGCGCCAGACCTTCGGCCAATCTCGAAGAGGCTTGAGCCTTCCGTCGTCGTCGAGGATGTCGATGACGTCCATCTGGTCGATCTCCACCAGGCGTTGGAGAACATAGTTGGCGTCGACCTGGGTGCGCTCACTGCGCTCCTGGACGCGGTCGTCTATGGCGGCGGCGATGTCAGGTTTTGACAGGTTTTCGGCGCCTACCTGCCGGGCGGTCTTTTCACTGTAGCCGGCACGGATGGCCGCCTGGGTGGCATTGAGGTCGATCAGATATTCATCTACGAACCGGGATTGCTTTGGCGTGAGTCGAACTCGGGTCATGAGGCGATCCTCTCGGATGGCTGGACTTTCATTATATCTCGATCATGAAGCAAGTTGATATCGGTTGGCCATGGGCGTGCTCGTTCAGGCCGCGCGCTCCAAAGCCCAAATGGAACCATTTCAATCGTAGGCTCACGGTACAGGCAGGACAAATGCATAACGGCTTGACGAGAAATGCCAGGACTATGGCGGCACATGGTTCTTCTGGTTCAGCCTCCTACGGAATCGTTGCGAGTTTCCAGTCGGAATATGATCTCATGCATCGAATAATTTTATAAAGATTCTGTTTCATGGCGAAAGAAAAGTGATTTTTACCGGATATGCAATAAAGTAATCGCTCTTGAGTATCTTGGCATGAGCTGCATTGTCCGGTACGTACTAGGGTGGATGTGATCGCCCAGGGCGCAAGAGGGTTCGCCAACTCTTGGCCTTCGAGCAGCAAGGGCGAAACACTCAACAAGAACCGACTGCATGCTCAACCGAACAAGGGGATGAAAATGAAACGTCTCGGAACATTGCTGACCGCTGCGGCGATCGGCCTTTCGACCATCGGCACTGCCGGCGCCCAGGAATTCGGCCCCACGCTGGACAAGATCAAGGAAAGCGGCGTCATCACGATCGGCCACCGAGAGACCTCGGTTCCGTTCTCCTACCTTGGCGAAGACAAGCAGCCGGTCGGCTATACGGTCGACATCTGCATGCAGATCGTGGATGAGATCAAGAATGAGATCGGTGTCGACGAGCTGGACATCAGGTGGGTGCCGGTAACGCCCCAGACCCGCATCCCGCTGATGTCCAACGGCACCCTAAACCTGGAGTGCGGCTCGACCACCAACAACCTGACCCGCCAGCAGCAGGTCGACTACGCCGCCATCACCTATATCACCGGCACGAAGCTGCTGACCAAGAAGGGAAGCGGCATCGAGACCGTGGAGGACTTGGCAGGCAAGCCCATCGCACTGGCTCAGGGCACCACCAACGAGCGTGTTGTCAAGGCGGCCATCGAGGAACGTGACATCCAGGACGTGAACATCGTGTCCGTGAGGGATCACGCGGAAGGGTTCCTGGCGTTGCAGACTGACCGCGTGGACGCCTATTCGACCGATGATATCTTGCTCTACGGTCTGATCGAGAAGGCGAGGAATCCCGAGACCTACGCAGTGGTGGGCGATTTCCTGTCCTATGACCCCTACGCCATCATGCTCCCGCAGAACGACAGCAAATTCCGTCTGGTGGTTAACCGCCGGCTGGCCGAGCTGTTCCGCACCGGCGAGATCGAGGAGATCTACAGCAAGTGGTTCAAGCCCATGAGCGTGCCGATGTCAGACCTCCTGAGTGCCAACTTCAAGATCAACGCCCTGCCGAAGTGAGAAATCCTTTCAAGACAGCCTTTCAAGTTGCTTGAAGCAGGACTGCGAGCAGCCCAACACGGTAAAGGCATGGCGAATGTAGCTATGGTCGGGGTCGCTGACGTGACCCCGACCATGTCTGGGCGTTAATTGAGGAATACTAATGAACTACAACTGGAATTGGACGGTCCTGTTCCAGGAGCCCTACCTCGGCTGGCTGTTCTCCGGTTTGCAGTGGACCCTGCTGGTGGCGATCGCCGCCTGGATCATCGCCTTCGTGCTAGGTTCCGCGGTCGGCATCCTGCGCACGGTACCCAGTCGGCTGGTACGGACCCTGGCTGCGGCCTATGTCGAGCTGTTCCGCAATATTCCGCTGCTCGTGCAACTGTTCGTGTGGTACTTCGTTGTGCCCGAACTGCTTCCCGAGGACCTGGGCCTTTGGGTCAAGCGCGACATGCCCAATCCCGAATACTGGACGGCCGTCGTGGCGCTGGGCGCCTATACGGCGGCCCGAGTGGCCGAGCAGGTCCGCTCAGGCATTGAGACCATCAGCAAGGACCTGGTGAACGCGGGTCTCGCGATCGGGCTCACGCCGCTTCAGAACTACCTGTACATCCGGCTTCCGATCTCCTATCGGATCATCGTCCCCCCGCTGACCTCCGAATTCCTGACCATCTTCAAGAATTCATCGCTGGCACTGACCATTGGCGTGCTGGAACTGACCGCCCAGGCACGGCAGATCGAGAACTATACCTTCCAGGGCTTCGAGGCGTTCACTGCCGCGACGTTGCTTTACCTGGTCATCACGCTTCTGGTGGTGCTGCTGATGCGCCTGATCGACCAGAAGACACGAATCCCGGGTACGGGAGGAGCAAGGTAGATGGATGATTTCGATTTCCAGGTCATTGTTGAATCGCTTCCGTTCCTTCTGGACGGACTGGTCATCAGCTTCCAACTGACCTTTCTGGCACTGCTGGCGGGTCTCGCCTGGGGCACCCTACTGGCGGTCATGCGGGTCTGGGGCCCGGCGCCACTGCGGTGGTTCAGCGCCGTCTACGTCAACGTCTTCAGGTCGATCCCGCTCATCCTCGTCATCTTCTGGTTCTACTTCCTGGTGCCGCTGCTGATCGGCCGACCGGTGGGGAACTTCACCAGCGCGTTGATCGCCTTCTCACTGTTCGAGGCAGCCTATTATGCCGAGATCATGCGTGCCGGGCTCAATTCGGTCTCGCGCGGACAGGTCTATGCCGGCCAGGCCATCGGGCTGACGCCGCGCCAGAACTTCCAGTACGTGATCCTTCCCCAGGCCTTCCGCAACATGATCCCGGTCCTGTTGACCCAGGCGATCATCCTGTTCCAGGACACCTCCCTGGTCTATGTCGTGGCCCTGAGCGATTTCATGACCTCAGCCAGTACGGTGGCCAAGCTGGAAGGACGTCTGGCAGAGATGTACCTCTTCGCGGCGCTGGTCTATTTCGTTATCTGCTTCTCTGGCTCCATGCTGGTGAAGTACCTGCAGAAGAAGAAGGTCGCATGATCAAAATCGACAACATCGACAAATGGTACGGCAACTTCCATGTCCTGAACGGCTGTTCGCTTGAGGTTGAACGTGGCGAGGTGATCGTCATCTGCGGTCCGTCCGGCTCGGGCAAGAGCACACTGATCAAGTGTGTCAACGCGCTGGAGCCCATTGACTCGGGTCACATCGTGGTCGACGAGACCGAGGTGACGGCCAAGGGCACCAAGCTGCCAGATGTGCGCGCCCGTATTGGCATGGTGTTCCAGCATTTCGAGCTGTTCCCACACAAGACAGTGATCGAGAACTTGATGCTGGGCCAGATCAAGGTGCTGAACCGCTCACGCGACGAGGCGCTCAAGAAGGCCGAGGGCCTGCTGGAGCGGGTTGGCCTGGCCGATCAGGCGGATAAGTACCCCTCTGCCTTGTCCGGCGGACAGCAGCAGCGGGTGGCGATCGCCCGGGCTCTGGCCATGGATCCCATCGCCATGTGTTTCGACGAGCCGACCTCGGCGCTCGATCCGGAGATGATCAGCGAGGTGCTGGATGTCATGGTCGAGCTGGCCAAGGAAGGCATGACGATGATGGTGGTCACCCACGAAATGGGCTTCGCCCGTAAGGTGGCGCGCCGGGTGGTCTTCATGGACGAAGGTGAGGTGAAGGAGATCGCCGCGACTGAAACCTTCTTCAAGAACCCCGAGACAGACCGTGCCAAGGAATTCCTGTCGAAGATCCTGGCGCACTAGCATTGTCCGGAAAAGCGAGCTCACTAGTGTCACCTATGCCACTGCTGCATAGGGATCCTCCCGGATGGCTGAGTCTATATTATATCTCGAGTCCGGCGTTGGCGGATAACGGTAAGGAAATCAACGGGTCATGAACCCACGCAGAGACGCAAGAGGCCCATCAGCGGACGCTGACGGGCCTCTTCTCCTTGAGAGATTCGATGCGTGCGGGGTGATCAGGTCCCCAGGCCGGCGACCAGCACCACCCCCAGTACTACGACCAGCAGGATCACGGTCTCCAGGGCCATCAAGATCACCGGGCGCCAGCCAACCACTGCCAGCTTCTGGAACGAGGTCTTGATGCCCAACGCCGCGATGGCGGTGACCAGGCACCAGCGGGACAGCGTCGACATCCCGTCGCTTACCGTCTCGGGAATGAGCCCCAGGCTGTTGACCACGACCAGCACCACGAAGCCCACCAGGAAGCTCGGCAGCATCGGCACCTTGGCCTCCGCCCCTTCTGCCTGGCGCGAGGCGCGAAACAGCCACATGAAGGCCATCACAGCCGGCACCAGCATGGCGACCCGCACCAGCTTGACCAACGTCGAGATGTCGCCGGTCTGCTCGGAGATCATGTAGCCGGCCCCCACCACCTGGGCCACGTCGTGGATGGTGCCCCCCAGGAAGATCCCCGCCTGGACATTGGCCAGCTGCAGGGCCCCGGCGATCAATGGATACGTCACCATCGCCATGGTCGAGAGCGTGGTCACCCCGACCACCGTGAGGATGGTGTTGCGCTCGCTGGTCTCATGACGTGGCATCACCGCCGACAGGGCCAGGGCCGCCGATGCACCGCAGATGGCGACGGCGCCGCCGGTCAGGAGCCCGAGGTCGCGATCCAGGCCCAACGCCCTGGCCAGCACCGCTCCCATGGCGATGACCAGCGCCACCGCCCCCACCACGGTGAGTACGGGCCCGAACCCCAGGTCGCCCACCTGCGCGAGGGTCATCCGCGCGCCCAGCAGCGCCACACCGAGGCGCAGCACGGTACGCGCGGCAAACTCGATACCCTGGCGGCACGGTCCCTGCTCGCTCAGGAAGTGCAGCGACATGCCGAACAGCAGGGCATAGAGCAGCGTCGGGCCCCCGTAGTGGTCGGCGATGAAGGTGGTGGCCAGGGCGATGGTGACGCACACCAGCAGCCCGCGGCCGAGGGCGCGGAAGCTGCTGAGCCGCAGGGCGAGACGGGTCCTCCAGTACGCGGCCGAGGTATTGAGGTTCTGTGGTTTCATATAGCTGCTCTCCTGGTCCGGTCTGCTGGACGAACGTCCCGTCCTCATCCGGAGATGAGGCTGACGGGAGGCGCGACGGCGCGGGAAACGAATCGTGGCGGCCCCGGGTCACCCTGCCCGGCCGGCCGGAGGTTCCGTGATGTCGCCTAGGGTGCGGGGACCTCGGCGCCCTGGGCGGCGGCCACCACCTGCTCGGCCAGCACCTGGACGGTATCGACGATGGGCACCGAGGCATCCAGGGCGTCCTGGATCACCGACAGCTCGGTGCAGGCCAGCACCAGCACGTCCGCTCCGCGGGCCCTGAGGTCGTCGGCGGCTCGGGCGAAGGCGGCCAGGGTCTCCGGGTGTCGCCCCTGCCCGCGCTTGACCGCGCAGATCACCTCGAGCACCGAGGCCTCGTCATCGGGGTACACCAGAGAGAGGCCGCGCGACTCGACGAAGCCCTCGTAGAGGCCGATCTTGCGCAGCGCCGGGGAGCACAGCATGCCCACCCGGGCCCCGGGGATGCGGCGGGCGATGGCATCCAGCGTCCGCTCGACGATGTGCCAGACCGGGATATCGACGGCTTCCTGGGCGAACTGCCAGTAGTAGTGGGCGGTGTTGCACGGCATCACCAGGAAGTCGGCGCCGCCCTGCTCGAGGCGACACGCCATCTCGGCAATGGCCGGGCCCGGGTTCTCGCCATCTCCGTGAATCAGCGCCCTGATCCGTGACGGCACCTTGGGATTGTTGTCCACCAGCAGGTGGACGTGATCGATATCGTCCTCGGCGGGCGTGGCGTCGATGACCCGCTGCATGAAGGTCACGGTGGCGTCGGGCCCCATTCCCCCCAGCACCCCGACAATGGTGTGCCGAGCGGCGGGTGAAGCCTCAACATCGTGGTCGTTAGTCGTCATCGGTTGCCTGTCCCTTTCGTTCCGGCAGAACCCGCTGGCCGAGCAGCACGCCGGGCTCGGTCTCGATCTCGCAGGAGGTCAGGCTGTCGCGCTGCGCCTCGGCGAAACGGCGGATCTGACGATGGGCGAAGTCGATGTCATCCTTGACCGACTGGGGCACTCCGTCGGTGAGACGCTGGCGCTTCTCGTCGCTCAGCAAGAAATCGTCGGTCCAGCCGTCGAACTTCTCGGCGTACACGCGCACGGCCGTTTCGCCACGCTCGCGGATATCGTCAAGCATCTGGCGCACCGCGGCGGTGACCCGTTGATCTTCGGCGGCGACGCCCTCGTCGCCCTCGGCAGACTTGGGATGTCGAATTGTTATGGTGTTCTCCGCAATGGAGCTAACGGCTTGGGATACTGGTGGAATCCCCCGGGACGCGGGCCCGGGGGAGTGAAACCGTCGGGCGGCAGATACCTGTGGTCACGCCTGGTAGTCAGAGAAGCCGAACGCATCCGGGTAGCCGAACAGCGCGACACTGCCCCCGGTGTGCAGGAACACCACGTTCTCGCTTTCCTTGAACTGGCCCTTGCGGATCAGGTCGATCAGGCCCGCCATGCCCTTGCCGGAGTAGACCGGGTCGAGCAGGATGCCCTCGTGACGGGCCAGCAGCGTCACCGCCTCGACCATGCTCTCGGTGGGAATGCCGTATCCCTCGCCGACGTAGTCGCAGTTGGCCACCACGTGCTCACGGGTCACCACGCCGCTCAGGCCGAGCTTGGCTTCCGTCTTCTGGGCCAGCGCGAAGACGTTGGCCTCCTGCTTGTCCTTCGGCGCGCGGACGCCGACGCCGAGCACCGGGATGCCCGAGTTGCAGGCGGCCAGGCCGGTAACGAGGCCCGCCTGGGTGCCGGCGCTGCCGGTGGCATGCACTAGGTGATCGATCTGCAGGCCCATGTCGTTGGCCTGGGCGAGCAGCTCCAAGGCGGCGTTGACGTAGCCCAGAGCACCGATCTCGTTGGAGCCGCCGCCGGGAATGATGTAGGGAGTCTTGCCCTCGGCCTTCAGCCGCTCGGCTAGTGTCTCCATCTCGGCCGGCATATCGGCGCCGCCGGGGCGCTTCTCGACGGTGGCACCGTGCAGCTGGTCGAGGAAGACGTTGCCGTTGTAGTTGTAGGCCGGGTCGTGGCTGCCGGTGCGATCCTCGAGCAGGATGTGGCACTCGAGGCCCAGCTTGCAGGCCGCCGCCACGGTCTGGCGTGCGTGGTTCGACTGGGTCGCACCCTGGGTGATGATAGTGTCGGCCCCCTTCTCCAGCGCATCGGCCATCAGGAACTCTAGCTTGCGGGTCTTATTGCCGCCGGTGGAGAGCCCTGTGCAGTCGTCGCGCTTGATCCACAGGCGCGGGCCGCCGAGCAGACGGCTCAGGTTGTCCATCGGCTCGAGCGGTGTCGGCATGTGGCCGAGGCGGACACGGGGAAAGCGGGAAAGATGCATAAGGGCCTCCAGGCGAGTAATTTGTGGCATAGGCGTGCTCAAGGGATGACTTCGGTCGATGGGCTGGCGAACCACCATCCACCACTGACCGGTCTACTTTCACATTAGTGCGTGCCAGCCGATGCGGACCAATGCCAAGATACTCAAGCGCGGTTATTTTTTTGCATATCTCGTAAATGCCACTTTCCCAGCATTGATCCTCGGAAGATTCATATGAAGATCGAGTGGATTGAAGATTTTCTTGCGCTGATCGAGGCGGGCACCTTTTCCCAGGCCGCCGAGGTGCGACACATCACCCAGCCGGCGTTCTCGCGGCGCATCCGCCAGTTGGAGGAGTGGCTGGGGGTCGAACTGATCGATCGCCACTCGACGCGTCTCGCGCTCACGCCCCATGCGCGAGCCTACGAGCCGTCGATGCGCGAGTGGCTGGCGCGCCTCTACGCCATGCGCAGCCGCATCCGGGCAGATGCCCTGCATGGTCCTCGGACGATCCTGACCACCCAACACACCCTCACCGTCAGCTACCTGCCCCGGCTTATGCGCCACTTTCTTCACCGAGCCCCTGAGGCACGCGTGCAAGTCAGATCATCGGATCGCAGCGACTGTATCCGCAACTTCCGACGAGGCGAGGCGGACTTGCTGTTGTGCAGCGAACTGGAGGGCTCGCCGCTGTTATTCGATCGAGAAGAGACAGAACGCGTCCAGCTGGGAACGGAACAACTGATACCCGTATGTGCCGCCGACCGCATGGGGCGCCCCCTCTTCGATCTCGACAGCCAGTCACCCCTGCCGTTGATCGGATACGGCGAGGACAGTTTCCTGGGCGGCGTGCTGGCCAGCCCCTACCTGCTCGACGTACAACGCCGCTATGACACCGAACTGGTGTGCGAAACCTCTTTCACGATCGGCATACGCGAGTTGGCCCTGGCAGGCCTGGGTATCGGCTGGTTGCCGTATGGCCTGGTTGAAGAGGACTTGATCGCGGGCAAGTTGATATCTCTGCTGGACACGCTGGGAGGTCCCAGGCTGGTCGTCGCCTGCTACCGCCAACCCGAGGTCGAGGCCGCCTCCCTCGATGCCCTATGGACACTGCTACAGGACCGGCCGCCCATGGTATGACCCGGGGCGGCGCCGGCATGGCCATGGGGAAGCGCGTCATGATGCGCCGCCACTCATGGTCGGCCCTCATGATGACCTCACTAGGGGAGGCCCTCGGCGCCGCCGGCCGAGTGCGATAAGCTTACGCTTGTTACCCATCACTGATATCGCGGCGCGGTGCACTGACACCGCGGCCCGTGAGGAGGCATCAAGAGTCAAGGCGTCCGTCGCATCCTTTGCTGCGTGGGGCTGAAGATTGACTGCGACCCGGTGCTGGAGCAAGTCGTGACCCTCGCCGTGGCCACAGGCGCCGAGGTCGACATCCTGCACGCAGTCAAGTACCTGTCCGACGACGTCGTGAACACGCTCCGGGTCAATATCCCGGATTGTCACATCCTCGACACCCTCAGGGACCAGCGCCTCAAGGAGGCCAAGGAGGCCAAGGAGGTCCTGGATTCGCGGATCGAGACCTTCTGGGCGGGACATCACGAGTTGCGCGAGTCCTACGGCTATCGGGAACTGCCGTGCAGCGTCCTGGAGGGCTACCCCACCCAGGCGAGCCCGATCACCAAGGGCGTGATCAAGCGGTCTCACGTCCCGGTGGTGGTGGTGCAACCGCGTCGGGACTGAGGCACGGCGAGGAAGAATCGCCCCGGTCGCGCGCCTGCCTCGAAGCACGAAGGCGGGCCCAGCGGCTCGCCGGGGGATGGCCCGGATGGTCATCCATATGCCGCACCGGGCGTCATGAGCCGGGAAGCCTATCGGGGCAGTTCGTCGAGGAAGTCATCGAGCAGTGCGCAGAAGAGTGCGGGTTTTTCATGGTGGGCATTGTGGCCGGCGTGGGGGATGACGGCGAGCCGGGCACCATGGATCCCTTGCCAGAGCGCCAGCTCCTGAGACCAGGGATACGCCTTGTCCTGATCGGACCACAGCACCAGGCAGGGCATAGTGTGATGCGCCAGATAGTCGATCCCACTCCACCCTTCCATCGCGGTCAATCCGCCCTTCACCGCCTCGACGCTGGCCTGATCGGCCAGGGCCAGGGAAGGCCCATACCAGGGATGCTGCCGCCCGCTGACGTACCAGTTGGCGACGATGAACGCGATGGTGGATGACTTGCCTTCGGCATCGATCTTGCGCCTCGACTCGGCGATGGGCTCGAAACGACCGGGCAGCTCGCCTTCGGGCCCGGTGCCGAAGAGGACCAGTGCCGACACCCTCTGGGGGGCGAGAAAGGCCATCTCCTGAGCGATCATGCCTCCCATCGAATGTCCCAGCAGCGCGAAACGCCCCACGCCCAAGCTGTCCAGGGTCTCGAGCACGTCGGTGGCAAAGCCGGCCACGCTGTCGCCCGCCGGCTCATCGCAGCGCTTCCCGAACCCCGGCAGATCGATCGCGATCACCGGCCGCTTCTGCCTGAGGACACTGATCACGCTCGACCAGTAGTCGCTGCCACTGAGGAAGCCGTGAACCAGCACGAGCGGCAGGGAGTCGGGATCCTCCACCGCATGGACAAGCGAATCACTCAACTCATGATCTCCGGAAGCCAGAGCGCGATCTCGGGCACCACCAGCAGCGCCAGCACCAGCAGCACCAGAGCCCCGATGAAGGGCAGCGAGCCCACGATGACATCCCCCACCGACACGTCATCCTTAGCCAGCCCCTGGATCACGTAGAGGTTGAGCCCCACCGGGGGCGTCAGCACCGCGATCTCCATGATCACCGTATAGACCACCCCGAACCAGATCAGGTCGAAGCCCGCGGCATGAATGAGTGGGAAGATGGTCGGCAGGGTGATGAAGGTCATGGAGACGGGCTCCAGGAACATGCCGAGCAGGATGTAGGCCACGATGACCACTGCCAGGATGACGTAGGGCGACAGCCCCATGGAGGTGATCAAGGAGGTCAACTCGTCAGGAATGCGGTAGTAGGTCACCACAAAGCCGAAGAGCGTGCCTGCGGAGAGCAACAGGCCCACATAGCCCATGGTCAGCATGGTGCGCTTGAGCGCCTCGACGAAACCGGAAAAGGTCAGGCCACCAAAGCACGCGGTCAGAACAAAGGTGATCACTGCCGCCACCGCAGCCGCTTCGGTAGGCGTGGCAAGCCCCGTGTAAATGGAGGCGATGATGATGAAGCCTATCAGGCCAATGGTAGTCAGCGCGGCGATGATGCGTTTGCGCGGCAGTTTCGTGGCGTTATCGGAATCCGGCACGTGAGAGCGATGCAGTCTCGACCAGACCAACACGATAATCACGAACATGGAGGTCAGGATGATGCCCGGAATGATTCCTGCGATGAAGAGGTTGCCGATCGACTGATCCGTGACGATGCCGTAGTAGATCATGATCAGGCTCGGCGGTATCAGCACGCTGAGTGTGCCACCGGCGGCCAGAATTCCGCTGGCCAGCCGCCGGTCGTACTTGAGATGCAGCATTTCTTTGAGGGCGACGCCACCTATGGTGAGCGACCCCACCATGCTGGAGCCGGATACCGCACCGAAACCTGCGCAGGCGCCGATGCTGCCATAGGCGGCGGCCCCCCGCACGTTCACGCCGCTGTGAAGGAAACGGTAGAGGTCGGAACCGACTCGGGAACGCCCGATCAATTCCCCCAGGAACACGAACAGGGGAATCGCAAGCAGGATGTAGTTGAACCAAACCCCCCACAGCTGCAATTCGCTGCTCACCACGGAGGTGGAGAAACTCTGGATACTCCACAGGAAAGGCAGCGCCGCCCCTGCCAGCGCGAAGGGGATGGGCACCCCGATGCTGACCAGCAGCATCAGCAGAGCGAAGAGGCCGATGGCCACGGTATACCATTCCATGATCAGAACCCCTGCTTGACGTTGGTGGGGAGGCTGTTCCTGGTGAAATGCTGGAAAAGGCGATGCAGGACACAGCAGCAGAAGGTCACCATAGAGAGCAGTACCGGCACCCAGAAATAGACCCGAGGCCACAGCAGGATTTCCGATGCCGAGCCGGACGCGTAGGTGTTCAGGGTGGCCGAGAAAGAGACGTACATGAACCAGAGACCGATCAGGGCCATGATCACCAGGTTGAGGGCCTGCAGCCAGTGGCGTGGACGATGGGGCAGGACGTCCAGCAGCATAGTCACCTTGGGATAGGCATCACGCCGCAGGGCATAGGCGAGCCCGGCGAAGGCCACGGGAAAAAGCAGCAGTGCGGTCGCCTCGGTCACCATGCGATCGGGAGAGCCCAGCACGTATCGCGAGAACACGCCCCAGCTCATCCATACCGCCTGCACCAGCACGATCAAGCCACCCGCCAGGGCACATCCCAGCGCCGCTCGATCCAGGACTCGCTCCACGAAGGAAGTCTCGTCGGTATTCATCGATTGCCCTCGTCACCTCGGGTCGATGGCGAGCCCTCCCTACCTTATGGCGGGAGAGTCTCACCCGGAACACGGGACCCACGGTGATCAATGTGGTGGGATCACGCAGGATGGGTATCAGTAAACAGGCGCCCCGATGGGACGCCTGTCCGGACGCAGAGCTCCTTGCGCCCTGGCGAGTCTCAACGCGAGTACTCGGCGAACATGTCGCGCACGGCGGCCGCCCTCTCGGGGCCACAGGCCTCCTCGACGTCGGGCGCCCACTCGGCCGCGATGGACTCGACGATGGCCGCACTCTCGTCTCGGTCGAGGGAAACCGCCGCCCCGCCGCCCTTCATCACTGCGCGGCCGACGCGCTCGTTGACCCACTCCTCGTACCGGGGCTTGAGCCATACCTCAGCTTCGCGAGCCGCCTCCAACAGCGCCTGCTGGTCGGCTGCCTCGAGGCCGTCGTACTTGCCCTTGTTCATCATGTAATGAACGTTGCCGTAGAACAGCGACGCATTGACCATGTAGGGCATCACGTCCCACAGCTGCCAGGAGCTGTAGGTGGCTACCCCCATGTTGATGCCATCCACCACGCCTCGCTCTGCCGACTGGAAGACCTCGTTGGGCGACACGAATACCGGTTCGCCGCCCCAGGAGGTGATCATCAGGCTGACCAGCGGGCCGATGGAGCGCACCAACTTGCCATCCAGCTGGGTGATGTCCTCCACCGGCTCCTGGAACCACCACTCCTGATCATAGGAGTAGTTGGAGTTGAAGATCGGCACCAGGCCAACCTCGGCGGCCTCGTCGCGCATCAGGTCGGTAAATGCCGCATCGAGCTCGTGCTGCCGTTCGAGATCGACCAGGGCGGGATACAGATAGGTGGTCCGATAGCACGGCAGTCGATTGTCGGCAGGCACCCAGGCGATGTCCGCGATACCCCCGGTCACGGCGTCGACACCCTCGCTCCAGCCGTGGAGGGTGGAAGAGGGGAAGATCTCGATCTTCACCTCGCCGTCCGTCTTCTCCTCGACCAGTTCGGCAAACTTCTCGAACCCCTCATAGCGTATGTCGACCTTGTTCACATAGGTGGAGAGTCGCAGGGTCGTGCTCGCCTGGGCACTCACGCTCGCCCCGGCCAGGGCGATGGAAGCGGCCAAAACGGTCAGCGTCGGGATGGTTTTCATGGGATCACCTTTTGTCGTTGTCATGGGGGTGGTGGAACCGACACGCAGAAACGCCACGAGGCGGTCAGGTCTTTCGCCAGCAATACACGAATCCCTTCGTGGCGATGGAATGTCAGTTGGCCTGGTAAAGGTGCATGCGAGCCTCCAGGCGAGAAAAACGTTGCATAAGTGTGCTCTCACTATGACGACGGGCTTTTGATTGGCAACACTCCATCCACCGCTGCCCGGCCTAATATCCAACCTAGTCATCACCGCACGATTCGGCTCATGCCAAGATTCTCAGTAATGATTAAAAAATCGCATAACCAGAAATATAAACTCTCTGTAGGTATGAATTCAGAATATTCCTTTAAATGATCGATATTGGTAGGTCTATATATTGAAATCATCCAAAGCCTTTCCTAAGAATACTGTAGCAAGGCTTACAGGCTGGCCATGGCACCTCCGTGATCGGTGGCGTCTGCCGCAGCAGAGTGCGCGGCTTGATAGCGCCATGAGCCACGGCACCTTGGGTAGAGGGCCTGGCGGTGTAGGCGCCACCCGGGGCGATTCAGCGCGACCCAGCCCCAGCTGACGGCATCTTCCGGGGCAAGCACCATGCACTAGGTGTCGACCTATCGAGGAGCCGGTCATGGCGGCGGGCCACGCTCAGGCGCGCAGGACGCTGCCGGCGTTGGCATCTGTGCGCTCTCCGGCACGGATCGACAGCTGCCCGTTGACCAGGACATGCTGGATGCCGGAGGGATAGTGGTTGGGATCCTGCAGCGTCGAGTTGTCGTGGAGGGTCTCGGTGTCGAAGACGGTGATGTCCGCCATGTTGCCCTCCTTGAGCACCCCGCGATCGTCGATCCCCAGGCGCTCGGCGGCCAGGCCCGTGATGCGCCGGATGGCATCCTCCAAGGTGATGCGTCCCTCAGTGACGTGGTACTTCTCGATGAAGCGCGACGTCCACCCGTAGGTGCTGGGTGACCAGCGCTTGTCGCCCAGCGCCCCATAGGGGGCCAGGGTGATGGTGTCCGAGATGATGCCGCACTCGGGCTGACTGATGCACAGCCGGTTGTCGTCCTCGCTGAAATTGTTCGCCGCCCAGGTGACGTTGAACAGCCCTTCGCCTTCCTCTAGCAACAGGTCCAGCACGGTCTCGTGGGGATCCTCCTGCCCTCGCCGGCTGGCGATCTCGGCGATGGTGGCTCCGACGAGGCCGGCGTTGTTCTCCGACTGGAAGAGAATGATCTGATCCCAGCGCCCGGCGGGGATCAGCTGCCAGATAGGGTTCGGGTTGTCCTTGATGGCGGGACGCAGGTCCCGGTTGGCGAGCCGCTCCAGTATCTTCACCACCCCGCCGTCGAAGACCCAGGGTGGCAGCACGGAGGACATGGTGGTCGGCCCCCAGGTGTGCGGAATGATGTCGAAGGCGACATCCCCCCCCCTCCTGCGCGACCAGTCGATCATCTCCAGGGTGTGTTCCATGGCATGGGCCGGCGAGCCGAACTTGGGCGTGATATGCGAGATCTGCAGCCGAACGTCGGCGTTGCGGGCGACGGCCAGGGCCTCACCGAACCCCACCTCGTAGTAGATGTCGCGATTCCTGACATGGGTGGCATAGAGGCGGTCGTAGCGATGCAGGGTCCTGCAGAGCTGGGTGATCTCGCTGGTCGCCGCGGAGCTGCCGGGCGAATACTCCAGTCCCGTGGTGAAACCGATGGCCCCCGCTTCCAGCGACGCCGTCAGCAGCTGCTCCATCGTCCTGGTCTCCTGCTGCGTTGCCGGGCGATTGATGTTGTCGCCCTCCATGGCGGCGATTCTCAGGGTCCCATGTCCCACATAGGCCGCAACATTCACCCCCAGGGGCTGGTCGCCGAGCACGGTGAGGTACTCATCGAAGGTGTTCCAGCTGATATCGAAGCCCGGCTGGTAGCCGAAGATGGCACTCTTCAGGTCGTCACACTTGGGACAGGGCGCGCAGCTGAAGCCACAGTTGCCCACCACCTCCAGGGTGACGCCCTGGTGAACCTGGCTCTCCGCCTTCCCGTTGACGATCAGGCTGAAGTCGGAATGCGTATGGATATCGATGAAGCCGGGACTGACCACCTGTCCTGCGGCATCGATCCGTTCCCTGGCGGGCGCGGAGGAGAGGTCGCCGATCCTGGCCACTCGGTCCCCCCGGATGCCAATGTCTTCCCTCCTGGCCGGCCGGCCGGTGCCGTCGACGACCAGCCCGTTGGCGATGATGAGATCGAACATGTGTTAACCCTCCGTCAGAAGCTTATGGCGCCGAACACCGGGTTCGGTAGGAACAGGACCCACTCCTCGAAGAGGATCAGCAGGATGACGATGACGTGGGGTATCAGGCACCGGCAGGACCCCGAGGGCCCCTGGTCGACAGACGTGTCGAAGATCCTGGGGGCGGCGAAGTGGAGGGAGCTGTTCCCGACTGAGTCTAGGCAGCTGACATTGACCTGTATAATATCAATTGAGCATCAATTGATACTTCACAGGCATCGCCTATGACCGTCCGGTATGAGTTGCGACATCTGAAAGGCTTCATCGCGGTCGCCGAGGAATTGAACTTCCATCGTGCGGCCGAGCGGCTGAACGTGGCACAGCCGGCGCTGAGTCGCACGATCAAGCAGCTTGAGGATTTCCTCGGCTTGCGACTGCTGGTCCGTTCCAGCCGTCGCGTAAGCCTGACCGAGGAGGGGCGTACCTTCCTGGAGGGCGCCTACCAGGCCCTAAGGTTGCTGGAGGAGGCCGAAAGGAATGCCCGGCGCTCCCTGGAAGGGGAGGTAGGCAGGCTGCGTATTGGCTACACGGACTTCGCCATCACCGGATGCCTGCCGCAGATCCTGGAAGCCTTCCGCAACAGCCATCCAGGGGTCCAGCTGGAGCTGGTGCATGGCTTTACCTACCGTCAAATCGAACAGTTGCATGAGCATCAGCTGGATTGTGCCTTCGTGACGGGACCGGTCGGTGATCATGATCTCAGCAGCATCCCCGTGCAGCTCGACAGGCTGGTGGCGATCGTATCGAATCGGCATCCGCTGTCGCAGCTGGACGCTGTCTGCCTGGAAGCGCTGCGTGACGAGCCCTTTGTCATGGGCGAGCGGGAGGGGTGGCATCACTTCCATCGTCACGTCCAGGCGATCTGCCTTCGCCGAGGGTTCCAGCCCAGGGTCATCCAGGAAGCCTACAACAGCGAGGGGATCTTCGGTTTCATCGAGGCCAATCTCGGCGTCACCCTGCATGCCGAGTGTGTGCGCAATTACTACCGGAAAGGCACCAGGATCCTCTCGCTGCAGGACGTGGAGGAGCGAATTCCCACCGAGATGGCCTGGCTGCCGAAGGATATGACACCCGTTCAGCAGTGCTTCATCCAGTTCATCCGAACCCAGCATCACGCGCGTATCGCGAATCAATGAGAAGGCTCATGCCGTCGCTGCCTGCGCCTGGCGAATCACACCGCTAGACGTAGACGCCCCCATCGAGGGGGTGATGTACCTGGACCGCTCGCTGCGCGAGGCAGAGCTGCTGCAGGCCATCGCCCGGGTCAACCGCACCGGCCACGGCAAGAGCCACCGGTTGATGTTCAGCAGCAGCTCGGATCAATTCGGCTGCGGCTACTGCCGTGTGAAGGGTGGGCCCGGCGAGCTGGACGCCCTGGCCACCGAGCGAAAGGCGGCCCGCTCATGACCCGCCACTACCTCTTCACTTCCGAGTCGGTCTCCGACGAGCACCCCGACAAGCTCGCCGATCGCATCTCGGATGCCATCCTGGACCGCTGCCTGGAGATCGAGCCGAAGGCGCGCGTGGCCTGCGAGACGCTGATTGCGCCCCATCTGGTGGTGGTGGCTGGCGAGATCGGCTTTCCCACCGAGTTGCGCCATGACCAGGTGCTGGAGGAGATCCCGGGGATCGCCCGCAACGTATTACTCGATACCGACTACAGCGGGACCTTTCCAGGGATCGGTTCTGAGGAATGCGAGATTTTGGTCAGGGTGAACCACCAGTCGCCGCAGATTGCCCAGGCCGTGGAGCGCACCGACGGCGTTTTTGGTGCGGGCGATCAGGGCCTCATGTTTGGCTACGCCTGCGACAAGACCGCCACCCTGATGCCGCTGCCGATCCATCTCGCCCACCAGCTGATGCTGCGGCATCGCGAACTGCGCAAGAGCCGCACCCTGCCCTGGCTGCGGCCGGATGCCAAGGCCCAGGTCACGGTACGCTATCAGGACGACGAGCCCGTGGCCGTGGACACCGTGGTGCTGTCGACACAGCATGATGAGGCCATGTCCAGCCAGACCGTCGAGCTAGCGATTCTCCGCGAGCTGATCGAGCCGGTGATACCCGAACACTTGCACAGTGACACCACCCGCCACCTGATCAACCCGGCCTGGCCGAGACCCAACAGGGTATCCACTTGTCTGCCGTCGCTGAGCAACTAGAGGGCATCGCCGCAGATACCACACTTATGGGGACAAACCACGGACAACACCACGCCCGCGTCCATCACTGCATCAATGGCCGTTAGGCTGGCCTGCAGCACCTCCTGCCCCGCTACCGTGGCTCGGGGATCCGGGGTGCAGATCACACCGGTCCGCGATTAAGCCTTCATGCGGACGCCCCGCGGGTGTCCGGGTGGAGCTGGTGCTCTGCCACAAACTCCGCCGACATGGCGCTGACCGTTTGTACATGCAGTCGCATCAGGCGGGCCGCGCCGTCGGCGTCGCCGGCCAGAATGGTGCGGACGATAGCGTCGTGCTCCTCCCAGGATTTGCTGACCCGGTTAGTCAGGCGGAACTGGGCACGGCGGAAGGGCGACAGCCGGTGGCGGGTAGCTTCCGCCAGTTGCTGCAGCTGGCCGCTCTGGGCACCCTCGAAGATAAGTGCGTGGAAGCGCTGGTTGTAACGGGCATAGTCGTCGGCGGTGCCAGTTCGCACCAGATGCACCGACTCCTGATGGAGTTCAAGCAAGGCCTGACGCTGGTCGCTGTTCATGCGCAGGGCGGCCAGCCGCGCCAGTGCCGCTTCCAGCTCCGCCATGGCTTCATAGAGATCACTGAGGGCAGCCGGCGACAGGGTGGCAACGATCACGCCCCGGTTGGGCCGATGGATGACCAGCCCCATGGCTGCCAGGTGACCAAAGGTCTCGCGGATCGGGGTGCGGGAGACGCCAAAGCGCTCCGCCATGGCTTGGGCATCAAGCTTGGTGCCCGGAGCCAGGCAGCCACTGATGATGTCGTTCGCCAGGATCTGGACAATGCCGTCCACCACCGTGCCCTTGCTGCGGCGCTTAGGCGGTATGGTCGGGCTCGTCAAACCGTCTCTCCTGCGCTCGCTCCTTGGGTCTCTGGCGGATGGGGGATGGCGGCCAACAGGGTTCGGGTATAATCGGTGGCCGGGGCATCCAGCAACTGGCCGGCATCGCCTTCCTCGACCACTACGCCGTTCTGCATCACCATGATGCGGTCGCATAACAGCCGCACCACGTTCAGATCATGGCTGATGAACAGGTAGCTCATGCCCAGGCGATGTTTCAGGTCCTCCAACAGGTTGAGCACCACCGCCTGTACTGATACATCTAGTGCCGCCGTGGGCTCGTCCAGGATCAGCAGCTTGGGTTCCAGGGCGATGGCCCGGGCAATGCCCACGCGGGCCTTCTGGCCACCAGAGAGCTGGTGTGGGAAGCGATCCAGAAGGTGCACCGGAAGGCCCACCAGTCCGGCCAGTTCGATCACCCGCTGCTCCCGGTCCTTCCCCCCCAGCTTCGGTGTCAGCCGTTGGATGGGGTCGCCGATGGACTGGGCCGCGCTCCAGCGGGGGTTGAGGCTGTCGGTAGGGTCCTGGAACACCATCTGCAGCTTGCCCCGCAGAGGGTGGGACGCAAATTTCGAGGCCGGGATAGGGGCAATATCCTCACCCAAGAATTCGATTTTCCCGCTGCTGTTGTCCAGCAGCCGCATGATCATGGCGGAGGTGGTTGACTTGCCGCAGCCGCTCTCTCCCACCAGCCCCAGGCTCTCGCCTTCGCGGATCTGGAACGACAGGTCCTCCACCGCCAGGTGGCTGCCCTCGGCCCCGGGCTTGCCGAACTGCTTGCACAGGTTGCTGACGGTCAGCACCGGTTCCCCCAGGTTCCGGGCTTCCGGCAAGGCAATGGCCCGGGCCCGGGCTTCCGGCGTCAGCAGGTCCCGAACCCGGGAGTCCCGGCGGGGGGTTGCCTGCAGTAGCTGTCGGGTATAGGCCTGCTTGGGGCCGTGAAACAGCTCGGCAGAATCGTTGGCCTCGATTATCTTACCCTTCTCCATAACCACCAGCCGATCGCAGTAGGCCGCCGCCAGCCCCAAGTCGTGGGTGATGAGCACGGTGGACATGTTGTATTCGCGCGTCAGTTCCACGATCAGGTCCATCACCGCCTTCTGGGTGGTCACATCCAGGCCGGTAGTCGGCTCGTCGGCAATCAGCAGCCGGGGCCGACAGGCCAGGGCGATGGCAATCACTACCCGCTGGCACATGCCGCCGGACAGCTCGAAGGGGTAGGCGCTGTAACGCTGCTCCGGGTCGCGGATCTTTACCGCTTTCAGCATCTCGATGGACTTTTCCCGGGCATTGCTCCGGATGGCCTGATTGTGTTCGATCAGAACATCCGCCACCTGCTGGCCAATGCGGCGGATCGGGTTCAGGGCCGCCCGCGGATTCTGGAAGATCATTGATATCTCGCGGCCGCGGATGTCTTGCATGTCCTTTTCCCGGGCCTTGTGCAGGGGCATGCCGCCGTAGGTGATCTTGCCGCCGGCGATGCGTCCGGCCCGGTCAAGGATGCGCATCACCGCGTAGGAAGTCACCGACTTGCCGGAACCGGACTCGCCCACGATGCCCAGAGTCTCGCCCTTGTCCACGGCCAGGGAGATGTCGTCAATGGCCCGCACGGTGCCCTTGCGAGTGACGAAGTCCACACTCAGGTGCTGTATATCCAGCAGGGGTACGTTCATCTCAGGTTCCTCAGGTGCGGCGCTGGGGATCCACCAGATCCCGCAGGCCGTCCCCGATCAGGTTGAAGGTGAACACCGCAAGCATCAGCGCCATCCCCGGGAAGATCACCAGCCACCATTCACCGGAGATAATGAAGTTGGCGCCTTCGGCCACCATGATGCCCCACTCTGGTGAAGGCGGCTGGACCCCCAGCCCGATGAACGAGAGCCCAGCGGCATTGAGGATGGCCCAGCCCATGTTGAGGGATATCTGCACCATCATCGGCGGCAGGGTATTGGGGAAGATGTGGCCGAACAGCACCCGCAGTTCGGAGTTGCCGGACATCCGCGCCGCCTGCACGAAGCCGGCGTTGCGTCGGATGCTGACCTCTGCACGAGCCATTCGCGCATAGAACGGCAGGTTGATGATGGCGGTGGCATAGACGATGTTCTCCACGGTATTGCCGGCGGCGGCGACAATGCCCATGGCCAGGACGAACAGGGGGAAGGCCATGATGGTGTCCACCAGGCGACCGGTGATGCGGTCGGTCCAGCCGCCGAAGTAGCCGGCGAAGCAGCCCATGATGGATCCGAGGACAAAAGAGATGGCCACAGCGGACACGGAGATCAGCAGGTCCAGCCGGGTGGCCACCACCACCCGGGAGAACACATCACGACCCAAGTGGTCGGTGCCGAACCAGTGGGCAGCGCTGGGTGCCTGCAGCGCCGGCCCCACACCCGTATTCAACGGGTCGTAGGGCACCAGATAGGGGCCGAACAGAGCCATCCCCACAAACAGGGCAAACAGACCGAACGCCAGACCGGTGACCGGGTTTTCCGAAGCCACATGACGCAGGTGCTGCCAATAGCTGGTGCGGGGCGGGCCTTTCAGGTTCTGGGAGGCGGAGCTGCTAAGGCTGGTCATGTCAGGCCGCCTCGCCTACGCGGGGATCAATCAGCGTATAGATCACGTCGATCAGCAGGTTTAGTACCACGAACAGCATCGCCATGGACAAGACAAAGCCCTGCACTGCCGCGTAGTCCGATACCACCAACGCTTCCACCGCAAAGGAGCCGATACCCGGCCAGGCGAACACCTTCTCGACCAGCACGTTGGCACCCAGCAGGAAGGAGAACACCATGCCCAGAGTGGTCACGACCGGCAGCAGAGCATTGCGGAAGGCGTAGGTGATCAGCACCCGACGGCTACTCAGCCCTGCCGCCCGGGCAGTGCGCACGAAGTCGCTGCCCAGGGTCTGCAGCATGGCGGCGCGGGTCATGCGGGCGATGGGGGCCAGCGTAAACAGGGCCAGGGTGATCAGCGGCAGCGCCAGCTGGGCCAGGGCGGCACCCAGCACCTCCCACTCGCCGGCGATGATGGCGTCGATGGTAAGGAAACCGGTCACCGTTTCCGGCGGCAGGTACATCATGTCCAGCCGGCCCATGGGCGCCGGCGCCCAGCCCAGCAGGTAATAGAACACGTACATCAGCGCCAGGCCAGTGAAGAAGATGGGCAAGGAAACTCCGGCGGTTACCAGGAATCGACAGATATGGTCGACCCAGGTATTGGGCCGTGTGGCCGCCAGAACGCCCAGCGGCACGGCAATCACAAACGACACCAGCAACGCGCCCAGGGTCAATTCCAGGGAGGCGGGCAGGCGGCGGGCCAGCTCCGATATCACCGGCTGACCCGTGGAAACCGCCATGCCCAGATCGCCCTGAACCAGATCTCCGACATAGTTGACGAACTGCATCGGCAAGGGCTTGTCGAGCCCGAGGCTTTTGCGTACTTCCTCAATGGACTCCGCATCTGCCATGGGCCCGGCGAAGTAGGCCGCTGGATCCCCGGGCAAGGCCCGGGTCAGCAGGAAGCAAACCACCAGGATACCGAACACCGTTGGGACCGCCTGCAGCAGACGAAGAGCCACCTTGCGAAGTTTATCCAGCATGGGGGGCACGTTGCTCGCTCCTTAGGCCGGTTCGAGGGCGCGGATGTCCATCTGGCGATGGAACCAGTACTCATACCCTTCCACGCTCTCGGTGAACGCAACGTTCAAGGTTGGCTGCCACAACGGAATCCGGGGAATCTCCTCGAACGCCAGCTCGATCATGCGCTTCACGTTAGGCGCGTAATCGGGATGGTCCATGGCCATGTCGAGGGTGTCGTCCACCAGCGTGGCCATTTCCGGATTGTCGTAGTTGTAAGAGTTGAACAAGTTGCCCTTGATATAGGCCCAGTAGAAGTAGTAGTCAGGCGTATTCAGCCAGCCGCCGAAGTTTTCCAGGTGCAGGGGCAGTTTCTTCTCCACCAGCGCGATGGTGCGCCAGTTGGCACCGGGAATCTTCTCGATGGTGGCGCGGATACCGATATCCGCCAGCCCCTGCTGGATCAGCAACGCAGCAGGTTCAGCCCAGTCGGCGTGGGAGAGGTTGAACGACAGCGGCACATCGAAGCCATCCGCGTATCCGGCTTCGGCGAGCAGCGCCTTGGCTTTCTCGATGTTCAGGTCGTAGGGCGATTTCTGGGGCCAGGCGATCTTGTCCACGGTGTCGGTACCGCCCCACATGGGGACGCCTTGCAGGTAGGCCGCCTGTTCGAAGATCTTTTGGTAGGGAATGGACCAGGCCACGGCCTGACGTACTCGCTTGTCCTTGAACGGTTCAAAGTCCAGGTTGGTGCATAGGGAATAGATGCAGTTCTCAATGGGCGTGCTGACCACCTTCACGCCCGGCTTCTCAGCCAGCTCCTTGGCATCCTTGTTGGGGATGTTGTGGGAGGCGCTGACGCTACCCCGCTCAATCAGTGCCCGGCGGGTGGACTGGGCCGGCACTTCGCGGACGATCACGCGCTGGTAGCCCGGGATCTCCCCGCCAATCCATTGGTCATTGCGCTCGTAGACCAGCTGCTCGCCGGCGTCCCAGCGAGCCACCTTGTAGGCGCCGGAACCCGCCGGGTTGCGGTGCAGGTATTCGGTTGCCCAGGGGTCGTCGTCAGTGGCGTTGGCCTTGGCTACCTCGGAATTGATGATAATGGGGATGGGGGTCGCCAGGTCCGGCAGGGCCAGTTTGGATGGGAAAGGCAGGGTGATACGGAAGGTACGGTCATCCACCACCTCGAACTGTTCCGGCGAGGATAAACGTCCCGCTTTCATCTGCACGGTGGGGAAGCCTCCCAAGGAAACTGCCCGGTCGAGAGACCATTTTACATCATGTGCGGTAACCGGCTTGCCGTCCCAGAAAGTGGCCCCTTCGTGGATGGTGAATGTCATCACGGTGCCGTCGTCACTGATCTCCCAGGACTCTGCCAATTCCGGCTGTACATTGTCGAAATCGTAGCTCAGAGAGCCATCCGGCATCTCCTTGGTGCCGAAGGAGACCAGCCGGTCATAGCAGTTAATGGCCACCTGGTAGCTGGACCGGTTCGTGCCGCTGCGGTGAATATCCAGGCTGTTGATGGTACCGCCAATCACCACTACAGCAGTTTCCTGGCTGGCGGCGGAGGCCGGCAGGATCTTGAACAGCGGCAGGACACTGGCACCGACGGAAAGTGATGTGGCGCCCTTGAGGAAATCGCGACGATTCATTTTGCATGCTCCTGGGTGATAAAACCTGCCAAAGTGCATGCAATCGATAAGCCAAAGTTAAAACAGTCCTGCACGAAATTAAAGTAATCCTATAAATTCAGTAGGCTACGAAGAAGCATCAGATCCCGGTCCAGTGGTTTTGGAGCCGCCAGTAATAGAGTCTGTAGCGCATGCATGCACTATCAGGAAGCAGGAGTGCCCCACGGAGAGACCGCCAACACTCAGAAACGGTATCATTAGACTATCCATGAGCGAGTATCGGTGACCTTGCCCCTGAAAGAAGACCATCTACGCCACCTCCTACCCTCGGGCGTGAATTATGTGCCACCGGAGAGCTGGTTGGTGCTGTTGCCGTGTACCTAATACCTGACGATGACAACACTGCCACGCATCAAGCCAGGCCAGTCGGTGGCCGTGATGTAGATACTGAGCAACATCACCTATCGAGCATGGCCATCCCCGCCCAAGTTTGATGAGACAGGAGCCAAGCACCACGGCTGCATGAGGCAGCCGGCTCATCGAACACAGGGAACCGCTGTACATGATCCTCACCCTCAACCAGCTGGAACGGCACCTCTTCAAGGCGGCCGACATCCTGCGCGGGCGCATGGACGCCTCGGAGTTCAAGGAATACATCTTCGGCATGCTCTTCCTGAAGCGCTGCTCGGACGTCTTCGAGCAACGCCAGGAAGAAGTCCGCGGCCAGCTCAAGCAGGCAGGCAAGAGCGACATCGACATCGGCCATGTCATCGAGTTGCCGAGCTGGTACAAGGCCACCTTCTATGTCCCGGAGCAGGCCCGCTGGCCCTACCTGCTGAAGGAGGCCCACCAGGGCGTCGGTAACGCCCTGAACAAGGCGCTGGCCGGCCTGGAGGAGCACAACCCGAGCCTCGCCGGGGTACTGGAGCACATCGACTTCACCCGCAAGGTCGGCTCCACCACCCTGCCGGGCAAGAAGCTGCGTGACCTCATCGTCCACTTCAGCGAGTACCGCCTGCGCAACGAGGACTTCGAGTTCCCCGACCTGCTGGGCGCCGCCTACGATTACCTGATCTGCGACTTCGCCGACTCCGCCGGCAAGAAGGGCGGCGAGTTCTACACCCCGCGCCCGGTGGTCCGCATGATGGTGCGGCTGATGGACCCCCAGGAGGGCCACAGCGTCTACGATCCCTGCATGGGCTCGGGCGGTATGCTGATCCTCTCCAAGGAGTACCTAGAGGAACAGGGCGGCGATCCGCGCAGGCTCAACCTCTTCTGCCAGGAAACCTTCGGCTCGGTGTAGGCCATCGCCAAGATGAACATGCTGTTGCACGGGGTGAGCAGCGCAGACCTGCGCAACGACGACACCCTCACCGATCCGCAGCACATCGAGGGCGGCGAGCTGGTGCGCTTCGACCGCATCCTCACCAACCCGCCCTTCTCCATCGGCTATACGCCGAGCTCCCAGTTCCCCGAGCGCTTCCACTACGGCAGCGTGCCGGAAGGCGCCAAGAAGGCCGACCTGATGTTCCTGCAGCACATGGTCGCCTGCCTCAAGTCCGACGGCATGCTGGCCACCGTCATGCCCCACGGGGTGCTGTTCCGCGGCGGCGACGAGAAGCGCATCCGCGCCGGCCTCCTGGAGGACGACCTGGTGGAGGCGGTGATCGGCCTGGCCCCCAACCTCTTCTACGGCACCGGCATCCCGGCCAGCATCCTGGTGCTGCGGGCCAAGGGCGCCAAGCCCGATGAGCGGAAGGGCCGTGTGCTGTTCATCAACGCCGACCGGGAATATTACGAGGGCCGCGCCCAGAACCACCTGCTGCCGTTGCATATCGAGAAGATCGCCAGCACCTTCGAAGCCTTCGCGGAGGTACCCGGCTTCGCCCGTGCCGTGACGCTCGAGGAGCTGCGCGAGAACGACTACAACCTCAACATCCGCCGCTACGCCGACAACACCCCGCCGCCGGAGCCTCAGGACGTGCGCGCCCACCTCAAGGGCGGCGTGCCGGTGAAGGATCTCGGCTACCGCTGGGGCTCCTGCGGCAAGGGCAACCGGGTCTACTTCCACTGGAAGACCATCCTGCTGCCCCGCCATATCGCCGAGTACGTGGTCGTCCACGAGCTCGTCCACCTGCACGAGCCCCACCACACCCCGGCCTTCTGGTGCCGCCTGGAGCGCGCCATGCTGGACTATGAGCAGCGCAAGGGCTGGCTTGCCCGGCACGGGATCGAGGTGGAGGGGGTGTAAGCCGCCCGCCAAGTCCAAGGTCATCACGTAGCTCTCGGCCACTTGGTTTCAAGGATCGACCCGAGCCTAAAGATGGCGTTGACCTCCTCACCCCTTGGTAACTTAGTAAGGTGTCCATTATCTGGAGCCGGGAAGCATCTGACATCGGCCCAACTGCTCCAATTTATGGAGCGTTTGCCGGGTAGGATTGGGTGCACTCAAGCAACTGCTCCAGTTTCTGGCCGGATGAACTCCACTTTCTGGACACGGTAAAAATCGAAATCATGGTTTCCAACTTCTCGGCGGCATGTTCGTGTCGGCCACGTCCAGCTTGCCGTCACAGGGATCTATCGGTTGCCAAGTGATCGCGTACAAGGCGCAACGGGCGCCCTCATGACCTATGACAGCGTCTCGTGTCTTCATTATCAGACGCCGATCCTGAAGCTCTCTGAGGGCCTTGGACAGCGTGGTATGGGACATCCCTCCCCAGGCCTTCATCGTCGTCCGAGTGGCAGACAGATCGCCGTTGTTCTTCCCGTTGTAATTGCACGCCAGGGCCATCAAAACCTTGTGCGCGGAGGAGGTGAGAAAACGGAAGTCGTCGTGCTCCATGACCACTTTGGGCAGGGCGAGGAATCCGCCCTGCCATTTGGACACCGAATTGTTCTTCCTTGTCGCCATCGCGATCACCCCTCATTAATGAGGTGATAGCACTTGATCTTTTCGTAAGGCTTAGAGGGGTGTGGATGTTCCTGGGTCTCGACCCCGGGCCTTTTCTTGTCTCCACTCATTGCGCCACCTCCTCGCAGGAGGCTTCCCAGGCTTCAATATCTGCCAGCCGCCAGCGGGTGCAGTTGGGGCCAAGCTTCATGGGCTTGGGAAAGTCGTCACGGTCGCGGGACCAGCGCCAGATGGTCGCTACCCCTACGTCATAGCGGGTGGCGACTTGCTTGGCCGTCAGGAAGGTGCGGCCGGTTTCGTTGGTCATGGCGTGATACCTCTCGGTATGGGTTTACACGCCATAGGCTAAGAGAAGACTTCTCTTCAGGTCTCCCTAGGAACTAGTTGTTAGGGATTTTTGCTCATGTTCTGCTCGATAGATTTGTACTCTCGCTGAAGGTTTAGCCTTTCATATTCAATGGTTTTTTCAGAAACATGGAAATGATTTGCCATATCGCTATCGAATTTGCTTTTCTTGCCTGGAGAGCCGGACAGCACCCACTCAAACCATAGATCTTCAAACCCCTCCAGGTTCAATGTACGGCCAGATTTACCGCCCTAGGACTTTCGTGCTCGATCTAGCATCATCTTGATCAGGGCAGTGGAGTCTTCGGCCTCGGATTTCTTGCCAGGCTTGGTCAAGCGACCATAGAGGTAGCCGAGGAGGAGAGCGAAATACACATCCCGGTGACTCTCTCGTTGTTCTGGAGCGTTCCCCTCATCCAGCAGATCAACAGTAGCGGCGGCCAGCACCGTTTCTGAGTGCCTATCCAATTCCTTGTCGGAGTCGATTTGCTCTTGCAGCCTATCGAGCTCGCTGCGCATGAGCGCCAGCATGTCATCTACGCTGGTCAGCTTGCCGTCTGCCTTGATCAGCTCCAGATGTTCAGCCCACTGGCGTGGTGACGGGTTAGCCATAGCGCCCTCCAGCAAACCAGGGCGCCGCTTCAAAACACTATTAGGCAGGATGAAGGGAGAGGGTGAATTGTCCGTCATCGCGCTACTCCTCGCGCACTCCAGATAGGGGGTGGCTGGCGGACATGGTGGAGTGACCATGCTTTCGGGTGATCGGCCCTAGCCAGCCAAAGTGGGCGTCGGCGCCGACTACTCGGCGGACACCTTATGCTCGCGGATCGGGGCCACGTTCTCGACCTGGGCTGGGGCAATGGCCAAGAAGTCGGCCCACTGCTGCATCAGCTTCGCCCGCTTGGCCAGCAGGTCGCCGCGACGATAGGCGGCCTCGGCGTGGTTCTTGATCGTGTGGGCCAGGGCCATCTCGGCGACGTGGTGCGGGGTGCTGGTGCGCTCAGCAGCCCAATCGCGGAAGGTGGACCGGAAGCCGTGTACGGTTGCCTTGTCGTGGACCTTCATCCTCTTGAGCACGGCGGCCAGGGTGGCGTCGGATAGCTTGCGGCCCTGGGTGTTGGGGAAGATCAGGTTGGAGCCGGCGAAACGCGGCAGGGACTCCAGCAGCTCCATAGCCGTTGGCGAGAGGGGAACGCGATGTTCGCGGCCTGCCTTCATCCGGTCGGCGGGTATCGTCCATACCTTCTCGGCAAGGTCGATCTCCTCCCAAGTCGCGGCCCTGGCCTCGCCGGACCGAACAGCGGTCAGGATCACGAAGGCCAGGCAGCGTGGAGCGATGCCCTGCCGAGTCTCCAGCGCCATCATGAAGTCATGCATTTCGTCCATCGACATGGCGCGGTGATGCTCCACCTTCGAGACCTTGGTAGGCGCCGGAAGCACCGCATCCAGGTTGCCCTTCCAGCGAGCCGGGTTATCGCCGCTGCGGTGGCCGTGGACGGCGGCCCAGGACAGCACCGCCTCGATACGTTGGCGAACGCGGGTCGCGGTCTCGGTTTTGGTCTGCCAGATGGGCTCCAGCACCTGCTTGATGTGTGCCAGCTCTATGTCGGCCACGCTCATGGGGCCAAGGACCGGGTAAGCGTAGGTCTCTAGGGTGCTCGCCCACTGCTTGCCGTGCTTCGAGTTGCGAGCTTCAGCCTGCTTCTTGACCACGACCGCCTCAGCGGCCTTCTGAAACGTCATATCTCTGAGACGTTCGGCCAGGGCGGCGGAACGTAGACGCTGGCGCTCCGCTACCGGGTCGATGCCCTGGGCAATCTTCTCGCGAGCGTCTCGGGCTTTCTCGCGGGCCATGGCCAGGGTCACGTCTGGATATCCGCCCAAGCCAAGGTCACGACGCTTGCCGGCGATGGTGGTGCGGAGAATCCACGACCGGGCGGCTGATTTCGTCACCTGAAGATGAAGACCGGCCACCCCGCCCACGGCATACAGGCCAGGGGTAGTCAGGCGCTTGACCTCGACGGGGGCTAACTCTCGAGCTTTTTTCGGCATGGCGCCTACCCCACTTCGTACCCAACATAGGATTTATGCTTGGACGATAGACGGTGATACGCCTCAATACAAGAAAAGAAGGTAAGGTTCTGATTTTATTGATAGAGATGCGATGGCATGACACAAAAAAACCGCCGATGATATGGGCGGTTGGCGGAGGGGGAGGGATTCGAACCCTCGAGGCCTTGCGACCTACACACTTTCCAGGCGTGCTCCTTCGACCACTCGGACACCCCTCCGCATTGTGGCTCTCGATTCGAATTGCCCCAGCAGCGCCGTGACTTCTCCTCCAGAACGGCGCACATCGTAACGACTTAAGTGCGCGATTGCAAGCCAGTTTTCTTCTCTTGCTGCCGACTCAACCGGCGGGCAGTACCGCATAGTCGCCGCAGGCTTCCAGGCAGAGGGTATCGCCGCACCAGAGGCGCTGAACCAGGGCGATCCGCCCCTTGCCGCGCTGTTCCAGCCGTTCGGCCAGGGCCGATGGGGCGTCGCCTGCCTCGGGCTCACAAGTCAGGCGATAGTCGCCGGTCACCGGGGCAAGGAAGCGCTGGCTGGCCTCGGCAACCACCACGTCCCGGGAGAGGCCGTGTCGACGCAGCCAAAGGGTGGTCCAGCACCAGCCAAGCAGCGTGGTCTGGGCGGTGAGCGCGCCGCCGAAGCCGGTCCCCTTGTCGTTGAGGCTGGGCTCGAGGGCCAGCTGCCACTCCAGGGCGTCGCCGTCTCGGCGCATCTCGCGGATGCCTAGGGCGGCCACCATGGGGATGGCGTCGCCAAGCCAGACGAGGAACTCGGCCATGTCGTCCTCGTAGCCGACAGCGGGCAAGGGAAGGCGGGGATGAGGAATGCCGATCTCGCGCATGCTCAATCCCAGCGCTCCACGAAGGCCTCGATGTCGTGCTCCGGCAGCGGCTTGTGGCGCCCGCCCAGGGTACCCAGGTAGAGGAAGGCCACGATCTCGTCGTCCTCGGCGAGCCCCAGGCCCTTGCGCACCGTGGGGTCGAAGGCGTACTTGCCGCTGCGCCACATCGCGCCGAACCCCTGGGCGTGGGCGGCAAGCAGGATGCCATGGGCGGCACAGCCGGCCGAGATCACCTGCTCGATCTTCGGCACCTTGGGGACGTCGGGCGAGACCCTGGCGATCACCGCGATGATCATGGGGGCCCGCCTGGGCTTCTTGCGGGCCGCATCCAAGGCGGCATCGCCGGCATGGGGATCCTCGCGAAATTCGGCCTCGGCGAACAACTCGCCGAGGCGCGAGAGGCCCTCGCCGGAGAACTCGATGAAGCGCCAGGGCCGAAGCTCCTTGTGGTCCGGCGCGCGCAGGGCCGCACGGTAGATCGCCTCGAGCTGTTCGGGGCTCGGCGGCGGGCCCATCAGCTTGCCCATGGAGCTGCGTTCATGCAGCAGCGTCAGCGCGTCCATTGAGTGCCTCCCTTGGCTACCATCAGACGAGAATGTTTCTCGGCACTCTATCAGCTGACCGCTCACCTGTCGTGCCGGGGCGGCTGGCTCGCCCATCACTGTCTTGCCTCACTGCCGCGACAGTCGAAGGGGCGACGGCGGACGCTCGCCGGGGGTGGCCCGCCAGGGGCTGATGTCGAGCCCGCCACGGCGCACGTAGCGAGCCAGCACCAGCAGCCGTAACGGCCGGGCCCGGGCCATCAGGTCCATGAAGATGTGCTCCACGCAGTGCTCGTGGAAGTCCTGATGCTGGCGGTAACCGATCAGGTAGCGAAGCAGTCCCTCGCGGTCGAGCCGCGGGCCCCGGTAGCGGATCATCACGCTTCCCCAGTCGGGCTGCCCGGTAACGGGGCAGTTGGACTTGAGCAGGTGCGAGTGGAGGGTCTCCTCGACGACCTCCTCCCCCACCGCCAGGTGGTCGGCGCTGGGGGTGTAGTCCGTGACGTCGATGTCGAGGTGATCGAGGCATTCTCCCGGCAGGCGTTGCACGGCCAGGGCCTCGTCATCCACGTCGAACAGCTCGACGGAGACCGGTGCATCGGCCGCCCAGGCAAGGTCTTTCCGCAAGGTGTCGATGACCGCCTGACGGCTCTCGAAACGAGTCTGGTTAAAGCCGTTGAGATAGAGCTTCCAGGACTTCGACTCGATCAGGTTCGGTGAGTCCGCCGGCAGGCGGAAGCGCGCCACCGCGACGATGGGCTTGCCGCGCGCGTTCAGCCAGGAGACCTCGAAGGCGTGCCACTCGTCCTCGCCGACGAAGGGCGAGGCCCCCGCCTCGATCCCCAGCGGAGCGCGGTTGGCGGCCCGGGGGATGGGATAGAGCAGACGGGCGTCGTACTGCTCCGGGTAGGCGGACTCTCGCCCCAGCGGGGCATGTTCGAGGGTGTCGGGGCGTGCCTGCGTCATGTCAGCTCCTGATGCCCTTGCCATTCTCCAGCATCCACAGCGCGATACCGAACAGCACGGTGATGAAGGCCAGGATGGCCGCCAGTGCCCAGCCTACCGGAATGTCGGAGACCCCGAGGAAGCCGTAGCGGAAGACGTTGACCATGTAGAGGATGGGGTTGAGCATCGAGACGCCCTGCCAGAAGGTCGGCAGCAGCGAGATCGAGTAGAAGACCCCGCCCAGGTAGGTCAGCGGCGTCAGCACGAAGGTCGGCACGATGGAGATGTCGTCGAACTTCTTGCCCAGCAGGGCGTTGATGAAGCCACCGATGGCAAACAGCGCCGCGGTGAGCACCACCACGAACACCGTCAGCAGCGGATGAGCCACCTCGATCCGCGTGAAGAACAGCGACACGACGGTGACGATCAGCCCCACGCCGAGGCCGCGGGCCATGCCACCCAGTATGAAGCCGGTCAGGATCACCCAGTTGGGCATCGGCGAGACCATCATCTCCTCGATGGAGCGCTGGAACTTGTTGGAAAAAAAGGACGAGGCCACGTTGGAGTAGCTGTTGGTGATCACCGCCATCATTATCAGCCCGGGGACGATGAAGTCCATGTAGGTATACCCATCCATCTCGCCGATCCGCGAGCCGATCAAGTTGCCGAAGATGATGAAGTACATGGTCATGGTGATCGACGGCGGCAACAGTGTCTGCGGCCAGATCCGAGTGAAGCGCTTGACCTCCTTGTGCACCAGGGTCCAGAGGGCGATGGCGATCTGCCTGGGGTTCATTTGCGCTCCTCATTGTTCCGGTACTTGTCCTTGTCTTGGCGCTGGTCGATCGGGCGGTTGCCCTGCTCCACCATGGAGACGAACATCTCCTCCAGCCGATTGGCCCGGTTGCGCATCGACGTCACCTGCAGCCCCTGGTCGCTTAACGCCTCGAAGACGTCGTTGAGCCGCTGTCCGCGGTGCACCACGACGGCCAGCTGAGCGGTATCCACCCGAGTGACTTCGAAGCCTTCGATCTCGGGTGCCGCGTCAACCGCATGCGCCAGGTCGAGCAGGAAGGTCTCGGTATTAAGCTCGGCGAGCAGCTCCCGCACACTGGTGTTGCGGATGATCTCACCGTTGTTGATGATCCCCACATTGCGACAGAGGCTCTCGGCCTCCTCGAGGTAGTGGGTGGTGAGGATGATGGTGGTTCCCTCCTCCCGGTTGATGCGACGCATGTATTCCCACATGCTGCGGCGCAGCTCGATGTCCACGCCGGCGGTGGGCTCGTCGAGGATCAGCAGCTTGGGCCTGTGCATCAGGGCGCGGGCGATCATCAGCCGGCGCTTCATGCCGCCGGAAAGCATACGTGCGCTGCCATTGCGCTTGTCCCACAGGCTCAGATCACGCAGCAGCTGCTCGGCCCGCGGCAGCGCCTCGCGACGCGACATGCCGTAGTAGCCGGCCTGGGCCAGCACGATGTCGATGACCTTCTCGAACTGGTTGAAGTTGAACTCCTGGGGAACCACGCCGAGATGGTACTTGGCGCGGGCGAAATCGGTGTCGATGTCGATGCCGAAGATCGAGACGCGACCCGCGGTCTTCTGTACCAGCGAGCAGACAACGCCCAGGGTGGTCGACTTCCCCGCGCCGTTGGGCCCCAGCAGGGCATAGAAGTCGCCCTGGGCGACGTCGAGGTCGATGCCCTTGAGGGCCTGGAAGCCATTGCCGAAGACCTTGGTGAGGCCACGGATGGACAGTGCCGGTTCGGCCATATGCGATCCCGTCAGAGAGAAGGGTGAATACTCGAAAGAACCCGTGAGGTGGGGGCGGGCCGGCAAACTTCAAGGCTCGTCGCCCATCTGGAGGGAATCCGGAGGACAACGGTGTCTGGAAACTGGAGCGGGAAACGAGATTCGACGGGGCTGGCGCAACAGCTCGCGACCAACACCTTGGCAAGGCAATGTTCTACGACTGAGCTATTCCCGCTGATCCTGGAGGACGTGCTTGAGAAGTGGCGTCCCATAGGGGGTTCGAACCCCTGTTACCGCCGTGAAAGGGCGGTGTCCTGGGCCACTAGACGAATGGGACGGATAAGCCATTGCGGCTTGGAAGTTGGAGCGGGAAACGAGATTCGATGGGGCTGCCATCAGTCGGACTGGCGTGCCAGCTCGCGACCCTCGCTATACTGTTGCTCCATACCAGCTTCCTGGTACCAAAACTGGAGCGGGAAACGAGATTCGAACTCGCGACCCTCGCCTTGGCAAGGCGATGCTCTACCACTGAGCTATTCCCGCCTGGTCTTCTCGCACTGTCTTACAACCGGCTGCAGGAAGGTGGCGTCCCATAGGGGGTTCGAACCCCTGTTACCGCCGTGAAAGGGCGGTGTCCTGGACCACTAGACGAATGGGACACATAAGCCTTCAAGCCTGGAGCGGGAAACGAGATTCTATCGGACTGGCGTACCAGCTCGCGACCCTCGCTGACCTGTTGCTCCGAGCCAGCTTCCTGGCAATGAAGCTGGAGCGGGAAACGAGATTCGAACTCGCGACCCTCGCCTTGGCAAGGCGATGCTCTACCACTGAGCTATTCCCGCACTCCGGTACCTGATGAGTCGAGTGGCGTCCCATAGGGGGTTCGAACCCCTGTTACCGCCGTGAAAGGGCGGTGTCCTGGACCACTAGACGAATGGGACGCAATCTCTCGCCTCGTCGAGGTGCGGCGAATATTACCCACCACCCAGAAAGCTGTCAAGCGCGTCCCGCCGCTCGTTGATATCGCGTGACCCATTGCTCCCTGCCACTGGAAACACCCGCCCCGCTTGGTGTCACAATGGGAGTAAGGCGCCGGGTCTGCAGCCGGTTCCACGACGAGACAAGGAGAGAGGCCATGCGCAGCAAGATCCAGAAGAGCGACGCCGAATGGCGAGAAGAGCTGACGCCAGAACAGTACCGGGTCACTCGCGAGAAAGGCACGGAACCCCCCTTCAGCGGCAAGTACCACGTCAGTGACGAGCACGGCATCTACCACTGCATCTGCTGCAATGCCCCGCTGTTCGAGAACGAGCGCAAGTTCGAGGCCGGCTGTGGATGGCCGAGCTTCGATCGCCCCTTCACGCCGAACTGCGTCGCGGAGGAGACCGACACCAGCCACGGCATGCGGCGCACCGAGGTGACCTGTGCCCGCTGCGATGCCCATCTCGGCCATGTGTTCCCGGACGGCCCGCCGAAGACCACCGGGCTGCGCTACTGCATCAACTCAGTGGCGATCGACTTCCACGCCGGCGAGTAGTCGCCAGCGCCGATACTGTCCTCCCCGGGCGCGGCCATCCATCTGCTATGATGGCTGGCCGTTTTCATTACATGCTCATGCAGGAGAGGCTCGATGCTCGGCTGGTTTCCGGGACACATGAACAAGGCGCGCCGGCAGATCCTCGAGGCGCTGCCGGAGATCGACGTGGTAATCGAGGTCCTCGATGCCCGCCTGCCCTACTCCAGCGCCAACCCCATGCTCGCCGAGCTGACCCGCCACAAGCCGGTGCTCAAGGTCCTCTCGCGGGCCGACCTCGCTGACCCCGAGCGCACCAGGGAGTGGACGGCCTTCTTCGATGCACAGGCCGATACCCGGGCCCTGGCGGTGACCACCACCCAGGCCCGCGAACTCAAGCGCATCCCGAAGCTTTGCCATGAGCTGGCCGGCCAGGTGCGGGCCGACCGCGACGTCCGGGTGATGGTCATGGGTATTCCCAATGTCGGCAAGTCGACCCTGATCAATGGCCTGGCCGGGCGCACCATCGCCAAGACCGGCAACGAGCCCGCCGTCACCAAGCGCCAGCAGAAGGTACGCATCGGTGGACGCGTGGCACTGATCGACACCCCCGGTGTGCTGTGGCCGAAGATCGAGGATCAGGCCAGCGCCCACCGCCTGGCCGCCAGCGGCGCCATCCGCGACACCGCCATCGACTATGTCGACGTGGCCGTGGTCGCCGCCGCCGAACTGGCGCGGCGCTATCCGAAGGCGCTCACGTCACGCTACAAGCTCAAGGCCTTGCCGACCTATACCCCCCACCCCGAGGCCGAGCAGGTCGAGGCCGATGGCCCGTCTCGGGTCGATCTGCTCGCGCTGTCCGGCTTCGACGGCCATGCCATCCTCGCCGAGATCGCCGGCAAGCGCGGCGGCCTTCGCCCCGGTGGCGAGGTCGACCTGCACCGCGGCGCCGAGGTGCTGCTCCATGAGCTGCGCGACGGCAAGCTCGGCCGGCTCACCCTGGAGACCCCGGCGGACATCCCGGCCGAGCCGGAACAGGAGGCGGAAACGGCCGAGGATGGTGGCGACGACGGCGAACCCGCATAATTGCAGTCGACGCCGACGAGACGATACCCGCCCCGGCAGAGGCGGCACACGGACATCACTGGATTCAAGCGCCCATGGACACCCCCCCGATCAGGAAATCGCACAAGCTCGAGAACGTCTGCTATGACATTCGCGGCCCCGTGCTCGAGCACGCCAAGCGGCTGGAGGAGGAAGGCCAGCGCATCCTCAAGCTGAACATCGGCAACCCTGCCCCGTTTGGCTTCGAGGCCCCGGAGGAGATCCTCCAGGACGTGATGCGCAACCTGTCCAACGCCCAGGGGTACTGCGACTCCAAGGGACTCTACTCGGCACGCAAGGCGATCATGCAGGAGTGCCAGCGCAAGGAGATTCCCGGCGTCGGCATCGAGGATATCTACATCGGCAACGGCGTCTCTGAGCTGATCGCGATGTCGCTGCAGGCCCTGCTCAACGACGGCGACGAGGTGCTGATCCCGGCGCCGGACTACCCGCTGTGGACCGCCGCCGCCAACCTCTCGGGCGGCCACGCCGTGCACTACCTGTGCGACGAGCAGGCCGACTGGGCCCCGGACATGGACGACATCCGCGCCAAGGTGACCGCCCATACCCGTGCCATCGTGATCATCAACCCCAACAATCCCACCGGCGCCGTGTATCCGCCGGCGGTAGTGCGCGAGTTGCTGGAGATCGCGCGGGAGCATGACCTGGTGGTGTTCTCCGACGAGATCTACGACAAGATTCTCTACGACGGGGTCGAGCATGTGTCCACCGGGGCCCTGGCCAGCGAGGACCAGCTCGTGGTGACCATGAACGGGCTCTCCAAGAGTTATCGCTGCGCCGGCTTCCGCTCCGGCTGGATGATCCTCTCCGGGAACATCGCCAAGCAGCGAGCCGCCGACTTCATCCAGGGGCTGACCATGCTGGCCTCGATGCGCCTGTGCGCCAATGTCCCGGCCCAGCACGCCATCCAGACGGCGCTGGGGGGCTACCAGTCGATCAACGACCTGATCCTGCCGGGTGGTCGCCTGCTCGCCCAGCGCGACATCACCGTGGAGAAGCTCAATGCCATTCCCGGAGTGAGCTGTACCCGGCCCAAGGGGGCGCTCTATGCGTTCCCGCGGCTCGATCCCAAGGTCTTCAACATACAGGACGATCAGCAGCTGGTGCTGGACCTGCTACTACAGGAAAAGATCCTGCTGGTTCAGGGCACGGCCTTCAACTGGCCGGAGCCCGACCACGTGCGCATTGTCACCCTGCCCTGGGCCGACCAGCTCGAGGATGCCCTGGACCGCTTCGCCCGTTTCCTGGCGCGCTACCGCCAGTAGTCCCGAATGTGGCGTTTGCCCGCTTGAAACCCGGCGGGCAAACCCGTATCTAAGCAACAGCTTGTCTATGCCGTCTTCCGCGGCGCCCCTTCCTGACGACTGGAGAGTTCCAGCAATGATGAGAATCCTGCTGTTCCTGGGCACCAACCTGGCGGTGATCGTGGTGGCCAGCATTACCCTGCGCCTGCTGGGGGTGGAAGGCTACCTGACCGAGCAGGGCATGAACTTCAATGCCCTGTTGATCTTCTGCTTCATCTTCGGCATGGCAGGCTCCATGGTGTCGCTGTTCATCTCCAAGTGGATGGCCAAGCGCAGCACCGGCACCGTGATCATCGAGTCCCCGTCCAACAGCACCGAGAAGTGGCTGGTCGATACCGTGGCGGAACTGGCCCGCGACGCCGGCATCAAGACGCCGGAGGTCGGCATCTTCCCGGCCCAGCAGTCCAACGCCTTCGCCACCGGCTGGAACAAGGACGATGCCCTGGTGGCGGTCTCCGCCGGCCTGCTCAACCGCATGCGACCGGAAGAGGTCCGCGCGGTGCTGGCCCACGAGATCGGCCACGTGGCCAACGGTGACATGGTCACCCTGGCACTGATCCAGGGGGTGCTCAACACCTTCGTGATGTTCTTCGCCCGGGTGGTCGCCCACCTGGTGGACGGCTTCCTGAAGAGTCGCAGCGACGGCGAGGGAGGCCTGGGCTTCATGGGCTACTTTGCGGTGGTGATCGTCGCCGAGATCTTCTTCGGCCTGATCGCCTCTGCCATCGTCGCCTGGTTCTCGCGCTTCCGGGAGTACCGGGCCGATACCGCAGGCGCCCAGCTCGCCGGCAGCGGGGCCATGATCAGCGCCCTGGCACGGCTCAAGGCCGAGACCGAGATGCCGGACCAGATGCCGGATACCCTGCGGGCGATGGCCATCACCAAGGGCCAGACGCGCTCGTTGATGGAGCGACTCTTCGCCAGTCACCCTCCGCTGGATGACCGCATCCGAGCCCTGAAGGAGGCGGCCTACCGCCAGTAAGAACGGCCGTCGGAGAGTGGCGAAAAGAGAATCCCGAATCGACAGCCCGACAAGGACCTCTCTGGAAAGAACGCCCTGTGACGATCGTCCTGAAGCGATCTTCCTCAAAACCAGCAGGCCTGCCATACGGCGAGCCTGCTTGCGTTTATCGCCTCGCGGTCTTCAGTCCGTGGCGACCCGAAACCCGGCGCCGGTCAGCAAGGGCGCCAGCCCAAGGGCCCCCTCGCGAAGGCTGAGCTCGAGGGAGGCGAACTCCCGACGCAGCGGGTAGTGGGTGCGGCAACCATCGAAGCCCTTCGCCATGCCCAGGCGGCGTGCCTCGCGATGCAGGCTGTCGTGGTCGCGTCGCGGATCATGTACGACGCGCATGCAAAGGCGCAGCGCCTCCTCGGATGAGAGGCCACCGTCCAGGACGAGACGCGCCACGGGAGGCGGCGGCGCCAGGTCATTTATTGTCAGGCGTGCCGGCAGGCCGGCGTGGTGGGCCAGGGCACGATAGATCTGGTGAGTGCCACGCAGCTTGCCATCGAGGCTGTAGCCAGCAACGTGCGGCGTGGCGATCCCGGCGAGATCCGCCAGGGCGGCGTCGATGGCGGGCTCGTGCTCCCAGACGTCGAGCACCGCCGTGATGTCGCCCTGCCCCGCCAGGCGCTGGCGCAGGGCCCGGCCATCCACGCAGTCGCCGCGTCCGGCATTGAGCAGCACCATTCCCGGCGCCAGGGCGGCGATGCGCCGGGCATCGAGCAGGTGGTGCGTGGCATGGGGACCCTCGCTCACCAGCGGCGTGTGCAGGCACAGCACGTCACACTCGTCGATCAGGGTGTCCAGGTCATGGAATCCGGCCAGCCCCTCCGGTCCGGTGCGTTCTTCCTCGATGCTCTCCGCTTCAACCCTGGGCGGGTCGCAGGCCAGGCACTCGATGCCCATGGCGGTGAGTCGACCCAGCAGCCGCCCGCCCACGTTGCCCACGCCGACGATGCCGACACGACGCTCGGCGAGCCGGAAGTCCTGACGCTCGGCCAGGGTCGCAAGACTGGCCAGCACATAGTCCACCACCGCCTCGGCGTTGCAGCCAGGCGCACTGGCGAACGCGATACCATGGTCGGCCAAGGCCTGTTCGTCCATATGGTCGGTCCCGATGGTACAGGTGCCGATGAAGCGCAAAGGCGAGCCACTCCTCTTGACCTCCTCGATCATGGCCGCATCGACCCGGGTGATGGAGCGCACCACCAGGGCATCGGCATCGAGCACCGTGGCCGCATCGATCTCTCGCCCCGGCACGCGGACCACCTCGCCCAGTGTGCCGAAGCAGGCCTCGGCGGCGGGGACATTGGCATCGACGACGATTTTCATGACTGACTCCTGACTTACGGGATGATGCGACTTGTTCAGTGTGTCCAAGCCCTTACAATACCGCCTTATGCCAAACAGGGCGGCGCTGGCGGCGCCGTCCTCCACCTCGGGAGCTGCCGTGATCGTCCGCTGGGAAACCGACCATGACTATGTGCTGGTGCATGTCCATCAGGACATGTTCGGCGACTGGATCTTCAGCCGCGCCTGGGGACAGATCGGCACCCAGTTCGGCGGCCTCAAGCATCAACTGGCCGACGATCATACCCAGGCGATGATGTGGTTGGCCGACGAGACCACCATTCTGACATCCCGCGGCTTCCAGAAGGTGATGGAGGTGGAGGCCGAGAGCGCCGAGGGACGTGACGCCGTCAGCCAGCTTTCGCTCCTGGAGCCTTGAGCTGCAAGCTGCAAGCTGCAAGCCAGAAGAATTCCAACAGCGCTGTAAGTCTCAAGGGTCTTACTAGTCCCTCGTGGCTTGTCACTATCCGGCGAAGCCGGGTCATCACCCCAGATAGCGCCGCCCGCCACGCAGGGTCACACCCTTTGCTGGCTCGGGCGACGTTTTGCCACTCAGCCGCTCCTGCAACCGCTGCCAGGCAGCCTCGTCGAGCCAGCCCCGTGCCGACAGCCAGTGCGCCAGGCGCTCCGGTTCGAAGCCACGATCCAGCTCCGCCCCCGCCTCGTCCTGCAGCACGGGGATGCGCGCACCGTAGTGATCGATCAGGGCGTCATCGTCACTGATCTCGACCCTGTTCAGCCGGTACGGCGTGCCGCAGAGGGTCACCAGTAGCGCTTCCAGCTGCTCGCAGAGATGACAGCCCAGGGTGGTGTAGAGCCTCAACCGGATCACGACGCCTCCTGCCGGCGAATCAGGAACACATGGTGCAGGTCGGAGTTCCTCGAGAAATCGGGGTCGAAGGTGCGCGACGAGATGTCCTCGACCGCATACTGCTCGGCCAGGTCCGGATCCATCTTGAAGCGCCGCTGGTTATTGGAGAACACCAGGGTCCCCCCCGGCGCCAGGCGCGCCATGGCCAGGCGCACCAGGCGGCCATGGTCGCGCTGCACGTCCAGGGTATCCGCCATCTTCTTCGAGTTGGAGAAGGTCGGCGGATCAAGGAAGATCAGGTCGAACTCGCCGCCGGCGGTCGCAAGCCAGCGCAGGCAGTCGTCGCGCACCACCCGATGGCGGCTCGAGTCGAGGCGGTTGAGGGCGAAGTTGTCCCGCGCCCACTCCAGGTAGGTATTGGAGAGATCGACACTCAGGCTCTCACTGGCGCCGCCGTCACGCTCGGCGCCCTCTTTCTGTGGCCCCAGGGCCGCCTGCACCGTGGCGGCGCCGGTGTAGCAGAAGAGGTTGAGGAAGCGCTTCCCGGCGGCCATCTCGCCGAGCATGCGCCGCACCGGCCGATGGTCGAGAAAGAGGCCCGTGTCCAGATAGTCGCGCAGGTTGACCCACAGCCGGGCCCGCCCTTCGCTCACCTCGAAACGCTCGCCGCTGGCCGCCTGCTTGCGATACTGCTCCTTGCCGCTCTGACGCTCACGGCGCTTGACCACCACGTGCCTGGGGTCGATGCCGAGGACCTCGGGGATCACGCCCAACGCTTCATGCAGGCGCTTCTGGGCCTGGGCGGCATCGACGGACCTCGGCGGCGCATACTCCTGCACATGCACCCGGTCACCATAGAGGTCGATGGCCAGGGCGTATTCGGGCATGTCGGCATCATAGAGTCGGTAGCACGACTCCCCGGAGCGCTTGAGCCATTTCTTCAGTCGCTTGCGGTTCTTCTCCAGGCGATTGGCAAACATCTGCGCCCCCTCGGAGCGCGCGGAAGCCCCCTCGCCGGCGGCCCTGGCCTGATCTGCCGACGCCTCGCCCTCCTCGGGAATCGCCATCAGCAACAGCCGGGCATCCAGGGGCCCGTTCTTCAGGGAGTAGTGCTTGTGGGCCCGCAGCCCGATGCGGTGCCCGAGGTCCGGGTTGGCGGTGAACACCGCCAGTTGCCAGCCCGGGAAGGCCGCCCTGACCCGATCGCCGAGCTGGGCATAGAGCTGCACCAGCTCCGGCAGCTCGCCGAGGCGCTCGCCGTAGGGGGGATTGGTCATCACCAGCCCCCGGGGCGCCTCGGGAAGCCCCTCGGGGCGCGCGAGCCCGGTCAGGGAGGCCCCCTTCAGCTCGATCAGCGCCGGCACCCCGGCGCGCATGGCGTTTGCCTTCGCCGCCGCCAGTGCCGGGGGGCTCTCGTCGAAGCCGAACAGCCGTGAGCGGCAGCGCTTGCGGCCGATGCTGGCTCGCGCCTCGGCCTCGCGCCTGAGCTCGCGCCAGCAGCGCTGGTCGTGGCCGGCCCAGCCGTGGAAACCGAAGCGTTCTCGGGCCAGTCCCGGCGCGATGTCGGCGGCCATCAGGGCGGCCTCGATCAGCAGGGTGCCGGCACCGCACAGCGGGTCAACGAGCGGCGCGCCTTCCTTCGCCAGCGCCGGCCAGCCGGCGCGCACCAGCAGGGCGGCGGCCAGGTTCTCCTTGAGCGGGGCCAGGCCCACGTCGAGCCGGTAGCCTCGGCGGTGCAGGCTGTCGCCGGAGAGGTCCACCCCCAGCGTCAGCCTGCCACGGTGCAGGTTGGCATAGAGGCGCAGGTCGGGTTGTCGGGTGTCGATATCGGGCCGCGGCCGCCCCTCGGCCTGGAGGCGATCCACCACCCCGTCCTTGACGGTCTGGGCCCCGAAGCGCGTGTGGCGGATCGCTTCGGAACGACCGTGGAAATCCACGGCCAGGGTCGCACCGGGCCCGAGGTGGTCGCGCCAGTCGATGGCCGCGGAAGCGGCGCGCAACGCCTCGGGGGTCTCGATGCCCTCCTCCCGCGTCAGGCATAACACCACCCGGTTGGCCAGGCGCGACCAGAGACAGACCCGGTAGGCGTTCTCGAGGCTGGCCCGGAAGTTCACCCCAGCCACCGTGGTCTTGCCTGGCGTGGTGCCCAGGGCAGCCAGTTCGTCGGCCAGCAGCAGCTCGATGCCCTTGGGGCAGGTCGCCAGAAAATGAAGTGAGTCAGTGGATTGCAGTTCAGTCATGGAATATCCATCGGTGCGACGCCTGCCCGGGAAGGGGTGGAGTGACGGTCAGGTGAACGCCTTGTTACAAATCATCAGTCGACAATCGTCATCATCCTGGGCTATCAATGAGTCAGTAGCTACTGTATGACGCATGCGTTCCTGTCAGCGGGCCACCAGTACTTGTGCAGCACGGATTTGCCGCATTGCCTGACGTTGCCCGGGCAACACGAATCCGGTCCCAAGACCGGGTTCACGTCGGTACCTTCATCAAGAGGTAGTCCAATGAAACGACAGAAACGTGATCGCTTCCAGCGTGCCTATGTTCATGGGTACAAGGCGGGTCTCTCAGGTCGTTCCCGCGATGAGTGTCCAAGCCAGGATATCAATCTACGCGAATACTGGATGAGCGGTTGGCGTGAAGGTCGTGGGGATCAATGGTCGGGCATGACGGGTGTCTCCGGCATTCACAAGAACCCCATGGTGATGTAACCCCGCATCTACCGGGTCAATGACCCATCGTCAGAGATGATGACGAACCTATCAAGCCCATGGCCATGCCATGGGCTTTTTCATGCCGGACCATCAGCCGTCGGCGGCATGGGCCCTAAGCGCCCGGGCACTTTCTCCCACCAGGCCAGGCCCACGGTAGATGAAGCCCGAATAGAGCTGCACCAGGTCGGCACCGGCCTCCACCTTGGCTACCGCCGTCTCCCCGCTGTCGATGCCGCCCACGCCGATGATCGGCATGTCGGGGAGGCGGCGGCGCAATTCGCGAATCACCGTATTCGAGGGCTCGAACACCGGTCGCCCGGAGAGCCCACCCTGCTCTTCCGCATGCTCGAGGCCTGCCACCGCCTCGCGGGAGACCGTGGTATTGGTGGCGATCACCGCGTCGATGGCGTTGTTCTCGAGGGTGCGGGCCACCAGGCCGACCTCATCGGGGCTCATGTCCGGCGCGATCTTGACCGCCAGGGGTACACGGCGCCCGGTCTCGCGGTCGAGCCGGCTACCCTCCTCGCGCAGGGCCCCGAGCAAGGCATCGAGATGCTCGCCGAACTGCAGGTTGCGCAGCCCCGGGGTGTTGGGTGAGGAGATGTTCACCGTGATGTAGTGCGCATCGGCATGCACCTTGCCCAGGCAGGTCAGGTAGTCATCCACCGCCTGCTCCACCGGGGTGGTGAGGTTCTTGCCGATATTGATGCCGATCACGCCGTCGTAACGGCTCGCCCGGACTCGCGCCACGAGGTGATCCACCCCGGCGTTGTTGAAGCCCATGCGGTTGATGATGGCGCCCTGCTCCGGCAGCCGGAACAGCCGGGGCCTGGGGTTGCCATCCTGTGGCCTGGGCGTCACGGTGCCCACCTCCACGAAGCCGAACCCCAGCGCCCCCAGGGCGTCGAGATGATCGGCGTTCTTGTCGAGTCCGGCGGCCAGGCCGACCCGATTGGGAAAGCGCAGCCCCATCAGCTCCACCGGATCCTCGACCCGGCGCCCGCCCAGGCGCGATACCAACCCCAGTCGGTCGGCCAGGTCCAGGGCGGAGAGCGCCATGCCATGGGCAGTCTCGGCATCGAGACGGAACAGCAGAGAACGGGCAAGCGAATACATGGCGGCTCCTGATGGCGGCTCCTGCAAGTGGCAACCCGACCTGACTCGATGACAAGGCGCTTGGCAACGGACGGCTAGGCGACAAGCGGGGCGAGAGTATACCAGCACCGACAACTCGAGACGACGCACACCACCGACCGGCGAGGTTCGTGGAAGACGTCACTCGCTGGCGGCTCCATCATCCACTCCATTTATGCTCTACTGGGCTATCTGAAGAGCCCCTACCCAGGACACAGCGAGGCGACTGATCCGCCTCGATGATCTACTGCCAGGAAGCGCCCATGACCGATACCACGGAGACACTCGAGCACCGCCTGTCGCGGATTCACCGGGCTATGGAGAAAGAGCAGCTGGAGGAGGTCGATGATGTCCTCTCCGATCTGGAGCCGGCAGAAGTGGCCCTGCTGCTCGAGTCGCTACCGCCGGCGGCTCGCATTCGGCTGTGGGAGCGGGTGCCGGGCGAGATCGACGGCGAGGTGCTGCTGCATGTGCACGACGAGGTGCGCAGCACCCTGATCGACGACATGGACCATGCCGAGATCGTCGCCGCCACGACCGGACTCGACACCACGGACCTCGCGGAGATCTTCGAGGACCTGCCCCAGCAGGTCGCCGAGGACATGCTGCGCTCCATGGACGAGCTGCAGCGCTCCCGACTGCAGGAGACCCTCTCCTTCGAGGAAGACAGTGCCGGCCGCCTGATGCGCACCGACACCATCGCCGTGCGCGCCGATGTCAGCCTGGAGACCGTGAGGCGCTTCCTGCGCTGGAAGGAAGTGGTCCCCGACAATACCCACGTGCTGATGGTAGTGGACCGGGACGGCCGTTTCCTTGGGGTGCTTCCTCTGGCTCGGCTGGTGTCGAACGACCCCGAGATGGCAGTGGCCGACCTGATGGACCGCGAGGTGGACAGCATTCAGGTGACCATGAAGTCCCGCGACGTGGCCACCCTCTTCCAGACACATGACCTGTCCTCCGCTGCGGTGGTCGACGAGGCAGACCTGCTGCTGGGGCGCATCATCATCGACGATATCGTCGACGTGATCCGGGAGAATTCCGAACAGGCACTGATGAACATGGCAGGCCTGGACGAGGAGGAAGACCTCTTCGCGCCGGTGATGCCCAGCGCCAAGCGCCGGGCCGTATGGCTGGGCATCAACCTGCTGACGGCCTTCCTGGCCGCCTGGGTGATCGGACGCTTCGAGGATGCCCTGGACAAGATCGTCGCCCTGGCGGTGCTGATGCCCATTGTGGCCAGCATGGGCGGCATCGCCGGCAGCCAGACCCTGACCCTGGCGATCCGAGGCCTGGCGCTGGGCCAGATCAGCAGCACCAACAGCCACTGGCTGCTGCGCAAGGAGATCGGCATCGCCGCTCTCAATGGGGTGCTGTGGTCGCTGGTGGTAGCCGTGCTCGCGTTCCTGTGGTTCGGCAGCGTCGCCATCGGCGTGATCATCGCCTCCGCTCTGGTGATCAACATGCTGGCGGCCGGCATCGCCGGCATCGTCATTCCGTTGATGCTCAAGCGCTCGGGTATCGACCCGGCCCTCTCCGGCTCGGTGATCCTGACCACGGTGACCGACGTGGTGGGTTTCATGGCCTTCCTGGGCCTGGCCACGCTGTTCCTGCTCTGACATGACCTGCTGACATGACCTGCTGACATGCCCCCCTGACCCACGAAACCCCGCCGATAGCGGGGTTTCGAGTCTTCAGGTTTCATGTCGCCGGGGACCCGGATCGATCACGAGGGCCCGCGATTGCTCTCTGCCAGATCGACCAGCTCACGAACGGCCACCGCGAAGAGCGGGAAGCTCCCATGGGTGCCACTGTTCACCTCTTCGAGCAGGCGGCACCACCGCTGATGCATGCTCTGGTGCAACGAGAGCCACAGGTTGACTCGCTCGGCGGAATCCCGCGGACCATCATCCATGCCCAACACACTGCTGGTCAGTGCCAGTTGCTGGCGGTCGATGTCGTCACGGAAGGTCTCCCGTGCCTGGGCCTGCCAGCTGTCCCGCACCTTGAGCTCGGTGATCTGCTGAATCATCCACGGCAGCTCCAGGCGGTCGCCGACCTCATAGAAGATCTCGGCCACGCGCTGGGGTTTCTCGTTGGTCTGCCGCGCCGCCTGGATGATGCCCAGACCCGCGTAGAGGCTGTTGGCGGCCGCCACGGAAGCTGCCAGGGCCTCGGGCACGCCTGCCTCAACCAGCGTCTTGCGGCGGGCCTCCCAGGCCTCACGCTCCTCGCCCCGCAGGCGCTTGCCGATGTTCTCCTGCAGTTGCGCCAGGCGTGGCGCGAAGAAGTCGATGGCCTCCTGGGTGCTCATGCCAGTGCGATTGCGCAGGAACCAGCGGGTGGCCCGCCGCAGCATGCGCATCAGGTCGAGCATCATGTCGTACTGCACGGCGCTCGACACCTTGTTGTCCAGCGACTCTATCTGCTCCCACAGGCGAGGCAGCTGGAAGCTGTCGCGGGCGACCACGTAAGAGCGTGCGATCGAGGCACGATCGGCCCCGGTGGAATCGATCAGCCGACGCACGAAGACGATGCCCATGTGATCGACCAGGTCATTGGCCACCTGGGTGGCAACGATCTCGCGCTTCAGGCGATGGTCGTACATCTCGTCCTTGTAGCGTTCGACGAGCACACTCGGGAAGATACGCTCGACAAACTTGACGATGGTCGGGTCATCCGGGACATCCGTGGTGATCAGGTCGCCCTTGAGCACGCTCTTGGCGTAGGAGATCAACACCGAGAGCTCCGGCAGCAGCATCCCCTGCTCGTTGGCGGCCCGCTCATGGAGCACATCATCCTCGGGCAGGAACTCGAGCTCGCGGTCGATCTGGCCGACCGCCTCGAGCTCGCTGATGAAGCGCCTGAAGGGGCCGATGCCCTGCCGGGAGAGGCGTTCGGCGAGATCCAGCGCCTGGGTCTGGCGGTAGTTGCTGAGCAGCACCAGGTCCGCGACTTCGCCGGTCATCTCGGCGAGCAGCTGGTTGCGCTGCTTGCCGGTCATGTCGCCTCGCTTGACCACCTCGTCGATGAGGATCTTGATGTTGACCTCATGGTCGGAGCAGTTGACCCCGCCGGCGTTGTCGATGAAGTCGGTGTTGACCCGGATGCCTCGGGCGGCCGCCTCCATGCGCCCCCGCTGGGTGAGGCCCAGGTTGCCGCCCTCGCCGACCACCCGGCACTGCAGCTCGCGGCCATCGACACGCAGGCCGTCGTTGGCCTTGTCGCCCACCTGGGCGTCGGTCTCCTCGCTGCTCTTGACGTAGGTGCCGATGCCACCGTTCCACAGCAGGTCGAACTGCGACTTGAGCATGGCGCGGATCAGCTCGTTGGGCGAGAGCTTGTCCTCCTTGATGCCGAACAGCGCCTTCATCTGCCGAGAGATGGGGATGGTCTTGGCAGAGCGACTGAATAACCCGCCCCCCTCGGAGATCAGCTCGGCATTGTAGTCCTGCCAGCTGGAGCGCGGCAGATCGAACAGGCGCTGGCGCTCTGCGAAGCTTGCCGCCACGTCGGGGGTCGGATCAACGAAGATGTGCAGGTGATTGAAGGCCCCCACCAGGCGAATCTTGTCCGAGAGCAGCATGCCGTTGCCGAAGACATCGCCCGCCATGTCGCCGATGCCGACCACCGTGAACTCGTCCTCCTGGGTGTTCAGTCCCAGGCCACGAAAATGGCGCTTGACCGACTCCCAGGCACCCTTGGCGGTGATGCCCATCTTCTTGTGGTCATACCCGTTGGCACCGCCCGAGGCGAAGGCATCGCCCAGCCAGTGGCCATACTCCGCGGAGATCTCGTTGGCGATGTCGGAAAAGGTCGCGGTGCCCTTGTCGGCGGCCACGACCAGATAGGCATCGTCATGGTCGTGGCGAACCACGTCCTTGGGCGGCACGATCTCGCCGCCCACGCGATTGTCGGTGACGTCGAGCAGGGCACGGATGAAGATCTTGTAACAAGCGATGCCTTCCTTCTGGATGGCGTCGCGGTCGCCGCCCTCGGGCATCCGCTTGCAGACGAAGCCCCCCTTGGCACCCACCGGCACGATCACGGCGTTCTTGACCTGCTGGGCCTTGACCAGCCCCAGGACCTCGGTGCGGTAGTCCTCGAAACGGTCTGACCAGCGCAGCCCGCCGCGGGCCACCTTGCCGCCGCGCAGGTGAACGCCCTCGACCCGGGGCGAGCAGACGAAGATCTCATGGGCAGGCCGCGGCTTGGGGATGCCGGTGATGCGGGAGGGCTCCATCTTGAAGGACATGTAGTCCTTGTGACGGCCATCTGGACCCTTCTGATAGTAGTTGGTGCGCTGGGTCGCCTGGATCATCTCCATGTAACGGCGCAGCAGCTGATCATCGTTGAGGCTGGCGACATCATCGAGCAGTTGGATGATGCGGGCCGCAGAGGCCTCCTCCACTCCCTCCGGAGGACGCTCGTTCGGGTCGAATCGGAGCTCGAACAGCACGACAAGCTCGCGGGTGATGTCCGGATGATTGACCAGGGTGGTCGCCATGTAGTCCTGGGAGACACCGAAGCGGATCTGTTTGAGGTAGCGGGCATAGCCTCTCAGCATGGCCACCTCGCGCCAGTCCAGGTTGGCGCCGATGATAAGCCGGTTGAAGGGATCGTTGTCCGCCTCGCCGACCCAGATGCGCTGGAAGGCCTCGACGAAGGGCCCGCGCATCTCCTGCAGATTGACCTCTGAACTGGTGTGATGCTCCAGATCGAAGTCATGGATCCAGTAGCTCTCATCGCGAGCCTGTAGCTCATAGGGGCGCTCGCCGATCACCCGCAGCCCCAGGTTCTCCATCATCGGCAGCACGTCGGAGAGGGGGATGGGCCTGTCACGGTGGAACAGCTTGAGGTTGACGCCGCTCCCTTCTTCCTCGACCAGGCGATAGAGGGAGAGGGCCAGGGGAACACCGCTGTCCAGCTCGATGATGTGCTGGAGGTCGTAGACCGCGGTGCGCGCCGAGAAATCGTCCCGGTAACTCGCCGGGAAGGCATCGCGGAAACGGTCCATGAGCAGATTGGCCTGTTCCTCACCGAAACCTTCGATGGCCACGCCCTGAAGGTCATCGCGCCAGTTTCTGGCAATGGTCGCCAGCTTGGCTTCCAGCCGGCGCAGGTCGAACTCCACCGGTTGGTCGCCCTTGAAGCGCAGGATGAACTGGATGCGCGCCAGCACTGACTCGGAGAGGTAGGTGTTGAAGTCGCCGAAGGTGGCGCCGAGCTCCTCGCACAGCATGTCCTGAATACGCAGGCGCAGCTCGGTGGAGAAGACATCACGCGGCACGAAGGCCAGGCAGGAGTAGAACCGGCCGGAGCGGTCCTCGCGGATGAACAGTCGGACCCGGCGCCGTTCGCGCATGTCGAGGATGCCGAGTGCCGTCTGCGTCAGCTCGTCGGTGTCGATCTGAAACAGGTCGTCGCGAGGATAGACCTCAAGGATATGCAACAAGTGCTTGCCGTTGTGCCCCTTGGGGTTGAAACCGGATTTGGCCATCACCGCCTGTAGCTTGCGGCGCAAGATCGGCACATTGCGCGGCGACTCGTTGTAGACCGTCGCGGTGAACAGGCCAAGGAAGCGCCGCTCACCGATCACCCGCCCCTGATCGTCATAGCGATCGATCGAGATGTAGTCGGGATAGGTGGGACGGTGGATCCGCGCATGATGAGCGCTCTTGGAGAACGACAGCAGCTGGGGCACCAGCACGAAGCGGTCACCCTCGACGCCCTCCTCGGAGCGGATGCGCTCCTGATAGCGGGGCTGGTCGAGGCGAAAGACTCCCAGTTCGCTCTGCTCGACACGATCCAGATGCTGCCGCCCCTGGTCCTCGTGGACGGCATACTCGTCGTAGCCCAGGAAGGTGAAGTTGTCGTGGAGCAACCACTCGAGGAAGGTCATGGCCTCCTCATGATCCTCGGCGCCGACCTGTTCGGGGCGCGAAGCCTTGAGTTCGGCCAGGGCCGCACGGGCCTGGTCGCGCATCGCCTCGAAGTCGGCCACCGCGGTGCGCACGTCGCACAGCACCTCCTGAAGGCTGGCCTCGATGGCCTCGAGCACCGCCGGGTCGGAGTGGCGATCCACCTCGATGGCGATCAACGACTCCCGGTTATCCGGCGCATTGGCCTCGTGCGTCGACGTGACCCGCTCGAGATGATGCTGGCCATCGCGCTTCGTGGCCAGCACGGCGTTGTGGATAGCGTGAACGGTCATGCCGCGACGATTGAGCTCGATGCGCACCGAATCGACCAGAAAGGGCATGTCCGCGTGCAGCACGGCGATGAAGGTATGGGTAGACTGCCAGCCATGCTGCTCGAAGTCGGGGTTGAACACCCGCACCTTGGGGTCGGCGGGATCGAACTGCTGCAGGAAATGCCACACGGAGAGGGTGGCGCCGTAGATGTCGTCTAGACGGCGATCGACAAGGTCATCGAACGGTATCGTGGCATAGAAGTGGCGGGCGAAGGCATGAACCTCGGCGGCCTTGTCCTCATCCAGACGGCCCTGCAACCGTTCCTGGAGTTGCTTGAGCAGATCCTGGCGGGTCTCCTCATTTGCGACATGTTGCATCCATCACCTCGGCTGCCAGCGGCCGCCGGAAGCGGCCGGAAGAACTTGACGTGGCGACCTTCTGGCCGCATCACCGTCCAGCTTACGTCACTTCCCGAGCCGCCCCAACCTCATGCCTTTTCGCTCATGGAGCATGTCGGTTGCGCATCGCCGCTTGACAACTCACCCGCCCCTCACGAGGCCGAGTCAGGCACGCCGCTCCAGCAGAACTCCGCATTCGCAGTGATGAGTCCAGGGAAACTGGTCGAAGAGCGCAAAACGACGGATCTCGTGGGTGCGGGTCAGCGTCTCGAGATTTTCGGCCAGGGTCTCGGGGTTGCATGAAATATAGACGATATGCGGATAGTCGCTGAGCTGATGACAGCCCTGCTCATCGAGCCCCGCCCGCGGCGGGTCCACCAGCACCGTGGAGAAGGCGAAGTCATCGAGGCCCATCTCGGCCACCCGACGGCCGCCCTTCTCGCCTCTCAGGGCCTCGGCGAATTCCTCGGCGGACATGCGCCCCACCTCGGCGTTGTCGATACCGTTGGTCTCCAGGTTGACTCGGGCACTGGCCACCGAGGTGCGCGAGATCTCGGTGGCCAGCACCCGGCGGAAGTTCCCGGCCAGCGCCACCGTGAAGTTACCATTGCCGCAGTAGAGCTCCACGAGGTCGCCGTCATGGCTGTCGCGAGTGACGTCCCTCGCCCAGGCCAGCATCGAGCGGCAGATCTCGGCATTGGGCTGGGTGAAGCTGTTCTCCACCTGCTGGTAGACCAGGGCCTCACCGTCCACCGCCAGGCGCTCCCAGACATGATCGCGCTCCAGCACTAGACGCTGCTTGCGGGCACGGCCGATGATCATGATGCCCAACGTCTGCTGCAGGACAAGAGCCTCGGCCTCCCAGGCTTCATCGAGGCGGCGATGGTAGATGAGGGTCACCAACGCCTCACCGGAGAGAGTGGTGAGAAACTCGACCTGAAACAGGCGTCGACGCAGCAGGTCATTGTCACGGATGGCATCGAGCAGGCGGGGCATGAGGTCGTTGATCTGCCGGCTGGCCACCGGGTAGTCATCCAGTCGTACCACCGTCTTGTTCTTCGGGTCCTCAGGATCCACCTCGAACATGGCGTAGAAGAGGTCGTCCCCCTCGTGCCACACACGAAACTCGCAGCGCTGGCGGTAATGGCTCGGTGGTGAGGGGAAGACCTCCAGCGGCGGCGGCGCGAAGCGTGCAAAGTCTCGGATGATGCGCTCGCGCTTGGCCTCTAGCTGCTGGTCATAGCGGGCGGGGTCGACAACGGGAATGGCCACGGCGGCTCCTGTGGTGAACGTGGTGAACGTGGTGAACGTGGTGAACGTGGTGAACGTGGTGAACGTGGTGAACGTGGTGAACGTGGTGAACGTGGTGAACGTGGTGAACGTGGTGAACGTGGTGAACGTGGTGAACAGAGATAGTAAATGGAGAAGGAAGCGACGATGGCGGACGGGATCGCTTCAGGCCGGCTGCAGGTGCCGCGGAGGGGCGAAACCGTAGGCGGCGAGGCCCCTGCCGAGACGCTCGTCGGGTGCGGTGACGAAGCTCGGCCCGGCCCCCTGTCGAGTGGCGGGCATCGCCACCACCTGAGCCACCCGACGGGCGATGGCCTCGCCGGAATCGACCCAGGCCACCTCTCGGGGGGCCGTCTCGGCCAGCCATCTCCGCAACAGCGGGAAATGAGTGCAGCCCAGCACGACGGTATCCAGTGTCGGGATATCCGGCGTCGAGCCTGCCCAGAGTGGAGCCAGGGCCCGGCGGATCGCCTCGAGATCCGGGGTCTCCCCGGCCACCAGGCGTTCCGCCTCGCCCACCAGGGCATCGGCGGCGACCCGGGTGACACGGCAGTCGGCCGCAAAGTCATGGATCAACTGCAGGGTGTAGGGGCGTGACACGGTGGCGCTGGTCGCCAGCAGGCCGATATGGCGTGTCCTGCTCGCGTTCGCGGCCGGCTTGATGGCCGGCACGGTACCGATCACGGGAATGGTCAGGCACTCACGCAGGACGTCGAGCGCCACGGTGCTGGCCGTATTGCAGGCCACCACCAGCGCACGGCAGTCGCTGGCCGCCACCGCAGCCTGGCAGACAGCCCGAATCCGCTGCACCAGCCAGGCATCCTCGCGCCGTCCATAAGGCAGCATGGCATTGTCACAGGCATAGGCCAGGTCGGCATCGGGCAGTCGCCGCCGCAGCGACTGCACCACCGAAAGGCCGCCCACACCGGAGTCGAAGACAAGGATCGGCCCCGCCATCAGCGCCCCTTACCCTGCAGAGAAGACAGAGGGGCGGGGATAGAGGGAAGCGTCGATGACAGGGACAGAAAAAACGGGAGGCGCATAGTTGGGGGTCGGCCGCGGGAGATGCCGGCCATTCTACCCCAGAGTCGGGGCCGAGCCGAAATGCCGTTGCCCCGAGAACGCGGTGGAATCAGCTCTCCGGCACGGGGGCGTCACGCAGCTCGTGATAGAGCTCGGGATAGGCCTCCTGTAGACGCTCGAGATGATCCTGGGTGCCCGCCGGCAATGCCTCGGCCAGGGCCTTGAGATCCTCGTCGTTGAAGTTCTCAAGGATCAACGGAAACAGCAATTCACGTTCATCCTTCAGGTAGGCGCGGTGGCTCTCCAGATAGGAATTGAGATCGTCGGAGAACCGGTCCATGGGGACGACCGAATCCATGAGGATCATGTCGAGATCAGTGGAGAGACGCTGAAGCCGGGCCTTCAGGGAACGATAGTCCTTTGCCATGCGCTCGGTGACCTCGACGCTCGACGGATCCAGCTCCTTTAAGCGTTCGCTGCAGACCTTCTCGAGAGGCTGGGTGAAACCTTCCTGGTATTCGAGGATATAGTCCACGACCTCCCTGACCAGCTGGAAGTTGGGACGCACGCCTTCTGCCAGAGTTTTCTGCTTGAGCTGCAGGACGTGCAACATGCGCACCATGTTGGCATGATCCTGACGCAACTGTTTGAGCATGGGCATGGCAGCGATCTCCTGCATGGCGACGTGATACGGAAGACTACCCGGGTTGGATTCGCCTCGACACGTCAGGTTCACCGGAGGGTACCGTCCACCGGCAGGGCAACCTGTCTCAAGCTAGCCCCTCGAGGCGAATCTTGCCTGTCACCCAAGGTCGTATTGCCTGCGACGACACACCCACTCTACCAGCCACGAGCCAAGGAGTCAGACATGGATCTCTTCCAGCGCCAAGCGCCAGATGATGCGGCCCCGCTGGCCTTCCGCATGCGCCCCCGTCGGCTCGAGGACTACGTGGGCCAGCAGGCGCTGGTGGGACCCGGAAAGCCACTGGCCCGCATGGCCGAGAGCGGCGTGGTGCGTTCGATGATCCTCTGGGGACCTCCCGGCACCGGCAAGACCACCCTGGCCGAAATCCTCGCCGAGGTCTCCGGTGCCCACCTGGAGCACCTCTCGGCGGTGATGGCAGGCGTCAAGGATATCCGCGCAGTGGTCGATCGAGCTCGCGACATGCAGGCCAGGCAGCGCCCCACCCTGCTGTTTCTCGACGAGATCCACCGTCTCAACAAGAGCCAGCAGGATGCCCTGCTGCCCCATGTGGAGTCGGGACTGCTCACGCTGATCGGCGCCACCACGGAGAACCCCTCCTTCGAGGTCAACTCGGCACTGCTCTCCCGGGCACGGGTCCACGTTCTGAAGTCGCTCACCGAGGCGGAACTCGTGGAGGTCATGCAGCATGCGCTGGCCGACGAGGCACGCGGCCTGGGCGCTCGTCGCATCCTGGTGGACGATGAGGTTCTGGCCCTGCTGGCCCGGGCCGCCGCCGGCGATGCCCGTCGGGCCCTGGGCCTGCTGGAAACCGCCTGCGACTTTGCGGTGACCGAGGATGGCAGTGAACGCCTGCCCCGGGCGGCACTGGAAGACGTGATCGGCCACCAGGCCAGTGCCTTCGACAAGCAGGGCGACCACTACTACGACCTGCTCTCGGCGATCCACAAGTCGGTGCGTTCCTCGCGCCCCGATGCCGCCCTGCTCTATATCGCCCGCTTCATGCAGGGCGGCGGCGATCCGCTGGACGTGATCCGTCGCCTCACGGCCATCGCCTCGGAGGATGTAGGCAACGCCGACCCGCGCGCCCTGCCGCTGGTCATGGCGGCCTGGGACGCCTACCTGCGCCTGGGCGACTACGAGGGCCAGCGCGCCATCGCCCATGCCGCCATCCACCTGGCGGTGGCACCGAAGAGCAATGCCATCGACCGGGCCTGGAAGCAGGCCAAGGACTTTGCGGCCTCACAGCCACGGCTCGAGGTACCGACCTACCTGCGCAACGCCCCGACGGCGCTGCTGGAGTCGCTGGGCCACGGCCAGGGCTACCGTTATGCCCATGACGAACCCGAGGGCTACCCGGCCGGCAGGGCCCACGACTGCTGGCCCGAGGAGGTGCCTCATCGCTCCTTCTACCGACCCACCGCGTACGGCCAGGAGAAGCGCTATGCCCAGATCATGGCCTGGCGGGCCCAGCGGGATGCCGAGGAGGACGAGGGCGCGAAGTGACGAGCGGGCCAAGCGGCTAGCTGCAGGGCAGAGCCTGCCCGTCAAAGGAAAGGAGCAAGCCAAGGGTTTCCTTGAAGCTTGCTCCTTGTCGTTTGCAGCTGGCCGAAGGCATCACTGCGTATTGCGGATCACGTCGGTGCCCTCGGGGATATCGAAGGTGAACAGGCTGTCGTCCAGCGTCTCGTTCATGCGCACGTTGTCGAAGCCGATGGCGGTGCGTTGCCCGGTGCTGTCGGTCATCTGAAGCATGTCCAGTGCCTCCCCTCGGAAGGTCATCTTCAGCTCCTCGAAGAGGGTATCGGGATCCTTCGGCACCAGGATGAAGGTCTCGCTGGCCCCCTGCTGCTGGCGAGTGACCTCGTAGCTGCCGGTCAGCTCGTCGGCACTCCCGGAGAGCAGCAGCGCCGGGGTATGGGTCACGCGCTGATCGAGCGGCTGCACCGTGGCCTGCTCGAGGTCCGGATCATAAAGGATGACATCCTCACCGCCGGAGACCACCAGCTGTTCGTAGGGCGCATCCACCTCCCAGCGGAACTTGCCGGGGCGAGACAGCCACATGCGACCGCGCACCTCCTGCAGGCGCTGGCCGCTGCCGTCGAGGATCTGCTGCTCGAAGTCGGCCGCATAGGTGTCCAGCGACTCGAGGATCGCTGCCAGGCGTTCGGCGCCCTCACTGGCCAGGGCCGACATCGGCATGGCGAGGGTCATGGTCAGCGCGGCGAGGGTCTTCTTAATGGTCATCGTCTCTGTCTCCCTGGACGGGTACATCATGGAATCCTGTCAATCGGACAGGGCAGGCAGCGGCGGGTTGCACACCTGCCGCTGCTTCCATCATTGCTGCAAGGTTGCCGCGGATCAGTTGCCCACCGGGGGTGGCGCCAGCACGTCGCGGGCACCGTTGGTGCCCATGGTGGAGACCACCCCGGCCATCTCCATCGACTCGACCAGTCGCGCCGCACGGTTGTAGCCGATCTTGAAGCGCCGCTGTACGGCCGAGATGGAGGCGCGACGGCTCTCGGTGACGAAGGCCACCGCCTCATCATAGAGGGCGTCCTGCTCGGCATCATCGACACCGCCACCCTCAGCCTCCAGCCCGACGAGGGCCTCGGCGGAAACGCCGCCAGAGAGGATCTCGTCGATGTATTCCGGCTCGCCGCGGCGTTTCCAGTCCTCCACCACCCGGTGCACCTCGTCGTCGTCCACGAAGGCACCATGCACACGGGTCGGCATGCCGGAACCGGCAGGCAGGTAGAGCATGTCACCGTGGCCCAGCAGGTTCTCGGCACCGCCCTGATCGAGGATGGTGCGCGAGTCGACCCGTGAGGAGACCTGGAAGGCCATGCGGGTGGGAATGTTGGCCTTGATCAGGCCGGTCACCACGTCCACGGAGGGACGCTGTGTAGCCAGGATCAGGTGGATGCCGGCGGCACGCGCCTTCTGGGCCAGTCGCGCGATGAGCTCCTCGACCTTCTTGCCGACGATCATGAACATGTCGGCGAACTCGTCGATCACGACCACGATGTAGGGCAGCTTCTCGAGTACCGGTGGAGACTGATGCATCTCCCAGGGCTGGGGCTCCCAGAGCGGGTCGGCCACCTGGGCGCCGGCACGCTCGGCCTCGTCAAGCTTGCCGTTGAAGCCGGCGATATTGCGCACGCCCATGGACGCCATCAACTTGTATCGACGCTCCATCTCGGCCACGCACCAGCGCAACGCATTGGCCGCCTCCTTCATGTCGGTGACCACCGGCGTCAACAGATGCGGAATGCCGTCATAGACCGACAGCTCCAGCATCTTGGGATCGACCATGATCATGCGCACGTCGGCGGGTGTCGCCTTCAGGAGCATGGAGATCAGCATGGCGTTGACGCCCACCGACTTGCCCGAGCCGGTGGTGCCGGCCACCAGCAGGTGGGGCATCTTGCCCAGGTTGGCGACGACCGGGCCACCGCCGATGTCCTGGCCCAGCGCCAGGGTCAGCGCCGATGCTTCATGCTGATAACGGTCCGAGTCGATCACCTCGCGAAGACGGATCATGGCGCGATGCGGATTGGGAATCTCGATGCCCACTGTCGGCCGGCCGGGGATCACCTCGACCACCCGCACGCTCTTGACCATCAGCGAACGTGCCAGGTCCTTGGCCAGGTTGCTGATCTTGGAGACCTTCACACCGGCCGCCGGCTTGATCTCGAAACGCGTGATCACCGGCCCCGGCCAGGTCTCGACCACCTCGGCCCTGACGCCGTACTCATGCAGTCGCATCTCGAGCAGCTCCGCCATCTCGGCCAGCTGCTGCTGGGAATAATTGCGCTGCTGGGGTACTGGCGGCGTCAACAACCTCATGCTCGGCAGTTCACCGTCGGGCTCGGGCAAGTCATCGAACATCGGTCGCTGGTTCTGAAGGTGCTCCACGGTCCACAGGGCCGGCCCCTCGGGCTCGTCCTCGGCCTGGCGTGCCTGCTCGGCGGTCGCCACACGAGGCTCGTCTTCCCCTGCGCCCTCCTCTTGCCCTTCGTCCGTCTCGGGCTCCGGGGGAGAGACCCCGGGGGCGCGACGCACGGGGGCAGGATCATCCGCCGTTCCGGGTCCCATTGCGTCGTCGGAAGACTCATCGAGGGAGCCGCCAAGGGGATCATCGCCACGGCTCGCCCGCAGGGCGGGTCCCTGCCAGGCAGGCATCACCTCGTCGTCATCGGGCAATACAGGCTCGGGCACCGTCTCCGGCACGCGTCGTGTACCCGGCATATCGGCAGCAAGTCGCCCGCTGCCAGAGGTCTCTTCACGATTCTTGCCAGGCTGGGCGGTCTGCCGCCCCCGGTCAGCAGCCGGGAGCCCTCGCTCCGCTGAGGAACCAACACTAGGACCGACACCCCCAGCGTCCTGCGGGAGACGAGCCGTATAGGCGGCCTCGGGACGCTTGGCCGACGGGGTGTGCGCGGGCACCTCCCAGGGGATATCGGTCTTGCCGTCATTTCCGAAGCCAGGGTCACGGCGCGAGGCTCGATCACCCGCAGTGGCCGGCTCGCCCTCGCGACGCCGGCCGCCCCACAGCCGCCGCCACCAAGGTGGCCGATCGTCGGATTCTGAGGACGGTCCCTCGGGGGCCGACTCGGAAGCCGACATCTCGGGCGGCTGCCGGTCGAGCTCACGACGTTCGGCATGCCGCTCCCGCACCAGGCCGAACCGGTCGATCACCCAGCGCCATAGCGCCAGGCTGCGGTGCCCCAGCTCGTCCATCACCGTCAACCAGGAGAGACCGGTGAAGAGGGGAAAGCCGCAGAGCATGGCCGCCACGGACAGCAGGCCGGTACCGCCCGACCCCACCAGAGGCAGCAGGGCACCTACCAGCCCCTCCCCGAGGATGCCGCCCGTCGAGTAGGGCAAGGGACCATCGGTACGGTAGAAGTGCAGCGCCCCCAGGGCGGTAGTACCCAGCAGCAGCAGCACCAGGCCTCCGCAGCGAACCGCCAGTGCGGTGGGGTCCCATTCGAAGCGCACCTGTCGCGAACGGATCAACCACCAGGCGGCGAACCCCAACATGCCGGGCCACCAGAGTGCGCTCACGCCGAACAGCGAGTAGAGCACGTCGGCGAGCCAGGCGCCGATGGACCCCATCCAGTTAACGACCTCGGTTTCTGGACCGCTGCTCGACCAGCCGGGATCTTCAGCACGAAAGCTGTAGAGTGCCAGCAGCAGGAAGACACAGGCGGCCAGCAGCAGGATCACCACACCCTCCCGGACCGCTCCCTGCAGCCTGAGTCCGAAGCGCTTCGCCTTCTCCCTGGCATTCGCCGCCGTCACCTGACGCGACGAGGTCCTCTTATTGACACTCAAGCGGCCACCTCCCTTGCGCCAACATGGCGTCTTCTGGATGTCATTGTCTTCAATCATACCGAGCAAGCGCTCACCATCACAGGGGCGAGCATGCCTTGAGCCCAGCCTTGAGCAGAACATCACCCCGCGGCAGACTGGGCGGCCGCCAACGAGGAAGACGCTCCATGCTGCCCTGGCTACCCGATCATCCCGTCTGCTTCCCGCCTGTCGAGTCTGCCCTGCGCGACCCCGACGGTCTGCTGGCTGCAGGAGGCGCCCTGACACCGGACTGGCTTCTGGCCGCCTATCGCCGCGGCATCTTCCCCTGGTTCAGCGATGGCCAGCCGATCCTCTGGTGGAGCCCGGATCCCCGCATGGTGCTGATTCCCGAAGAAATCCGCGTGCGGCGAAGCCTCGCCAAACGGCTACGCAACGCAGGATTCAGGATCACCGCCGACAGCGCCTTCGAGGAAGTGATGGCGGCCTGCGCGACACCTCGTGATGGCCAGCCCGGCTCCTGGATTACCCCCGAGATGCGCACGGCCTATGGACGACTGCACCGGCTCGGCGCGGCCCACTCGGTGGAGGTGTGGCATGCCGGAAGTCTGGTGGGCGGCCTCTATGGCGTGGCCATGGGGCCGGTATTCTTCGGCGAGTCGATGTTCTCGCGGCAAGCCGATGCCTCGAAGGTCGCCCTGGTGGAACTGGCGAGGGCCATGTCCACCGGAGATGGCCGGATGATCGACTGCCAGATGCACACCGCGCACCTGGCCAGCCTGGGCGCCAGGGATATCGCCCGAAGCGAGTTCATCGGCTATCTTGATCAGTGGCTGGGTGAACCTCTGCATGACGGCCCTGAGGCGGGCATGGGCGTCATCGCGCCGGCCTGGTCTTTCGATGCGGTCGGCACCCATGCATGACCCGACCACCGAGACCCGGAACACTGAATCCCGGGCCAATGACACAGAGGAGATGGCAGACTTGAGCAGTAATGCCCCCCGGCAGCCGGTCCGGGACCTGCGCTTCTTCCTGACCGTTCCCCATGCCTGCAGCTACCTGGAGGGTCGTGAAGCCACCACACTGTTCCTCGACCCCCAGGAATCGCCGGGTCAGGGGGTGTACGATGCCTTGGCACTGCTCGGCTTCCGTCGCAGCGGCCACCACCTCTATCGTCCACACTGCGATGCCTGCAACGCCTGCGTCTCGGTACGCATCCCGGTGGACGAGTTTTCGCCGAACCGCACCCAGCGAAAGTTGATGAACCGCAATGCCGATATCACCCTGCACGAACGCCCGGCACTCTTCGATGCCGAGCACTATGCCCTCTATGCCAACTACGTGAGGGTCCGTCACGCCGATGGCGACATGTATCCACCGAGCCACGAGCAGTATCGCTCCTTCCTGACCCTCGACCAGACCTATGCCCGACTGCTGGAACTCCGCCTCGACGGCCGCCTGGTAGCCGTATCGGCCTTCGATCAACTCGAGCATGGCCTCTCGGCCATCTATACCTTCTTCGACCCCGCACACGAGCTGGAGCGCCGTTCGTTAGGCACCCTGGCCGTTCTCTTGCTGATCCAGCGCGCCCTCGAGCAGGGGCTGCCCCATGTCTATCTCGGCTACTGGATCCGCGATTGCCGCAAGATGAACTACAAGCAGGCCTTCCAGCCGCTGGAGATGCTCGACGGTCGCCACTGGCGACGCATGATCTCCGCACTGTAGACGCAACCGGGCAAGGGTTCCTTTGCCTTGACGCGCGGCATGCGGCACAATATCGCGCTATCCTGTCGGCATCGGTGGCTAGACCTTGGCACCGTGCCATCTGCATTTTTCGTCATCATCAGCGAGGAACCGCCTATATGGCACGTGAAGACCATATCGAAATGGAAGGCGTCGTCGTCGATACCCTTCCCAACACCATGTTCCGCGTCGAGCTCGAGAACGGTCACGTGGTCACTGCCCACATCTCTGGCAAGATGCGCAAGCACTACATCCGCATCCTCACCGGCGACAAGGTCAAGGTCGAGCTGACCCCCTACGACCTGTCCAAGGGCCGGATCGTCTACCGCGCCCGCTGAGCATCGGTCGAGCCAGCAGGGCCCGGACCGACCGTCCATCGAGTCTCGAATGCGACGTAATTGACCCGTTTCGCGTCCGCTTCCTCCCGCGCTGCGTCACCTGAACGAACAACGCCCCGTCCGAAGACAGGGCGCTGTGGACCGGCGGACGACTGATCCCGATCAGGGCGCGTCGGCAAGCTCCGACTCCGTAGCCAGATGCAGGTCGCCTGCTTCCACGCTGACGTGCACCACACCGCCTTGCTCGGCGAGTTCACCGAACAGGATAAGCTCGGCCAGCGGCTTCTTGAGCTTCTCCTGAATCAGGCGGGCCATCGGGCGTGCGCCCATGTCGGGGTCGTAGCCCTTCTCGGCCAGCCATTCCCGTGCCGCATCGTCCACGTCGAGCTGGACCCGCTTCTCGTCGAGTTGCGCCTGCAACTCCACCAGGAACTTGTCCACCACGTTGCGCACCACCGAGGTGGGCAGGGCATGGAACTGGATGATGCCGTCCAGGCGGTTCCGGAATTCCGGCGAGAAGGTCTTGCGAATCACCTCCATGGCATCGGTGGAGTGGTCCTGGCTCTGGAAGCCGATGGAACGCCGCGTGGCCTGCTCGACCCCTGCATTGGAAGTCATGATCAGGATCACATGGCGGAAGTCCGCTTCCCGGCCGTTGTTGTCGGTCAGGCGACCATGGTCCATGACCTGCAGCAGCAGGTTGAAGACCTCGGGATGAGCCTTCTCGATCTCGTCGAGCAGCAGCACGCAGTGGGGCTGCTTGGTGATCGCTTCGGTGAGCAGGCCACCCTGGTCATAACCGACATAGCCGGGAGGCGCGCCGATCAGCCGTGACACGGTGTGGCGTTCCATGTACTCGGACATGTCGAAGCGCACCAGCTCGATGCCCATGATGTGCGAGAGCTGACGGGCCACCTCGGTCTTCCCCACCCCCGTCGGACCGGCGAACAGGAAGCTGCCTACCGGCTTGTCCGGTGACTTGAGGCCGGCCCTCGACAGCTTGATCGCGGCGGCGAGGCCGTCGATGGCCTCGTCCTGACCGAACACCAGCATCTTGAGATCGCGATCGATATTGGCCAGTAGCTTGCGGTCGGAGCTGGAGACGCTCTTCGGCGGAATCCGCGCGATGGACGCCACCACGGCCTCGACCTGGTCGACGTCGATGGTATCGACGCGAACCTCTGGCGGCAGCAGCCGCTGGTGAGCACCGGCCTCGTCGATCACGTCGATGGCCTTGTCGGGGAGGTGACGGTCGTTGATGTAGCGATCCGACAGCCGTGCCGCACTCTCAAGGGCCGCATCGGTGTACTTGAGCTGGTGATGTTCCTCGAAGCGCGAGCGCAGCCCCTTGAGGATCCGGGTGGTGTCTTCCACCGAAGGTGCCATGACATCGACCTTCTGGAAGCGGCGAGCCAGGGCCCGGTCCTTCTCGAAGATGCCGCGGTACTCCTGGAAGGTGGTGGAGCCTATGCAACGCAACTCACCAGAGGAGAGCAGCGGCTTGAGCAGGTTGGAGGCATCCATGACACCGCCGGAGGCCGCACCCGCGCCGATCACCGTGTGGATCTCGTCGATGAACAGGATGGCGTTGGTCTGCTTGCGCAGTTCGGCCAGCAGGTTCTTGAGGCGCTTCTCGAAGTCACCACGATACTTGGTGCCGGCCAGCAGCGCGCCCATGTCCAGCGAGTAGACCACCGCGTCGCCGATCACCTCGGGCACGTCTTCCTCGACCACGCGCTTGGCTAGCCCCTCGGCGATGGCGGTCTTGCCGACCCCGGCCTCGCCCACCAGCAGCGGATTGTTCTTGCGGCGGCGCGCCAGGATCTGCACCACGCGCTCCAGTTCTTGGTCGCGACCGATCAGCGGATCGATCTTGCCCAGCCGCGCCTGCTCGTTGAGGTTGGTGGCATAGCTGGTCAGGGGGTTGGAACCGGTCTCGGCACCACCTTCTTCGGCCTCCTCGGCCTCGGGAGAGGGAGAGGCCTGACTCTGGCCATGTCCTGCCACCTTGGAGATGCCATGGGCGATGTAGTTGACGGCATCGACCCGCGCAACGTTCTGTTGCTTCAGGAAATAGACCGCCTGGCTCTCCTGTTCGGAGAAGATCGCCACCAGCACGTTAGCGCCAGTGACTTCACTCTTGCCGGAAGACTGGACATGGAAGACCGCGCGTTGCAGTACGCGCTGGAAACCCAGGGTCGGCTGGGTCTCCCGATCGGACTGGTCTTCGGGGATCAGCGGCGTGGTGGAATTGATGAAATCCTGCAGATCGGACCGCAGCTTGTCGAGGTTGGCCCCACAGGCACGCAGCACGTCCGCCGCAGAGGCATTGTCGAGCAGCGCCATCAGCAGGTGCTCCACGGTCATGAACTCGTGGCGCTTGGAGCGGGCCACGGTGAATGCCGTGTTCAGGGTCAGTTCTAGTTCTTTACTCAGCATGTCAGTCCCCTTCTCGCCGCTCAGGGCTTCGCGTCGGATCATTCATGGTCCGGCATCATCAACATCGGGTACAAACGGCGCCGTTGCAAGTCTCCCTTCAACGCTGGCACACCGCAGGCCTTCCTTGACCATGCCGTTCAGTCCGCCGCCTCGATGTCGCACAACAACGGATGCTGACACTCTCTTGCATATTGATTGACCTGATGGCTTTTGGTTTCCGCGATGTCGTGTGTGAAGACACCGCACGTCGCCTTGCCACGGGTATGGACGGTCAGCATGACCTGCACCGCGGCCTCGCTGTCCATACGAAAGAAGGTCTGCAGCACCTCGACCACGAACTCCATGGGAGTGAAGTCATCGTTGTGCAGCACCACCTTGTACATGGAAGGACGCGCCACTTCGGGGTCGGCGTGCTGTACCGCCAGGTCACCGTCATCTCCCTCGGGGCCTGGTCTTTCAGGACCTGTTCTCTCAGGGCTGGGCGGGCACGTCATGCCTCCTGTCGGGGGGGCCTGCCACGATCGCCAAACCATCTCGTCGTCTCTATTGACCATAAGAGCCACTATCCATCTCGACAAGCCGAGCGCCGCCGATCATCTCAACCTTGATTGGACGCCGCCGCGCCGGCAGGGTTCACTGTCACTGTCGACATCAGGGTACCTCAACGCAAAGGACCCCCATCCGCCACACGGCGGACGGGGGCCCGGGTCCTGCGTCGCGACTTACATGTTGTCGGCGACGGCCTGGCCGAACTCGGAGCACTTCAGAAGCTTGGCATCGTCCATCTGGCGATGGAAGTCATAGGTGACCTCGCCCTTGGAGATGGCCTTCTCCATGCCCTTGAGCACCAGGTCGGCGGCCTCGACCCAGCCCATGTGACGCAGCATCATCTCGGCAGACAGGATCAGCGAGCCCGGGTTGACCTTGTCCTGACCGGCGTACTTGGGCGCGGTGCCGTGGGTGGCCTCGAACATGGCGGTAGTGTCGGAAATGTTGGCGCCCGGCGCGATGCCGATACCGCCCACCTCCGCCGCCAGGGCGTCGGAGATGTAATCACCGTTGAGGTTCAGGGTCGCGATGACGTCGTACTCGGCCGGACGCAGCAGGATCTGCTGCAGCATGGCGTCGGCGATGACGTCCTTGATGACGATCTCCTTGCCATTGTTCGGGTTCTTCATGGTCATCCAGGGACCACCGTCGAGGAGCTCGGCGCCGAACTCCTCCTTGGCGAGCTCATAGCCCCAGTCCTTGAAGGCCCCCTCGGTGAACTTCATGATGTTGCCCTTGTGCACCAGGGTCAGCGACTCGCGGTCGTTGTCGATGGTGTACTGAAGGGCCTGGCGCACCAGACGCTTGGTGCCCTCGACGGACACCGGCTTGACGCCGATGCCGCAGTTCTCGGGGAAGCGGATGTTCTGGACACCCATCTCCTCGCGCAGGAACTTGATAACCTTGTCGGCATCCGGGCTGCCGGCCTTCCACTCGATGCCGGCGTAGATGTCCTCGGAGTTCTCGCGGAAGATGACCATGTCAACATCGGCCGGCTTCTTGACCGGGCTCGGCACGCCCTCGAACCACCGCACCGGACGCTGGCAGACGTAGAGGTCGAGCTTCTGGCGCAGGGCAACGTTCAGGGAACGGATGCCGCCACCCACCGGCGTGGTCAGCGGGCCCTTGATGGACACCACGTATTCCTTGACCGCCTCGAGGGTCTCTTCCGGCATCCAGGTATCGGCATCATAGACGTGAGTGGCCTTCTCGCCGGCGTAGACTTCCATCCAGTGGATCTTGCGCTCGCCGTGATAGGCCTTCTGCACGGCGGCATCGATGGCGATCATCATCGCCGGCGTCACGTCGACACCGATGCCGTCACCCTCGATGTAAGGGATGATCGGATTGTTCGGCACGTTCAGGGTGTTGTCGGCGTTGGCGGTGATCTTCTGGCCACTCTCGGGAACGACGATCTTGTTGAACCCCATTGCGAACTCCCCTTTTGGTCTATTGAGTGGGGCGGAAGTATACCACTCCCCCTCCACCGGGGGTAAGCTTCGCGGGACACTTGTCGACAATCTTGATAGCCTTATCCACATCCGCCGGGGCGCCCGCGCATGGCTGCCCCATCCCATGCCACCGCAGAGACCAGAGAGATCCAAGCCCCATGCCCCAAACGCCGAAGATTATCTACACCTTTACCGACGAAGCGCCTGCGCTGGCGACCCACTCGCTGCTACCGATCATCGACGCCTTCACCGACGCTGCCGGAATCGACGTGGAAACTCGCGACATCTCCCTGGCGGCACGGATTCTCTCGCAATTTCCCGACTATCTGGCCCAGGACCAGCGTGTCGAGGATCATCTGGCCGAACTGGGCGCCCTGGCCAAGACGCCGGAAGCCAACATCATCAAGCTGCCCAACATCAGCGCTTCCATGCCGCAGCTTGATGAGGCCATCAAGGAGCTGCAGGGACAGGGCTATCCCCTGCCGAACTACCCGTACGAGCCGAAGAGCGACGAAGAGAAAGACATCCAGGCCCGCTACGACAAGGTCAGGGGGAGTGCCGTCAATCCGGTGTTGCGTGAAGGGAACTCCGACCGCCGTGCACCCAAGGCCGTCAAAGGATACGCACGCAAGTACCCGCATCACATGGGAGAGTGGAGCCAGGCCTCGCGCAGCCACGTCTCTCACATGCACGGCGGCGACTTCTACCACGGTGAGAAGTCGATGACCCTGGATCGCGCCCGCAACGTGAAGATGGAGTTGATCACCGACAGTGGCCAGACCCGAGTACTGAAGCCCGAGATATCCCTTCTCGAGGGCGAGGTCATCGACAGCATGTTCATGAGCAAGAAGGCGCTGCTCGAGTTCTATGAGCGAGAAATCGAGGATGCTCGCAAGACCGGTGTGATGTTCTCCCTGCACGTCAAGGCGACGATGATGAAGGTCTCGCACCCCATCGTGTTCGGCCACTGCGTGAAGATCTTCTACAAGGACGCCTTCGAGAAGCACGGCGCACTGTTCGAGGAACTGGGGGTCGACGTCAACAACGGCATGGCGAGCCTTTACGAGAAGATCGACACGCTGCCCGAGACCCAGCGCGAGGAGATCATCCGCGACCTGCACGCGTGCCATGACCAGCGGCCGGAATTGGCCATGGTGGATTCGGCGCGGGGCATCACCAACTTCCACTCGCCCAGCGACGTGATCGTGGACGCCTCGATGCCTGCCATGATTCGTGCCGGCGGCAAGATGTACGGCGCCGACGGCCGCCTCAAGGACGTCAAGGCGGTAATGCCGGAGTCGACCTTCGCGCGGATCTACCAGGAGATGATCAACTTCTGCAAATGGAATGGCGCTTTCGACCCCGCCACCATGGGCACCGTGCCAAACGTTGGCCTGATGGCCCAGAAGGCAGAGGAGTATGGCTCCCACGACAAGACCTTCGAGGTCCCGGAGGCCGGTGTCGCCAACATCACCGACCTGGAGACCGGCGAGGTGCTGCTCGCCCAGACCGTCGAGAAAGGCGATATCTGGCGGATGTGCCAGGTCAAGGATGCGCCGATCCGCGACTGGGTGAAGCTGGCGGTGGAGCGCTGCCGTGACTCCGGCATGCCGGCCGTATTCTGGCTCGACCCCTACCGCCCGCACGAGAATGAACTGATCAAGAAGGTCAGGGCCTACCTCGAGGAGCATGACACCGACGGTCTCAACATCCAGATCATGTCCCAGGTCCGGGCCATGCGCTACACCCTCGAGCGCGTTGTCCGCGGCCTCGACACCATCTCGGTGACCGGCAACATCCTGCGCGACTACCTCACCGACCTGTTCCCGATCCTGGAACTGGGCACCAGCGCCAAGATGCTCTCCATCGTGCCACTGATGGCCGGTGGCGGCATGTTCGAGACCGGGGCCGGCGGCTCAGCGCCCAAGCATGTGCAGCAGCTCCTCGAGGAAAACCACCTGCGCTGGGACAGCCTCGGCGAGTTCCTCGCCATGGGGGCCTCTCTGGAGCATCTCGCCAAGCAGTTCGGCAACACCCGCGCGACCCTGCTGGCCGAGGCGCTGGACAAGGCTACCGGTGAGTTCCTCGAGCACAACAAGTCGCCCTCCCGCAAGGCGGGAGAGCTGGACAACCGTGGCAGCCACTTCTACCTGGCCCTCTATTGGGCCCAGGCCCTGGCTGCCCAGGACGAGGACGCCGAACTCAAGAAACTCTTCACGCGCCTGGCCGAGACGCTGATGGCCAACGAGGCGATCATTCTCGAAGAGCTGAACGGTGTGCAGGGGCACCCGGTGGAGATCGGGGGGTACTACCATGCAGATCCCGAGCTGGCGCGTGCCGTCATGCGCCCCAGCAAGACCCTGAACGACGCCCTGGCGCTGGTCGCCCAGGGCTGAAGTATCGACCGGGGCGACCAGCCGCCCTCTTGCCGCCCTCTGCGGGCGGCTCTTCCGGCTCCCGTCCGCCCCTTGGCGGAGGGGAGCCGTTGCGTTATGGCATCGGGCGTTGATTGGCGTCAGGCACTCGGTATAGTGGAAGGACACGATGAACCTTTACCTGCTGCACAAGCCCTACCGCATGCTCTCGCAGTTCACCGACCGTCGTGTCGACGAAGCGGAGCGCCGCGCTACCCTGGCCGACGTCATCTCGGTACCGGGGGTCTATGCCGCCGGGCGCCTGGACTACGACTCCGAAGGGCTGCTGCTGCTCAGCGACGACGGTGAGCTGATCCACCGCATCAGCGACCCCCGCCACAAGCAGCCCAAGACCTACCGCGTCCAGGTGGAGGGAGCGCCGAGCGAAGCCGCACTCCAGGCGCTGCGCGAGGGGGTGGAACTCAAGGACGGCAGGACGCGCCCGGCGAAGGTCCGTCAGCTGGTGTCGAGCGACCTGGCCGAGCGCGAGCCGCCCCTGGACCCTCGGCGCCATCCGGTCACCACCTGGCTGGAGCTGACCATTACCGAGGGGCGCAACCGTCAGGTACGGCGCATGACCGCCCACGTCGGCCACCCCACCCTGAGGCTGGTGCGCGTGGCCGTCGGCCCCTGGCGGCTTGACGGCCTGGCCCCCGGCGAGTGGCGCCGCGAGACCCTGCATGCCCCGCGCAAGCCCGCGACGGGGCGTCGCCGGAACCAAGGAAAAGGAGGCCGACGATGAGCCGCTGGCAACCCTATATCAGCGTGGCCACCGTGGTGGAACGCGCCGGTCGCTTCCTCATGGTAGAGGAGGCCCGCGGTGGGCCAGAGACCCTCTACAACCAGCCTGCCGGCCACCTGGAGCCCGGCGAACGTATTCAGGAAGCCGCGCTGCGGGAGCTGCGCGAAGAGACCGCCTGGCAGGTCGGCATCACCGACTATCTGGGCATGTACGTATACCGGACCCCGGACGGCCTGACCTTCCACAGCCACAGCTTCTTCGGCATGGCACTGGCTCACCTGGGCAACGACCTGGACCCGGCCATCCTCGCGGTGCACTGGCTGACCCTGGAGGAGATCGAGGAGCTGGAGCGTGAACGCCGCCTGCGCAGCCCCCTGGTGATGCGGCGAATCCGCGATGCCCTGGCGAGCCGCTTCTACCCCATGGACGTGATTCACGAAAGATAAGCGCCGAGCATCGAGAGGCGCCGGGCTCAGGCCGAAGAGGAGGTCCTGCGCCAGGGGTGAGGAGCATTGCTCCGAACGGGCTGACCATGGATGGTCAGCACCGGCCCTGCAAGTGGCGCAGGATGCGAGAACGCCGCAGGGCGTCGGTAGCGCCCATGGAGGGTTTCACAGCGCCTCCTCGAAGGGCTGTCGACGGGAAGGCCGCGGAGTGCAAGCGCCGAGCCATCATCCGGATCGACGCTCGGCGCCTGACGGCAAGATCATGTATAATCCCCGCCCATTTGCGACACACCCGATTCGAGAGCGCCCATGACCGCCACCACAGGCAAGGTGATCGTCGGCATGTCCGGCGGCGTCGACTCCTCCGTATCCGCCCTGCTGCTGCTCGAGCAGGGCTACGAGGTCGAAGGCCTGTTCATGAAGAACTGGGATGAGGACGACGGCACGGAATACTGCACCGCCAAGGAGGACCTGGCGGATGCCGAGGCCGTATGCCATAAGCTCGGAATCCCGTTGCACACCGCCAACTTCGCCGCCGAGTACTGGGACAACGTCTTCGAGCACTTCCTGGCCGAGTACCAGGCGGGCCGCACGCCCAACCCGGACATCCTCTGCAACCGCGAGATCAAGTTCAAGGTATTCCTCGAGTATGCCGAGATGCTCGGGGCCGAGAAGATTGCCACCGGCCACTATGTTCGACAAGGACGGGTCCGCCAGGGACATGGCGACGTTCGCCCGAGATTGCTCAAGGGGCTCGATCCCAACAAGGACCAGAGCTACTTCCTGCACGCCGTGCCGGAGGCCGCCATCGCGCGCACCCTCTTCCCGGTAGGCGAGCTCGAGAAGCCCGAGGTACGCGCCATCGCAAAGCGCCATGATCTGGTGACCGCACGCAAGAAGGATTCCACCGGCATCTGCTTCATCGGTGAGCGCCGCTTCAGCGATTTCCTCAAGCAGTACCTGCCCGCCCAGCCCGGTGTGATCAAGACGCCCGAGGGCGAGGTGATCGGCGAGCACATGGGGCTGATGTACTACACCCTGGGCCAGCGTCAGGGGCTCGGCATCGGCGGGCTGGCCGACCACCCGGATGCCCCCTGGTACGTGGCCGCCAAGGACCTCGAGCGCAACGTGCTCGTGGCGGTGCAGGGCAAGCACCATCCGCTGCTCTATACCGACAGCCTGGCCACCGAGGCCATGGACTGGGTGGCCGGCGAGGCGCCCGCCGCCGAGGGTCGCTACACGGCCAAGACCCGCTACCGCCAGGCCGACGTACCCTGCACCATGCGCGTGGGTGAGGATGGCAGCGTCGAGGTGCACTTCGATGATCCCCAGCGCGCCGTCACCCCGGGGCAGTCGCTGGTCCTCTATGACGGCGGGATCTGCCTCGGTGGCGGCGTGATCCGCGAGACCTGGAACGCCACGGAGCCTGCCCAATGACTGCCTCGACCCCGATCCACCGCGCCCCGGATACCCCGTCGGCCCGCCAGGCTCTGGCGCTGGCCGGCGTCTTCCAGGCCGCCAGCCTGGTCGACGAGCTCGCCCGCACCGGACAGACCGACCAGCGTGCCTGGGAGACCCTGATCCGCGCCACCCTGGACACCAACCCAGACAGCTTCGAGGCGATCTACGGCGGCCACCCCAACAACCTGCGCCGCGGCCTCGAGGTGCTCGAGGGCGTGGTCGGCCGCCAGCAGGTCAATCCGGTGGTGCTGCGCTACGGCTTCTTGATGCTGATGCTGATGAACAAGCTGCGCACCAACGACGCCATGATGGACGACCTGGGGACGCACCTGACCCGTATCCAGGGTCAGGCCGAGCACTTCGGCGAGACTCACGAGAACGTCATCGCCAGTCTCGGCGAGGCCTACCAGGAGACGCTCTCGACGCTCAAGGCGCGCATCGTCGTCCAGGGTGACCCCTCGCTGCTGCAGAGCCGCATGATGCCCGAGCGTGTCCGCGCCATCCTGCTCGCCGGCATCCGCTTCGCCCTGCTCTGGCACCAGCAGGGGGGCCGGCGCTGGAAACTGGTCTTCCAGCGTGGCGCCCTGAAGAAGTCCCTGGACCAGCTGGGCTGACCCCTTTCCACCTCCCTTGACCGGAACCCGACCCATGCAAGCCGCTTCCCTTCCCCTCTCCGCCCTCACCGCCCTATCCCCCGTGGACGGCCGCTACGAATCCAAGGCCGGTGCCCTGCGCGAGCACTTCAGCGAGTTCGGCCTGATCCGCGCCCGCGTCATCGTCGAGATCCGCTGGCTGCAGCGCCTCGCCGAGCACCCGCAGATCACCGAGGTGCCGAGGCTCTCCGCTGAGGCCACGGCGCACCTCGAAGCCCTGCTGCGAGACTTCTCCCTGGCGGACGCCGAGCGCATCAAGACCATCGAGCGCACCACCAACCACGACGTCAAGGCGGTGGAGTACTTCATCAAGGAGAAGATCGCCGATCAGCCGGAGCTGCATGCGGTCACCGAGTTCGTGCACTTCGCCTGTACCAGCGAGGACATCAACAACCTCTCCCACGGCGTGATGCTGACCGACGGCCTGAAGACGCTGCTGCCGATGATGCAGCAGATCGCCGACGAGGTTGCCCGCCTGGCCCAGGAGCACGCCGCCCAGCCGATGCTCTCGCGCACCCATGGCCAGACCGCGACCCCCACGACCCTCGGCAAGGAGATGGCCAACGTCGCCTATCGCCTGCGCCGCCAGCTGAAGCAGATCGAGGCCGTCGAGATCCTCGGCAAGATCAACGGGGCGGTGGGCAACTACAACGCACACCTCGCGACCTACCCCGAGGTGGACTGGGAGACCAATGCCCGGAGCTTCGTCGAGGGCCTCGGCCTGACCTTCAACCCCTATACCACCCAGATCGAGCCCCACGACTACATCGCCGAGCTGTTCGACGCGATCTGCCGCTTCAACACCATCCTCCTCGACTTCGACCGCGATGTCTGGGGCTACATCTCCCTGGGCTACTTCAAGCAGCGGACCGTGGACGGCGAGATCGGCTCCTCGACCATGCCCCACAAGGTCAACCCCATCGACTTCGAGAACTCCGAAGGCAACCTGGGTCTCGCCAACGCGGTGCTCGGCCACCTGGCCCAGAAGCTGCCGATCTCCCGCTGGCAGCGCGACCTCACCGATTCGACTGTGCTACGCAACCTGGGCGTGGGCCTGGCCTACGGCATGATCGCCTACCAGGCCTCGCTCAAGGGCATCTCCAAGCTCGAGGCCAACCCGGCGCGCCTGGCGGAGGATCTCGACAACAGCTGGGAGGTGCTCGCCGAGCCGATCCAGACGGTGATGCGCCGCTATGGCATCGAGAAGCCCTATGAGAAGCTCAAGGAGCTGACCCGCGGCAAGCGCATCGACCAGACTGGCTTCGCGGCTTTCATCGATACCCTCGACTTGCCCGAGGAGGTCAAGGTGGAGCTCAAGGCCCTCAGTCCGGCCACCTATATCGGCAACGCCGAGGTCCAGGCCCGCAAGTTATGACCTCAGATACCCCGCTACCCATGCTCGGCGGCCTGACCGCCGCCGACTTCCTTCGCGACCACTGGCAGCGCAAGCCGCTGCTGATACGTGGCGCCTTCCCCGACTTCCATTGCCCCCTCGAACCCGATGAGTTGGCCGGCCTCGCCTGCGAGGAGAACATCGAGGCACGCCTGGTGGAGGAGCACGGCCGCGATGCTGAGGGGAATGAGCGGCCCTGGCAGGTCAGCCATGGCCCCTTCGATGAGGCCACCTTCGCTCGCCTGCCGGAGCGCGACTGGACCCTGCTGGTGCAGGCCGTGGACCACTACGTGCCCGAGGTCGCCGCGCTGCTCGAGCATTTCGACTTCCTGCCCCGCTGGCGCCTCGACGACGTCATGGTCAGCTATGCCCCGCCGGGGGGAAGCGTCGGCCCCCACGTCGACCAGTACGACGTCTTCCTGCTCCAGGGCCGCGGCACTCGCCGCTGGCAGTTGGGCGGCAGGGTGCCCGAGAATGCACCGATCCTCCAGGGCATCGACCTGCGCATCCTGGAGCACTTCGAGGTCGGCAACGGCGATGACTGGATCCTGGAGCCAGGCGACATGCTCTACCTGCCCCCCTCCTGGGCCCACCACGGCGTCAGCCAGTCAGATGACTGCCTGACGCTCTCGGTGGGCTTCCGTGCGCCCTCGGCGGACGAGGCCATCACCTCCTACGCCGATTACCTCGGCGAGCAACTACCGGCCTCGACCCGCTATGGTGACGCCGGCATGGCGCTCCCTGCGGACCCCGCCGAGCTCGACGATGCTGCCGTCTACCGCATGCGGACCCTGATCCTCGAGACCCTCGACGACCCGGCCCAGCTAGCCCAGTGGTTCGGCCGGGTGATGACCCAGCCCAAGTATGTCGACCAACTGGTACCCACCGAGACACCGACCGAGGCCGAGGAGCTTGTAGCCGCGCTACAGGAAGGCGAGACGCTGGTGAGAAGCCCCGGTTCGCGCTTCGCCTGGCGGGCCCTGGACGAGCATCGGGCGACGCTGTTCGCCGACGGAGACGGCGTCGAGTGCGCTCTGCCGCTGGCCCGCATGCTGGCCTCCGAGGTTCCCCTGGATACGGCGCTGCTGGCCTTCGAGGAGGCCCCCTCCCTGCTGGCCGCACTGCGCGATGCCGGCAGCCTCGTCTGGGCCGACGAGTTCGAGGACTAACCAGGAGCGACGTCCCGATGACCAGGGCCAGGTCCATGACCAGCACCACCAAGAGCGAGGCGCGACATGCCTGAACACCCCCTGGAAATCCACGAAGGCGACTGGGCCGAGCTCGGCCGTGACGCCACCGAGATCCGTCGGGTCGTCTTCATCGAGGAGCAGAGTGTCCCCATCGAGGAGGAATGGGACGGACGAGACGTCGCCTGTCGCCACTTCCTGGCCCTGTGGAACGGCACCCCAGTGGGCACTGCGCGACTGCTGCCCGACGCCCATATCGGCCGGGTGGCAGTTCTGGCCGAGGCCCGAGGATGGGGTATCGGCGCCGCACTGATGCGTGCCGCGATCGAGGCCGCCCGCCGCCACGGCCACCCCCGGGTCGAGCTCGCCGCCCAGACCCATGCCCTGGCCTTCTACGAGCGCCTGGGCTTCGAGGCCGTCGGCAGCGAGTTCCTCGACGCCGGAATTCCGCATCGCAACATGCACCTTTCTCTGCGCGATTGAGTCAGGCCCAACCGAATTCTCCCCGGCACTCGACTACAGGAATGACCCGATACGCTGCCTTCCTGTAGTCGAGTTACAACCCCCCCTGCGCCCAAGTGTCAATTGTTCGATCCCGCCATGAAGGGCCATAGTGGATACCATGGAGAGGGGGGAAAGATCGTTTGTCGCCAGCCCTCATGCGCTGAAGGCAAACCGCCAGGCCCCTCACCGTGGTTCGACCAAGGCCGTAGAGACAACCCCGGGCAACTGGTGGAACCTGACGGCACTTCGCAAATGCAGCATAAAGCTTTTCCGAATCGACACGCTTTTTCCGAATCAACAGGCTTTGCCGCATGATGCAGCAGGCGACTTCAGCGACGCGCACCGAGTGATGGCACGCGATCGCGAGATTCCACTCCTGATCCGAAGGACGGCCCCATGACAACATTCAAAGACGAACTCAAGGCTATCGCTCAGTTGCGCGAAGCCCAGCAGGGCAAATGGGACAACGTCAATCCCGAGCACGCCGCCCGCATGCGGGTTCAGAACCGTTTCCAGACCGGCCTGGACATCGCTCGCTACACCGCAAAGATCATGCGTGAGGACATGGCCGCCTATGACGCCGACAGCTCCAAATACACCCAGTCGCTGGGCTGCTGGCACGGCTTCATCGGGCAGCAGAAGCTGATCTCCATCAAGAAGCACTTCGGCACCACCAAACGCTCCTACCTCTACCTCTCCGGCTGGATGGTCGCCGCACTGCGCTCCGAATTCGGCCCGTTGCCCGACCAGTCCATGCACGAGAAGACTACCGTGCCGTCGCTGATCGAGGAGCTTTACACCTTCCTGCGCCAGGCGGATGCCTGGGAACTGAATCACCTGTTCCGCGACCTGGAGGAGGCGAAGAAGGCCGGCAACCAGAACAAGGCCGATGAGCTGATCACCAGCATCGACAGTCACGAGACGCACATCGTGCCGATCATCGCCGACATCGACGCCGGCTTCGGCAACGCCGAGGCCACCTACCTGCTGGCCAAGAAGATGATCGAGGCGGGCGCCTGCTGCATCCAGCTCGAGAACCAGGTCTCCGACGAGAAACAGTGCGGCCACCAGGACGGCAAGGTCACCGTGCCCCACGAGGACTTCATCGCCAAGATCAACGCCGTGCGCTACGCGTTCCTGGAACTCGGCGTCGAGGACGGTGTGATCGTCGCCCGCACCGACTCCCTGGGAGCCGGCCTGACCCAGAAGATCGCCGTGACCAGCGAGCCAGGCGACCTGGGCGACCAGTACAACAGCTTCCTGGACGGCGAGGAGATCGACAGCGCCTCGGACATCGACAATGGCGATGTGGTGATCAAGCAGAACGGCAAGCTGCTCAAGGTCAAGCGCCTGGCCTCCGGCCTCTTCCAGTTCAAGCCGGGTACCGGCGAGGACCGGGTAGTGCTGGACTGCATCACCAGCCTGCAGAACGGCGCCGACCTGCTGTGGATCGAGACCGAAAAGCCCCACGTCGGTCAGATCGCCGGCATGGTCAACCGCATCCGCGAGGCCTGCCCGGACGCCAAGCTGGTCTACAACAATTCGCCGTCCTTCAACTGGACCCTGAACTTCCGTCAGCAGGTGTTCGACGCCTGGGAGAAGGAAGGCAAGGATGTCTCCGCCTACGCGCGCGCCGACCTGATGCAAGCGAAGTACGACGAGACCGAGCTCGGCCAGCTTGCCGACGAATGGACTCGCAATTTCCAGCGCGACGGGGCCCGCGAGGCTGGCATCTTCCATCACCTGATTACGCTGCCGACCTACCACACCGCGGCCCTGTCCACCGACAACCTGGCCAAGGGCTATTTCGGCGACGAGGGCATGCTGGCCTACGTGGCAGGCGTGCAGCGCAAGGAGATCCGCGAGGGCATCGCCACCGTCAGGCATCAGGACATGGCCGGCTCCAACATCGGCGACGACCACAAGGAGTTCTTCCATGGCGAGGCGGCGCTGAAGGCCGGTGGCAAGGACAACACCATGAACCAGTTCGGCTGAGGCCGCCGGCTTGATCGCCGAACATGATCGCTGGACCCGGGGAGGCCTTCTTGGCCTCCCTTTTTTCATATTGTTTACATCAGCAGGCGCTACACTGAGATCAGGAAGCCAGAGTTCTGGCCAAGCGGGTTCATAGTGAGTAGACTCATTAAAGAACACCGTTCACAAACCTTTGGCCACCCCCCCCATGGCCGAGTGTTCGTCAAGGAGATATCCCATGAAGCGCCTTCTTCCCGTTCTCGCCCTCGGTGCCCTGACGTTGGCTGGCTGCGCCAATACCGCGCCCTACTCCGGCAACGTCTATACCGGCAACCAGGCCAAGGCGGCCCAGACCGTCACCTTCGGCACCATCTCCGCCCTGCGCCGGGTGCAGATCCAGGCCGACAGCCGTGCCGGCGGCCTCATCGGCACCGGCGGCGGCGCGGTGATCGGCGGCCTGCTGGGCAATCAGGTCGGTGGGGGCTCGGGCAAGACCCTCGCCACAGCGGCCGGGGTGATCGCCGGCAGCGTCGCCGGCTCACGGATTGAGGAGTCCGCCAACCTGATTCCAGCCTGGGAGATCGAGATCCGTCAGGACAATGGCCAGAACGTGGTCATCGTCCAGAAGGCCGACCAGGCCTATCAGGTGGGCCAGCGCGTGCGCATCATCGGCAGCGGCTCGAGCGCCAGCGTCGCGCCTTACTGAGAGCGGCCGCAAGCAGCATTAAATGAATCGGCTGACATGGCATAAACCTTCTGACATGAAAAGGCCCGCGGAGTGATCCGCGGGCCTTTCTCGTGGGACAGGCGGCAGGGCCGGGCGTCGCCTCGCCCTCCGGATGACCTCAGTGCATGTCGACCTTGTTCATGGCCCAGCCGGCAAGCTTGGTGCCGATCAGCGTGAGCAGGCCGATGATGATCAGGGTAAACAGCAGGTCCACCGGCTGCACGATGAAGGTGGCGATCAGCACCGCCAGTGCCGGGCTCCATACCCAGCGGTCATCCTCGCTGCGCAACACCGCGGGAAGCAGCTTGTCCAGGAAGTGGCTGACGGAAGCATCCCAGCGCTTCAGGAAGAGAAACAGAAGCAGAGCGAAGGCGATCAACCAGATCAGGATCGGGGTCATGGCACACTCCATGGAAGGGTGGTCGAAGAGAGGGGTAGAATCCGTGACCTGCAAGGGTATCCCCGCCCGGTAGGCCACGCAACAGTCCGATGTCACTCCCCTCTCCTGATCGGCCCTCTTAATCGGCCTTAGTGATCGACAGGCGTGAATGCCGTTCAGGCTCGTCTCCGGCATCCTGAATTTCCTCCATGCCCCTGACAGCCCCTTGATTGCCGCGTTACCATGGCTGGCTACATGCACTCACCGAAAGGTTCATCAATGCAGATTGCGCAGAATTCCGTTGTCGCGTTCCACTACACCCTGACCAACGATGCAGGTGAAGTGCTGGACAGCTCGGAAGGCCGCGAGCCGCTGACTTACCTCCATGGCGCCGGCAACATTATCCCGGGCCTCGAGAAGCAAATGGAAGGCCGCGCTGCCGGCGAAAAGCTCCAGGCTCAGGTTGCACCGGAGGAAGGCTACGGCGAGGTCCAGCCCCAGCTGGTCCAGGAAGTGCCGCTTGACGCCTTCCAGGGCGTCGACAACGTCGAGCCCGGCATGCAGTTCCAGGCCCAGACCCAGGGCGGCCCGCTGATGGTCACCGTGACCCAGGTGGAAGGCGATACCGTCACCGTCGACGGCAATCACCCGCTCGCCGGCCAGTCCCTGAACTTCGACGTCGAGATCGCCGAGGTTCGCGAGGCCAGCGAGGAAGAGCTCGAGCACGGCCACGTGCACGGTGAGGGCGATGAGGAGCACTGATCGCATCGCCGAGATCCTACCGAGCGCCTGACGGCGGAACCGGTATGACGTGAAGGGGCAGCCATCGGCTGCCCCTTTGTCGTTTGCATCCCTGTCGTCTCCGCTCGTTTTCGCAGGATCCCCTGGTCGCGGCCCCTTAGCACTTCAGGGGGCCACATCCTCCCCGGGCCGCTCCTCCCCCTCGAAGGCCTTGAGGGTCCGGTGACCGCCCCATAACCGGGTGGCGGTGGTAATCAGGCATGCCGCGGCGAAAAGCGTCGCGAGCAGCGGGAAGTGGTCGGGAAAGAGGCAGAAGACCACGAAGGCCAGCACGGTTTCCGTCCCCTCCGTCAGACCATGCAGATAGTAGAACGCCTTCTGCTGGAAGCGCGGCCGTTCCAGGCCGTGGCGGGTGGCCATGATGGCGAAGGCCAGGAAGGAGGTGCCCGTACCGATGAAGGCAAACAGCAGGAAGGCCGCCACCAGGGCATTGGCAGCCGGGTCGGCCAGGGCAAAACCGAGTACCACCGCCCCATAGAAGACGAAATCCAGGCCGATATCGAGGAAGCCTCCGGCATCGCTGCCATGACCGGACAGCCGGGCCAGCGCCCCGTCAAGCCCATCTCCCAGCCGATTGAGCAGGATCGCCACCAGCGCCGGCAGGTACCACTCCAGGGCCAGCAGGGGCAGCGCCAGCATGCCGAACAGGAAGGCCGCCACCGTCACCTGGTCGGGGCTTACCTTGAGCGTCGCAAGGCCGCGGGCCAGCACCGTCAGTGGCGCCTGGGTCATCGGCATGGTCCAGCGATCGAGCATCAGCGCCACTCCTTCTCGGCCTCGCCGCCACCACGGCGCCAGGCGAAATAGCGCGACAGCCAGCCCAGCAGTCGCTCCGGCTTGTGAGCATTCTTCCACACGCCCGCCGTCGCCTTGACCGCTTCACTGTGGGTCGGATAGGGATGGATGGTACCCAGCAGCTTGTTGAGCCCGATGCCGTGCGTCATCGCCAGAGTGAACTCGGCCAGCATCTCTCCCGCCCCCGGGCCAACGATGGTAGCCCCCAGCAGGCGGTCACGGCCGGGCACGGTCAGCACTTTCACGAAGCCACCTGTGCTGCCCTCGGCGATGGCACGATCCAGCTCGCTCAGGGCGTAGCGTGTGACCTCGACCTCAACTCCCTGCTGCTGGGCCTCCCGCTCGTTCAGGCCCACACGAGCCACCTCGGGATCGGTAAAGGTGACGGCCGGGAGGGCCTGATAGCTCACGCGGAAACGCTTGAGCTCGCCGAACAGGGCATTCACCGAGGCATGCCAGGCCTGGTGAGCGCTGGCGTGGGTCAACTGGTAGGGACCCGCCACGTCGCCGCAGGCCCAGACATTGGGCAGCACGCTCTGCAGGGTGTCGTCCACGTCCAGGGTGCCATCGGCACGGGTCTCGATCCCCAGGGCCTCGAGGCCCATCCCCTCGACATTGGCCTGGCGACCCACCGCGACCAGCAGATGGCTGAAAGGCAGGCGCTCGAGCCGCGGCTCTCCGTGTTCATCGCGTCCCTCGACCTCCAGCACATGGCCGCCGCGATCGTCGGACAGCACTCGCAGCGCACGGGTGGCGAGGCGCACCGCCACGCCCTCCTCGTCCAGCCCGGTCTCGACCTCCCCGGCCACGTCCCGGTCTTCACGGGGAAGCAGCTGCTCGCCCATCTCCACCAGGGATACCTGGCTGCCCAGCCGGGCGAAGCTCTGGCCGAGTTCACAGCCGATGGGGCCGCCGCCCAACACCACCAGACGCTCGGGCAGCGCCTCGAGCTGCCAGAGGTTGTCCGAGGTGAGGACCTCGATCCCCTCCAGGCCAGACAGCGGCGGCACCCGAGGACGGGCCCCGCTGGCGATGATCACATGGCGGGTCGTGATCACCCTCTCCCCGGTGGCTTCCCGGATGCGGACCCGCCAGGGATCCTCGAGGACGGCATCACCGGCGATCACCTCCACGCCCAGTCCCTCATAGCGCTCGCGGCTGTCGTGGGGCTCCACCTCGCGAATGGCGCGGTGCACATGCCCCATCACCGTGGCGAAATCCACCTCCGGCTCCCCGGCCTTGATGCCATAGCGCGGTGCCTCGCGGATCTCGCTGGCGACGCGTGCCGCACGGATGAGTGCCTTGGAGGGGACGCAGCCAGTGTTGAGGCAATCGCCGCCCATGCGGTCGCGCTCCACCAGCGCCACCTTCGCCTTGACGGCCGAGGCGATATAGCTCGCCACCAGCCCCGCCGAGCCGCCCCCTATCACCACGATATCCTGGTCGAACTGCCGCGGACGCTGGAAGCGACGGGCCAGCTGGCGCCGCTTGCCGACGGCCACCAGGCCACGCGCCAGCCAGGGAAAGAGGCCGATCAGCACGAAGGAACCGATCAGCCCCGGGGAGAGGATACCGGCCAGCGACTCCAGGCTGCCCAGCTCACGGCCGGCATTCACATAGACCGCGGTGCCTGGCAGCATGCCCAGTTGGCTGACCCAGTAGAAGGTCGTGAGCCGCATGCGGGTCAGGCCCATCACCAGGTTGATGACGAAGAAGGGGAACAGCGGGATCAACCTCAGGGTGAACAGGTAGAAGGCCCCTTCCCGCTCGATGCCGGCATTGATGCGAGCCAGCTGAGCGGCAAAGTGCCTTTCCAGCGGTTCCCGCGCCAGGGTTCGAGCGATCAGCGCGGCACACGTCGCGCCCAGGCTGCTGGCGAAGGAAATGAGCAGCAGCCCCCAGCCGAAGCCGAACAGCGCACCGCCGAGCAGCGTCAGCAGGGTGGCCCCAGGCAGGGAGACCGCGGTGATGACCACGTAGATCACGAAGAAGCCGCCGGCGACGGTCAGGGGATCGGCGGCCAGCCAATCCTGGAAGCGGGCCTGCTCGGCCTGCAGGCTGGACAGGGTCAGGACCTCGTTGGCCCCGCTGAGGAAGTAGGCAGCCACCAGCAGGGCGATCACGGCGGCGAGTATCAGGCGACGTCGGGTCAAGGGGGAGCTCCTGATCATGAGCATTGGAGTGGGCATGGCATCTGCCACGAGTGAGAACGCCTCTCTGTCGCGACGAGGGGCGCTCCCTTACAGCAGTCATATTATTGAACAAAGACTATACGGAACCCCTCGCGGTCGATAGCCTCCAATCAATAGCCACTCATCAATGGAGCCACCCATGAAACATCTGCTCTCTCCTGCCCTGCCTGCCCTGCCTTCTCTGCGCCATCTCGCGCTGGTCGCCCTGCCGGCCGCTCTATTCCTGGCAAGCCCCACCCAGGCCAGCGAGGAAACGGCCAGCGCGGTGTTTGCCGGCGGCTGCTTCTGGTGCATGGAAGAGGCCTATGACAAGGTGAAGGGCGTGAAGGCCACCATCTCAGGCTACTCCGGAGGCCATACAGACAACCCGACCTACCAGCAGGTGGTGGCCGGCGGGACCGGCCATGCCGAGGTGGTCAAGGTCGACTACGACCCCGACCAGGTCGACTATGGCACCCTGCTGCATGTCTTCTGGCGCAATATCGACCCCTTCGCCGTGAACCGCCAGTTCTGCGACCAGGGCGACTCCTACCGCAGTGCCATCTACCCCATGAACGCCGAGGAGCGCGCGATGGCCGAGGCAAGCCGAGAGGCCGTCGCCGAGCGTTTCGACCGGGACATCGCCACCGAGATCAGCGACTTCGAGGCCTTCTACCCGGCCGAGGCGTACCACCAGAACTACTACCAGGAGAATCCGGTGCGCTACCGCTTCTACAAGGCCTCCTGCGGCCGTGTAGACCGGCTGGAGGCAGTCTGGGGCGAGGAAGCCGGGGCCAGTTCTTCACCCTGAGACTACCGGCGCTCGCCCCGCCAGAGCCAGGCGGCGAGCGCCAGGGTCACCCCCAGCATCAACCAGGACGCCAGCGCCACACCGTTCCAGCCGGCGGCTCGCCAGAAAGGCTCCAGCCAGAATCCGCCCAGGCTGGCGCCACTGTAGTAGAACACCAGGTAGAGCGCCGAGGCACTGCCGCGGGCCCGCCGAGCGTGGCGTCCCACCCAGCTCGAGGCCATGGAGTGGGCCAGGAAGAAGCCGAAGGCATTGATCGTCAGCCCGGCAATGATCCAGGCGAGCGACCCGGCCAGGGTCACCGCGGTGCCGCCCATGAGTATCAGGATCCCCAGCATCATGCAGGCGGGTTGCGACCAGCGGGCGGCCAGCCGCCCGGAGAGGGACGAGCCGAGGGTGCCCCCCAGATAGGTCAGGAAGATCAGCCCCAGCAGCCGGGTGCCCAGCCCGAAGGGTGCCTCCGCCAGGCGGAAGGTGATGTAGCTGTACTGGTTGATGAAGATCATGAAGTTGATCCCACCGAGCAGATAGGCCCCGATCAGCGGAGGCGTGCCGAGGTGGGCCCGGAGGTCGGCCAGGGCCCCGCGCAGCTCGAAGCGTCGCGGGGTGAAGGCGCTGGACGGGGGCAGCAGTTTCCAGAACAGCAGCAGCCCGACCAGCGTCATGACCCCCACCGTGAGGAAGCTCGCCGACGCCCCACCGACCTCGGCCACGGCACCCCCGACCACGCGCCCGCTGATGCCGCCCAGGGTATTGGCGCCGATGTAGAGGCCCACCGCCGAGAGCAGAGCCGGTCGTTCGAACTCGTCCCCCATCCAGGCGATGGCCACTGCCGGCAAGCCGCCCAGCACGAACCCCTGCAAGGCCCTCAGCGCCAGCAGCGATTCGAAGGTCGGCGCCAGCGCCAGCGCCAGGGAGAGCAGGCCTGACACCAGCAGGGAAACGCGCATGATGGCGCCCCGGCCGATGGCATCCGACAGGGGGCCGAAGACCAGCAGCGAGGCGGCCAGCGCGAAGGTGGAAACCGACATCACCAGGCTGATGGCCAGCGTCGAGACGTCGAAGGTCTCGCGCAGCGACGGCAGCAGCGGCTGGGGGGCGTAGAGGTTGATGAAGACCAGGAAAGAGCCCAGACACAGGGCCAGGGTGGCGCGCCACCAGATGCGAGTGCCGGCTGCGATCATGCCACCCTCTCAGCCCTCGCCGGTGGTGGTCAGGCGCTGGGCCAGCATGACCGGCTCCAGGGTACGCCGTGCCTGCCAGTAGTGGCGCTGCCAGTAGCGGTTGTCGAGATCGGAGATCATCACGCCCCGAGAGGTGGAGGCATGCAGGAATCGGCCCTCGCCGACATAGATGCCCACATGGTGGTAGGCGCCGGGGGGGCGGAAGAATACCAGGTCGCCGGGACGCAGGGCGTCACGTTCGACCTCGAGGCCCGCCTGTACCTGCTCCTCGGTGGTACGCGGCAGATCGAAGCGGAAGGTGTCGTTGAAGATGTTCTGGACCAGCGCCGAACAGTCGATGCCCCGGGAGGAGGCCCCACCGAGCCGGTAGGGAGTTCCGGCCCAGCGCTCATGCTGAGCCAGCAGGGCACTGCGAATCAGCCTCGGTGGCGGATTGTGCAGGCCACGGGCCTCGAGGATGGGGTTCTCCACGGGTGACATCAGGGGATCGGCGGGCATGCCCGGCAGATCCCGGGCGAAGTAGGCACCCACGACAGGGTCTTCCTTGCTGCCGCCTGACGAGGCACAGGCCGCCAGCATTGCCAGTGCGGCTCCCATGACTCCGACACGACACATGCGTGTGTCAAGCATCCTGCAACGACCTCATTCTCGGAGCCCTACCCAGTCCATCGACGCCATGCGTCTCTCTGATTCTACGGGTTGTCGCTGTGCAGGTGTTGCCGGAAAGCATCCAGCATCACTGCCACATCGACCTCTGGGCGGCTCGCGGCCTGGAGAAGGCTCCCGAAAGGAGGAGCCATTGAATACAAAGTGCGGACTATAAACCAAAGATTCTCGACAACGCGAGCTCTCAGTGGAGAGTGCGACTGTCGCCCGGCAGCGTATCGATATGCAGAGGCGCCCAGTGGCGAGGCCGCGCGCCGGGAAAGTCCAGGCTGGCCCAGGCACCGACCAGGGGGGGCGCACCGGAGAGCCAGGCGACCAGGGCCTGACGGAAGCCAGCCAGAAAGCTCTCGCGCTCTGGCGTCTCGCCCATGAAGAAAGAGAAGCCGGCATGAAGGCCGCGTGCATACTCCTCCCAGCCCGCATAATGCTCACTGGCCAGGGCATGGGCACGCTCGAGCAGACGGAGGAATGGCGCCTCACCCAGCCAGCCGAGCTGGCGACCGGCGATGGCCAGATCCACGGCCTGGGCGATATCCCAGGCGGCCAGGTCGATATCGGTGCAGCCGTCCTCGTTGTCCCTGACCCGTTTCAGGCGAAGCAGGTGAGCGCCCTCCTCCTCGCTGCAATCTCCGCTCTCCAGGGTGGCGATCTCCGACACCAGCCGCCCATGGTTGAGGGTATAGGGCGCGTAGTTGATCTGAAACTCCTGACGGTCACCCACCTCGATCAGGTACTCGAGGAACTCGGCAAGCTCAGCCTCCCCGGGCAGGGCATAGTGGCCGTCGACCCATTCGCGGATGGCTGTGCACTCGCGCTCGCTCTCCGGCTGAGGCAGGCTCCATGCCGGGCTGTTGAGCGGGCCCACCAGGGCCATGGCCGTGAAGTGGGCGAGCGTCGGCCGCGGGCCAGGCTCGTGCCACTCCCCGCCTCGCCAATCGAGCCAATGGAAGAGGCTGCCGGGGTCATCCAGATGCCAGCGGATCTCCGCGACCATCGGCGGCTGTTCGGGCTCGGGCAGCAGGCTCTCCCAGTGGGCCCAGGCCTGGAGCAGGCGACGGGCATCGGGATAGAAGCGACACAGCGAGCCCTTCAGGGCACCCGTCAACCCGGCCAGACGGCGCGCATCGAAGTCTCCGCTGTCCATGGCCATCTGCAGGTGGAAGGCGAACTTCTCGGCCATGTGTATCGTGGCGGCATGGCGACTGGCCTGCCTGAGGTCGTCGCGGCTGGAAATCTCTTCCGGGGTCGGGCGGCCGAAGGGTGTCTCGGCCGGCGGCAAGGCCCCATGGGCGGCATCCGCCGCCAGCTGGTTGAGATGGTGAGCCTGGGCCGGCAGCCAATAGCGAGATAGCGCCTCCACACCCTCGTCGGCATGCAGGTCGAGGGTCTCGATGAGGTAACGTCGCGCCTCCTCGCGCCGCGCCGCCGGCAGCTCCGTCATCGGTCCCTGGCGGGCGGCGAACTCGGGCTCGCGCACCGCCGCCAGCGCCAGGGCCCAGTGGCGAGGATCACGGCGCCAGGCGCGCATGGCGACCCTCGAGCCCTCGATGAGCTCGTCCGAGATCAGCCCCTGCAGGGCCGGACGCCAGGGGCTGACCGGCGACTGCAGCAGCAGTGACCAGTCGGCCTCGAGGGATGGCAGCAGATTGCGCCCCTCGAACAGGCTGCGACCGCGCTGGTAGGCTCGCACCAGGGCCCCCCAGTCGCTGTAGCGACGCAGCAGCAGGTCGGCCCCGTGAAGGGCGAAGTCATGAGCCTCCTGCTCGTCGAGCCAGCCCAGGCAGGTGCCGGCCCAGGCCAGGTCGACCAGCCGCAGCCAGTCCCAGGCGCCCCACTCAAGGGGTTCGCCCTGGTCCAGCAAGCCCAGCAGCACCCGGCCATAGCCCCGTTCCTCTCCGGACAGGGCCTCCTTCCACCGCCGGCGCTCCTCGGCATCGGCCTCGAGCAGCCGCGAGGCGTCCAGGTCCCAGCCCTGACGGTCGCCCTGGGCGGCCAGCCACAGCAGGCTGCGCACCAGGTCATCGCGATCACGTATCTGCCACGCCTCGATCAGCCAGGCCTCGAGCCCCTGCCAGTCCAGTGCGCCCGCCGGCAGTTCGAGGACCGGTGAGAAGGCGGCGCGCAACCGCCACACCTGATGTTCAGGTGCCGTCGGCCAGAACGCCGCCTCCCGGGGATGGATGGCGAGCCACTCCTGGAGCATCTCCCAGGTCACGCCATCGCCGTCATGCTCGAGGGCCGCCAGCGCCTCGCAGGCATCAACGAAACCGTCGTCTCCTCGCACCCAGCCATCGGCGCTGCGGGCGTGAAGCAATGCCTCCAGCCAGGCATCTAGGCTCGCGTGATGGGCGCTGATCTCCTCCGCCAGCCGCTGGGCCCAGTCGCCGGCACGCTTCTCGCCGAGCCAGCCGGCACCACCGCCCAGGGCGACGAGTTCCAGGCCGGTCAGCAGTCGGGCAGGATCGAGGTGACCGCCGGTGCCGAGAGTTTCCATCAGGCACCAGCCCAGTTCACCACGGTCGACGATACCCAGGGCCGCCAGCCGCTCGACGGCCGCATCCGCGTCCACCGTCAGGGGATCGGGGGCGAAGGCCCAGTCACACAGCACCAGCTGCTGGGCCCACCAGGCATTGAAGGGATCGACCAAGGCTCACCTCGACATAAACCGGAACAGGAACGTGCCGTGCTGCCCAGCGCAACGCAGCAAGTCGGCGGCATAGTGTAACGGAAAGCCATGCCCGCGCCGATGGTCGAATGATGCCTGAGCACGAAAAACGAGGGCGACGAAAACTTGGCGAGTTGTTTTAAATAATGCACACTCGTTCAACAAGATGATCAAGCCACGAGGAACCCCCGATGTCCACGCAACCCGAGCTGCTGATCGACAAGGCCTATGTCGCCGGCCAGTGGCGCGATGGCGAACGCCGTTTCGCCGTGACCAACCCCGCCACCGGCGAGCGCCTCGCAGAGGTCCCCGATCTGACCGCCGAGGACGCCCGGGATGCCGTATCCGCTGCTGCGGATGCCTGGCCGGCCTGGCGTGGCAAGACCGCCAAGGAGCGGGCCAGCCTGCTGCGCGGCTGGTTCGATCTCATCATGGACAACCAGGAAGCCCTGGCGCGACTGATGACCCTCGAGCAGGGCAAGCCCCTGACCGAGTCCCGCGGCGAGGTGGCCTATGGCGCCGCCTTCGTCGAGTACTACGCCGAGGAAGCCAAGCGCATGGCCGGCGAGACCCTGCCGAGCCACGGCAAGGACAAGCGCATCATGGTGTTCCGTGAGCCCATCGGCGTGGTGGCGGCCATCACTCCCTGGAACTTCCCGCTGGCGATGATCACCCGCAAGTGTGCCCCGGCCCTGGCCGCCGGATGCCCGGTGGTGATCAAGCCGGCCGAGGCCACGCCGCTCACCGCCCTGGCACTGGCGAAGCTCGCCGAGGACGCCGGCTTCCCCGCGGGCGTGATCAACGTGGTCACCGCCTCCCGCCCGGCGGAGATCGGCGATGTGCTGACCACCGACCCGCGAGTGCGCAAGATCTCCTTCACCGGCTCTACCCCGGTCGGCAAGAAGCTGCTCGCCCAGTGTGCCGGCACGGTGAAGAAGGCCTCCATGGAGCTGGGCGGAAACGCGCCCTTCATCGTCTTCGACGACGCCGACCTGGATGCCGCCGTCGAGGGAGCCGTGGCCTCCAAGTACCGCAACTCCGGACAGACCTGCGTGTGCACCAACCGCCTGCTGGTCCAGGCCGGCGTCTATGATGCCTTCATCGAGAAGCTCGCCGCGCGTGTCGCCACCCTTGAGGTCGGCAACGGCCTGGAGGACGGCGTGGTACAGGGCCCCCTGATCAACGCCGCCGCCGTCGACAAGGTGCAGACCCACATCGCCGATGCCCTCGCGAAGGGCGGGCGCCTGGTCTGCGGCGGAGAGCCCCACGCCCTGGGGGGTACCTTCTTCCAGCCCACGATCATCGCCGACGTCACCGACGAGATGCGCGTGGCCCGGGAAGAGACCTTCGGCCCGCTGGCCCCGGTGTTCCGCTTCGAGACCGAGGAGCAGGCCATCGCCATGGCCAATGCCACCGAATTCGGCCTGGCCGCCTATTTCTATGCCCGCGACTACCGCCGCATCTGGCATGTGATGGAAGGGCTCGAGTATGGCATGGTGGCGGTCAATGAGGGCATCCTCTCCACCGAGCTGGCACCCTTCGGTGGCGTGAAGGAATCGGGCCTGGGACGCGAAGGGTCGCGCCACGGCCTGGACGAGTACACTGAACTAAAATACGTCTGTGTCGGCGGCCTCTGATCGCCCGCAACGTCTTACCAAGGAGACAGGACCCATGAACAACGCACAGCTCAACGATCTCAAGCAGCGCTATGTGGCCAACGGGGCCGCGAGCCCGGCCACCCAGTTTGCCGACCGCGCCGAAAATGCCCTGATCTGGGACGCCGACGGTAACCGCATCATCGATTTCGCCGGCGGCATCGGCGTGCTCAACATCGGGCATCGCCATCCCAAGGTCGTCCAGGCGGTCAAGGATCAGCTCGACAAGGTCATGCACACCTGCCAGACCGTGATGCCCTATGAAGGCTACGTGAAGGTGGCCGAGAAGCTCAGCCAGGTCACCCCGGTCCGCGGTCATGCCAAGGTCATGCTGGCCAACTCCGGTGCCGAAGCGCTGGAGAACGCGGTCAAGGTCGCCCGCGCGGCCACTGGCAAGAACAACGTCATCTGCTTCGACGGCGGCTACCATGGCCGTACCTTCATGACCATGGCCATGAACGGCAAGGTCGCGCCCTACGCCACCGATTTCGGCACCATGCCGGGCAACGTCTTCCGTGCCCCATATCCGGTGCCATATCACGGTGTCAGCGAGGACGAGGCCCTGCGCGGCCTGAAGATGACCCTCAAGACCGATGCCAACCCCAAGGACACCGCCGCCATCGTGCTGGAGCCGGTGCTCGGTGAGGGCGGCTTCTATCCCGCGTCGACCAGCTTCCTCAAGGCAATCCGCGAGATCTGCGACGAGCACGGGATCCTGATGATCATCGACGAGGTGCAGTCTGGCTTCGGTCGTACCGGCAAGATGTTTGCCATCGAGCACAGCGGCGTCGAGCCGGACATCATCACCATGGCCAAGAGCATGGCCGATGGCATGCCGATCTCCGCCATCGTCGGCACCGACAAGGTCATGGATGCTTCAGGCGCCAACTCGCTGGGCGGCACCTACACCGGTAGCCCGGTCTCCTGCGCGGCCACCCTGGCGGTCCTTGAGGTGTTCGAGGAAGAGAACATCCTCGGCAAGAGCCAGGCGCTGGGTGACAAGCTGGCCAAGCGCTTCGCCCGGTGGCAGCAGGACTTCGATTGCGTCGACAACGGTCGCAACATGGGCGCCATGGCCGCCGTCGACCTGGTCACCGACAAGGCCAACCACACCCCGGATGCCGACCTGGCCGGCGCGCTGTGCAAGAAGGCCCGCGAGAAGGGACTGATCCTGCTCTCCTGTGGCCTTTACGGCAACACCATCCGCTTCCTGATGCCGGTCACCATCGAGGACGAGATCCTCGAGGAAGGCCTGGCCATCGTCGAGGAGTCCCTCAAGGAGCTGGTCGGCAGCAAGACCGCCGCCACCGCCTGACACGGGATACCCCGACCACGGCAGCAAACGACACCGCCCGGCTGGAAACAGCCGGGCGGTTCTGCGTTTGAGGCAAGCGCCGTTGACGCCGTCACGACCCTTGCCTGTTATGGTCAAGGTCCTTGCTTACCGCCCTTTTCGCTCCATTCACCCGGGATAGCGCCATGATATTTCGCACCCTCTCCCTGCTGCGCTCCCTTCAGGGGGCTCAGCACTCGGTCACCGATGCCCAGGCCAGGATCCAGCAGGCCTGTGACTACCGCTGGCTCAGGGGGCAGCTGGTCCACGGGATTATCGGCGAGCACGAGACGAGGCTCGCCGACGGCACGCCGGCCACCTCGGTGGTGGTGCCCTTCGTGGCCACCCCCGAACGGCGACGCGGCGGCCGCTGGCCGGATGACCCCGCCGAACGGGAACGCTGCTTCGTGGAGGGTGCCCATGCCTGCCGTGCCGCCGGGGCCCCGGGCTACCGCAAGCTGGAGAGCCTATCCCAGGGGGTGGCGCAGGGCGGCATGTCGGTGCTGAAGGATGCGGCGCGCTTAAAGTACCTGGTCGACCAACAGGCCCTGCGGCTGACCTGGCGGCGCGTCGAGGCCCTGCCGCCCGACCTCGCACGGAAGCTCGGCCGGCGCCTGGCAGTGGCCGGCAGCGAACGTCATGGGCTCTTCCTGCTGGACGTCAGACTTCCCGCCTCGCCCCGCGAGGTCTCGCTGAACGGCGACTGGCTGGACCACTGCCTGGATCGCTACCGGCGCATCCTGTCGCCGCCGCACGTCAGGCCTTCCTGACCTTGGCGATCACCCACAGCAGCACCACGGCGCCGGCGATGGCGGTGACCAGCGAGCCGATGAAGCCTCCGGCCTGAAGGCCCAGCAGGCTGAACATCCACCCGCCGATCACCGCGCCCACCACGCCGACCCCGATGTTGCCGAGAATGCCGAAGCCTCCCCCGCGCATAATGTGGCCGGCGATCCAGCCGGCCAGGCCACCGATGATCAGCCAGGCAATGATTCCCATGGAGTACACTCCTTTTCCTTGGTGAACAAAGCTCGATGGTGCCTGGCACGCGGGCGGAAGAGAAGCCTGACGTTGCTGACCAGACACCTAGAACGACGAACCGGGCTGGTCGAGAAAGGCCAGTTCCTCGTAGGTCGAATCGCGCCCGAGTTGGGCATTGCGGTGGGGGTAGCGGCCGAAGCGCGACAGGACGTCCCGATGGCGGTGCTCGTGGCGCAGGTTCTCCTCGAGTCCCGGCTGGGCGAACAGGCGCAGTGCCTCGTCATGGATCGTCAGCGATTCGCTGTGCATGTAGGGCATGAACAGGAAGGCCCGCCAGGGAATGTCCAGCAGGCGGTCCGCACGCTGAGCGACGGCCTCCTGGGCCAGCACCAGAGCCAGCGGGTCCCAGGCGAAGGCCAGGGACGATCCTCGATAGATGTTGCGCGGGAACTGGTCGAGCACGATCACCTCGGCCAGGCGCCCGCGGGCCGAGGCCCGCCATCGCCACAGCTCTCCCCGGCCGGCCTCGGCCAGCAGCGAACCGAAGCGCCTGGCGATCTCGGCATCCAGGGCCGTGTCCTTGCGAAACCATTGAGCGGGCTTCAACTCACCGAACCAGAAATCGATCACCGCCTCCGGACGACGCTCCTCCATGAATGTGCTCCTCTTGCTCCGGGGTGGAACTGATACCATCACAGATTAGCCGCCCTCACCCCCAGCCACCACAAGGGAGCCTCATGACCACCTTCGAACTGCTGCAGATGCTCGGTTACGTCTTCAACATCCTGGGCCTGCTGGTCTGCATCGGGGGGCTCACCCTGGCACGACGCCCCGGCCGTCGGCTGCTCGGCCGGAGCCTGGCGGTGCTGGGCTTCGTGATCGCCGCGACCCCCGTGCTGTTGCAGCTTTTCGGACTGGTGGAGCCCGTCCCGGTGGGGAGCCTGCCGCCACGCTAGCCTGACCCTCTTCGCGGCCTGCGCCGGCCGGTCACTGGCTTTCGCCCGTGTCCTTCGCGACTTGCCAGCCGCTCGCCGCGCCCGCACATTGGGACTGAACCTTCGGTGAACGGACGCCCTCCCATGCGCCAGCCCCTGGCTCGCGAACTTCATGATTTTCTCGAACGCGGCCGCGACCGACAGCTGCGGCTGGCGGTGACCGGCCTGTCACGCTCTGGCAAGACGGCCTTTCTCACCTCGCTGGTCAACCAGCTGCGCCATGCCGGCCTGGAGGCGCGCCTCGACCTCCTGCCCGCCGCCCGCGAGGGACGGCTGCTCGGTGCCCGCCGGGTCCAGCAGCAGGACCTTGGCGTACCGCGTTTCCCCTACGACCAGTCCATGACGGCCCTGGACGATGAGCCGCCGCGCTGGCCAGAGCCCACCCGCGGCATCAGCGAGCTGCGCCTGGCGATCCGCTATCGGCCCAGGCGTCAGGGTCTGCTCGGCGGCGAGACCCGCCAGTTGACCCTGGACCTGTTCGACTATCCCGGCGAATGGCTGCTCGACCTGCCGCTGCTGGGCCACGACTACCTGAGCTGGAGCCAGACCCAGCGCCACGACGGCGGCAGCGAGCGCGCCGCCCTGTTCGCCGACTGGCAGGCGGCGGTAGGCGACCTCGACCCCGCCGAAGAGGTCGACGAGGCTCGCCTCGCCGAGATCGCCGAGCACTATGCAACGGGGCTCCGGGCCGCACGGGAGGCCGGCTTCGCCGACCTTCAGCCGGGACGCTTCCTGCTGCCCGGGGAACTCGAGGGAGCCCCGGTGCTACAGTTCTTTCCGCTGCCCGGCATCACCGAGGCCGATCGCGCCGAGCTCTCCACCCTTCCGGCCGAGAGCCTCTACGCCACCCTGAGGCGACGCTTTCGTTACTACCAGCAACACATCGTCAGGCCCTTCTACCGGGAACACTTCCGCCGCTTCGACCGCCAGATCGTGCTGGTCGACGTGCTGGGAGCCCTCAACGCCGGTCCCGAGCGCTTCGAGGATCTCTCCCGCGCGCTTTCCCGCCTGATGCAGAGCTTCGATTACGGCAAGCGCAGCCTGCTGACGCGGCTCTTCGCGCCGCGCATCGACCGCCTGGCCATCGCCGCCACCAAGGCCGACCATGTCACCCCCGAGCAGCATGGCCGCGTCGTCGCCCTGCTCGAGGCCCTGCTCGCCGACCCGCTCAAGGACCTGCGTTTCGCCGATGTGCCGGTCAGGGCCCTGTCGCTGGCGGCGATTCGCGCCACCGAGAGCCGCGAGGTCAACCAGCAGGGACGCCGCTCGCCGGCCCTGCGCGGGACGACCCTGGCCGGCGAGTCGCTGCTGCTGTTTCCCGGCGAGGTGCCAGACCGCTTGCCCCGAGCGGACTTCTGGTCCCGCCAGGGCTTCGACTTCACCGCCTTTCGCCCCCTGAACCGCGACACCGGGACGCCCCTGCCGCACATTCGCATGGATGCCGCCCTGGACTGGCTGATCGGAGACAAGCTGTCATGAACATGCCTCGCGAACAGGACCCGCGCCCGGGTGAGCACTTCGCCCTGCAGGAATGGCCCGAAGATGAAGCCCCTTCCCGGGATCCCCAGCCCGGCCACCCTTTCGATGCAGGACTGCCGAGCCAGCCCTTGGCCGATCCGGACCCCGAGGCGGCCAGGAGCGAACAGGCCCTGGGCGAGGGCCTGATACGCCCCCGCAAGCGCCGCTGGGGGCTGCTCGCGCTGCTCGGCGGCAGCCTCGGCCTGGGTGCCCTGGAGGCCGGCCGCATCCTGTATGCCGCCAGCCTCGGCGGCGACTGGCTGGCCGGCGGCTGGAGCCTGCTGCTGCTGCTGGCACTCGGCCTGGGCGGCTCGGCGGTACTGCGCGAACTCTGGCACCTGCGACGCCTGACTCGCCACGCCAGGCTGCGCGACCAGCTCGCCGCGCTCCCCGAGGCGACCCCGACCCAGGCGCGATCGTTGGCGCAGCAGCTCAGGCGCGACCTGGCCCTGGATGACGACCACCCTCACTGGCAGGCGTTCCTGGCCGCCCGGGAGCCCCACCATGACGGCCGCGAGGTCCGGGCATTGCTCGACCATCACCTGCTCGCGCCCCGCGATCGGGCAGCGCGCCGGCTGATCTCGAGGATGTCCGGCGAGACGGCGGTGATGGTGGCGGTCAGCCCGCTGACCCTCGTGGACATGGCTCTGGTGGCCTGGCGCCACCTGGCGATGGTCGATCGGCTGTGTCGGCTCTACGGGCTGAAACTGGGCTATGCGGCACGACTGCGACTGCTGCGCAGCGTGCTCTACCAGATGGCCTTCGCCGGTGCCAGCGAGATCGCCGGGGATGCCAGCATGGAGATGCTCTCGACGAACCTGGCCGGCAAGCTCTCGACCCAAGCCGCCCAGGGGCTAGGCATCGGTCTTATGGGGGCGCGACTGGGGCTGCGCACCCAGCACCTGGCCCGGCCGCTGGCGTTCAGCGAGGGCGAGGCGCCACGCATGGCCGACCTGCGCCGTGATCTGTGGCGGCAGCTGCGACGCCTGGAGGCCAGTGAAGAGAGCGAAAAAGTGCGACATCCTTGACCCGCATCACGGTGGCCCCCGGTGGGATGACTAGGCTCGACGATAGGCAGCCAATTCCGTCATCGCATGGAGGACCTCCATCATGTTCCGATCCATCCTGGTACCCGTCGACGGTTCCGAGCACGCAAAGAAGGCCCTGAGCGTGGCCTGCCAACTGGCCCGCCAGGAGGGATCTTCCCTGGTCCTGCTGCATATTCCCGAGATGCTCGCCCATGAGGCCACCCTGGTCTGGGGCATCGGTGCCATCGCCATCGAGGCCTCCCAGGAACAGCGCGACTCGGCCGGCCGTCAGGTCATGGACCGAGCCGCCGAGTCCGCCCGCGACCAGGGGGCTCCCCACATCGAGACGATGATCGCCCAGGGCGACCCGGCGCGCACCATCCTCGACGAGGCAGCACGCCGTGGCGTCGATGCCATCGTGATGGGTAGCCGGGGCCTGGGCGACCTCAAGGGACTGGTGGTCGGCAGTGTCTCCCACAAGATCAGTCACGCCGCCGACTGCACCGTGATCACCGTGCACTGAGCGCCGCCCCGGGCGCGACGACAGGCTCAGGCGAGCCGTTGCTGGCTCTCGGCATCGAAGAGCACGGCGCGGCCCATATCGACCCGCAGTGACAATCGCTCGCCGGGTGTCACCTCGCACTTCGGCCCGACCCGGGCCGTGACCTCACCTTCCCCCAGGGGAAGGCGCAGCAGGATGTCGGCGCCGGTAGGCTCAACCACACTGACCTGCGCCTCCAGGAGGGTGCCCTCGGCCTGTTCGCTCAGGCGAACGTCCTCTTCGCTGAAGTGCTCGGGCCGCAGCCCCAGGATCACCGATCGCCCCACCTGGCCGGCCATGGCTGGCGTTTCGCGGGAGGCCGGCCAGGGCAACACCAGCGCCTCCTCGTTCGAGGTCTCGATGCGCACGAGATAATCGCCAGCCTGCCCCTCCAGGGTCGTGGTGATGAAGTTCATCGAGGGTGAACCCATGAAGCCGGCCACGAAGATGTCGACGGGGTCATTGTAGACCTCGTCCGGCGTGCCCAGCTGCAGGATATGGCCATCGCGCATCACCGCAATACGGTCGGCCAGGGTCATGGCCTCGATCTGATCGTGGGTGACGTAGACGATGGTGGTGCCCAGGCGCTGGTGGAGCTTCTTGATCTCGGTGCGCATGTCCACGCGCAGCTTGGCATCCAGGTTGGAGAGCGGCTCGTCGAAGAGGTAGACCGCGGGTTCCCGGGCCAGGGCCCGACCCATGGCCACCCGCTGGCGCTGGCCCCCGGAAAGCTGCGAGGGCTTGCGGTCGAGCAGGGCCGTGATCTGCAACAGGTCGGCCACCCGCTCGACCGCCGCATCGCGTTCGTCCTTGGGCACCTTGCGCATCTCCAGGCCGAAGCAGATGTTCTGGCGCACCGTCATGCTCGGGTAGAGCGCATAGGACTGGAAGACCATGGCGATGTCGCGCTCCGCCGGGGTGAGCCAGGTGACGTCCCGGTCGGCGATAAGGATCTGGCCATCGGTGACAGGCTCCAGGCCGGCGATGGCGTTCATCAGAGTCGACTTTCCGCACCCCGAGGGGCCGACCAGGATCAGGAACTCGCCGGACTCGATGGCCAGGCTGACATCCTTGAGGACGCGTTCGTTACCGAAGTCCTTGCGGACCTCATGAATCTCGAGAGCTGACATGAGTGCTTACCTTTTATTTTTCATTGACCGTCTGGGCGGGGACGCACCCTGCTCACCCCTTGACGGACCCCGCGGTGAGTCCGCGCACGAAGTACTTGCCGGCCAGCACGTAGACCACCAGGGTCGGCAGTGCCGCGATCATGGCGGCGGCCATGTCGACGTTGTACTCGCGCACCCCCGTCGAGGTATTGACCAGATTGTTGAGGGCCACCGTCACCGGCTGGGTGTCATGGGCCGAGAAGGCCACCCCGAACAGGAAATCGTTCCATATCTGCGTGAACTGCCAGATCACCGAGACCACGATGATCGGCGCCGAGACGGGCAGCAGGATGCGCCAGAAGATGCGGAAGAAGCCCGCGCCATCCAGCTTGGCCGCCGACACCAGTTCGGTGGGTATCGCGACATAGAAGTTGCGGAAGAACAGGGTGGTGAAGGCGATGCCGAAGATCACGTGGACCAGGATCAGTCCCGCCCGAGAGCTTGAGAGTCCCAACCAGCCCAGCGTCTGGGCCATGGGCAGCAGCACCACCTGGAAGGGAATGAAGCAGCCGAACAGCATCAGCGCGAAGAGCAGCTCCGAACCCTTGAAGCGCCACTTGGTCAGGGCATAGCCATTGAGCGCGCCGACCACGGTGGAGATCAGCACCGCCGGGATCACGATGGCGAAGGAGTTCCAGAAGTACCCGCCCACGCCCTCGCAGCGCATGCCGGTGCAGGCCTCGCCCCACGCCTTGGCCCAGGGGGCCAGGGTCGGCGATTGCGGCAGCGCCAGCAGGCTTCCGGCGCTGATCTCGTCGAGGGGCTTCACCGAGGTGATCAGCATCACCGCCAGCGGCAGCAGATAGAAGAGTGCGGCCAGCAGCAGCACGGCATAGAGCGCCAGGCGCGCCACCCGCGCCCCGGGCGTACGACGTCGAATCACGTTATCCATGCTTGCGGCTCCTCAGCTCCGAGTAGAGATAGGGAATCAGGATCGCCAGCACGCCGCCCAGCATCAGCATGGCACTCGCCGAGCCCAGGCCGACCTGCGCCCGGGTGAAGGCGTGGGTATACATGAAGGTCGCCGGCAGGTCGGAGGCATAGCCGGGGCCTCCGCCTGTCAGGGCGACCACCAGGTCGAAGCTCTTGATGGCGATGTGGGCGAGGATCATCACCGCACTGAACATCACCGGCCTCAGGCAGGGGATCACCACCCGCCAGTAGATGCGCGGCAGGCTGCCCCCGTCGAGCTGTGCCGCCTTGATGATGCTGTCGTCGATGCCACGCAGCCCCGCCAGGAACAGCGCCATGACGAAGCCGGAGGCCTGCCACACGGCGGCGATCACCAGGGTGTAGACCGCCATGTCGGGATCAATCAGCCAGTCGAAGGTGAAGGACTCGAAGCCCCAGCTTCGTACCATGGCTTGGAGACCGAGCCCGGGGTTGAGCAGCCACTTCCAGACCACGCCGGTCACGATGAAGGAGAGCGCCATGGGGTAGAGATAGACCGTGCGCAGGGTACCCTCCCGGCGGATTCGCTGGTCGAGCAGGATGGCCAGGAAGGCCCCCAGCACCAGGCAGATCGCCACGAAGAGGCCGCCGAAGATCACCAGGTTGGTCGAGGCGACCCACCAGCGCTCGTTGTCCATCAGCCGGCCGTACTGCGCGAAACCGATGAAGTCGTAGCTCGGCAGCATGCGTGAGCTGGTCAGGGAGAGGATGAAGGTCCACAGCATGAAGCCGTAGACGAAGAACAGCGAGATGGCGACAGAGGGCGCCAGCACCAGGCGTGGCAGCCAGTCCTGCAGGCGGCCGGACGACGAGCGCCGACTCGCCCGCCCGTCCCGTCGCAAGGAGGTCGAGAGTGTCATGGGAGCAATCCTCGTGGATGAACACGGGCGCCGCCGCAGCGGCGCCCTGGGCCTGCGGATCCTAGTAGGCAGCCTGGGCCGTGTTGACCATGCGCTCGGCGGCCTCGGCGGCCTCCATGTCACTGTCGTTGAAGTAGTTGGTGACGACATCGAAGATGGCGCCCTGGACGGCGGCTCTCACGGCCATGCCATGGGCCATGCTGGGCACCAGCCCGCCCTCGTCGGCGGTACGCTGGAAGTCGGCCAGCGACTGCTGCGCACAGATGTCGAACTCGCTCATGTCGAGGTCAGGACGCGCCGGGATCGACCCCTTGGCCATGTTGAAGGCCTTCTGGAAGGTGGGTTCCAGCACCAGTCGAGCCAGGTCTTGCTGGGCCTCGCGCTCGCCTTCGTCGCTGACCCGGAACATCGCCAGGCTGTCGATGTTGAAGGTGAAGGCGTCTGCCGTACCGGGGGCCGGTGCGCACAGATAGTCCTCGCCGGCGGTGAGGCCCGCGGCGGTGAACTCGCCCTTGGCCCAGTCGCCCATCAACTGCATGGCCGCATCGCCCTCGATGACCATGGAGGTAGCGATGTTCCAGTCGCGGCCCGACATGTCGTCGTCCATCAGCTCACGCAGGCGCTTGAAGGTCGAGAGCGCCTCGATCATCTGCTCGCCGCCGAGGGCCTCGGGGTCCAGGTCGACCAGGGCGCTGCGGTAGAAGTCGGTGCCGCCGGTGGCCAGCACCATGTCCTCGAAGAGGGTGGCGTCCTGCCAGGCCTGGCCGCCATGGGCCAGCGGGATGTAGCCCGCCTCGCGCAATGGCTCGGCGGCCGCGAACAGCTCGTCGAGGGTGGAGGGCATCTCGATCCCCGCATCGTCGAGCACCTCGGGGTTGGCCCACAGCCAGTTGACGCGGTGGACATTGACCGGCACGGCCACGTAATGGCCGTCGTGCCGCATGACCTCGGCCACGGTCTCGGGCAGCAGCGTCTCCCACTGCTGGGCCTCGGCCACACCGTCAAGGTCGCCCAGCAGGCCGAGCTCGCCCCACTCCTGGATCTCCGGCCCCTTGATCTGCGCCGCTGAGGGCGGGTTGCCGGACATGGCACGGGATTTCAGCACGGTCATGGCGGTCTCGCCGCCGCCGCCGGCCACCGCGAAGTCTTCCCAGGTGTGCCCCTCGGCCTCCATCAGTTCCTTGAGCACGTTGGCCGCCCGGGCTTCGCCGCCGGAGGTCCACCAGTGCAGGACCTCGACATCGCCCGCCTGGGCGCTGCCAAGAGTCAGGGAGGCCGCCAGGCCGGTGGCCAGGGCGAGCGCGGTCTTGCGGGGTGCGTGGAGTCGCTTGGATGAGTGCATGACGTGGATTCCTCGTATCGTATTGTTATGGTCCCCCGGCGCACCGGGACACCCATACGCTACGCCAGTCATCGCGAGAAGAGGCGTTACCGAGTCCTGCAAAGTGTTCGCCCTTTATTGCAGGTCGGTAACATTGGCCTGGCGAGGCAGCGTCAAGGTCACCAGCAAGCCGCCTCCGGGCGCATTGGCGAGCACGATGTCGCCGCCGTGGGCCCTCACGATATGCCGCGCGATGCCGAGACCCAGGCCGCTGCCGCCGGTATGCCGACTGCGCGAGGGCTCCAGGCGCACGAAGGGCGAGAAGACCCGCTCGCGCTGCGCCTCGGGAATGCCGGGGCCCTGATCGCGGATCGTCACGACCAGCCGGTCCGGACCATCCTCGAGGCGCACCTCGGCGCATTGCCCGTAGAACAGCGCGTTCTCCAGAAGGTTCGCCAGGCAGCGCTTGAGCGCCAGCGGCTTGGCGGCGATGGGCACCGCCGCCCCCTCGATGACCACCTCGCCGCCATGCAGCCGCAGCTCGGCCGCCAGGTCCTCCAGCAGGGTGTCGAGCTCGACCATGACGACCTGTTCCTGGAGATCCAGCCCCTTGACCGAGGCAAGCGCCCCCTTGACCAGTACATCCAGTTCGTCGAGGGAGGCGCAGAACCGCTCCCGCTGGCCGGGGTCATCGAGCATCTCGGCGCGCAGCCGCAGCCGGGTGATCGGGGTCTTGAGATCGTGGGAGATCGCCGAGAAGAGCCGCTCACGCTCCTCCACCTGCTCCCGAATGCGTCGCTGCATGCGGTTGAAGGCCACCGCCGTCGACACCACCTCGCGGGGCCCAGTCTCGCGCAGGGGCGGGGCATCGAGGTCATCGCCCAACTGGCGGGCGGCCCGCGAGAGCCGCGACAGCGGCCGCGTCATGCTGCGGATGCCCAGCAGCGACAGTCCCAGCACGGTCAACAGCACCATCAGCGCGGCCAGCAGGCGCTCCCCGGATAGCCAGGTGCGCTCGAACACATCGGCGATCGGCAGGATGGTGGCCAGGTAGAGCCAGGTCCCGGGCTCGAGCTCGAGCTGCGCGACCAGGATCGGCGGCGAGAGGGGCTCCATCATCAGGCTGTGCTGCCCCCAGCGCGGAGGAAGGTCCTTGAGCAGCACCTCGTTGTTGAAGACGCGCAGGGTCTCGGGCCGGGAGAACTCCACCAGCACCTCATCGATGTTGAGCTGCTCGGTGAGGACGCGACGAAAGGTATCCACCACCAGGGTCTTCTCCGGCCCGTCGCCGATGTCGGCCACATCGAGGCGCTTCTCGTTGACGCTGACGAAGAAGCGGCTGCCTCCCATGTTGCGCAACTGGTCGAGGACGATATGTCGATACTCCCTCGGCAGTGAACGGAAGAACTGCATGGTCGACGCCACGCTGAAGGCGACATTGCTCGACAGCTCGTCGAGCTGGGCCAGGCGGCTGTCGCGCACCTGGGAGGTCCAGATCACATAGCTGGCCAGCTGCGCGGCCAGCACCCCGGCCACCATGATCAGCACGAATCGCCCCCGCAGGGTGCCCGGCAGGCCTCGCGCCAGACGCCGGCGCAGCCGCCGCCACGGGCCATCCGCCGCCGTCACGGCAGGACCTCGACTCGTGCGGTGAGCACATAGCCCGCCCCACGGACCGTGCGGATCAACTGCGAGTGCTGGGCATCCTCGCCGAGCCGCTGTCGCAGGCGACACACATGCACGTCGATGGAGCGGTCCAGGGGCGGCGCCGGTCGCCCGCGGGTCAGCTCGAAGAGGTCGTCACGGGAGAGCACCTGCTCGGGTCGATCGAGAAACACCTGCAGCAACTGGAAGTCCGCGCCGGACAGCGGGATGTGCTGGCCCTCGATATCGACCAGCTCGCGGGTCATGCGATCCAGTCGCCAGTCTCCGAACGCCACCAGCCGGGCCTCGGCCGGACTCGCCGGCTCCTGGTGGCCCCGGGCACGGCGCAGCACGGCCTTGATCCTGGCCAGCAATTCGCGGGGATTGAAGGGCTTTCCCAGGTAGTCATCAGCGCCCAGCTCGAGCCCCAGGATGCGATCGGTCTCGTCGGCGCTGGCGGTCAACATGATGATCGGCACGTCGCTGTGGCGACGCAGGTCCCGGCAGATGGTGAAGCCATCGTCGCCGGGCATCATGAGGTCCACGACCAGCAGGTCCGGCGTCTCGACCTCCAGGAGCCGGTACAGGGCCTCGGCATCCTCGGCCATCAGGGCACGCATGCCGTGGCGTCCGAGGTAGTCGGCCAGCAGCTCGCGGATCTCGGGGTCATCATCGACCACGATCAGGGTGGCAGGCGTCGTGGTCATGGTCGGCTCTCCATCCCGAAGCGTTCACGCAGCCGTTCGGCCACGGCCTGACGATCATGATGGCCGATGCCCTCGGCCTCGGGCACCCGGCCGGCCAGGGATGGATGGGCATTGGCCATCACGTGGGCCTCTCCGGCCAGGGTCAGCATCTCGGTGTCGTTGAGGTTGTCGCCGAAGGCCAGGCAGTCTTCGCGACCGAGCCCCAGGGTTTCGAGCAGCGTGGCAAGCGCGGTGCCCTTGTTCACCCCCCCGGCCATGATCTCAAGTGAGGTATCCATCGACCAGGTCAGGTGCAACCGCTCGCCATGGCGGGCACGGATCGTCGTCTCCAGACGCCTGACCTCGCTCGGCTCACCGATGTAGAGCACCTTGCCGACGCCCTCACCGTGGCGCTCGGCGGGATCGGCGACCCGATAGCCGAAGCCGGTGTGGGCATGCAGCGCCAGGAGCCCGGGCGCCTCCGCATCGATCAGCCACTCATCGTCATGGTAGAGGTTGAGGCGTACCTCGGGATGGCGAGGCAGGGCGATCAGTTCCCGGGCCAGGGAGGCGTCCAGGTGACGCGCGGCGACCAGGCGATCCTCGGTATCGTGGAGATAGGCACCGTTGGTGCTGATCACGTGCACCGGCACCCCGAGCCGCTCCCGGAAGCGCTGCATGTCCCGGAAGTGGCGACCCGAGGCGAAGGCCAGGTGGTGGCCTCGCCCCGCCAGCGCACGCAGTGTCTCGATGGTGGCCGGGTGAAGGTCATGGTCGGCCCCGAGCAGGGTGCCGTCGAGGTCGGAGACGATCAGTCGTGGGGTCATGGAGCCTTCCGCGGGTCGTGAAGTCTCAAGGCTACCGGAGCCCCCCGCGCCTGTCTTCCCTGCCGATGCTCCGCCGATTGCCATGCCCCCCAACGCAACCGACTGATTCCCCGTGGTGGCGCCGTGCGGCGTTTGGCGCCGGAGTCGCGAATCCGTATAGTGGCCCCCTTACTCGCCAACCGATCGAGACCATGCTGCAGAACAATTCGGCGCTAGCTCAGCTCAAGCAACAGATACGAAACAACACCCCTCGCGTAGAGGGCGTGATCAAGGCCACCGACAGGGGTTTCGGCTTCCTCGAGACCGACGACGGTGACTCCTATTTCGTGCCGCCCCCCGCCATGAAGCAGGTCCTGCATGGCGACCGCGTCGGGGCCATCCTCCACGAGGAGGGTGACAAGAAGTCGGTCGAGCCCGACACCCTGATCGAGACCGGCATGTCGCGCTTCATCGCCCGTGTGCAGAAGCGCGATGGTCGGCTGGCGGTGGTCCCCGATCACCCCACGATGAACAACCCGCTGAAGGCGCGCATCAAGCGCAGCCTCGATGAGGCGAACATCGCCGACGGCGACTGGGTGGTGGCCCGCCTGGTGCGCCATCCCCTCAAGCCCGACGACCGCGCCTTCTTCACCCAGATCGACGAGCTGGTGGCCAAGACCGACGACCCCGCGGTGCCATGGCGCGTGACCCTCGCCCGCCACGCCCTGGAGCAGGACTGCCCGGATGCCGGCGACGACTGGCCGCTGCGCGACGAGGGCCTCACCCGGGAGGACCTGACCGCCGAGCCCTTCTTCACCATCGACGGCGAGAAGACCCGTGACATGGATGACGCCCTGCGCATCCGCACCCGCGAGGACGGCGGCTGGTCGCTGACCGTGGCCATTGCCGACCCCACCGCCTATGTGGAAGAGGGCCATGTCGCCGACCTGGAGGCGCGCACCCGTGCCTTCACCGTCTACCTGCCGGGCCAGAACGTCACCATGCTGCCCGAGCAGCTGGCCGACGATCTCTGCTCACTGTGGCAGGATCAGGACCGGCCGGTGCTGGCCTGCACCCTGGAGGTCGGCGCCGACGGCAGCCTGGGTGACTACCGCTTCTTCGCCGCCACCGCGCGCTCCCATGCCAAGCTTGCCTACGACCGAGTCTCCGACTGGTGCGAAGGCCAGGGCGACTGGGCGCCGGCCGAGGCGATCGGTGAACAGCTCAAGGCCCTGGAAGCCATGACCGAGGCGCGCAGCGCCTGGCGCGAGGCTCACGCGCTGGTGTTCAAGGGCCGCCCCGACTTCGTCTTCGACCTGGACGAGGCCGGCAACGTGCTGGGCATCCGCACCGAGCATCGGCGCATCGCCAACCGGATGATCGAGGAATCGATGATCGCGGCCAATGCCTGCTGCGCACACATGCTCGCCGAGCATGTCGGCCACGGCATCTTCAACGTGCACCGTGCCTTCGAGCCCGAGAAGGCCGAGGCCGCCCAGGAGTTCCTGGCCGACCAGAACATCCAGGTAGAGCGCGAGCAGCTGACCGATCTGTCCCGCTACACGGAGCTCAAGCGCGAGCTCGAGGGCCGCGATGACGCCTGGCTCGACGCCCGCCTGCGCCGCTTCCAGGGCTTCACCAGCATGTCGGCCCAGCCCGGCCCGCACTTCGGCCTGGGCCTTTCCGCCTACGCCACCTGGACCTCGCCGATCCGCAAGTACGGCGACATGGTCAATCACCGCCTGATCAAGCGGGTGCTCAAGGGCGAGCAGGCCCCGGCAGAGGCCAGCCAAGCGCTCACCGAGCAGCTCACCGAGCGCCGCCGGCTGAACCGCTTGGCCGAACGCGACGTCAAGGACTGGCTCTATGTGCGCTACCTGACACCCGCCGCCGAGGCCCAGGAGACCTTCGAGGCCGAGATCATCGCCATCAACCGCGGCGGCATGCGGGTTCGCCTGACCGCTAACGGCGCCACCGCCTTCATCCCGGCCCCGCTGATGCACAGCGACCGCAAGAAGGTGGCGATCGACGACAAGGACGGGCGTATCCACATCGAGGATGAGGAGCGCTTCAAGCTCGGCGACGTCATCCGCGTGGCGCTGACCGAGGCCCGCGAGGAGACCCGCTCGCTGGTCGGTCGCCCCGCCGACTGAGGCATCTGGTTCGCGCCGCCATCACCCCCGCCCCGGCCTCGTGCCGGGGCGCGGTCGTTCAGGGCCTCATGCCGACCCGAATCGCCTGCGTTTCTCCGCCGTCCAGTCGATGGCGGGGCCGCGCAGCCCATGCCCACCCTGGTAGGGGGCATACCCCGGCGGCTGCCAGCCCTCGAGCAGCGGCGGGTCGAGACGGTACACCTCCACACCGATGGGGTGGCAGGTCGCCAGGGGGTCCCGGGCATTCGGGCCCCACAGGTCCACCGACAGATCGCCCCCGGGGCAGCAGGAGAGCGCACACAGCAGATCGATCTCGGCGAACAGCTCCAGGTAATCGCCCTCCCGTGTCGGACTGGCTTTCATGAAGTACTGGTCATCATCGTTGAGGCCCGTGCACTGGAAGACATTGAGGACATCGTGGACATCGAACTCGGTGAGCCCGAAGGGCGCCACCGCCCGCACCAGGTTGGAGTGGCAGTGGTGGTCGAAATCCTCGCCGGTGAGCAGACGGTTGACGTAGGGGTCGCAACGGGTACCCAGGAGGTCATGGACACGCCCACCCTCCTCGTCCACGCCACTGCCATCGACGCCATAGCCGGCCAGGGTGTCGTCGATGATCGTCGCCATGGGCCGCAGGTAGGGTAGCGTCGACCACAGGCGATCGAAGGTCGAGACATGAGCTCGCTGCAGCTGACGGGTGCGCGAGGCCCAGAAGCGCTCACGGGGGTTGTGCAGGCTCCACAGGTTCAGATCACCGACCTGAGGGCCTTCCAACGTCGACAGCCGCAGCACATGGCCGGCGGGGACCCGCCAGGCCAGGCCCTCCCGGATCGGCACTGTGAGCGCCTCGACCCGAGTGCGACCCCCCGTGCCGGTCAGACGCGCATAGAAGTCTCGATCGAGGTCGAGGATCGAGCCCCGGGTGGCTTGGTAGGCAGCGGGAACCCTGGCCATGGCAACATCTCCTGAGTAAAGAGGACCATGTCAGCCTAGCGAATATCCCCTCGGCCGATATCAACGCGAGCCGATCTCAACGCGTGCCGTTCCCCGTGACCAGCGGGTGATGATAAGCGATGAAGGGAAGACAGCTAGACGATGGGCCAACAAAAAGGGCACCCGAAGGTGCCCTTTTCCGATGCTTGAGGGACGCGCGGCTTACCAGCCGGTGGCGGCCTTCAGGGCATCGCCGATCTCGGCCAGGGAGCGCACGGTCTTGACGCCCGCGGCTTCCAGGGCGGCGAACTTCTCGTCCGCGGTACCCTTGCCGCCGGCGATGATCGCACCGGCGTGGCCCATGCGCTTGCCAGGAGGGGCGGTGACGCCGGCGATGTAGGAGACCACCGGCTTGGAGACGTTGGCCTTGATGTAGGCCGCGGCCTCTTCCTCGGCGGTGCCGCCGATCTCGCCGATCATCACGATCGCCTCGGTCGCCGGATCCTTCTCGAACTGCTCGAGGATGTCGATGAAGTTCGAACCCGGGATCGGGTCGCCGCCGATGCCCACGCAGGTGGACTGGCCGAAGCCATGATCGGTGGTCTGCTTGACGGCTTCGTAGGTCAGGGTGCCGGAACGCGACACGATACCGACCTTGCCGGGCTTGTGGATGTGGCCCGGCATGATGCCGATCTTGCACTCGCCCGGGGTGATCACGCCGGGGCAGTTCGGGCCGATCAGGCGCACGCCCAGCTCATCGCACTTCACCTTGACGTCGAGCATGTCCAGGGTCGGGATGCCCTCGGTGATGCACACGATCAGCTTGATGCCGGCGTTGGCGGCTTCCAGGATGGAATCCTTGCAGAACGGGGCCGGCACGTAGATCACGCTGGCCTCTGCACCGGTGGCAGCCACGGCTTCCTTGACGGTGTTGAACACCGGCAGGCCCAGGTGCTCCTGGCCGCCCTTGCCCGGGGTCACGCCGCCGACCATCTGGGTGCCGTAGGCGATCGCCTGCTCGGAGTGGAAGGTCCCCTGTCCGCCGGTGAAGCCCTGGCAGATGACCTTGGTGTTCTTGTCGATCAGGATGCTCATTACTTGCCCTCCGCTGCCTTGACGACCTGCTGAGCCGCATCGGTCAGGCTGGTAGCAGCGATGATGTTCAGACCACTGGACGCCAGCTTCTCGGCACCCAGCTCGGCGTTGTTACCTTCCAGGCGCACCACCACCGGCACGTTGACACCGACCTGCTCGACGGCACCGATGATGCCCTCGGCGATCATGTCGCAACGCACGATGCCGCCGAAGATGTTGACCAGCACGGCCTTCACGGAATCGTCGGAGAGGATGAGCTTGAAGGCCTCGGCCACGCGTTCCTTGGTGGCACCGCCGCCCACGTCGAGGAAGTTGGCCGGCTGGCCGCCGTTGAGCTTGATGATGTCCATGGTACCCATGGCCAGGCCGGCGCCGTTGACCATGCAGCCGATGTTGCCTTCCAGGGCCACGTAGTTCAGCTCCCAGGCGGCCGCCTCGGCCTCGCGCTCGTCTTCCTGGGACGGGTCGCGCATCGCCTGCAGGTCCGGGTGGCGATAGAGGGCGTTGCCGTCCAGGCCGATCTTGGCGTCGAGGCAGTGGAGGTTACCCTCGTCGGTGACCACCAGCGGGTTGATCTCGAGCAGCGCCAGATCCTTGTCGTGGAACAGCTTGGACAGGCCCAGGAATATCTTGGTGAACTGCTTCACCTGAGCGCCCTCGAGGCCCAGGGCGAAGGCCAGCTCACGCGCCTGGTAGGGCTGAGCGCCGACCAGCGGGTCGACCTCGGCCTTGAGGATCTTCTCGGGGGTCTCTTCCGCGACCTTCTCGATCTCGACGCCGCCCTCGGTGGAGGCCATGAAGACCACGCGACGAGTGCCACGATCGACCACGGCGCCCAGATAGAGCTCGTTGGCGATGTCGGTGCAGGTCTCGACCAGGATCTTGGTGACCGGCTGACCGTTCTCGTCGGTCTGGAAGGTCACCAGGTTCTTGCCCAGCCAGGATTCGGCGAAGGTCTTGGCCTCCTCCGGGTCCTTGATCAGCTTGACGCCACCGGCCTTTCCGCGGCCACCAGCGTGAACCTGGGCCTTGACCACCCACTTGTCGCCACCGATCTTCTTGCAGGCCTCGGCGGCCTCCTCGGGGGTGTCAACGGCGAAGCCCTTGGATACCGGCAGCCCATAATCGGCAAACAGCTGCTTGCTCTGATACTCGTGAAGGTTCATCGATTCATGCCATTGGTTGCATGTGACTCGAACGATGACACGGCTCGCCGCCTCCGGGCAGCGGACGCCATGTCACCACCGTTCGCCTCCGATACATGGCCGGAAGCGATGCGCCACCTCGGCGGCGCTTGTTGTCCTTACTTCTTCTTGCGGTTGGCCATGTGAATGGCATGGCCCTCGACGGCGAGCGCCGCCTCGTGCACCGCTTCCGACATGGTCGGATGCGCGTAGCAGGTCAGCGCCAGGTCCTCGGCACTGGAACCGAATTCCAGGGCAATCACGCCCTGGGCGATCATCTCGCCGGCATGCTGGCCGACGATGTGCATGCCCAGCACCCGGTCCGTCTCGGCGTCGGCGATGATGCGTGCCATGCCCTCGGTCGCGTTGTTGGCCATGGCGCGGCCGCTGGCGGCGAACGGGAAGGCGCCGATCTTGACCGCTATGCCGGCCGCCTTGGCGTCCTGCTCGGTCATGCCCACCCAGGCCACTTCCGGGAAGGTGTAGATGACGTTAGGGATGGCATCGTAGTTCATCTCGGCCTTGTGACCGGCGATGATGTCCGCAACCATGATGCCTTCCTCGGAGGCCTTGTGCGCCAGCATCGGGCCGCGCACGCAGTCGCCGATGGCATAGACGCTCGGCACGCTGGTACGACAATGGTCATCGACGTGGATGAAGCCGCGCTCGTCGGTCTGGATGCCCACCCCATCGGCGATAACGCCCTTGGTGTAGGGCTTGCGACCGACACAGACGATCAGCTTGTCGAAGGTGATCTCCTGCTCGCCGTCGGGATCGGTGTACTTGACGACCACTTCCTTGCCCTTGACCTCGGAACCGGTGACCCGGGCATTGAGCTTGATGTCCAGGCCCTGCTTCTTGAGCAGCTTCTGGGTCTCCTTGGCGACGGCCCCATCGACCATCGGCAGGAAGCTGTCCATGGCCTCGAGCACGGTCACCTCGGAGCCCAGGCGGTTCCACACGCTGCCGAGCTCCAGGCCGATGACACCGGCGCCGATCACGCCCAGGCGCTTCGGCGTCTCCTGGAATTCCAGGGCGCCGGTGGAATCGACTACCAGGCCTTCCTCCAGCGGGGTCGGCGGGATCTCCACCGGCACCGAACCGGCGGCGACGACGATGCTGTCGGCGTCATAGGTGGTCGCCTTGCCGTCCTGATCGGTGACCTCGACCTGCTTGGCGGAGGTCACCTTGCCGGTGCCCTCGATCGCGGTGACGCCATTGGCCTTGAACAGACCGGAGATGCCGCCGGTCAGGTTCTTCACGATCTTGTCCTTGCGGGCAATCATCTTCTTGACGTCCATGGTGACGTCGCCGGCCTGGATGCCCATGTCATCGAAGTCGTGCTTGGCCTCGACGAACTTGTGGGAGGCCTCGAGCAGTGCCTTGGACGGGATGCAGCCCACGTTGAGGCAGGTGCCGCCGTGCACGACCTTGCCTTCCTTGCCGATCCACTTCTCGACGCAGGCAGTCTTCAGCCCCATCTGGGCGGCACGGATGGCGGCGACGTAGCCGCCGGGGCCCGCACCGATCACGATCACATCAAACTTGTCAGCCATGTTGGCTCCTTAGTGTCTTGTCGCTGAAGTACGTTGTGGGTCCCGCGGATCAGATGTCCAGCAGCAGGCGCGACGGGTCCTCGAGCAGTTCCTTCATGGTCACCAGGAAGCGCACCGCATCCTTGCCGTCGATCATGCGGTGATCATAGGAGACCGCCAGATACATCATCGGACGGATCTCGACCTTGCCGTTCACCGCCATGGGACGCTCCTGAATCTTGTGCATGCCCAGGATCGCGGTCTGCGGCGGGTTGATGATCGGCGTGGACATCAGAGAGCCGAAAATGCCGCCGTTGGTGATGGTGAAGGTACCGCCCTGCATCTCGTCGATGCCGAGCTTGCCGTCACGGGCCCGCTTGCCGAAATCGACGATGCCCTTCTCGACGTCGGCGATCTTCATGCTGTCGGTGTCACGCAACACCGGAACCACCAGGCCGCGGTCGGTGGAGACCGCCACGCCGATGTCCTGGTAGCCGTGGTAGACGATGTCGGTGCCGTCGATGGAGGCATTGACGTCCGGGAAGCGCTTGAGGGCCTCGGAGGCGGCCTTGACGAAGAAGCCCATGAAGCCGAGCTTGACGTCGTGCGCCTTCAGGAAGGAGTCCTTGTACTGGGAGCGCAGGTCCATCACCGCGCCCATGTCCACCTCGTTGTAGGTGGTCAGCATGGCGGCGGTCTGCTGAGCCTGGACCAGGCGCTTCGCGATGGTCTGGCGCAGACGGCTCATCGGCACCCGCTTCTCGGGGCGTTCGCCTTCCACGACCGGGGCAGCTGCGGCGGCGGCCTGGGCACCACCGGTGGGCTTACCCCCCTTCTTGGCGCTGCCTTCCGTCACGGCGCGCTGCACGTCCTCCTTGAGGACCCGGCCACCCTTGCCGGTGCCCTCGATCTTGCTGACATCGAGGTCATGCTCGGCGACCAGCTTGCGCGCTGCCGGCGCGAGGATCTTGTCGCCGACCTGCTCGTCGCTGGCACCGTCATCGGCGGAGGCCGCCGGCTTCTGATCGGCACTGGTCGCCGGCGCGGACTCGCCACCGGCACCCTCGGCGAAGGTGGCCAGGACCTGCTCGGAGGTCACCTGACTGCCCTCCTCGGCCTTGATCTCGGAGAGGGCACCATCCGCCGGCGCCACGACCTCGAGGACCACCTTGTCGGTCTCGATCTCGGCCAGCACCTCGTCACGCTTGGCGGCCTCGCCAACCTTCTTGTTCCAGCTGGCCACGGTGCCTTCCTGGATGGACTCGGGGAAGGACGGCGCCTTGACCTCATGAACCTTGCCACCGGCGGCCGGCTTGGCCTCTTTCTGCTTGTCGGCCTGCTCATCGGCCTGCTTATCGGCCGTCTTCTCGGCCTTCTCGCCGCCGCCCTTGGCCGCACCCGCACCGATGCGCCCCAGCAACTGCTCGGACTGCACGGTGTCGCCCTCTTCCACCAGCACCTCGCTGAGGGTGCCCGCCTCGGGCGCCACGACCTCGAGGACCACCTTGTCGGTCTCGATCTCGACGATCAGCTCATCACGCTCGACGCTGTCGCCGGGCTTCTTGTGCCAGGCCGCCACGCTGCCCTCGGCAACGGATTCCGGAAAGGTGGGTGCCTTGATATCGCTAGCCATGTCGTTTCCCTTGTATGTTCTCTCGTCCAGGTGGGCCGCCTCAAAGATTGAAGGCGTCTTCCACCAGCTGGCGCTGCTGTTCGGTGTGCACGGACATGTAGCCCGCCGCGGGCGCGGCCGATGCCGGGCGGCCGGCAAACTTGAGCTTGCCGCCCAGGCCGTCACTCAGCGAGTCGGCCACGGCCCGCATGTGGTGCTGGCTCGAGTACCAGGCGCCCTGGTTGAGCGGCTCCTCCTGGCACCAGACCACGTCCTCGACGTTGGAATAGTCCTTGATGGCATTGAAGAGCTCCTCCTTGGGGAAGGGATAGAGCTGCTCGATACGCAGAATAGCCACGTCGTCGCGGGCATTTTCCTCTCGCCAGTTGGCCAGGTCGTAATAGACCTTGCCGGCACACAGCACGATGCGCTCGACCTTCTTCGCCTCGAGCTTGCCCTGGTCGGGCAGGACCATCTGAAAGCTTCCCTCGGCCAGTTCCTCGAGGCTCGAGGTCGCCAACTTGTGACGCAGCAGGCTCTTGGGCGACATGACCACCAGCGGCTTGCGCAGCGGCCGGATCACCTGGCGCCGCAGCAGATGGAAGATCTGCGCCGGCGTGGTCGGCACGCAGACCTGCATGTTCTGCTCGGCGCACATCTGCAGGAAGCGCTCCAGGCGCGCCGAGGAGTGCTCGGGTCCCTGCCCCTCATAGCCGTGTGGCAGCAGCATGGTCAGGCCGCAGAGACGCTCCCACTTGGTCTCGCCGGAGGAGATGAACTGATCCACCACCACCTGGGCACCGTTGAAGAAGTCCCCGAACTGGGCTTCCCAGATCACCAGGTGGTTGGGCGCCGTGGTGGAGTACCCATACTCGAACGCCAGCACCGCTTCCTCCGAGAGGAAGGAATCGTGGATGGTGAAGCGCGGCTGGCCGTCGGCCATGTGCTGCAGCGGCACATAGGAGCTGCCGTCCTTCTGGTTGTGCACCACCGCATGGCGGTGGGAGAAGGTGCCGCGGCCCACATCCTGGCCGGTGAGGCGCACCGGGTGGCCCTGGTCGAGCAGCGTGGCATAGGCAAGGGTCTCGGCGAAGCCCCAGTTGATGGCCATGCCACCGGCCTGCATCTTGCGGCGATCATCGTAGATCTTCGACACCTGGCGCTGAACGGTCACGCCATCGGGAATCTCGCACATCTTGCCGGCGAGGCGCTGCAGACGCTTCATCTCGACACGGGTGTCGACATGGCCGGTCCATTCGTGGCCCAGATACGGGGTCCAGTCGACGAACAGCGACTTGTTGGGCTTCTGCACCAGGGCGTTGGCCACATGGTTGCCGGCCAGCAGATCGTCCCGGTACTTCTCCATCATGGCCTTGGCGTCGTCGTCGGAGAGCAGTCCCTCCTTGACCAGACGCTCGACATAGCGGGTCCGCGAGGACGGGTGATCCTTGATCTTGCTGTACATCATCGGCTGGGTGCCGGAAGGCTCGTCCGCCTCGTTGTGGCCACGGCGGCGGTAGCAGACCAGGTCGATGACCACATCGCGCTTGAACTGCTGGCGGTAGTCCAGCGCCACCTGGGTGGCATGCAGCACGGCATCGGGATCGTCACCGTTGACGTGGAAGATCGGGGCCTGAACCATCTTGGCGATGTCGGTGCAGTACTCGGTGGAGCGCGAGTCTTCCGGGTGCGAGGTGGTGAAGCCCACCTGGTTGTTGATGACGATGTGCAGCGTGCCGCCGGTGCAATAGGCACGGGTCTGGGACATCTGGAAGGTCTCCATGACCACGCCCTGGCCGGCGAAGGCGGCGTCACCATGGACGTTGATCGGCAGCACCTTGTCGCCGACCGGGTCATTGCGGCGATCCTGGCGGGCACGCACCGAGCCCTCGACCACGGGAGCGACGATCTCCAGATGAGAGGGGTTGAACGACAGCGCCAGGTGTACCTCGCCGCCCGGAGTCATGACGTTGGAGCTGAAACCCTGGTGATACTTCACGTCACCGGAGCCCCGCTCCACCACCTTCTTGCCATCGAACTCGTCGATCAGCTCGGAGGGATTCTTGCCGAGGATGTTGACCAGCATGTTGAGGCGCCCGCGGTGGGCCATGCCGATCACCACTTCCTTGGTGCCATAGCTGCCGGCACGCTGGATCAGCTCGTCCATCATCGGGATGAAGCCCTCGCCGCCCTCGAGGCCGAAACGCTTGGTACCCGGAAACTTGGAAGCCAGGTAGCTCTCCAGGCCCTCGGCGGCCGACAGGCGCTCGAGCACGTGAAGGCGCACGTTGGGGCTGAACTTGGGTGCACTGCGCACCGATTCGAAACGTTGCTGCAGCCAGCGCTTCTCCTCAGTATCGACGATATGCATGACCTCGCAGCCGATGGAGCGACAGTAGGTCTGCTCCAGCGCGCTGACGATCTCCTTCAGCGGCGCCTTGTCGACGCCCATGAAGAAGGAGCCGGTCTGGAACTCGGTGTCGAGATCGGCCTTCGAGAGCTGATGAAAGGAGAGGTCGAGGTCGGGAACCGGGGTGGGACTGCGCAGGCCGAGCGGGTCGATGTCTGCCTTCTGGTGTCCGCGGAAGCGGTAGGCATTGATCAGCTGAAGTACCTTGACCTGCTTCTTTCCCTCGCCGCTGTCGGCCGCGGCATGGGCGGTACGACGCTGCTGTCCCAGCTGATAGAACTGGTCCCGGACCGGAGCAAGAGGAACGTCGTGGGTGGCCCCGCCCTCGTGTCGCGGCAACTGGTCGAAGTACTGGCGCCATTCGTCGGGAACGGCGGCGGGATCATCGAGGTACTGCTCGTAGAGCGCTTCCACATAGTGGGCATTGCCGCCACTCACATGGGAGGAGCGCCACATCAACTCCATTATGCCTTCTTGCATCTCTTGGTCACCCTGCACTGATGGGGTGGTATCGGCGCCGACACGACTCGACCGTATCGACATCGCTGATGCCCTGCCGGAGGAAGAGCATCCTGAATTCCATGGTCAAGAGCCGGTGCACAGGGCACCGGCTCTTCACATCATGCTCCGCACCGGACTCGGCCGCGGTGCCTTGCCGCGGCCCGAGAGCGATACACATGATAACAAGCTGGGCGCCACGATTTAAGTGGCATCGGCCAGCAGCATCTCACGGATCTTGCCGATCGCCCGCGTCGGGTTCAGCCCCTTGGGGCAGACCGCGACGCAGTTCATGATGCCCCGGCAACGGAACACGGAGAATGGATCTTCCAGTTCCGCCAGGCGCTCATGGGTGGCGGTGTCACGGGAATCCGCGAGGAACCGGTAGGCCTGCAGCAGGCCGGCCGGACCGACGAACTTGTCCGGATTCCACCAGAACGACGGGCAGGAGGTCGAGCAGCAGGCGCACAGGATGCACTCGTAGAGGCCGTCGAGCTTGTCGCGCTCTTCCGGCGACTGCAGGCGCTCGATGGCCGGCGACGGCTCGTCGTTCTGCAGGTACGGCTGGATGCGCTCGTACTGCTTGTAGAACAGCCCCATGTCGACCACCAGGTCACGGATGACCGGCAGGCCGGGAAGCGGGCGCAGCGTCAGCTTGTTGCCCTTGACCACCTCGGAGAGCGGAGTGATGCAGGCCAGGCCGTTCTTGCCGTTCATGTTCATGCCGTCGGATCCGCACACGCCCTCGCGGCAGCTGCGGCGATAGGCCAGGCCGTTGTCCTGCTCCTTGGCCAGGTGCAGGACATCGAGCACCATCAGGTCGCGACCCTGGGTGTCGACCTGAAACTCCTGCATGAAGGGTGCGGAGTCGGTTTCCGGGTTGTAGCGGTACAGGGATACCTGAAGCTTGGACATCGTGACTCCCCCTTAGTAGGTACGGACTTTCGGCTCGAACATGTCGACGGTCTTGGGTGCGAAGTTCACATCGCGCTGGCCCAGACGCTTCTCGGTCGGGAAATACAGCGAGTGCTTCAGCCAGTTGACGTCGTCGCGATCGGGATAGTCGTAGCGGGAATGGGCGCCACGGCTCTCCTTGCGCTCCAGGGCCGCGATGGCGGTGGCCTCGGCCACTTCCATCAGATTGTCCAGTTCCAGCGCCTCGACACGCGCGGTGTTGAAGGTATTGGACTTGTCCGGCAGGTAGGCATTGTCGATGCGGGCACGCAGTTCCTCCAGGCGCTTGACGCCCTCGAGCATGTTCTTCTCTTCACGGAACACGCCGAAGGAAGTCTGCATGATGTCCTGCAGCTCGCGCTTGAGCTCGGGGACGGTCTCGCCGCTCTCGGACTCGTTCCAGCGGGTGATGCGCTTCATGGCCGATTCGATGTCGGACTCGGAGGCATCCAGGTAGTCGATGCCCTCGTTGAGTGCGCCCTCGATGAACATGCCGGCCGCACGGCCGAAGACCACCAGGTCCAGCAGCGAGTTGCCGCCCAGGCGGTTGGCACCGTGGACCGACACGCAGGCCGCCTCGCCACAGGCGAACAGGCCGTTGACGATGTGATCCTTGCCGTCCGCATCCTGCATGATCGCCTGACCGTGCACGTTGGTCGGGATCCCGCCCATCATGTAGTGGCAGGTCGGCACCACCGGGATCGGCTCATTGGCCGGATCCACGTGGGCGAAGGTCTTGGACAGCTCGACGATGCCGGGCAGGCGCTTGCCGAGGACGTCCTCGCCAAGGTGGTCGAGCTTGAGGAAGACGTGATCGCCCTTCTCGCCGCAGCCACGACCCTCGAGGATCTCCATGACCATGGAGCGGGCGACCACGTCGCGACCGGCAAGGTCCTTGGCGTTGGGCGCGTAGCGCTCCATGAAGCGCTCGCCATCCTTGTTGATCAGGTAGCCTCCCTCGCCGCGACAGCCCTCGGTGACCAGGGTGCCGGCACCGTAGATCCCGGTGGGGTGGAACTGCCACATCTCCATGTCCTGCATCGGGAAGCCGGCACGCAGTGCCATGCCGATGCCGTCGCCGGTATTGATCAGGGCATTGGTGGTGGAGGCGAAGATACGCCCCGCGCCGCCGGTGGCCATCACGGTGGCCTTGGACTTCACGTGCACCACTTCACCGGTCTCGATGTCCATGGCGATGCAGCCCACCACGTCACCGTCGGCGTTCTTGACCAGATCGACGGCATACCACTCATTGAGGAAGGTCGTGTTGTTCTTCAGGTTGTTCTGATAGAGCGTGTGCAGCAGGGCATGGCCGGTACGGTCGGCCGCGGCGCAGGTGCGAGCCGCCTGGCCGCCCTTGCCGAAATCCTTGGACTGGCCGCCGAACGGACGCTGGTAGATGCGGCCGTTGTCGAAACGGGAGAACGGCAGGCCCATGTGTTCGAGCTCGAACACCGCCTTGGGACCCTCGGAGCACATGTACTCGGAAGCGTCCTGGTCGGCGATGTAGTCACCGCCCTTGACGGTGTCGTACATGTGCCAGCGCCAGTCGTCGTCGGGGTCGGCGGAAGCGATGGCACAGGTGATGCCGCCCTGGGCGGACACGGTGTGAGAGCGGGTCGGGAAGACCTTGGACAGGACGGCGGTCTTCTTGCCGGACTTGGCCAGTTCCAGGGCGGCCCTCAGACCGGCACCGCCCCCACCGATGATGATGGCGTCGAAAGACAGGCTACGCATGTTGGACATGAATCAGGCTCCCCAAAGAACGGTGATGCCCCAGACCAGGAACACGAAGATGGCCAGGATGATGATGAACTGCACACCGATGCGAATACCGGTCGGCTTGAGATAGTCGGTGGTCACGGTCCACAGGCCGACCCAGGCATGGGCGGCCAGCGAGACGAAGGCCAGCAGCGAGAAGATGCGCATCCAGGTCTGGGCGAACAGCCCGCTCCAGGCCGCATAGTCGAGGCCGGAGTTGAACAGCAGGAAACCGACGATGAATAGTGTATAGAGCGCCAGAATGACGGCAGAGGCGCGCTGGATCAGCCAGTCAGAGAGACCGCTGCGCCCGAAGTTCGTGATGTTGGTTACCATACCCAGACTCCAGCAAGAATGATCAGGACCGCGCTCACCACCACGGTGATCTGCGCCTTCTTGACGCCACCCTCGAGGGTCACGCCGATATCCATGTCCATCAGCAGGTGCTTGATACCGGCCACGAAGTGAAACGCCAGGGCGGACAGCAGTCCCCAGGCGATCAGCTTGACCAGGAAGTTGTGGGCCAGAGCGTCACTCACCGCGGCGAAACCTGCCGGCGAGGACAGCGACGCGTCCAGCGCCCAGAAGGCGAAGATCAGGCCGATGAAGAGGATAACGCCGGTGATGCGATGAGCGATCGACGTCAGGGCGGGAAGGGGAAACTGTATCGTGGACAGGTCCAGATTTACGGGTCGTTTGCTATTCACGGCTCTACACACTCTCTTGGCCCGCTCAACGTCGTCCGGGGATGGCCGAGCGGGCGGTGGTTTCGGGAAGGGACACGATCGCGGCCGAGTTGGACACGGCCACCGGTTCCTGCCAGTAGCGCGCTGTGGATTATAGGGTCATCCCCCTTCCATGACAAATGGACACAACGCCTACTCGACCATGGTGGAAGGCCGATTTCTCGGCGCTGGCAGCACCCGGCCAGACATTCGAGGGGTTGAAGCGAGCGATAGTGCACGCCAATGGTGCATAGCACCATTTATTATACAAGACCTTTATTTAATAATTATTAATGTACAATCAAGGGCGTGCTATGGAGGAATTGACAATCTCGGGGACGCTTCTATAGTGGGCGAACCTTTTCGCCGGCGCCTGCAGCGAAAGACCCTATTATCGTCCCCCATGAACTCGAGAGGAGGCCAGTTATGGCTGACAGGAAAGCGACATTGACGGTAGACGGCCTGGACGACCCGATTGACCTGCCGATCTACTCCGGCACCTTGGGGCCCGACGTCATCGACGTCCGCGGCCTGGGCGCCAATGGCCTCTTCACCTATGACCCCGGCTTCATGGCCACCTCTTCCTGCCAGTCGGCGATCACCTACATCGACGGTGGAAAGGGCGTGTTGCTGCACCGCGGCTACCCGATCGACGAGCTGGCCAAGCACTCCGACTTCGTCGAGACCTGCTACCTGATGCTGTTCGGCGAACTACCCGACGATGCGCAGTACCAGGATTTCAAGTGGCGCGTGACCAACCACACCATGGTCCACGACCAGATCATCAACTTCTTCAAGGGCTTCCGCCGCGACGCCCACCCCATGTCGATCCTGTGCGGCGTGGTCGGTGGCCTGGCCGCCTTCTACCACGACCACATGGACACCGCGAAGCAGGAGGATCGCGAGATCAGCGCAATTCGCCTGATCGCCAAGATGCCGACCCTGGCGGCGATGTCGTACAAGTACAACATCGGCCAGCCCTTCAACTACCCCCGCAACGACCTGAACTATGCAGAGAACTTCCTCTACATGATGTTCAGTAACCCGTGCGAGGAGTACCGGATCAACCCGATCTTCGCCAAGGCCATGGACCGCATCTTCATGCTCCATGCCGACCATGAGCAGAACGCCTCCACCTCCACGGTGCGCCTGGCCGGCTCCACCGGAGCCAATCCCTTCGCCTGCATCAGCGCCGGCATCGCGGCCCTCTGGGGCCCGGCTCATGGTGGCGCCAACGAAGCCGTGCTGAACATGCTCGACGAGATCGGCGACGACTCCGAGGAGAACATCCAGCGCTTCGTCGACCGCGCCAAGGACAAGGATGACCCCTTCAAGCTGATGGGCTTCGGCCATCGGGTCTATCGCAACTTCGACCCGCGCGCCAAGGTCATGAAGGAGACCTGCGACGAGGTGCTGGCCGAGTTGGGAATGGCCGACGACCCGAAGCTCAAGATCGCCAAGCGCCTGGAGCAGATCGCCCTGGAGGACGAGTACTTCATCGAGCGCAAGCTCTACCCGAACGTCGACTTCTACTCGGGCATCATCCTCAAGGCCATGGGCATCCCGAAGAACATGTTCACCGTGATCTTCGCCGTGTCGCGCACCATCGGCTGGATCTCCCACTGGAACGAGATGCTCAGCGACAGCTACAAGATCGGTCGCCCTCGCCAGCTCTACATTGGTCACACCCAGCGGGATTACCCCACCAGCTGAATCGTGTAGCCGCGACACCATCGCAGCGACAGAAAGGCCGCCCCTCGGGGCGGCCTTTCGCGTTAGTCGCGGATGCCTAGAACCCTTGGCCCCAGGACCGGCGACGGGCCCGGCCACCAAGGGCCTCTCGTCGCCCGCGCCGGGGCTCGGCAACGCCGCGACACAGAAGTACTAGATATCTCATTTATTCAGATTGACTTTATACCCCGGATGACCTTTGGCGAGGGCGTCTCTCTTTTTCCACACATTCTGTGGATAAGCCTGTTCAAAACCTCTCGAAAACGCCGCAAAATCACCATGAGCAGCGGTGGCAGCTTAAATTGGTTATTTTTTGACCTATTTAAGTCATTGAAATTAAAGATATATATTTGAAAGCCAGCAACAACGGGGGTTTCCGCCGTGACTGTGCACAGGCCTTCCTCGCTAGGCTTGCACCGTGGACAAGTCAAGCTCATTTCACGCCGATATCGGCAAAAACATGACTCTCGTCAAGAAACGGAAATGACAACGACAGAAAAGGCCAGGCAAGCGGAAGATCCGGCTGGTCAGGAATAAGTATTAGGATAGGGAAGGAGGTGGCGTCCCATAGGGGGTTCGAACCCCTGTTACCGCCGTGAAAGGGCGGTGTCCTGGACCACTAGACGAATGGGACGCAGCATCTTCGATCGAGACGACTTGGTGGAGCCTAGCGGGATCGAACCGCTGACCTCAACACTGCCAGTGTTGCGCTCTCCCAGCTGAGCTAAGGCCCCAATCTCTCGAAGACGGGGCGTAGGTTACTGATAACTCCCGTCTTCGTCAACAGGGGATCATGCGAGTTCGCGAAATTCCTTCTCGAAGCGCTTGGCCTGTTTCTTGGACACCCCGCCAAGCACCTCGATGGCGTGGCGCAGGCGCGCCCGAGTCATGTCGGACCCGAGGATCGCCATGGCGTCCATCACCGACGTGCTCGACGAGGAGCCGGTAATGGCGATGAACACCGGCGCCAGGAAGGCCTTCATCTTAAGCTCGAAGTGCGCTGCCAGCGCCTTGACCTCGTCGAGCAGCGCCTCCTTGTGCCAGGCCGGCAAGACCTCGAAGCGCCACACCAGGAACTGCAGCAGCTTCAACAGCTCCTCGCGGGAGAGCTTCACCTCATCGAAGCTCCCCTCCTCGATGGCCGGCAGGCCCGAGAAGAAGTGCCCGGCCAGGGGGGCCACCTGGGAAAGGGTCTCTACCCGCGGGCGCACCTGGGGAAGGATCTGGCCCACATACGCTTCGTTGAAGGCCCATGCCATCAGCGCCTTGAGGAAGGCCGCGTCGTCGAGGTCCTCGCGCAGGTAGACCCCGTTCAGCCAGGTCAGCTTCTCGAGGTCGAACACCGGCCCGCCCAGCGAGACTCGCTGGACGTCGAAGTGAGCCATCATCTCGTCGAGGCTGAACTTCTCTCGCTCATCGGGCATCGACCAGCCCATGCGCCCCAGGTAGTTGGTCACCGCCTGAGGCAGGAAACCCATGCGCCGGTAGTAGTTGATGGAGGTCGGATTCTTGCGCTTGGAGAGCTTCGACTTGTCCGGATTGCGCAGCAACGGCATGTGGCAGAGCGCCGGCATCTTCCAGCCGAAGTACTCATAGAGCAACTGGTGCTTGGGCGCAGAGTTGATCCACTCCTCACCCCTCAGCACATGGGTGATGCCCATCAGGTGGTCGTCGACCACGTTGGCCAGGTGATAGGTGGGCATGCCGTCCGACTTGAGCAGCACCTGGGCATCGACCTGCGCCCAGTCCACCTCGATGACGCCACGCAGCATGTCATCGACCACGCAGGTACCAGTGGCGGGGACCGCCATGCGTACCACGTAGGGCCATCCTTCCTTCTCTCGGCGGGCGACCTCCTCGTCCGGCAGGGCCAGGTCGGCGGGCTTCAAGGCCAGATGCATGCCGGCCGCCTTGCGAGCCTCGCGCAGCTCATCGAGCTCCTCGCTGGTGCGGAAGCACTTGAAGGCATGGCCGGCCTTGACCAGCTGCTGGGCGTACTCGCCGTAGATGTCGCCGCGTTCGCTCTGGCGATAGGGGCCATGGGGACCGCCCACATCGGGGCCCTCGTCCCACTCCAGCCCCAGCCAGCGCAGTGAGTCGAGGATCATCTGCTCGGACTCGGCCGTCGACCGCACCCGGTCGGTATCCTCGATGCGCAGGATGAACTGGCCGCCATGCTGGCGGGCGAAGCAGAGGTTGAACAGGGCGATATAGGCGGTGCCCACGTGGGGGTCGCCGGTGGGTGACGGGGCGATACGAGTACGAACGGTCATGTCGTCCTTGGTCCTGTCGATGGAATGGGGCCACCCTGACGTGGCAGGCGAATGCCCGCATTATACGCACCTGGCAAGCACCGGGCAGCCGTGGCCGGGAATCATTCCCCTGCCCTGCGGTCCATGCTGCACCCGAAACCCGGAGAACAAAGGCACGTCATGCTCTCACGACTCCCCGACGACTTCACCGCCGTGGTCACCGGCGCCTCCGGCGGCATCGGCAGTGCCGTGGTGGAGGCCCTGCTCGCAAGCGGCCGCCCCGGCCGGGTGATCGCCGTTAGCCGCAGCGGCCGCTTGCATCCCGACCCCCGCGTCGAATCCCTCACCCTGGACCCGGGCACGCCGGAAGGCGGGGAGGCTCTCGCCCGGGCCATGGATGAAGCGCCCGTGCACCTGCTCTTCAATGCCATCGGCATGCTTCACGACGATGCCCTGGGCATCGGCCCGGAGAAGAAGCTCGATGAGCTCGACGCCGAGGCCATGGCCCGGCTCTACCACGTCAATGCCATCACCCCTGCGCTGCTGCTCAAGGCATTGCAACCGAGCCTCAAGGGCCGCCACCCGGCCATCATTGCCAGCCTCTCGGCGCGGGTCGGCTCCATCGGTGACAACCGACTGGGCGGCTGGTACGCCTACCGAGCCAGCAAGGCCGCTCACAACATGCTGATGAAGACCGCCGCCGTGGAGTTTCGCCGCCTCAATCGCCAGGCCGCCATCGCCTGCCTGCACCCCGGCACCACGGACACAGCCCTCTCGGCGCCCTTCCAGGCGCGGGTTCCCGAGGGCAAGCTGTTCACGCCTGCCTTCGTGGCCGAGCGGCTGCTGGACGTGCTGGAGGCCTGCACCCCCGAGAACAGCGGCATCTTCCTGGACTGGGCCGGCGAGCAGGTGGCGTGGTAAGGCAAACTTTGCTTTATTCAAACAATCCTCACACGCGTCCGGTGAAAGGATGAATTACCGTTGATCCCCGCCGTTGCGCGGTTACCATCGAGCCCCGATGATCGCCTGACTCAAATGCACCACAGGATCAAGCAATGGATACACTCGGCCCTCGTATCAAGGAACTTCGGCTGGAGGCCAAGCTCAACAAGGCGGCCTTGGCCCGCAGGGTCGGTGTATCTGACGTCACCATCTCCTATTGGGAATCGGGTGCCATCAAGCAGATCGGTCACGAGCGCCTGGTCGCGCTGGCTCAGGCGCTGAACTGCCCGCTGTCGCGGCTGCTCGAGGATGAAGGATCACACGCCCCTCCCCTCTACCTGCGCAGCCAACTGCCACTCCCCTGGGAGGACGGCAAGCAGCGGGTCATCGAGCTGCCCGTCGAGATGGTCCCAGGCCAGAACTGGGATGCCGCCTGCCTCCTGGTGACTCCGGCCCCCGGCGAGCAGTTCGACTTCCTCGCCGAGGGGGACCTGGTCGCCATCGCGCCCAGCGACATCTTCCGCCAGCCCGGGCTCTACCTCATCGAGGATGACGGCGTCCTGACCATCCGCCGAGTCTCCCAGGGTGCCACCGGGGAGCTGGTCTTCCAGCGCGAGGGTAGTGAAGAGCTCCTCCCCTACACGCCCGCTTTCCGGCTGATCGGCAAGCTGGTGGGCCACTGGCGCGTCCAGCCGCTCTGAGTCACTACTCCACTTCCATCACCTCGACATGGTCGAGGGTTCGGCGTGTCTCGCTGCCCACAAGGAAACGCTGGCTGCGGCTGGCCACCTGCCCCAGGCCATGGCGCGACTGCTCCACCAGGGGGCCCTGGAGATGCTCGTTCTCCTTGCCCAGCCTGTCACGCACTGAGGCAGGTTGGACGCTTCCCTCCTGCACATCGACCGTGACGAGATAGCCGCCATCGGGCAACCCGCTGCCGGGGCCGAAGGGGCCGGCCACGAAGCCGCCCTGGGCCACCGAAACGCGCTCCCGCCATCGCACCCCGCTGAGCTCTCGCTCCACCAGCACCTGCAACCGCGTGTCATCGGGCAGGTTGGTCTCACCTTCCACCGTCAGGCGCCGGTCCTGCCCCAGCCGCGACGCGACATCGATCGTCACCACCTCGTCGAAGGGGGGCACCTCGGTCGCCTCCTCCGTATCAGGCTCCGGCGACTCCTCCGCCATCTCGGCCACCGGGGTCGGGTCGCTGGCCGGCTCCTCGCTGCCGCCGCAGCCCGCCAGCCACACCAGCACCATGCCCGCCAAGATCACTCGAACCCACGCTGTCATGCATGTCTCCCGCCCTGTCCATGAGAGGCCAGACTATCATTCCCGGTCATGGCGGGTACGCCCATCCCGAGTCGGTTCATACCAGTTTCGTTCAGCCCAGGTCCGCACAGTCGCGGCAGAGCGTGGTGTAGGGCAGCGCCACCAGGCGGCGGCCATCGATGGGCTCGCCGCACCGCTCGCAGTCATCGCCCTCCCCCGCGTCGATCCGCTTCAGCGCATGCATGACCTGGCGCAGCTCGTTCTCCGCCTCCTGTTGCAGGGCCTCGATGACCTCGTCGTTCACTACCTCGATGGACTGGTCCTCCATGTCCTTGTCCAGCGGACCGCCCTTCTGCTCCTTGTGGGCCTTGTAGCGATCGAAACGTTCGATCAGCTCATCGCGCAGCCCTTCCAGTTCCTTCCTCCGATCCACCATGACTCTGCCTCCTGTCATTGCGGACAGCACCGAAAAGGCACTGCCCTGCTTCTAGTAGATAGCACATCGCGCCTTTCCCCACGGTGATGGCGATCAAGCAAAGGGCAGGCCGCGGCCAGGGCCGACCAGGAGCCGCAGCGATGCACGATGTCTCGCGCAGCCGCAGCGCCCTGCCCCGGAAACCCCACAAGGTCTTGACGCCGACCGGTATCCATGACAATATGTGCGTCAGTTGGTTAGCAAGATGCATATTGTCAGTAGTAGTCGAATCCTTTCGGTTGTCTGGTTATATCCCCTTGTTTTACCCACTAGCACTCGGGGCTACACCCGGTAACTTCGTATCCGGCGCATTGCGCCAATGAAAGAAAGGAGTCATTACATGGCTACTGGCACAGTTAAGTGGTTCAACGACGCAAAAGGCTTTGGCTTCATCACCCCGACCGACGGCGGCGATGACCTCTTTGCCCACTTCTCCGAAATCAAGGCTGATGGCTTCAAGTCCCTCCAGGACGGCCAGCAAGTCTCTTTCGACGTGGTTCAGGGCAAGAAAGGCCTGCAGGCTTCCAACATCGAAGCCATCTGATCGTCGATCAGACAGACCCTATCTAGCCGCAAGGCTACGAGCACCAAGGCCCGCTGATGCGGGCCTTGGTGTTTCTGCGTGTCCGGTCGTCCTATTCCGGGGTCGGCTCCAGCAGATCCGCGCCCTCGTTGCCGGCCCGGTTGACCCGCGTGCTCACCGGCCAGTGGGTGAGCCGCCCCGCCGCCAGGTGATGCACCGCCCCGCGAATCGTCTCCCGCTCGGTCAGATGCGGATCGAGCCAGGGTTCCAGGCTCTTCTCGTCCAGCACCAGCGGCATGCGGTCGTGGATCTCGCTCGCCACACCGCGGGCCGGCTCGGTGAGGATCGCGCAGCCCGGCTTCCCATCTGCCCGCTCGCTCCAGATTCCCGCCAGCCAGAGCGGCTCGCGATCCTCCCGACACAGGAAATGCGGCTGCTTCCTGCCGTCCACCGTCAGCCACTCGTACCAGCCGTCGGCCGGCACCAGGCAGCGGTGATGGGCGAAGGCCCCGCGGAAGTAATTCGAGGTGGCCACCTTCTCGACGGTGGCATTGATCGGCTCCGGCGCCTTCTCCCTCGCCCAGTGCGGCCGATAACCCCACCACGCCTCATCCATCACTAGCGGCGCATCATCGCCAGGGTGGCGCACCACCGTGATCCCGGTGCCCGGCGCCACGTTGTAGCGCGGCGCTATTTCCCCGGCCTCCTCAAGCGGCAGGCGCAGGGACTGGGAGAGTTTGGGGTAAGAGCTATAGAGAGCGAAGCGGCCGCACATACATCACCTAACATTGTTATCTACCATCACTGTAGACCTGCAGGCATTCACGAAAAACGGGGCATGCCATCACCACCCGATTGACGCCAGAGGGAGCGCTTGTATGGGGTGATCACGGATTGGGCAGAAAGTGACCAGGGCTGGTAGAATATGCGCCTTCCCGACCGATACCCCGTGATGCCGATGCAACCGCTCGACCGCACCTTTTCAGTGGCCCCGATGATGGACTGGACGACCCGCGACTACCGCGCGTTCGCCCGGACCCTGACCCGCCGCGTGCTGCTCTATACCGAGATGGTGACCACCGGCGCCATCCTGCACGGCAGCCCGCGCAGCCGATTCCTCGGCCATGAGGCGGTCGAGCATCCGCTCGCCCTGCAGCTGGGCGGCAGCGATGCCGGCGAGCTCGCCGAGTGCGCCGCGATCGCCGAGGCCTGGGGCTATGACGAGGTCAACCTCAACGTCGGCTGCCCGAGTGACCGTGTGCAGAACAACCTGATCGGCGCCTGCCTGATGGGCCATCCGGAGAAGGTGGCGGCGGCAGTGCGTGCCATGCGCGAGGCGGTGTCGATCCCGGTCACGGTCAAGTGCCGCATCGGCATCGACGACCAGGACGAGGATGCCGACCTCGAACGCTTCATCGCCACGGTGGCCGACGCCGGCTGCGACACCTTCATCGTGCACGCCCGCAAGGCATGGCTCGAGGGGCTCTCCCCCAAGGAGAACCGCGACGTGCCGCCGCTCAACTACCCGCGTGTGCATCGCCTCAAGGCGGGCCACCCCGAGCTTCACATCGGCATCAACGGCGGCATCAAGACCCTCGACGAGTGCCGTGAGCAGCTCGAGCGTGTCGACAGCGTGATGGTCGGCCGCGAGGCCTACCAGAACCCCTGGCTCCTGGCTGGCGTGGATGCCGCGCTCTATGGCGAGCCGGGCCCGGCCGAGAGCCGGCATGCGGCGGCCCGCGCCCTGCGCCCCTACATCGCCCGTCGCCTCGACGAGGGCGCGAAGCTCAACCACCTCACACGCCACCTGCTGGGCCTCTTCCAGGGCCAGCCGGGCGGTCGCAAGTTCCGCCGCCACCTCTCCGAGAACGCCCACCTCGAGGGCGCCGGCCTGCAGGTCTTCGACGACGCCCTGGGCCTGGTGGCCGAACGCGAGCCCGCCGCCGTGGCCTAGCCTTGGCATGGAGTGTCCTGCGGCATGCCCCTGCCCGCGCGAGACACCCTCCAGAACGCGAAACGGCGCCGAGCGAACGGCGCCGTTGTCGTATGGCTCAGGTGTCAGGCGACAGGGTCAGTAGAGCGAGTCGGTGGGCGGCTCGAGGCTGGAGTGGAAGTCCTCGATGGCGCTCTCGGCCTCCTCGATGGCATCGAAGCGGGCGATGTGGAAGAGCGCCTCGCCCTCGTTGGCCAGCGGCAGCCGGCTCATGCCGATAACGATGCCGTCGGCGACGGCACGCACCTCCCCCTCGGCGTTGCCGAAGGGGTCCGCCACCCGCCCCAGCAACTCGCCCTTGGCCACCCGTGCGCCGAGCCGCACCTTGGGCCTCAGGATGCCGTCGATGGGCGCCCGCGCCCAGCTCGACCCGTTGGCGATCTCCGCCGACGGGGCCGGGCGGCGGCGATGCTCGCCGGTCAGCATGCCGAGCCGGCGCATCACCCGCAGCACGCCGCGCACCCCCGGGGTGATCGCCCACTGGTCGAAGCGCAGCGCCTCCCCCGCCTCGTAGGTGAGCACCGGGATGCCACGGTTCTGGGCATAGTGGCGCAGGCTGCCCTCGCGCAGGTCGGCATTGAGGATCACCGGCGCCCCGAAGGCGTTGGCCATGCGCTCGGTCTCGCCGCCGGGGGTGATCTGGGCGCGGATCTGCGGCAGGTTGGTGCGGTGGATCGCCCCGGTGTGCAGGTCGATGATGTGGCTGGCCTGGTCGACGATCTGTTCGCGGAACAGCGCCGCCACCCGCCCCCCCAGGGAGCCCGACTCGCTGCCCGGGAAGCAGCGGTTGAGGTCGCGACGGTCCGGCAGGTAGCGGCTGTGCTGCACGAAGCCGAAGACGTTGACGATGGGCACCCCGATCAGGGTCCCGCGCAGCCCCTGGAGCTGCTTGGAGCGCAGCAGGCGGCGCACGATCTCCACGCCGTTGATCTCGTCGCCGTGGATGCCGCCGCAGACCAGCAGCACCGGACCCGACTGTCGGCCATGCACTACCTCCAGGGGAATATAGAGGGGCGCATGGGTATACAGACGCGCCACGGGCACATCGATCTGGATACGCGAGCCCGGGGCGACGCGGGTACCGGCGAGCTCGAAGTGGGAACGGGCCATGGTGCGATCCTTGCGTCACAAGACGGTGTTTTCCTTGCCTTCCTTATACGCCAATGGCCCGTGGAAGACGAGCCCGCCGCCCCATCGCCCGGACACGTGCACTCGCGTAGAATGGTCCCATCCTGTCATCGCTGGAGAGCCCGTCGTCATGGTCAGACGTACCAAGGCCGACGCCGAAGCCACCCGCGAGGCCCTGCTCGATGCCGCCGAGGAAGTGTTCTTCGAGAGAGGCGTCGCCCGCACCTCGCTTGAGCAGATCGCCCGCCATGCCGGTGTGACCCGCGGCGCCGTCTACTGGCACTTCCACAACAAGGCCGACCTCTTCCGGGCCATGCTCGACCGGGTACGCATGCCGTTCCAGGAGCTGGTCGACGAGACCAATGCCGCCGACGCCTCGCCGCTGGAGGCCATCCGTCTGGGCTGCCAGCAGGGCTTCATGCGCCTGGAGCAGCCGCGCAACAGGCGGGTTCACGCCATCCTGGTGTATCGCTGCGAATTCTTCAGCGACATCGACCCCAACACCATGCTGGACGAGATGGTCATCGACTGCGTCGAGGCCCTGCAGGACTACTTCACCGCGGCCCATGACGCCGGACATCTCAGGGCCGGCATCTCCCCCCTGATCGCCACCCGCCTGCTCCAGGCAATACTCAGCGGCCTGTTCCACGACTGGCTGCGCGACACCGAGGCCTACTCGCTTCGCGAGCACGGCACGACCCTGGTGGACACCCAGCTGGCCCTGCTGGCCCGAGAGGATGCCGCCGTGTAAAAGAAAGCGGCGGCCGGGTGGCCGCCGCCTTGCGGGTTTACACCGCCATCGCTATGCGATGACAATTCCCGGGTCGATCGCTTCACTACCATCGCCGTCGATGAAGAAGGCAAAGGTATCGGCTGCCTCATCGAAGTCGCCGTCCGTCGCCTCGACGGTAACCGTTCCCTCGATGTCCGGGATATCGGCGAACGTGAAGGCATAGATCTCCGGGATACGGAAGCCGTTGTCCGTGGCGTCATGGATGAGAATGAGTTGAGAGATTTCCTCCCCCTCCTCGGCCTCGAACACAACCTCCTGGAGGGCATTGCCCTTCGGCAGTGGGAAGGTAACTTCAGTCACGAAATTACCATCCTTGTCTCTCACAGGATTGCCCGACTCATCATACCCCGCCATCTTGATCGTGAGCATTGAGCCAGGGGACCCCGTCCCCCCATCAACGATGAACCTGACGCCGGCGACTCCGTCGTTAAAGAGAAGCGCCAGTCCCTCGCCTGCATCGAACTGCTGATCCTTCAGCGCGCCCCCCTTGTTGCTGATATTGATGTCGTCTGCGGCTAGCTCCTGAGCGGTGAGAGATGGATCTCTGCTGAGGTCCTTGTCGCCATCCTCGTAGGTCGTCATCAAGTCTGACGTGTCATTCGGATCGGTGAAGAGGAACCCATCCAGCGTCACGATCGGATCACCCTCCGGCAGGTCGATATGCTCCACGGGGCCACCGGGTGTGGTCGTATCCTCGATCAGCGCCAATTCGAGGATCGGCTTATCCTGGAGCACCTGCGCCGTATAGCTGCCGGTGCCCGACCCATCGAGGGTGATCTGGAAGAAGTCGCCGAATTGGCCACCGCCTTCCACAATCAGATCACTGCTCAGGGTCAACACCGTGCCATCGGGAGACAGGCTGCCGGATATAGTCCCAAGGCTCGTCTCGCCCAAGGGAGTGAAGTCGAAGCCGGTGATCACGAAGTCCCTCTCACCATCGGCGCCATAGCTGAGGAACCCCGCGTCGCTATCCGACTCTCCAGCGAAGAACTGCAGAATCTCGGTATCATCGAGTCCTGTGATCGCCGGGCCGTCATCGGTGAACAAGATCTTCTCCGAGATGTCGATGAAGTCGGTCGCGGTGTCGGCCGCGGTCTCGTCGTCGCTGATCGTACCCACGAGCCGGATCGCGTCGGTCACGCCGAGCCCGGTCTTGTCGCCATTGTAGGGCGATGCCGTGTTGATCGTGTAGTGCTCGACCGCGCGGCTCTGGGTCAGCGTGACCGCGCCGGTGCCGCCGTCCACCGCGAGGCGGAACACCTCGTTACCGGTCTCCGCGTCGATGGCGTTGGTGCCTTCGCGCCCGACGATGTCGCCGCTCTCCTCGAACAGGAAGACCGTGTTCCCGGTCGCCGTGTCGACCAGCGTGACCGCCGCGGCGTTGGCGCCCAACTCGAGCGTGTAGGCGATGTCGTCGCCGTCGCCGGCGTCATCCGCCCCGGTCCCGGTCCCGGACGCCTCCACCGTGAACAGGCTGCCCAGCCCTTCGATGTCGGTCGTGGTGCCGCCGGCATTGCCGCCCGGGAGCGCTCCGTCGTCGGTCTGCAGCTCGCCCTCCCCGAGCGCCAGGTCGATCTTCGGCCCGTCGTCGGTGAAGAAGATCTTCTCCGAGATGTCGATGGCGTCGGTGGCGGTGTCGGCGTTGGTCTCGTCATCGCTGATGGTACCACGCAGATACACCGCGTCCGCTCCCCCGAGCCCGGTGATGTCGGTGGCATAGCCCGAGGTGTCGGGGGTGCTGTGCACGACCGCCCGGCTCTGGGTCAGCGTCACCGCGCCGGTGCTGTCGTCCACCGCGAGGCGGATCACCTCCTCACCGGTCGCCGCGTCGGTGGCGTCGGTGCCCTCGCGCCCGACGATGTCGCCGCTCTCGTCGAACAGGAAGACCGTGTTCCCCGTGGCGGTATCGACCAGCCCGGGGCTGGTGTTGGCGCCCAGCTCGAGCGTGTAGACGATGTCGTCGCCGTCGCCGGCGTCATCCGCACCGGTCCCGGTCCCGGCCGCCACCACCGTGAACAGGTCACCCAGGCCCTGGGTATCGCTGTCGGTGCCGGTGCCGTCGCCGGTGTTACCGCCCGCCAGGTCGCCGTCGTCGGTTTGCAGCGTCTCCGTGCCGAGCTCCAGGTCGATCTTCGGCCCGTCGTCGGTGAAGAAGATCTTCTCCGAGATGTCGATGGCGTCGGTAGCGGTGTCGGCGTTGGTCTCGTCATCGCTGATGGTACCACGCAGATACACCGCGTCCGCTCCCCCGAGCCCGGTGATGTCGGTAGCATAGCCCGAGGTGTCGGGGGTGCTGTGCACGACCGCCCGGCTCTGGGTCAGCGTCACCGCGCCGGTGCTGTCGTCCACCGCGAGGCGGATCACCTCCTCACCGGTCGCCGCGTCGGTGGCGTCGGTACCCTCGCGCCCGACGATGTCGCCGCTCTCGTCGAACAGGAAGACCGTGTTCCCCGTGGCGGTATCGACCAGCCCGGGGCTGGTGTTGGCGCCCAGCTCGAGCGTGTAGACGATGTCGTCGCCGTCGCCGGCGTCATCCGCACCGGTCCCGGTCCCGGACGCCTCCACCGTGAACAGGTCACCCAGGCCCTGGGTATCGCTGTCGGTGCCGGTGCCGTCGCCGGTGTTACCGCCCGCCAGGTCGCCGTCGTCGGTCTGCAGCTCGCCCTCCCCGAGCGCCAGGTCGATCTTCGGCCCGTCGTCGGTGAAGAAGATCTTCTCCGAGATGTCGATGGCGTCGGTGGCGGTGTCGGCGTTGGTCTCGTCATCGCTGATGGTACCACGCAGATACACCGCGTCCGCTCCCCCGAGCCCGGTGATGTCGGTGGCATAGCCCGAGGTGTCGGGGGTGCTGTGCACGACCGCCCGGCTCTGGGTCAGCGTCACCGCGCCGGTGCTGTCGTCCACCGCGAGGCGGATCACCTCCTCACCGGTCGCCGCGTCGGTGGCGTCGGTGCCCTCGCGCCCGACGATGTCGCCGCTCTCCTCGAACAGGAAGACCAGGTTCCCCGTGGCGGTATCGACCAGCCCGGGGCTGGTGTTGGCGCCCAGCTCGAGCGTGTAGACGATGTCGTCGCCGTCGCCGGCGTCATCCGCACCGGTCCCGGTCCCGGCCGCCACCACCGTGAACAGGCTGCCCAGCCCTTCGATGTCGGTCGTGGTGCCGCCGGCATTGCCGCCCGGGAGCGCTCCGTCGTCGGTCTGCAGCTCGCCCTCCCCGAGCGCCAGGTCGATCTTCGGCCCGTCGTCGGTGAAGGAGATCTTGCCGGAGATGTCGATGGCGTCGGTGGCGGTGTCGGCCGCGCTCTCGTCATCGCTGATCGTGCCGCGCAGGTACACCGCGTCAGCCCCCCCGAGCCCGGTGGTGTCGGTCGGGTAGTCAGCCGTATCGGCGGTGTCGTGCTCGACCGCGCGGCTCTGGGTCAGCGTCACCGCGCCGGTGCCGCCGTCCACCGCGAGGCGGAACACCTCGTCACCGGTCTCCGCGTCGGTGGCGTTGGTGCCTTCGCGCCCGACGATGTCGCCGCTCTCCTCGAACAGGAAGACCAGGTTCCCCGTGGCGGTATCGACCAGCCCGGGGCTGGTGTTGGCGCCCAGCTCGAGCGTGTAGACGATGTCGTCGCCGTCGCCGGCGTCATCCGCACCGGTCCCGGTCCCGGCCGCCACCACCGTGAACAGGCTGCCCAGCCCTTCGATGTCGGTCGTGGTGCCGCCGGCATTGCCGCCCGGGAGCGCTCCGTCGTCGGTCTGCAGCTCGCCCTCCCCGAGCGCCAGGTCGATCTTCGGCCCGTCATCGTAGAACTCGAGGGTGACGGGATCCGCGTCGGTCTGGACATCGATGTCTTCGATGGCCACGTCGCCGACGTTAAATCTGGCGTTGCCCGTCCCGCCGTTGGCCACAAGGAATCGGTTGTGGTCGAGGGTGGTCTCGAAGGTGATGACATCATTGTTGATGATTCCCGTGATCACCACGGTGTTGCCGTCATACGTGTAATCTACTGGAGTCAATAAAGTGTCATTGACCCAGACCGCGGTAATCGGGATCTCCGTATCATTATCCCCGGGGTCGCCTAGAATGCCGATACCCGGAATAAAATCGCTGCCCAATTCCTTTTCAGTTGAAAGCGCGGTGAGACGCACCGTCGCAGTCGTGTCGCTGGGCCCCACCTTGACGATGGTCACCGAGGCTTGCGTGGCCGTCTGCAGCGTGTCGAACTGGATGTTGTTGGGGTCGCTCGCCTCGGGCCCGCTCAGGTTGGGGACCAGAAAGTCTCCCACCATGCCTTTCACATAGGTGATGGCCAGCCCCTCGCCGGCGTTGATGTTGTTGCTATTGGCGGCCAGCGACGTGGGTTCGCTCCCGGCATGGCTGCTGTTGACTTCCTCGCCCACGGTACGGCCGGTGACCACGATCGAAACCCTATCAGGGTCATCAGGATTACTGGGGTCATAGGGGACAGTGGGGTCGCCGAACGCCATGAAAACGTTGTTCCCCGAGGGGGCGCCGTCGAAGTCGAAATCGACGCTCTGATCCACGCTGACATGGACCCAGAGGCTGTCCAGCGTGAAGACGTCATCGTGGTTCTCCCCGCCCAGACTATGCTCCTTCGGCAGGTAATCCAGGAGATAGACGTCGGCGGATAGACCGTCCGCGGCTTCCACGATCACCGCGATGAAAGCGACATTTTCGCCTGTCTCTGTCGTCCCGATGAGGATATTGTCATCGCCCGGGGCGTAGTTGAGAATGACCGTTTCGTAGCTATTCGATACGGGGTCGAGTGCCTTCATGCCACTGTCGACGTTAACGACGTCGCCTCCAGCCTCGTTCACCGCCCAGCGGAGGGTCGTGACCCCCTGTGGGGTCTCAATCATATTCGCCTTGTAGGCGAGGTTCTCGGGTGTTCCCCAGGTGGTATAGAGGTCGGAAAGAATCGGAATTCCAAGTCCATCGACGACGTCGATCTCGTCCTTCAGCGGCGTGTCCTGCACATCAGGAGTTTCGTCGACCGCGATGGGACTAGTGATATTCACTGTATGATCTGACATGACACACCTCCGCGAATTTCCCGATCCCTGGATGTGAATGCTCCCTGCGAGATTCGATTTTTTTCATTGATCTGACCCACTCCGAGGTCCGGCAACGTCGTAAGGGGGCATCTTCCCCTCTCGAGACGGCCCCTCATTCTTCCCTGACGGCCCTTGCCAGCACGCCGGTAATCGGCTTGACGGCATGGATCGCCCTGGCGCCGCTACTGGATGGGAGTTTCGTCCAATGCCTCCAGAAGGACGCGCAAGGTGTTCGCCAGCAGGGAGCCAAGAAAGCCGAACCCTCAAACAACAATTAGCCAAATAATCGCGATTTTATTGATGAATTACATGAACAAAGGGAATCAATTATCTGCTGTCAGCATCGCTAGAAAAAGCCCATAGAAATCACACGACTTAGCGTGAGATAACCTAATTCCCGACGTATGAGATATTTAATTCAAAGGGGATACATCGTGTCGGATACTCTCGCCATACGCTGGTTTATCCGAGGAGGCCTGAAAAGGCTGATATATTTCACTTTAGAAAGCCCATAGAAATCACACGCCTTAGCGTGAGATAACTTAATTCCCGACGTATGAGATATTTAATTCAAAGGGGATACAACGTGTCGGATACTCTCGCCATACGCTTGTTTATCCGAGGGGGCCTGAAAAGGCTGATATATTTCACTTTCGAAAGCGTGCAGCGCATCGGTCAAAGACGCGAGAGTCATGAAATAGCAGGAGAAAAGGCCGTGCGTTACTAGGATTTGCGGCGTTTTAAGAGGGGGGGAGTACCCAGGTGGAGATGAGCCCAGTGGATCGCCTGACTCCGACTGTGCACATCGATCTTGCGGAAGACATTGTAGAGGTGTGACTTGACGGTATGTTCACTGACGAATAGCAGGTCGGCGATCTCCCTGTTGGAAGCCCCGGACCCGAGCAGGCTGAGTATCTCCAATTCACGCCTGGTAAGCCCGCAGGTGGGACGATAGATATCGATCTGGTGGTGCCGGTAGTTGTCGAGCAGCCGAGCCATCAGTGACCGCGTCATCCAGGGCTGTCTCTTGGTCAGCATGAGCCTCAGCCCCTTGCAGATCAGCGCCAGGCTGTCGCTGCGATAGAAGACACCAAAGAGGTTCAGGCTGGCAAGCAGCTCGACGGCATGGCGCTCGTCACGAAGGTTGAAGGCAGCCAGTGTAATCTCAGACAGATCACCGGCCTGTCGCTGCCATTCGTGCAGGGCTGCATCATCGAGATGATCGACATCCAGCAGAACCAGTAGATGGCAGCCCTCCCTCGGCTTGAGCGTGGCTTGCGGTGAGAGCAGGACCACCTTGCAGTCCAACTGCTGGTGAAGGAAGTCGCCGAATAGCTGGGCCGGAGCGTTCAACTCGGTCACCAGCTGAATCAGGGGGGCATCCCCTACCATGTCTCTCCCCCGACGGGCAGTGCCAGGCAGCTTTGTGATGCAGCGAAAGGTGTCATCATGCTCAGCCCTCCCGAATGGCACGCGCCAGGATGTCCTGGACAGGCTTGGTGATGTAGCTGGCGAAGGTGCGCTCGCCGGTGTGAATCATCACCTCGGCGGGCATGCCGGCCAGCAGTTGCATCTGCTCGTTGACCTTGTCGCGTTCATTGTCGAGCACGCGTAGCCGCACCCGATAGAAGCGGACGCCTGTGGCTTCGTCCAGCTGACTGTCGGCGCTGACGAAGACCACCTCCGCGGCAATGATGTCGGTACTGCGCTGGTTGAAGGCGGTGAAGCGGATCTCCGCCAGCTGGCCGGGGTGCAGGCGGTTGATATCGCGATCCACCACCCGGGCCTCGACCAGGAAACGCCCATCGGCTGGCACGATATCCAGCAGCGGGTCGCCGGGGCGCACCACATCGCCAACCGAGTGCACCCGGCGCTCCACCACGATGCCTGCCACCGGGGCGGTGAGGGTAGTGCGCGCCACCTGATCGGCCAGGGCATTGATGCGTTCCTCGGCCTCGGTGACGCTGACCTGGGCCTGGCGAAGCTCTTCCCCCACATCGCGATAGAATTCCTGCAGGCGGATCTCCCGCTGCATGCGGCTCTCGCTGACCTGGGAGCCGAGGCGGGCGATATCGGAGCGGTAGCTGGCGACCTCGCGGGATAGCGCCAGGAGGTCACGCTCCACCTCGCGCAACCGCTGATTGCTGACCATGCCCTTCTTGAACAGGCCACGCAGGTCATTGGCCTCTACCCGCAGCGAGGCCAGTTCCTGCTCACCGAAGCGAACCATTTCCTCGAGTCCTTGAATCTGCTGATTCAGTTGGATGGCTTGCTCGTCGAGGGCCTCGAGGGTGCCATGCAGCGACTGGCGACGGGCCACGAACAGGGCCTGCTGCACGGCGAGCATCTCGCGGACTCTGGACAGGTCGCTGCCGAGCAGCTCCGCAGGAAAGGCCAGCGCGTCATCGCCGCGCTGCTCGGCAAGCAGGCGCAGCTCGGTGGCCTTGCCCACCAGGTACTGGTTGCGCACGATCTGCAACTGGGCTCGCGCCCGAGTGTCATCGATCACCACCAGCGGCTGCCCCGCCTCGACAAGGTCACCATCCTCGACCAGGATCTCGCGTACCACGCCGCCTTCCAGGTGCTGCACGGAACGGCGGAAAGACTCCACGGTTACATGACCGGGAGCAACCACGGCCACGGCCAGGTTGGCAGTGAAGGCCCAGCCACTGAAACCGCCCAGCGCCAGCAGCAGCACCAGTAGTCCCAGGCGCTGATAGCGGCGGCTGTTGACCGGCACCTGCAGCGCATATTCGCCCTCCAGGATGGCCGGGGGGCCGGGCGCCACCTTCCGATGCTCGTCGAAGTCAAGCAGTCTGTTCATTGTCGTTGTCTCCTGCAGCAGAGGGCTTCGCCGCGCCGGACTGACCGGCGACCACCGCCGTCATCCCTGTTCGCGCCGCCTGCCCGGCACTCTGGGCAACTGCCGCCTTGCCAGCGAGGCTTGCCAGCACCTCCGCAGTCGGGGCGAACAGCTGGATCCGCCCGTCACGCAGCATCAGCAGCTTGTCCATTCCCTTCAACAGGTGGGTACGGTGGCTGATCACGAACAGCGTCACCCCTTCGCGCTTGAGCGTAGCGATCGCCGCGCGCAGGGCATATTCTCCGCGATCATCGAGGCTGGCATTGGGCTCATCGAGCACCACCACCACCGGTCGGCCATAGAGCGCCCGAGCCAGGGCGATACGCTGGCGCTGGCCGCCTGAGAGGCCGGCACCGCCAGGGCCGATCAGTGTGTCGTAGCCCTCGGAAAGCCCCAGCACCATCTCATGCACGCCGGCCTTGCGCGCGGCGCTGACCACCGCCTCGGTCTCCACCTCACCGAAGCGGGCAATATTCTCGGCCACGCTGCCCTCGAACAGCTCGATGTCCTGGGGCAGGTAACCAACGTGGGGGCCGAGCTCTTCGCGATTCCACAACGTGATGTCGGCACCGTCGAGACGCACCGTGCCAACCAGGGGCGGCCAGATACCCAGCAGCACCCGGGCCAGGGTCGACTTGCCCGCGGCGCTAGGGCCGATGATGCCGACATGTTCCCCAGGCGCTACCGCCAGTTCAATGCCGCCCAGGGTGGGCGTGCGGCTGCCGGGGGGCGCCGCGGCCACACCCTCCACCACTATCTCGCCACGCGGGGCCGGCAGCGACATGCGCTCCTGCTCGTCGGGTGTCTTCCTGAGCAAGGTGTCGAGGCGCTCGTAAGCGCCCCGTGCCGAGACGACGCTCTTCCAGGAGCCGATCACGCGGTCGATGGGGGCCAGCGCCCGCCCCATGATGATGGATCCGGCGATCATCATGCCCGGAGTAAGTTCGCCGCGCAGCACCAACCAGGCGCCCAGACCCAGGATCAGCGACTGGGCGAGCAGGCGCAGCACCTTGGAGAGGTTGCCGAGCGTACCGCTGCGGTCATTGGCCTGGGACATGCCGGCCATATAACGGTGATGGCGCTGCGACCAGCGCGCCATGATGCCCGGCAGCATGCCCATGGCATGCAGCACCTCGGCATTGCGCAGGTTGGACACCACCTGTTCGCGGGCCTTGATCTTCTCGCCATGGGCCTGTGCCAGCAGCGGCTGAGTGGCCTTCTCGCTGGCTACCGCCAGCGCCAGCAACACCAGGCCAGAGGCGGTGGCAAACAGCCCCAGCCAGGGGTGGAACAGGAACAGCACCGCCAGGTAGATCGGCACCCAGGGGGTATCGAACAGCGCCACCAGGCCGTTGCCGGAGAGGAACTGACGCAGGTTGGCGAGATCGTCGAGGGGCTGGGCCGAGCCGCTGCCGTCACTGATCAGGCTGCGGTGGAACATCGCACGGTAGAGCCGGCCGTTGAGCAGGGTATCGAGCCGGTTGCCGATGCGCACCAGGATCCGGGAGCGAATCAACTCGAGCAACCCCATGATGGCGAACAGGAACAACACGACCAGGGTCAGCATCAGCAGGGTATCGGGGCTCTGTGTCGAGAGGACCCGATCGTAGACCTGGAGCATGTAGATAGCGGGGACCAGCATCAGCAAGTTGATGAACAGGCTGAAGAAGCCCACTGAAGTGAAGGCTTGACGACAGAGACGAACGGCCCCTTGCAGGTCCGTTTTTTCCCCTTTGACGTTCATTGGAGTTCACCGGGGCGAGCCTAGGCTCGAGTGGCATCAGACCATATGTACCCTAAACCAGACAGCTTGATTTCAAGCTAGACGTATCTCGGCGACTGATCCAGAAACTTTCAGCAACGAGAAGCAACGAGAAGCAACGAGAAGCAACGAGAAGCAACCAGACCACCGTCAACAGTGTTCGATATACGGCGGTTCAGGTGGCCGCTTCCAGTCGGCCAGGCGCCTCCGGCATCTCCCCGGACGTTGGCCCCCGTCTGCTGCACTGCATACTCACCGGCCACTTCCCTGACTGGCTGCGCAAACCACCAGCAGCTCTCGATCCTCGAGCGCGGCACGACCCTGGTGGACACCCAGCTGGCCCTGATGCGAACCCCACCCGCCGGGTGAGGCCGCGATTCCGCTGTTCGCCGAGTCGTATCATTCCCGGCCCAGTGCCTGCTCCTATCCAGCGTCCTATGATGCCTGGTGTTCACGACCGAGCAGGATATAGAACGCCGGCAGCACGAAGATGGTAAACAGGGTGCCAATGCCCAGCCCGGTGCTGATGGTCAGGCCGATGGCAAAGCGGCTTTCCGCCCCGGGGCCGATAGCGACCAGCAGCGGCACCATGGCGGCGATCAAGGCCGCAGAGGTCATGATGATCGGACGAAGCCTGATAGAGGCGGCTTCAATCACGGCATCGACCTTGTTGAGTCCATTGTGCTTCTGCAACTGATTGGCGAATTCGACGATCAGGATACCGTTCTTGGAGACCACGCCGATCAGGGTGATCAACCCCACCTGGGTGTAGATGTTCATGGAGGCAAAGCCAAGCATGATGAATGCCATGGCGCCGGCCACCGACATGGGCACCGAGATCAGAATGATGAACGGATCTTGCCAGCTTTCGAACTGGGCCGCTAGCACCAGGTAGATGACGATCAGCGACAGTAAGAACGTCACCATCAAGGCGTTACCCTGGGTCGCCTGCTGCCGGGTCTGGCCGGTGTAGTCGTAGCTGTAGCCCTGAGGGAACACCTCGGTGGCCGTTTTCTCCATGTAATCCATGGCGGTACCCAGGGCGACGCCGGGTTTGACGACCCCCTGCAGCGTCAGGGAGTTCAGCTGGTTGAACTGGGTTCGGCTGGAAGGTTCCACATCGCGGGTGAAGCTCACCACACTGCCCAGCGGAACCAGATCACCGCTGTCGGTGCGGATCTGGTATTCGTTCAGCTTCTGTTCGTCCAGGCGAAATTGTTGATCAACCTGGGGAATGACCTGATACGACCGCCCTTCCATATTGAAGCGGTTGATGTAACCACCACCCAGCATGCTCGACAGGGTCTGGCCGATGTCCTGCATGGACAATCCCAGGTCCGCCACACGATCCCGATCCACATTGATACGGATCACGGGTCGGTCGAAGTTGATGGACTTCTGCAGGAACATGAAGTTGCCACTGCCCATGGCCTTGCCCAGCAACTCATCCGCCACCTGGTTCATCTGCTCGTAACTGCCCCCCGTGGCAATCACGAACTGAAACGGCAAGCCGCCACCCGAGCCCGGCAGCGACGGGCTAGGGAACACGGCGGTTTGCAAACCGGTAACCTTGCTCAGCTCGGCATTCAGTTGGGATTGGACCTCAAACTGGGATACCTCCCGTTTGCTCCAGGGGGCCATCTTGAAACCGCCGAACACCGCGTTCGGGCTGGTAATGCCGATGATCATGAAGTCTTCCTGGTAGCCCGGCAGCGCCGACATGCGTTGCTGGATTTCGGCGCCTCCCTCCTGGAGGTAGTTCAATGTCGAGGTCTGCGGCCCTTGTCCCTGGAAGAAGAGAATGCCCTGATCCTCGGTGGGCGCCAGTTCGTTCTGGCTCATCGTCACCATGAAGTAGATGGAGCCCAGCACCACCATCGCAAAGAACACCACCACCGATTTGGTCTGCATCAGCGATCGCAAGGCCGACTTGTAACCACTGGCGAGACCGTTGAACGTGACCTCCACCAGCTGCTCGAACCGGCCGGGATTGCCGTGGGGCTTGAGCACCTTGCCCGACAGCATGGGAGACAGGGTCAAGGCAACGATACCCGAAATCAACACGGCACCGGCCAGGGTAAAGGCGAATTCGGTGAACAGGGAACCGACGAGCCCGCCCATGAAACCGATCGGCGCATACACCGCCACCAGGGTGGTCGTCATGGCGATGATGGGCACCGCCATTTCACGAGCACCGTTGATGGCAGCCTGGAAACGCGTTTCCCCTTTCTCGATGTGCCGGTGGACGTTCTCCACCACAATGATGGCGTCGTCGACCACCAGCCCGATGGCCAACACCATGGACAGCAACGTCAGCAGGTTCAGCGAGAAACCGAACAACAACATGACGAAGGCGCCACCAATCAGCGACAGAGGCACCGCCACCGAGGGCACCAACGCTGCCCGCACGGAGCCCAGACAGAGGAACACCACGACGAGCACGATGACCAAGGCTTCCAGCAGGGTCTTGATCACTTCCTTGATGGAATCTTCGATGAAATCCGATGCATCGTACGCCAGTCGCGCATTCAGACCCGACGGCAGCTGGCTTTCGATCTCGGGCAGCTCCGCCTTCACCAGCCCCGCCACGGTTAACGGGTTAGCTCCCGGTGCCAGTTCAATCGCCGCATAGGTGGCCGGCTGACCTTTATACAGGGCCAGTTGGTCGTAGGTCTGAGACCCCAGTTCGACCCGCGCAATATCCTGCAGACGGATCTGAGTGCCTTCAAACTGCTTGACCACAAGGTTGCGGAAGTTGTCTGGATCGGCAACGTCCGTGTTGCTCGTCATGCTGATTTCGGTATAGGCACCCTTGGTGTTGCCGACAGCGGCCTGGTAGTTGTTGGCGCGCAGCTTGGCTATCACGTCCTGAGGCGTCATGTCGACGGCCGCCAGGCGCTCCGGATCCAGCCATACCCGCAGCGCGAAGGTGCGCCCCAGAAGACCGGCCTTGCCAACGCCGGCAATGGCCTGCAACTGGGGTTGTACCACACGGGTCAGGTAATCGGTGATCTGCGGAACATCCAGCTCCTCACTGTAGAAGGCAATGTACATCAGCGCCGTGGAGTCGCCGGTCGTGGAGGTGATGACGGGGTCCTGGGCTTCGCTGGGCAGAACGTTACGCTGACTGGCCACCTTGGCCTGGATCTCGGCGAGCGCCGCATTGGCGTCGTAGTTCAACTCCATCTCGGCCTTGATGGTCGAGGTGCCCTGGGTGCTGGTGGATGTCAGGTAATCGATACCGCTGGCTTCGGCGATGGCCTGCTGCAAGGGGGTGGTGATGAAGCCCTTGATCAGATCCGAGCTGGCACCCGGATACGCCGTGGTAACGGTCACGGTGGTGCTTTCCAGCTGGGGATACTGGCGGATTTCCATTTCCATCGCCGCTCTTACACCCAACAGGAGTATGAGCAAGCTGATCACCGTCGCGAGCACCGGCCGGCGTATAAAGATGTCGGTGAATCGCATTACTCGGTTGCCTCCTGCGGTTGCTCGTCTGTCTGTATCTCGACCTGCTGGCCGGCCCGCAGACGAAGCAGCCCCTTGGCAACCACGGTTTCACCCGCCTTCAGGCCAGACAGCACCGCCGCCTGCGTGTCACGGGTTTCACCGGTGGTGATGCTGCGGCGGTTAACCACCAGAGCGCCGTTATCGTTTTCTTCAACCACGAACACATAGTCGCCATAGGTGTTGTAGGAGATCGCCATGCGCGGCAACGTGATCACCTCATTATCCTTTGGCTGACGTGTCTGGATGGTCGCGAACATGCCTGGCCGCAGGCGATTTTCAGGGTTGTCCAGGGTGGCGCGAATGCGCACCGTGCGGGTTTCGGGGTTGATCGATGTGTTGATGGCGCTGACATTGCCTTCAAAGGTCTGGTCCGGAATCGCCGCCACCGTCACCGCCACCGAGTAGCCCGTCGCCACATTCGTCAGGTCTTTTTCCGACACGGTGTAGTCGACGTAGATCGGATCCAGCATGTTGATTTCCACAATCGGGGTTCCGGTCGCAACATATTCGCCCTGATCCACCATGCGGATACCTAGCGTGCCATCGAACGGCGCCCGGATGACCTTCTTGCTCAGTTGCGCCTCGGCTTCGTTTACCCGGGCCCTGGCCGCGTCGAGATTCGCCTTGGCTTCGTCGTACTGGGACTGGGACACGGCACGCTTCGGAAGCAGGTCGGATATGCGTCGGAACTCCTGTTCCGACAACCGGGCTTCGGCCCGCCGAGTGCTCAGGGCAGCTTCATCGATGTCCGCGTTCAGGCGGACAAGTACGTCGCCCTGCTGGACGGTATCGCCGGAGTCGAAATTAATCTCCTGGATGATACCGGACACTTCATTGGCTACCTCGATACCGTTCACGGCTTCGATACTGCCCACTGCCTTGAAGGCAGGTGTCCAGTTCTGGGTACTGGCCTCGATGGCGGAAATCTGGGCAGGCGGCTGGGGCTGGGACATCTGCTCCTGCATCTGGCCGAACTGGTAAAACTTGTAGCCAAAGATGCCTCCCAGCACCACGCCGAGGAATATGATGACAATTAAAAAGCGTGAAGCAATACGCATGGTTCAGGTCCTGTCAATCCGTGTCCGGTCAAGCAAGTCATGAAGGGGAAAGGCAACGCGTCGAAGAGCATCAGCGCACGGGCTGAGGCGGCTCGCCGATCTCCATGGCCGCATCGCTCGACTCGGCCTCCTCGGGCAGGATGAAGGAGACACTGCCGCCGTCCAGCCAGGCATTCACCTCCTTCACCGCCGGAACATCCAGGCTGCCCGACTGCTGGCGCAGGGTGAGCAGGTTGATCACGTAGTCATAGCGGGCGCTGGCGTGCTCGGCGATGGCGTTGTAGAGGTTCTGCTCGGCGTTGAGCACATCGACGATGTTGCGGGTTCCCACCTCGTAGCCGGCGCGGGTGGCGTCCAGGGCACTCTGATTGGATACGATGGCCTGGGCACGGGCCTCCACGGTGGAGACGTCGTTGCTGACCTGGGTATAGAACGAGCGGACCTGCTGGATGGTGTCGCGGCGCTGGGCCTCGAATTCATATTGGCTGGCCTCCAGCAGGTAGGTGTTCTGGCGGATGCTGGCCGAGGTCCGCCCCCCGGTATAAAGCGGCAGACTCGCCTGCAGGCCGACCTGGCTTGACGAGTTGTGGCCCTCGATCGCTTCCCGGTCATCGTCGGCATAGTTGTAGTTGGCGAAGGCGTTGACCGTGGGCTGGCGACCCGCACGGGCGATGTCGACGCTACCGCGCGAGACCTCGACCGCGGCCTGGCTGGCCAGTACCAGGGGATTGTTCTCCATGGCCATCTCCACCCAATGATCGCGATCGCCGGGGGTGGGAGGCGCAATGGGGATCTCGTCCCCCAGCGAATCGATGCTGGAATATCGCTGGCCGGTCAGGCGCTCCAGGGCCTCGAAGCTGACCTGCAGGTTGCTCTGTGCCGTGATGCGCTCGGCACGCGCCTGGTCGAACGCCGCCTGGGCCTCCTCGACCTCGGTGATGGCGATCAGCCCCACCTCGAACTGCTCCCGGGCCTGCTCCAGCTGGCGACCGATGGCCCGCTCCTGGGCGCGCCGGGCCTCGAGCACCTCATGGGCACGCAGGATCTCGAAGTAGGCCGAGGAGACATTGATCAGCACCTGCTGCTCGGTGGCAGCCAGCCGGTAGAGTTGCTGGTCGATCTCGCGCTCAGTCTGCTCCACCTCGCGGCTGTTTCGCGCATCGAAGAGCGCCTGAGTGGCCTCCAGTGTCAGGCTGGCGCCGGTGTAGCTGTCATCCGCGGTCTGGAAACCGCTCGACTGGCTCTCGTACTGGCGGTTGTGGGTCAGGTTGCCCGTGAGGTCGACCTGTGGCAGCAGGTCGCTCTGCTGCACGTCCCGCCCCGCCCCGACGCTGCTCGTCTGTGACCGGGCCGCGGCAAGCTCGGCGTTGCTGTCCATGGCATCGCTGGCGATGGTCAGGAGATCAGCCGCCTGCAGGGGTGAGGCGAAGGCCGAGGCGACCAGCGCCGGCAGCAGGGTGAGGCGGGCAAACCGCGCGCCGGTGCGACGAAGGGGACGGGAACACATCATCGGTAGATCCTCGGTTTCTGGAAGAAGAAAATTTACATACATTGTCGCATGTGTACTGCTTTAGTCCACCGCCAAGCTGACAGGCGATGGTGGATCCTGGCCCTTGTCCGGAAAAATCCGCTATGCTCCCTCGCGGCGTGGGCCGTTAAAGCTCGGTCCATTAGAGCTCGGTCCGCTACGGCCTGGCCCACTGAGGGAGAACGCCCATGGATGCTCTGGAACTCGTCAGGGTGAGAGAGCTGGAGGTCGCCGTCAGGATCTGGCATCCCGAGGCACCGCGCACCGTGATCGCCTGGCATGGCCTGGCCCGCCACGGCGGCGACTTCGCCGACTTCGCCCGCGAGTTGGGACCCGAGTGGCGAGTGCTCGCCCCGGACACCCCGGGACGCGGCCTGTCGAGCTGGTCGCTCTACCCCGCCCACGACTACCTCTACGCTAACTACATGAGCGTAGCACTGGCGCTGCTCGATCACTTCGGCCTCGAGCGGGTTCCCTGGGTGGGCACCTCCATGGGCGGATTGATCGGCATGCTCCTGGCCGCCGAGCCGGAGAGCGCGGCGCGCATCGAGCGGCTGGTGCTCAACGACGTGGGCCCGGAACTCGACCCCGAGGGTCTGGCGGATCTGGCCGGCTACTTCGGCGTGCCCCATCGCTTCACCCGCTTCGGCGACCTGGAGGCCGAGCTACGGCGCCACTACAAGGGCTTCGGCATCGAGGGTGACGACGCCTGGCGTCGCCTCGCCCTGGGCAGTGCCCGTCGCCTGCCCGACGGCAGCTGGACCTACCACTACGATCCCCGCATCGGCGAGCAATTCGTCCATGACACCCCCCGGGACACCTGGGCCGACTGGGCCGCAATCCGCTGCCCGCTGATGGTCGTCCGAGGCCGGCAATCGCCGCTGCTCAAGGCCGAGAGCGTGACACGCATGGCCGAGGCGCAGCCCGGCCTGGTGACCCACGAAGTGCCCGGCTGTGGCCACGCCCCCATGCTCGACCGGGTCGACCAGGTCGCACCGATTGCCGAGTTCCTGGCCGGGTCGGCCGGACCCCACCCGATCACACGTGCCCGAAGCGGCATGTCCTCCTTGTGGCAGCGCCTGCTGGGCCGCCTGGACAACCGCCCGAGAGATCACAGCTAGAGAGCCAGCGAAGACGGGCCTTCGGGCTCGAATCCCCTCGGGGTCTGATGCACTCACATGACGCACGGAGCGCCTCTCCTTGCATGAATTCGTGCATTTTCCAGGGTTTTTCTCGCCTTTTGAGAAAAACGAACGATCGGTCGATTTTCTCAACACAATGTACTTCTACTTCTTTTCAACCAGGGCCTGATGGATGGCACGCTTCTAGCACGCACTTTCGTGCGCGACTCTGGGCCCTCCGGCGTCGGCGGTCGAAAAAAACCCAGTGAAGGGGAAATAATAATGGACCAAACTGCCCGTATGCCCGTAGCGGACGTCATCTATCCTGCACCCGCGGTTCACCCCGACGAACCTCCGGTAACTCCGAACCCGGAACGACGTCGATTGTTCAGGCTGGCAGGCGGCCTCCTCCTCATCACCGCCATGACAGGCTTGATGCCCATGCGCCCGCTCAGCGCCGAGGTCCGCCCCGAGGGCGGGGAAGGCGAGAGGGACAGGACCTTTGGGGGTCGGGGTCGGCGGCCCGATAAAAAGGCCCGGGGCCTCAACGGAACGGACTGGGATGATATGGAATTCATCGAACAGGTAGATCTTACGCCTCGCCGTGGTGGCCGACGGCTTCGTAACTCCAAGCCTGTCGCCAGTTCGGGACAGAACCCGCTCTCTACGGACAGTCGACGCACCGACGGGAGTCGATAGCCCTGAGGCTATCGTCGTCACCACGGCGAACAGCCTCGGAATGCCCGTCCACCGCGGGGTCGATGATCATCGGCCCCGCGGCCTCAGCTGGTCCTGTCGCGAGCCTTGAAGTCGGCGGGCTCGATGCCCCATTTGCGAAGTCGTGAGAACAGCGTCGTCGGCTTGACCCCCAGCAGCTCCGCTGCCCCCCCTGCCCCCGATACCTTGCCTGCGCTCTGCATCAGTGCCGTGACGACATTGTCGCGCTGGCGACGGGAGAGTTCCTGCTCGGGCAACGGCGCCCGCTGCGTGACCGTGGGGAGCGACGTCCGAGCTCCCGGCCCTGGCTCGGCCGACAACAGATCATCGAAGATCAGCCGCCGGTCCTGAGAGACGATGACCTGTCGTTCGATGATGTTCTCCAACTCGCGGATATTACCCGGCCATCGATAGCGCTTGAGCACCTCCAGCTGCGCAAGCGGGATGCGCTCTCCGGGCTTGTTGAATTTCTGACAGGCACGTTTCAGGAAGTGCTGTGCCAGCAGGGGCACGTCCTCGATGCGCTCACGCAGGGGGACCGAGGCGATCGGAAACACATTGAGGCGGAAATAGAGATCCTCGCGGAAGGTGCCGGCGGCCACCATCTCATGCAAGTCGCGATTGGTCGCGGCCATCACGCGCACATTGACCTTCCGGGTATGGACCTCGCCGACCCGTTCGAACTGCTGATCCTGCAGCACCCGTAACAGCTTGCCCTGCAACTCCAGGGGAATTTCCCCCACCTCATCCAGGAACAGGGTGCCGCCATCGGCCAGCTCGAAACGCCCCAACCGGTCGCTGGTCGCCCCGGTGAAGGCCCCCTTCACATGCCCGAAGAACTCACTTTCGAACAGGTCACGGGGAATCGCCGCACAGTTGACCCGAATCATCGGGCGATCGCCCCGCGAGCTGTCGGCATGGATAGCGCGGGCGATCAGCTCCTTGCCGGTGCCGGACTCACCATTGATCAGCACGTTGGCATCGGTGGGCGCCACCAGGGCGATCTGACGAATCAGCTGTGCCACCGCCGGGCTCTCGCCGACGATCTCGCTGTGATTGAGCTCGGCGGTAATCTCCTCCTGCAGGTACTTGTTCTCGAGCTCCAGGCGCCGCTTGAGCGAGCCCACCTCCGCCAGGGCGTCACGCAGTCGCTGTTCGCCTTGCTTTCGCTCACTGATGTCGCGAAACAGCACCACGGCGCCGACCAGACGCCCCATCTCGAAGATGGGCGTACTGGTGTATTCGACCGGCACCGGCTCGCCATTCTTGTGCCAGAACACCTCGTCATCGACGCGATGGACCTGACCGTCGCTGAACGAGGCGTGAATCAGGCACTGCTGCACGGGGAACTCACTGCCATCGATGCGCGTGTGATGAAACAGCCGATGGGCATCGTGACCCACCATGTCGCTACTGCTCCAGCCGAGGATGCGCTCGGCGGCAGGATTGACAAAGGTGGTCTTGCCTTCGGCATCAAGCCCATAGATGCCCTCCCCCGCCGCCCCCAGGATGAGCTGATTCTGGCGTTCGATGCGCTCGAAGACCTGCTCTATGCGCTGCCAACCGACCTTCCCGCTTCGATGCTGGCGACTCAGATCGGCCTGGGACCGACGGCGTTCGACCTTGTCACGCTCGACCAGGGTCAGCAGCAGTCGAGACCCCTCGGCCAACGGCACCGCGAAGATCTCGATCCGATGCGGCTGACGGCCCAGGTCAAGCAACACCAGGTCATCCGACCAGGCCGGCGGACGCGTCAGGGCTTCATCGCTGAAAGTCACCCAGAGCGGCAGGGAGGCACTCAGAAAATGGCTGAACGGGCGTGCGTTGAGCTGATCCGCATCGCCCCCCATCAGCGTCTCGGCGGCAAGGTTGACCTTCAACAGCCGGTCCTCGAAGGGATCGACGATCAGCATGGCTTGCGGAGCGGCCTGGAAGGCCTGGTCGGAAAGGGGCATGGGGTCGGCTCGCATGGCAGTGATCTCTTTTTAACACACCAGGACCACGACAGACTCGAAATCTCGTCATTTATAGTCACGAAGGTTCGTAAATTACGAGATATCGTCACGCATAAGAGGTGGGCTGGCCTGCACATGCCAACCATCAACCCATTGACGGATATTCCTTTTATTCGCATTCAAGTGATTTGGCACGGCGTTCGCAACTTTATTCGGTGTCCAGTCGAGACGCTGGGCCTTCGAACAGACCGCCAATGAAGCGGCTCCCCTCCCCCATGATCCAGTGAGGTGAACTACAACATGAAAGATCACAACAGCCTGGGTAACCCCTTCGACCATCGCCAATCGCTGATCCATGGTCGCTCGTGCGACTGTCATGATTGTCAGGCCACCTCCGGCCACCACGACCATGCACATACGGCCCATGCCAAGACCGAGCAGGAAGCCCTGCCGGACAACGAAGCGATGCTCGATCGTGTCGTGGAGAGCACGCTGGTGCGCGGCATCTTCGGCCACAGCGACATGCATCGCCGCCAGTTCATGAAACTGGTCGGTGGCGGCACCGCGGCCGCCGCCCTGGCGAGCTTCCTGCCCATGGATGCCATCAAGGCGGCGGTAAAGGAGGACATGGGGCCGCTGGAGAAGTCCAAGCTCAACGTCGGCTTCGTGCCGATCACCTGTGCGACCCCGATCATCATGGCGCACCCGATGGGCTTCTATGAGCGCTATGGCCTGGATGTCTCGGTGATCAAGACCGCAGGCTGGGCCGTGGCCCGCGACAAGTCATTGAACCGCGAGTATGACGCGGCCCACATGCTGACCCCGATGCCGCTAGCCATGACCATGGGTGCGGGTTCGACCCCTGAGCCCTACATCATGCCGGCCGTCGAGAACATCAATGGCCAGGCGATCGTGCTGCACAATGACCACAAGGACAAGCGCGATCCCAAGCAGTGGAAGGGCTTCATCTTCGGGGTGCCTTTCGAATACTCGATGCACAACTTCCTGCTGCGCTACTACGTGGCCGAGCACGGGCTCGATCCCGATCAGGACATTCAGATCCGAGTGATTCCGCCCCCCGAGATGGTCGCCAACCTGCGGGCCGGCAACATCGATGGCTTCCTGTCGCCCGACCCCTTCAACCAGCGCGCCGTCTACGAGCGTATCGGCTTCATCCACCTGCTGACCAAGGAAATCTGGGAAGGCCATCCGTGCTGCGCCTTCGCCACGAGCCAGGCGTTCGCCACCGAGAACCCCAACACCTATGGCGCCCTGCTGCGCTCCATCATCGATGCGACCCAGTACTCGTCGAAGCATGAGAACCGCAAGGAAATCGCCTCCGCGATTGCCCCGACCAACTACCTGAACCAGCCGGTGACGGTCATCGAGCAGGTATTGACCGGGACCTACGCCGACGGCCTTGGCGGGGTCCAGCAGGTGCCGGACCGCATCGACTTCGACCCCTTCCCCTGGCACTCGATGGCAGTGTGGATACTCACCCAGATGAAGCGCTGGGGCTACATCGAGGGCGACGTCAACTACCAGCAGATCGCCGAGCAGGTCTACCTGGCCAGCGATGCCAGGAAGGTCATGAAGGAGTTGGGCTACGACGCCCCCGAACAGGCCAGCCGCAACTACGAGATCATGGGCAAGACCTTCGACTACACCCAGCCCGAAGCCTATGTGAAGAGCTTCGCCATCGGGAGGGGTTGATATGGATCGTACGACCACCGAGTGGAATCTCAGTCTCAACATGAGGGCGGCGCTGGTCGCCCTGGTGTTGCTGGTCGTCGGGCTGGGCCTCTGGGAGGGTCTCAATCAGGTCCCCAGCGCTGACAACAGCGTCGAGATGACCGAGTACGAGAAGCTGATGGGCGGCGTCGAGGACACCGCCCGGGTGCCCCCGCCCTCGGACGTCATCGAGCGCGCCTGGGAGGAGCTGTCCAATCCCTTCTACGACGCCGGACCCAACGACAAGGGCATCGGCATCCAGCTGGGATACTCTCTCTACCGGGTACTCGCCGGCTACCTGCTGGCGGCGGCCGTCGCCATCCCGGTGGGCTTCTTGATCGGCATGTCGCCGCTGATGTATCGGGCGCTGAACCCCTTCATCCAGGTGCTGAAACCGATCTCGCCCCTGGCCTGGATGCCCCTGGCGCTCTTCATCATTCGTGACTCCGAGGCGTCGGCGATCTTCGTGATCTTCATCTGCTCGATATGGCCGATGCTGATCAACACCGCCTTCGGCGTGGCCGGGGTGCGTGAGGACTGGGTCAATGTCGCCCGCACCCATCAGCTGTCGCCCTTGAAGACCGCCTTCCAGGTCATCCTGCCCGCCGCGGCACCGACCATTCTCACCGGCATGCGCATCTCGATCGGTATCGCCTGGCTGGTGATCGTCGCCGCAGAGATGCTCGTCGGCGGCACCGGCATCGGCTACTACGTCTGGAACGAGTGGAACAACCTGGACCTGACCAGCGTGATCTTCTCGATCCTGATGATCGGGGTGGTCGGCATGCTGCTCGACATGTGCCTGGCCTTCGTCTCGCGCCTGGTGACTTACGAGGAGTAACCCCATGAGTCAACATTTCGTTCAAGTCCAACAGGCCAGCAAACGCTTTCCCCAGGGACGTGGCCAGGACGACCTGACCGTCTTCGAGAACGTCAACTTCAATCTCGAGAAGGGCGAGTTCGTGTGCATCATCGGCCACTCTGGATGCGGCAAGTCGACCATCCTCAATGCCCTCGCCGGCCTCGACCAGTTCACCGATGGCGGCCTGATCATGGAAGGCCATGAGGTGAAGGGTCCCGGGCTCGAGCGCGGGGTGGTCTTCCAGAACTACAGCCTGCTGCCCTGGCTCACTGCCCTGGAGAACGTCAAGTTCGGCGTGCGCGCGCGCTGGAAGGACTGGAGCAAGGCCAAGGTGGACGAGCACAGCCGGGAGTATCTGAGCATGGTCGGCCTCGATGAAGTCATCGACCGCAAGCCATCCCAGCTCTCGGGCGGCATGCGCCAGCGCGTCAGTATCGCGCGCACCTTTGCCACCAAGCCCAAGCTGCTGCTGCTCGACGAACCCTTCGGGGCGCTAGATGCCCTGACCCGCGGTGTGATCCAGGACGAACTGATCAAGATCTGGGGGCGTGACCGCCAGACGGTGTTCATGATCACCCATGATGTCGACGAGGCCATCCTGCTGGCCGACCGCATCCTGTTGATGACCAACGGGCCCGAGGCTCGCATCGCCGAGGCTGTGGAGATCGACCTGCCCCGGCCGCGCAGCCGCGCCGAAGTCGTCAAGAACCCCAATTACTACAAGATCCGCAATTACCTGATCGACTTCCTGGTGAATCGGTCAAGCACATTGCGTACCGCCGATATCGACGGGCGTGGGCTGTCCTATCCCCAGAAGGTCAACCCTGTCGAGGCTGATTCGGATTCCTCGACGCCCGACGAGGGCGACCCTGCCAGCAGCAAACTGGTGAACTTCAATCCCAAGGAGACCCATCATGGATAAGCTCGAGATGCGCCACACCCTGCTCGCCGCCAAGGCCCGCAAGAAACTGACCTGGGAAGAGATCGGCAAGAGCATCGGCATGTCACCGGTCTGGGTGGCGTCGGCCTGTTACGGCATGAACAGCGCCACACCGGACGTTGCCAAGAAGATCTGCAAGGTACTGGAAGCCGAGCCGGAGGTCGCCACCGCCCTGGAGGCCTTCCCCACCAAGGCCTGGGACGAGGCGATTCCCCAGGACCCGCTGATCTATCGCCTCTATGAGGTGGTAGGCGTCTACGGAGACACCCTGAAGGACGTGATCCAGGAGAAGTTCGGGGATGGGATCATGAGTGCCATCGATTTCTCGATGGAGGTCGACAAGATCGAGGACCCGAAAGGCGATCGTGTCCTGCTGACCCTCAATGGCAAGTTCCTGCCCTACAAGGCCTGGTAACTCACGCCTGGTAACTCACCCAGGCTCATTCTCCAGCCTGCCGATCATGCGCTCCACGGCGCCCCGGTAGCCGCTTCCGAACATCAGCAGATGATTCAGCAGCGGATAGAGTTGGAACAGGGCTTCGCGCCTCGGCCAGTCGGCCGGGGCGCTTCCGTTCCAGTAAGCCTCGAAGAAGGCCTCACCGGGTGAGCCGAACAGCGTCAGCATGGCCAGATCCACCTCCGGGTAGTGGCGATAGACCGCCGGGTCTATGATCGCCGGTCCCTGGGTCGTGAAGAGCACGTTGCCCGACCACAGGTCCCCATGGACGAGGCTCCCCGGGGCGTCCGGCAGCCAGGCCTCGAGCCCGTGGGCGACGGCCTCCAGGCGATGGCGCAGAGCGCTCCCCATCCACCCCCGCTGCTGGCAGGCCTCGGCGAGCGGCAGCAGGCGACGCTCGCGCTGGAAGGCACGACCGTCGGCAAGCGGTGCGTTTGGCTGGGGTGTGTGGCCACAGGCGTTGTCGCGCGGCCAGCCATGGGCGTCGCCGACGCAGGCATGCAGGGCCCGAAGCCCCTCTCCCAGGCTCGCCTCATCCCCGATTGAGCGCCCACTCTGCAGCCACTCCAACATCAGCCAGCCGTCGCCCTCGGCCAGCACCTCAGGGATGACCAGCCGGGTGCCGGCCTCTCGCAGCGCCCGCAGGCCATCTGCCTCGCCGGCCAGTCGTTCGGGGGCATCGCGCTTGATCACCACCTCGCCCTGATCGGTCGCCAGGCGATGGACCTCGGCGATGTCGCCTCCGCCCAGCGGCCGAGGCTCTCCCCGGGGAGTGAGGCCGGCCGAGGCCAGCAGTCGCTGCATTGACCGTTCCATGGGTGTCATGTCCTCCCCCGTTGCGAATCCCCCGAGGGTCGCCAGTGACGACGGCGCTGTCAAAGCCCGTCGATCTGACCCCGTCTGACAAATACAGCGAAAAAAAAGGCCGCCCGAAGGCGGCCGCAAGGGACATTTGAAACGAACATTCCTGAACAACAGTCATTCAACCAATGAGGATGGGCCCTGAGGGGCCCGGCATCACTCGGGCAGCAGTACGGTGTCGATCACGTGGATGACGCCGTTGCTCGCCCCGATGTCGGCCGAGATCACGGTGGCATCATCGATCATCACGCTGCCGTCCATGGTGGTGATGGTGATGTCCTGACCCTGCACGGTAGTGGCACTGTCGGCGGCCATGGCATCGGCGGCCATGATCTTGCCCGGCACGACGTGGTAGGTCAGCACGGCCTGCAGGGTAGCCAGGTTCTCGGGCTTCAACAGATCCTCGACGGTGCCATCCGGCAGTGCGGCGAAGGCCTCGTCGGTGGGCGCGAAGACGGTGAAGGGACCTTCACTCTTCAGGGTATCGACCAGGTCGGCGGCCTGCACCGCAGCCACCAGAGTATTGAACTGGCCAGCCTCGACGGCGGTATCAACGATATCCTTCTCTTTCATGCCATGGTAATCGGCCTGGGCACAACCCACGATGAACAAGCCAACCATACCGGCAGTTAACAGCTGAGCAGCGGATTTGGTGAAGGTCTTCATGATCAGACGTACCTCTTGTGAAATTTCTTTTGGAATTTCCCGAGCATGTCGCGCCTGGGGGGATTCGTGACTCTCAGGGCGGTGGGCTCTTCGCCTCAACCTGTACAGAATATAAACTGTGTATAGGTATTGGACAAGTATTTTTTTCAGTATCCATAAATGGCTCGATGGCGGCCCTGGCAGGCGATGCTGACGCGACCGCCGCGATATGGCACAACGGAGACGAAACGAACGAACTAGAGGAATAGAACCCATGTACAAGTTGGCCTTCTTCGTGCCCGTGGAGGACGCCGAGGCTGTCAAGGACGCCGTCTTCGCCACCGGGGCCGGTCGCATCGGCGACTACGAGGCATGCTGTTTCCAGACCCCGGGGACCGGGCAGTTCCGCCCACTGTCAGGCGCCGATCCGCACATCGGCCGGGTAGGCGACCTGGAAAGGGTCGAGGAGTTGAAGGTGGAGCTGGTCTGCGAGGATGCGCTGATCCGCGAGGCGTTGGCCGCCCTCAAGGCGGCCCATCCCTACGAGGAGCCAGCCTATGACGTCTGGCGGCTGGAGACCTGGTGAACCCCGCCAGGCCTGGGGGCAGGTCTCCATGCCGCACGGCTGGAGACGGACCGCCGCTCGGCCTATGATGCGGGGTTCGACATCTCATTTCCGATCAGGAGGAATTCCCTCATGCCCATCGCCATGATCACCGGCGCCACCTCCGGCTTCGGTCGCGCCGCCGCCCGCCGCTTCGCCGCCGATGACTGGTCGCTGATCCTCACCGGTCGCCGCAGCGAGCGGCTGGAGGCACTGAAGAAGGAACTCGGCGACAGCGTGGAGGTGCTGACCCTCACCCTGGACGTACGAGATGCCGAGGCGGTGGCCCGCGCCGTCGATGAGCTGCCCGAGGCCTTCCGCGAGGTGACCTGCCTGGTCAACAACGCCGGCCTGGCGCTCGCACCCCAGCCGGCCCAGCAGGTCGACCTGGCCGACTGGCACACCATGATCGACACCAACGTCACCGGCCTGGTCAACGTCACCCATGCCATGCTGCCGCTGCTGATCGCGACGGGCAGCGGGGCGAGCATCATCAACATCGGCTCGGTGGCCGGCAGCTGGCCCTATCCCGGCGGCCACGTCTATGGCGCCACCAAGGCCTTCGTCGAGCAGTTCGGCTACAACCTGCGCTGCGACCTAAAGGGCACCGGGGTCAGGGTCACCGATATCTCGCCGGGGATGGCCGAGACCGAGTTTACCCTGGTGCGCACCAAGGGCGACCAAGCCGCCTCGGATGATCTATACCGCGGCACCACGCCGCTGGAGGCCGAGGACATCGCCGAGCAGATCTTCCACGTGGCGACGCTGCCCGCGCATATCAACATCAACCGGCTGGAAGTGATGCCGACGCGCCAGACCTGGTCGCCCTTCACCATCGACCGGGATTAAGGGGGTCAGGCGCTACCCCTCGTTCAGGCGCTGCCAAAGTAGCGTTCGCGGTCCTCGGGGGTGATGTCGCTGACGTGCAGGGGGAAGGCGTCCTCCCGCCGGTCATCGTAGAAGTGCCGCAGGGTGCGCTCGATGGTCGGAAAGGCGAGCTCGTCCCAGGGGATCTCGTGCTCCTCGAACAGCGCCACCTCCAGGCTTTCGGGGCCGGCCGCGAATCCGCCGCTCAGGTCGGCACGGAATATCATGTAGACCTGGTTGATGTGAGGCAGGTTGATGAGGGTATAGAGTCCGTGGATCTCGACCTCGGCACAGGCCTCCTCCCACGTCTCGCGGACCGCCGCATCGACGGTGGTCTCGGCGTTCTCCATGTAGCCCGCCGGCAGGGTCCAGAACCCCTTGCGCGGGGAGATGGCGCGACGGCACAGCAGTACCCGGCTGCCACTCACCGGCAGGGTGCCGGCGACGATACGCGGATTCTGGTAGTGAATGGTCCCGCACTCCTCGCAACAGTAGCGAGGACGATCGTCCCCGGCTGGAATCACGAAGCGCACGGTATGGCCACAGTGACTGCAGAAGTTCATGGCGCTCCCTGGCAGGCCGGAGGGCGGCATGACGGCCGCCCGGTCAAGGCTTGACGCCGCTCATGGCGGCCGAGTAGAAGGAATCAAACCCGATGGAAGCCCCATGTTAGATAACCTTCGTGAACGCCTGCAAGCACATCGGCCGCGCCGAGTCAGGCTGCGCATGCCCGAGGCGGCGGTGCTGCTGCCCATCGTCGACCGGCCCGAACCGACCCTGCTGTTCACCCGACGCGCCGGCCACCTCAACACCCACAGCGGCCAGGTGGCCTTTCCCGGCGGCAAGCGCGAACCCCAGGACGCCGACCTGCTGGCCACGGCCCTGCGCGAGTCCCATGAGGAGATTGCCCTGCCCCCGGAGCGCGTGGAGCTGCTCGGCCGGCTGTCGGATGTGATCTCGCTGCATGGCCTGCGGGTCACGCCCTGGGTGGGGCTGATCCCGCCCGACCTGCCGCTCACCGCCGATCCCGGCGAACTCGATGCCATCTTCGAGGTCCCGCTGTCGCACTTCCTGGAGGACCAGCGCACCCATACCGACGTGATCCGGGTGGACGGCCGTGACTACTATGTGCCCAGCTACAGTACCGACGGCCACGTGATCTGGGGGCTCTCGGCCATGATGCTGGTGGAGCTGCTCGCGGAGGGGTTCGAGATGCCGATCAGCCTCTTCAAGCGCCCGCCGGGGGAACTGCTCTATCTTCCCGAGCGCGGAGTCACCCGTCCATGATGCAGAGTGACGCCTTCGCCACCGCCCTGCCCCGCGAGCGCCTTGCCGAGCTGGTCGATGCCCTGGTGGAGAACGGCTGGTACGTCGGCGAGGACTTCATACCCGCCGAGCTTTGCGCCGAACTTTACCAGGAGCTTGGTGCCATGGCCGACCACGAGGCCCTGGAGGCCGCCGGCATCGGCCGTGGCCAGGAACATGCCCTGCGCCGGGACATCCGCGGCGATGCCATTCGCTGGCTGGACCGCGAGAGCCAGGCCAGGCGCCGGTACCTCGAGGCCATGGGCGAACTGCAGCAGGAGCTCAACCAGGCGCTGTTCCTCGGCCTCTTCGAGTACGAGGCGCACTTCGCCCACTACCCGCCCGGCGCCTTCTACCGGCGCCACCTCGACAGTTTTCGCGGCCGCGCCAACCGCGTGGTCTCCACCGTGGGTTACCTCAATCCCGACTGGCCCGACGACGGCGGCGGTGAGATGGTGATCTTCGCCGCCGACGACCCGGAACGGGAAGTGGCCCGGGTGCGCCCTCAGGCTGGCACCTTCGCCTGCTTCCTCTCAGACAGCGTGCCCCACGAAGTGCTGCCCACCCGTCTGCCGCGGGCCAGCATCGCCGGCTGGTTCCGGCGCAACGCCTCGCTGGGCGGCCTGGTGGACCCGGCGCGCTGATGGCAGGCGACGCGGGGACACCGGAACGCGAGCGGCTCCAGGCGCGCATCGCCGAGCTGGAGGCGCGAAACGCGACCCTCGAAGAGGAGAAGCGCCACTACCGCTGGCTGGCCGACAGCACCACCGACCTGATTTCCCGACACGCCCGGGACGGCACCTTCCTGTACGCCTCGACGGCGGCCCGAGACCTGCTCGGCTATGCCCCGGAGGAGCTGGTCGGCGTCTGTGCCTACGACCTCTTCCATCCCGCGGACCTCGATGACCTGCTCAACAAGTCGCCGCGGGTCTACTATCACGACGGCTTCTACCAGCAGACCTACCGCTTCCGGGCCAGGGACGGCCATTACGTCTGGTTCGAGACCACCAGCCGTACCCGTCGTGACCCCGACACCGGCGAGCTGCTCGACATCCTCTGTGTCTCCCGTGACGTGGGACGGCGCATCCACGCCGAGGCCAACCGCGAACGCCTGGCCAGGGTCGTGGAATCGACCACCGACTACGTGCTGTTCATCGACGGTGAAGAGCGCATCTTCACCTCCAACGAGGCCGCCCGCCGCCTGCTGGCCCGCCCTTCGAAAGATCGCCGGGACGGCGACGAGGTGCACCTCGAACATGCCTATACGCCCGAATCTCTGGCCGTGCTGCGCGAGATCGTATTGCCCGCCGTGGCACGCTACGGCTCCTGGAGCGGTGAGCTGGCGATGCTCGGCCCCCGTGGCCCCGTGCCGGTGCTCAGCGTGGTGCTGGCCCACCATGCCCCCGCCTCCGAGCCCGACCACCTCTCGCTGATCAACCGCGACATTGGCCTGCGCAAGACCGCCGAGGCCCAGGAACGCCGCCATCAGGAGCAGATCGCCCACGCCAACCGCCTGGCCACCACCGGGGAGCTCGCCTCCAACATCGCCCACGAGTTGAACCAGCCGCTGTGCGCCATCGCCAACTACGCCAGCGGCGCGCTGATGCAACTGGAGGCCGACCCGGCCCGTCCCGCCGGCGACCTGGCCCTGCCCCTCGAACGAATCAGCGATCAGGTCCAGCGCCTCGCCGACCGGCTCCGACACATCCGCACCTTCGTGCGCAAGGGCCAGATCCGGCCGCGGCCGGTGGCGCTGCTCGAAGTGGTGGACGCCGCCTGCCGCCTCTGCGAATGGCAGTTCCAGCAGGCCGGAGTGGCACTCGAGCACGAGTTGCCCGAGGCCCTGCCCCGGGTGCAGGCCGACCCGGTAGCCCTGGAGCAGGTGCTGGTCAACCTGCTGCTCAATGCGCTGGAGGCGGGACGCGACCATCCCGGTGCCAAACGGGTGGTGATCCGCGCCCGGCGCACGGGCCCGCGGGAGGTCGGCTTCACCGTCAGCGACCAGGGCCCCGGCGTGCCGGAGGCGGCACGCGCGCAGATCTTCGCGCCCTTCCACTCGGGTCGCCCCGAGGGCCTGGGCATGGGACTCGCCATCAGCCATTCGCTGATGGAGGCCATGGGCGGTCGCCTGGTACTGGCACCGGCCAGCGGTTCCGGCGGCGCCACCTTTGCCGGTACACTTCTCGCCGAGCCCGGGCCGCTGCAAGCGGCCCGCTGAGTGCCACCGTCAACCCCATTCGGAGGGGCGCGTGCCAAACAAGCCCTGTATCGCCGTGGTCGATGATGACCAGGCCCTGCGCGATTCGCTGACCTGGCTGCTGGACTCGGTGGGCCTTGCTACCGTCGCCTACGGCGACGGCGAGGCCTTCCTCGCCGACCTCCCCTCGCGTCTCGAGGCCATCCTGCTCGACGTGCGCATGCCCGGCCTCTCCGGCCTGCAGGTGCAGCAGCGGCTGCTCGAACGCGACGTTGACCTGCCGGTGATCTTCATGACCGGCCATGGCGACGTGCCCATGGCGGTTCAGGCACTCAAGGCCGGCGCCTTCGACTTCATCGAGAAACCCTTCAACCACCAGCAGCTGATCGACACCGTCCAGCAGGTCCTGGCCCAGCACCGCCTCCGCCGCCAGTCGCAGGAGCGGCTCGAGGCGCTTCGCGAACGCTACGCCGGCCTGCGGCCCAAGGAGCGCCAGATTCTGGTGCATGTCGCCGAGGGCATGACCAGCCGCGAGATCGCAGGGCACCTGGATGTCAGCGCCAAGACGGTGGAGGTCTACCGCCTGCGCGCCATGAAGTCCCTGGGCGCCGCCAACCTGGCCCAGTTGGTGAGGCTGTGTGCAGCGCTGGGGCTGGTTACCCCCCTGCCGGACGAGCCCCGCTCTTCCTGATCAGTCCTATCCCTGATCGCTACTATCCCTGATTGCCCTCCCCTGATCGCCCCGTGCTCCGGGCGCCTGGCGGTGTACTGCCAAGCCTCTAGACTGCAAGGGGAAGCCGCGGCCTCGATGGCTGCAGCCATGATGCCTGCGTCAGGAGGATGACAACCATGAACAGGACACACGTCAGGACCCTTCAGCGGTTCCTCAAGGAGAGCGGCAACTACCGGGGCAAGATCGACGGCCTTCGCGGCCCGAAGACCCTCGCCGCGATGAAGGCAGCCCTAGAGGCCCAACCAGAGGGGCTGCCGAAGGGGGCCGACGCCTGGAGCGACAAGCGCCGCGCCGTCGCCTGCCTGCAGATCGCCTGCCGCCTGAGCAAGGTCGAGGTCGGCCCCATCGACGGCCTGTGGGGGCCCCAGACCGAATATGCCACCGAGGTGCTGGCCACCATCCAGGAGACCGGCAAGCCACCCGCCCCCTGGCGTGACCAGGAACCGCTGGATGCCAACCCCAACGGCTGGTATCGGGAGGCGGACCTCAAGCAGGCGCTGGGCTCACCGACCCGCAAGCCACCGATGGTGGTGGTCCCCTGCCCCTGGCAGCTCTCCCTCGCCTGGGACCTCGGCACCCATCCGAGCGGGATCGGCTGTCACGAGATGGTGGCCGACAGCCTCGCAAGGATACTCACGCGAGTGAACGATCACTACGGCCCTGAGCGGCTCAGGGAGATGGGCCTTCATCGCTACGGCGGCTGCTACAACAAGCGGCGCAAGCGTGGCGGCACCTCCTGGTCGACCCATGCCTGGGGCATCGCCATCGACTGGGATCCCTCCCACAACAAGCTCAAGTGGGGTCGCGACCGGGCCCGCATGGCCCGGCCGGAATACGACACCTGGTGGAAAATCTGGGAGGAAGAGGGCTGGGTCAGCCTCGGCCGCACGCGCAACTTCGACTGGATGCACGTGCAGGCGGCCAAGCCCTGAGCGACCGAACTCTCAGCGACCGATCCTGTCCAGAAGCTCGCCCCGGGGCTCGACCCGGGGCCAGGCCGGGGGCTAGATCAGGGTCTCACTCACGCAGGATGGTCATGCGGCGCGTCTCGTCCTCGGGGAAGACGCGTCCACTGCGCAAGGAGGCGAACAGGTGCAGGAACACCACGCCAGGCTCGCCATAGACATCGCCCGAGCGGAAGTAGGAGTGCCCCTTGGGGAAGTCGTAGCGGGTATTGACGTCGTCGCAGTCCACGGCGAAGACATTGCGCGCCACCTTCGACATGTCCTCCGGGCCGGAGTGGCCGAGGCGCCGTGAGGCGATGCGGTTGCGCAGGTTCGAGGCCTTGCTGGCGCGCAGGGCCAGGTCATCGGAGGCGAAGTAGACCGTGACGTTTCGCGAGGCGTGGGTGATGGGCTCGCCGGAGTGCCCCTCCTCCAGCGACTCGTTGACGATATCCGCGGCGATCAGGAAGGTGTTGCGAAACAGCAGCGGCACGCCGCCCGGCAGATAGTACTTGCGCCACAGCCTCAGTGTCTCCCTCAGCACCCGGTTGCCCATGGAATGGGCCAGCACGTTGATGCGCTTGAGGCAGGGCGTGGGGTCCGACTCGAACTGGTCGCCCTCGCGCCAGTCCAGGAAGCGCTGCAGCACCCGGGCGAACGAGAAGGCGCTCAGGTCGGCCGACTCCTGGTCGTCCCAGTAGTCCTTGACGATGCCCAGGTCGTTGTCGCACGGCCAGATCAGCGGCACCACCAGCACCTCGCCGGGGTCAGCGGCATCGCAGAGGGCCTGGAACTCACGGGTCGCGGCGAGCACGTCCTCGGGCAGGTTGGCGAAGCCATGGATGTAGATCAGCACCTGCCGAGCATTGGCCTCCTTGAGGCGACGCAGGAAGGCCTTGCTGCCGACCTCTTCGTAATGCCCCTCCCCGACCTCCTCGCAGTAGTAGACGGAGTTGCTGGCCGCGTTGTTCTTGAGATCGAAGTTGAAGGGGCGATCCACCCGGGTGCGGATGCTCTGGGTGGGGAAACGGTTGGTGATGAACAGCATGAAGGGTCACCTCGCGGGGCGAGCGGGAGAGAGACTGCCATGTCCCTTCAAGCTAGCACAGCACCCGCGCTCGGCCAGGTAGCCTACCCGGCCAACCGCATGCGAGGGTTTCCCGGCCTCAGGCCTTGAGCACGTAGCGCAGGATCTCGACCACCTGATCGGTAGTGGTGGCCCAGGCCATGGCCGACGCATCGACCTCCTTCAGCGGGTGGATGATCGCCTCGCCATGCAGGGTGACATAGGGCTTGCCCAGCGCGGCGCAGTAGCCGGCATCGAAGGCGGCATTCCACTGCTTGTACTGGTCGCCGAAGCGCACCACCACGAGATCGCTCTGCTCGATCAGGGTCTTGGTGCGAATGGCATTCACCTTTGACGACTTGTGGTCGCGCCAGAAGGAGTTGCTTTCCTCGCCCAGGTGGTCGCCGGCGGCATCGCTGGCCGCATGGTCGGTGACCGGCGAGGTGAAGACGATGTCGAGGCCGGCGGCCTCGGCGCCGCGCTGGATCTCGTCGCGCCAGTCGGTGTGGATCTCGCCGGAGAGGTAGACGTAATAGCTCATGGAGGGCTCCAGGACAGGGGAATCGAGCGACCATGGTAGCCCAGAAGGGCAACATCTGGAAATGCATTCCATTTAATGCAAGCGCCCTCTCGCGTCCCTGAGGACTGGCCATGGCGCCTGTAAGGCCGAAGGCCGTTTCCCGACAGAGCCCTGTGACCATAGGGTCGAGACGCTGGGTCGAGAGGAGGCAGATCATGAAACGCACGCATTGGTGGAGGGCCGTCGCCCTGGTGGTCGGCCTGGCCTGGTCGCTGGGGGCGGCCGCCGAGGGGCGCATCTTCACGCGCGATGGCCTGGCCATCGGCGGCACAGACCCGGTGGCCTACTTCACCGAAGGCCAGCCGGTGGCGGGCTCGCCCGACTATCAACTGGAGTGGGGCGATGCCACCTGGCAGTTCGCCTCGGCCGAGCATCGCGACCGCTTCCAGGCGGACCCCGAGGCCTATGCCCCGCAGTACGGGGGCTGGTGCGCCTGGGCGGCGGCCCGAGGCGACGCCGCCTCGACCATTCCCGAGGCGTGGAAGATCGTCGACGACAAGCTCTACCTGAACTACAGCCGCTTCATCCAGTGGCGCTGGGAGCGCGACATTCCCGGCTTCATCGAGGCAGCCGACGAGCACTGGCCGGACATCTTCGAGAAGTGATCCCGCGTGACGGAACGCCTTCGCCAGGCAGGCAGAAAGGGGGTCGAAAGCGGCCCGCGCCCCGGGGGAGCGGGCTCACGGAGACTGTGCATTTTTCAGTTGAGCTCTTCGCCATGGCTAGGGCAGGATTGAAGCAGGAGAGCACGCTAGGGATGGATCGATGGCCAACCCCCGGAGGAGCCAAATGCAACCGCTGAGCTATTACTACTACAACGTGCTGGAAGGCCTCGAGAGGCCGAGCGATGTGCCCATGATCGAACTGCAGGAGGGCTACGACATCCTGTATCGCCATGGCGGGCGCATCGAGATTGACCTGATGCGCAAGGCCGAGGATGGCAACGCTCAGGGCGACCCCTTCCACTGGTACGAAGACCTCGATAACGAGCAGCGGGCGAAATTGCACAAGGCCCTGGAAGACAACAATCCAGCGAAGATCCTCAAGGTCATGCAGCGCAACGGCTACGCGGGTGTGCTCTATCACCACGCCTGGGCGAACTTCCAGACGGCGGCCGGCGCCGAGTAGGACGCCCCCGCCACCCCAACGAAAAGGGCCCGCGATTAATCGCGGGCCCTTTTGTGTGTTGGCGGGTTCGTCGACTCGGTGAGGTGGCGGGTAGCCCCCTGACCGTCAAGCAATATGACAAGGTGTCGGTTTCGCAGGTACTCAGATATCAGCGCGGGGGGAAAGACGGCAATCGGCCAGAAGCGGACATTCGAAAAATGCTGATACGATGTGACGAAGGACCTGTGATCACCAGCGCGAGGCACGAGCGTCACATGACTGTAGGTGTAGAGAGCGCATTCACCTAATTGGTCAGATATTACACCGATGCTCTGATAATGATTTAATGTTTGGGTTTCCGGGTTATGGAATTTTTTTACGAATTAGGCTAATAAAGAAAGGCATTACATATAGTACCATCCAAGCCAAAGCCGTACACAGTACAGCGGTTTGCTCACGCCCCAAACCAACGGCTATTCCTATGGCGGCCGTGAACCAAATGCCAGCCGCCGTGGTAAGCCCTGTAGCACCTTGGTTATCTTTGCCAATGATGATGCTTCCCGCACAAAGAAAGCCGATGCCGGCAATCACACCCTGAATGACACGACTCATCTCCGAATCCGAGATACCCGCTTGCTGCGGGATAAAAATAAATAGTGCAGCCCCCATGCAAACCAACATATGGGTGCGTATTCCAGCAGCCTTTCCACGCTGTTCTCGCTCGAGCCCAAGCAGGCCACCCAAGAGGGCAGCGAGTAACAATCTAATCACAACAACTACAAACTCACCCAAATCATTAAAATCCGAAAACTCAGATGCTACAATATTTCCGATGAAATCCATATATTTATCCCTATGAACCGTGACTCATCCTTTATTCTTTATTCTTTATTCTTTATTCTTTATTCTTTATTCTTTATTCTTTAAACATTATCTTGTCATTTTTGAAGACAAAGTATTAGTAGCGTCAGTTGAAGCTTTTGGAAAATCAATGTGCTTCCAGCGCCCGAACTTCCACAGATACGAGCGTAAGTTACTGATCTTAGGCAAACACGTTTGCAGCATTGGCACCACTACAATCATTAACCGCCGTAGATGCCTGACTTAAAGGAAAAATATCAAGACTCGTATCACAACTACGTAACTTCCCAATACTGGCGAGCCGGCCAGAAGGGCAAGATCATATTATAGCCCTTTTGGATAATAACACCTGCATTTTCCAAAAGCGCCCGATTTTTACTGAAAACTGACTTTCTCGCCAGAAACCGGCCCACCGGCAATGTGAGATTTCCGCTACATTTACCCAGATAGCAGGAGATCTCGCGTTGAAGAGTATCCTCCATGCCGCAGAGCATATCATCACCATCCTCAAGACCAATAAACGTGGCGTGTGTATAGCCGAGCTGGCCCGGCAGTACGGCGTGACCGAGCAGACCATCTATCGCTGGAAGGCCAAGTGCGGAGGCATGAAGGTATCTGGGACAAACGACTACGGCAGTTGGAGGCAGCCCCTGCTTGAACTTGCTGCTTGAACACTCTGCTCCACGAGTGCCCTCAGATTCTGGAGGCCATCGAAATTGCGTATCAAAAGCACGTCGTCAGGCCACAGCCAACAACAAACCCCACACCCTAAGCGGGTATGGGGCTTCATGATCCAACATTGGCGCCTACCGGTGAACTGAATCAGCCCTCAGTCGCCATCCCTGCGAACATCGAATCACCTAACGTTAGCAAAGATGTCTTCGGGTTGTATAACCGGAGTCTGATGAAAAGTTCGTAGGGGTGTGGTGCAAATGGTTGGTTGGGCTCAGTCGAGGCCGTGGCGCGCCCGGAAGGCCTCGACGACCGCCCGCAGCTCGGGGGTGAGTCTTTTCAGGGCCTGCTTGGCGATCGGGGTCGGCACGCCGCCATGGAAGGCTTCCGCCATGCCGCCCGCCATGCAGGCCAGGGTGTCGGCATCGCCGCCCAGTGAGACGGCGTTGCGGATGGCCTCCTCGACGCCGTCCGCCTCCAGGAAGGCGATGATGGCCTGGGGCACCGAGCCCCGGCAGGTCACGTCGAAGCGGTAGCCGGGGCGGATGTCTTCCAGGCACGGCGAGAGGTCGTAATCGAAGAGCGCCTCGATCTCGGTGAGGATCTCGAGCCGCGAGGCGTCGTGTCGGGCCAGTAAGATGACGGCGGCCACGGCCTGGGCACCGCGGATGCCCTCGGGGTGGTCATGGGTGACCTCGGCGCTGCGCTCTGCAAGCGTCAGCGCCTCGTTCAGGGAATCGGCGGCGAACCCCACGGGGCTGACCCGCATGGCCGAGCCATTGCCGAGGCTGTGGTAGGGGCGACGGTCGTCGCTCATCGCCCACTCGCGGAAATGCCCGCCGAAGCCCGCATCCGGGTAGCGATGGTAGTAGTCGTGGAAGGCCTCGGCGAAGTCGCCTCCCTCGAGCAGCACCTCGGCCACCGCCACGCTCAGCACGGTATCGTCGGTGAAGGTGCTCTCGGGCGTGAACAGCGGGAAGTCGCGGGTCTTGGTGCCCGCCGCTTCATGGACCGAGCCGATGATGTCGCCAGCGATGGCTCCCAGCATGTGTCACCTCCGTCTTGCGGTTCCTCGAGTCTCCGGCGGGGACGCGTCGTCCAGACGCCGGCCCTCAGCCGCGGCGGCCGATCAGCAGGTGGACCGATAACTCGAACACCGCGTGGCCGCGCGGGTCGATGACATCGGCCAATTCCTCCCGGGCCTGGGCGAGCACTTCCTGGATGGTGGCCTCATCGAGGCTCACCCCCATGAACGGCAGCCAGACGCGCAGGTCCGCCTCGAGCAGGTCGCCGATGCCGGGGAAGTCGGCCGTCCCCGTCAGGGTAGTCACCTCGACCGCTTCCATGCCCGCCTCGCGGGCCATGCGCGCCAACGCTTCCGTGTCGCCGAGGACGAAGGGGGACCGCAGCGCCTCGGCCGCGGCCTCCCCTGCGATCCGCTCCAGCAAGGCCACTTCGCGGGCGAAGGTGGCGTTGTGCTCCAGGCCGTCGAACACGGCCACCGCCAGTCGCCCCGTCGGCACCAGCACGCGATGCATCTCTCGCAGCGCCGCCGGCTTGTCCGGGAAGAACATGAGGCCGAACTGGCTCAGCACCGCATCGAACGCCTCTGCCTCGAAGGGCAGCTGCTGTGCGTCCCCCTGGCGCCAGACGACCTCCGGCGAGAGCTCGCGCGCCACCTCGAGCATGCCTGCCATCGCGTCCAGGCCGACCACCACGCCGGAGGGCGCGACCCGGGGCAACGCCTCGCGGGCTAGCACCCCCGTGCCGCAGGCCACGTCGAGGACACGATCCCCGCTCGCGACCCGCGCATTGTCGAGCAGCCGCGAGGGCCACTGCCGGAACAGCGAGGGCACGAAGAGCGCCTCGTAGGCACGAGCCGCCTCGATCTCCTGAGTCATCTGATCGTCGTTCATCACGCACCTCTTCTGCCGTCGATCATCCTCGGGTGCCCCCTGCGGCACGACGACGACGGGAGCGACGACGCATGAGGGAGGAGGATCACCCGGGAGCACGGTAAGGAACGGGCCCGGTACGAGTGTGAGGGGCACGTCGAGCGACGCCGGACGGCGCCCCGCTCCCCCGCCCGTTTTCCGAAGTATAGTCCGACCCCGATCAAGGAAACGTGCCGCGGCCCGGCGGGTCAGCGCGGGGTAGACGCCGCCGGCTCGCCGACGGCGATCGACCTGCCCTCGCCCGCCAGAAGGATGGCGTTCTGGCCGAAGTAGCCGCCGGACGCCAGGCGGGTGTTCATCTGCACCAGGGTGCCCAGCGGCTCGCCGGGCACGGCGATCTCGCCGGTCGCCTGGTCGACGGTGGTGATCTTGCAGCGCTGGCAGGGCTTGCGCAGGCCCAGCCGGACCGCGCCTTCCTGGAGGACCAGCTCGCCCCAGCCGTCCTCGGCGAAGGGCTCGGCGGCGTCCACCACGATGCTGGGCCGGAAGCGTTCCATGGGCACCGGGGCGAGCCCCTTGGCCTCAAGCACCCGGTTGACCTCGGCGAGCGAGGCCTCGGAGACCATCAGGTAGGGGTAGCCATCGGCGAAGGCTGTGTGGGCCTGCTCGCCGGGCGTCAGGAACTGGGTCTCGACGGCGCGACGCTGGTCCGGGGCGAAGCGCACCAGCCGCAGCCCACTGCCCTTGAAGTCACCCAGCACGGCCCCGAGCCACTCGGCCGCCTCCGCGCCCTCGTCCAGCGCCTGGCACTGGTCGTCCCAGACGTGGACCGGCAGCCGGGGCTGGTCCTCGCGGCCAAGCGGGACGTGCAGCGGCGTGGCCTCGGGATGCTCCAGCACCAGTGACTCGTCGGTCAAGCGCACGGCGATCTGTGCCATGCGGGGCAACTGGCGCTGGGTGACGAAACGGCCGATGTCGTCGACCACCATCCACTGGCGGTCATGGGCCAGGCCGCGCTCGGTCAGCTCGGCGCGGTCCAGGGAAATGCCGCGCAGCGACTTCACGGGATAGACATTGAGCTGGGTGATGTTCATGGGAAGACCTTACAGCCGCTGGGTCTCGATCACGTAGCCGATGATCGGGTAGCCCGCCTCCCTGGCGGCCTTCTCGGCCTCGAGCTGGGCCTCGACCTTGGAGATACTGGTAGAAAGATGCTCGAAGACGGAGTCCATCTCCAGGGGCTTGGTGCGAACCGCCAGCTTGACCAGGTGGCCGGTTCTCGGCGCGCCGGCAGACTTGCTGCGCGGAGCCTTGTGAGCCGTTTCGGTAACGGGGCTGGCGGCCCCGGGCGTGCTGCGGTTCGCGCCGCCATTCTCGGGACTCATGAAGTCCTCGATCTCGCGGCGCATATTCTGTTCGAATTCACTAAAGTCTGTTTCCATCGTCTCTCCGTAAGCCACACTCGTGCGGCGAGTTTACCAGAAGGATCACAAAATCCATCAGCCTGCGACATCAGGGAACACGGCAGCGGCCAGATGGCTAAGAAAACTTGTCGCTAGATGGCGCTTGCTACTGATACGTTTTCCCGTTGCGCTTCAACCAGCCACCAACGTGGCGATTATCGGGATCGTGATGTGTCCAGTGGATGATTCCGCCTTTCGAATTCCACTCATACTCACCATAAAATTCAACGTTATCACCGGCTTTCAAGCCGGCAATCCTAGGTGCCAAGTCGATATTATGGGCTACCAACAGCGTCTGACCAGATTCCATCCTCAATATAAATCTCTGGTGTCGTGAGCCTTCAAGGTCATCAGGCAAGACCTTCTCCACAACGCCTGAACCCTGAACCTGAAGGTTACTTTGCCTGTTTTCATATGCTTCTTGAATAGTGCTGTCAGTACCAGGACTCCCGGTAGACATGCCGGGTATAGAAATGCCGCCCCTCTCCTGGACGACACCATAACCTAACACCACCAACACAATCAGAAAGATTATCTTTTTCATACATCAACTTAACAGTGATCAGGCTGTATACCCCATGACGTGGCTATCATGTCGGCCAGCCAGGGCTCTCATTAAAAGGCTCTGCTTGAAGGGCGTTCATGTTTTTCCGCGCCCCTGTGGCGCATTGTTATTCAGATGAATCCAAGTGGATGGAAACTTTATCCCGGCCACTTTCTTTCGCCTGATAAAGGGCATCATCGGACATTTTGACCAATTGACTCTCATCATTCTCACTGGATGGATGCATTTCTGCCAGCCCTATACTTGCAGTGAGCGTAGGAGATGTTGGCGCTTTTTCATTGGGAATATTCAAGGAACGTATTTCATCAAGCACCTTACTGGCTATCATTTTCGCTTGATCAAGATTCGTGTTCCCATACACTATTGCAAATTCCTCGCCTCCGTATCGGGCACATATATCACTCGGCCTTCCGCTATATTTTTCCAACACCCTTCCGATTGACTTGAGGCATTCGTCTCCGGCTTGATGTCCGTAGGTGTCATTCAATAACTTGAAATGATCAAGATCAAGCAAGGCCAGTGATATGGGTATGCGAAGACGTTTGCAGCGCTTCCATTCGCTTTCCAGAAATTCATCAAAAGATCGACGATTGGCGATTCCGGTAAGACCGTCAAGGCGAGACAGTTTCTCAACTTCATTTTCGGCCAGCTTTCTTTCCGTAATATTCTGGTGAGAAATCACGAAATAATCATTCCCCTTCAAAGAAAGGGTGTGACGCGCATCATGAACCACCGATTCTCTTCTGGACTATGGCAGGGATACTCGAAATAATATTCTTCTTCGTCGTTCTTGATAACTGACCTGATTCCTTTCCCTGCCTTGAGGCCATATTCATCCCCCATGGCAGCCGCTTTATCACACTCCTCAAGATAATTGACACCTCTCCATGCCCCATCGATCAAGCATGCGTTATTTTCACCAAAAGAGATCCAGCTCTTGTTTACAAATGAGATATCTCCCTCGACATCTATTACAACGACATGCTCAGTGATGGTGTCAAGCACTGATTTCAAGAAATCAAATGAATCATTCATTTATCGGATCCATATATTATGCATATCAACGGATATACCTCACGCTTTATTATTGGATCAACATACCGACAGCACGGTTTTCGCAATGTTTTCTTCGGGTTCTGATATGGACGTTTCTGCGGGTCGTCTGCCTCGTGCCGCATCGTCTCGGTGACCTTCTGGTGCCAGACATGCTGACTTTCAGCTTACCCGATATGGATACCACTACCAGTCATCACACCAATGTTCACCGGTTCACGCTAGATGGCAGCGCAGCTTCCTCTTGCCACGTAACACCCGTAACCTCTTGTTTCCCGATCCCGGTTTTCCGTGCCACCTTCCCCGTGGCCCTCTCTTCCCGTGACACAAAGGACGCCGAATGTCAGCGGCCGATACCTTGCGCCTGATCCTGCTCTCCACGCTGTGGGGAATGTCGTTCATCTTCATGCGGGTGGCGGTTCCCGAGTTCGGGCCCGTTCCGCTGATCCTGCTCATTGCGGGGCTGATGCTCTGGCCAACGGAACCGATCAGCGGCCTGGCCTGGACCAACCGCGGACACGAACAGCGCAACGTACATCACGATGCAAGATGGCCGTGACGTTTACGCCACGGCCGTCCTTTCACTTTCAGGCAAGCAAGGCGTCAGAAGTTCGGCTTGCGCTTCTCGACGAAGGCGCTCATGCCCTCGGTCTGCTCCTCGCCGGCGAAACACAGCGCGAACAGGCTGGTTTCCAGCGCCAGGGCGCTGTCCAGGTCCTGGTCCAGGCCGTCATGCACTGCCTGCTTGGCGCCACGCACCGCCTCGGGGCCGTTGCCACTGAGTTGCTTGGTGAGCTCCTCAGCGTAGGCCTCGAGCTCTGCCTGGGGCATCACGCGGTTGACCAGGCCGATGCGCAGGGCCTCGTTGGCATCGATCTTGCGACCGGTGGTCACCAGGTCGATGGCCATGGCCGGACCAACGCGGCGCGGCAGGCGCTGGGTGCCGCCGAAGCCGGGGATCACGCCGAGCAGTACCTCGGGCTGGCCGAAGATGGCGTTGTCGCTTGCCACCGCCCAGTCGCAGGCCAGGGCCAGCTCGCAGCCGCCGCCGAGGCAGAAGCCGTTGACCAGGGCGACCACCGGTACCGGCAGGGTCTCCAGCCGCTTGATGGTCTTCAGCGCCTGGCCGGCGAAGGCTCGGGCCTGCTCGGGAGTCTTGTCGCGCATCTCGGCGATGTCGGCGCCGGCGACGAAGGACTTCTCGCCGGCCCCGGTGATCAGCACGGCGCGCAGGTCTTTGCGCTGCTCCAGGTCGGAAAGCACGGCGTCCAGTTCGGTCAGCACGGCGCTGTTCAGGGCATTCAGCGCCTTGGGGCGTGTGATGGTCAGGCGCACGATGCCGGCGTTGTCGGCGACCTCGATCAATGTCTCGCTCATGGGGAAGCTCCTGGCGTTGTTGTTCGATAAAGACCGCCCAACCCTAGCGAACGCTTGGTTGGGCGGCAATCCCCTCTTTTGTCGGGGCTGGTCACCCGCGACGAAGGGGGCGCCGGGGACAGGTCGATGAGGGGGTCAGTTGTAGACGTGGAACCCGCGCCCACTCTTCCTCCCCAGGTAGCCGGCGGCGACCATGCGCTTGAGCAGCGGGCAGGGCCGGTACTTGGGATCGCCGAAGCCCTCCTGAAGCACCTCCATGATCGCCAGACAGACGTCCAGGCCGATCAGGTCGGCCAGCGCCAGCGGCCCCAGGGGGTGGGCGGCACCCAGCTTCATGGCCTGGTCGATGGCCTCGGGGGTGGCCGCGCCCTCCTGCACCAGGAAGGCCGCCTCGTTGATCATCGGCACCAGCAGGCGATTCACGGCGAATCCCGGGGAGTCTCCCACCGGCACGGCGGTCTTGCCGAGCGATTCGGCCAGGGCCTCGATGCGCGCCACGGTGGCATCACTGGTCTGCTCGGCACGAATCACCTCGACCAGCTTGAGCACCGGCACCGGGTTGAAGAAGTGCATGCCCACCACCCGCTCGGGGCGCTCGCAGACGGCCGCCAGGCGCGTCAGCGACAGCGAGGAGGTGTTGGAGGCGAGTATCGCGTCGTGGGTGATGCGGCTCAGGTCCTGAAACAGCTTTTCCTTGAGCGCCGGCTGCTCGGGCGCCGCCTCGATGATCACCTCGCAGTCTCGCAGCGCGTCAAGCGCAGTGGTGGTGTCCAGACGCGCCAGGGCCGCGTCGCGGTCGCCCTCGGCGAGTTTTTCCTTGGCCACCAGCTTGGTGAGCCCCTTGTCGATGGCTGCCCTGGCGCGGCCCAACTGCTCGTCCGCCACGTCGTAGAGCTTGACGTCGAAACCGCTGGTTACCAGCACCTGGGCGATGCCCTGGCCCATGGTGCCGGCGCCGACCACGCCGATCGGTTGTTGGCTCATTACCTGTCTCCTGGTCCTGTTGACCTGTTGATGCTGAAAGCTTTTGATTCTGATAGCTATTGATTCTGAAAGCTTTTGATTCTAAAACCTACTGATTCCTGGCTTCTTCGCGCAGCACGAATTTCTGGATCTTGCCGGTGGAGGTCTTGGGCAGCTCTGTGAAGATCACGTTCTTGGGCACCTTGAAGCGGGCCAGGTGCTCGCGGCAATGCTCGATGATCTCCTGCTCGGTGACCTCCCCGTAGCCCACCTTCAGCTTGACGAAGGCGCAGGGCGTCTCGCCCCACTTCTCATCGGGCTTGGCCACCACCGCGGCCTCTTCCACCGCCGGATGCGAGTAGATGGCGTCTTCCACCTCGATGGTGGAAATGTTCTCGCCGCCGGAGATGATGATGTCCTTGGATCGGTCCTTGATCTCCAGGTAGCCGTCCGGATGCCAGACCGCCAGGTCGCCGGTATGGTACCAGCCCCCATCGAGGGCCTGTTCGGTGGCAGACTCATTCTTGAGATAGCCCTTCATGACGTTGTTGCCGCGCATCAGGATCTCACCGATGGTCTCGCCGTCCTTGGGCACCGGCTCCAGGGTGACCGGGTCGGCCACACAGAGCGCCTCGAGCATGTGGTAGCGCACGCCCTGGCGGGCCTTGATCCTGGCCCGCTGTTCCAGGGGCAGTTCGTCCCAGGCCTCGCGCCAGGCGCACACGGTCACCGGGCCGTAGACCTCGGTCAGGCCGTAGACGTGGGTCACCTCGATGCCGAGCTGTTCGACCCCGGCGATCACCGAGGCGGGTGGCGCCGCGCCGGCGGTGGTGACCTTCACCGGATGATCGAAGTCGCGCTTCTGCTCGTCGGGCAGGTTGACGAGGCCGTTGAGCACGATGGGCGCACCGCTGAAGTGGCTCACCCCCTCATCGACGATCAGGTCCATGATCCGCTTCGGGTCGACCCGGCGCAGGCAGACGCTTACGCCGGCCCGGGCGGCGATGGTCCAGGGGAAACACCAGCCGTTGCAGTGGAACATCGGCAGGGTCCACAGGTAGACGGGATGGTGGGGCATGGCCCACTCGAGGATGTTGCTCACCGCATTCAGGTAGGCGCCACGGTGGTGGTAGACCACGCCCTTGGGCTTGCCGGTGGTGCCGGAGGTGTAGTTCAGCGAGATCGCCTGCCATTCGTCCTTCGGAAGCGTGTAGGCGTACTCCGGATCGCCCTCGGCCAGCAGGGCCTCGTACTCCAGTTCGCCGATGCGTCGCGCCGAGCCCTCGAAGAGCGCATCGTCCACGTCGATCAGCAGCGGCTTGTGGTCGAGCCTCTCCACCGCGGCCTCGATCACCCCCGCGAACTCGGGGTCGACCAGAACCGCCTTCGCCTCGCCGTGCTCGAGCATGTAGGCGATGGCCTCGGCGTCCAGGCGGATGTTCAGGGTGTTGAGCACGCAGCCCGCCAGCGGCACGCCGAAGTGGGCCTCGAACATGGCCGGCACGTTGGGCAGCATGGCCGCCACGGCCTGGCCGGGCAGGATGCCGTGTTTCTCCAGCGCCGAGGCGAGGCGCCGGCAGCGCTGCCAGGTCTCGGCCCAGGTGCGGCGGATCTCACCGTGCACCACCGCCGGGTAGTCCGGGTAGACCGAGGCGCTGCGCTCGATGAAGGTCAGCGGCGAGAGTGCCACGTGGTTGGCCGGCGTCTGGGGCAGGCCCTGCTCGAAGATGCTCTGGGTCATGATGGGCTCCACGAATGTCCTGAAGGGTCACCGCCGGCACGCGGGTCGGCGGCAGGCAAGGTCACTGGTCACTGCTCATAAAGAGCCGGGCTCGAAGGCGGCGAGGCTGGCCATGCCGGCCTCGATCACCGCTCTCTGGGCGCGACCCACGGGCAACCACTGGCGAATGACGAAATCGGCGCTCTGCAACTTGGCAGCATAGAAGGGATCAGGCCGTCCGGGGTCCGGCCGACTGCCGGTCTGCTGGGCGGTGTTGGCCGCCAGCGCCGCACGCCCCATCTGCCAGGCGCAGAGCACATGGCCGGCCAGGCTAAGGAAAGGCGTGGCGTAGGCCTGGATGGCATCCGGGCCGCGCTCCGGGTCACTGCCCTGCTCCAGCAGGATGGCCATGACAGCGGTGAGGTCGGCAGCGCCGGCGGCGAGCGCCTCGCCGAGGGCCGCCAGCTCTGGGGTCTCACTGAGCAGCCGGGCGGTTCCCTCCACGTCGTCGATCAGCCCGGCCAGGGCCGCCCCGCCGTCACGTTGCAGCTTGCGGCCGGCCAGGTCGAGGGCCTGGATGCCGTTGGTGCCCTCGTAGATGGGGGCGATCCGGGCGTCGCGCAGCAACTGGGCGGCGCCGGTCTCCTCGATGAAGCCCATGCCGCCATGCACCTGGACGCCGAGAGAGGCGATCTCCACGGCCTGGTCGGTGGAGAAGGCCTTGACCACAGGGATCAGCACGTCGACCTTGGCCTGGGCGGCCTCGCGCTCGCTCTCATCGGCGGCGTGGCGGGCCACATCGAGCTGGGCGGCGCAGAAGAGGGCCAGCGCGCGCAGGGCATCGGTGCGGGCGCGCATGGAGAGCAGCATGCGCCGCACGTCCAGGTGGTCGCTGATGGTGCACTCGCGCCCGCCGCGGCTCCTGGGGCTTTTGCCCTGCACCCGGTCCAGGGCGAAGGCGAAGGCCTGCTGGCAGGCCCGCTCGGCCACGCCGATGCCCTGCACGCCGACCTTGTGGCGCGCCTCGTTCATCATGGTGAACATGTGGTTGAGGCCACGCCCCTCCTCGCCTACCAGATAGCCGATGGCGCCCTCGTTCTCGCCGAAGCTCAGGGTGCAGGTGGGTGAACCGTGGATGCCCAGCTTGTGCTCGATGGAGGCACAGGTGACGTCATTGCGCTCGCCGAGCGAGCCGTCGTCATCAATCACCAGGTACTTCGGCACCAGGAACAGCGAGATCCCCTTGTTGCCCTCGGGGGCATCGGGGGTGCGCGCCAATACCAGGTGGATGATGTTCTCAGCGGCGTCGTGCTCGCCCCAGGTGATGTAGATCTTCTGGCCGAAGAGCCGATAGCTGCCGTCCTCCTGGGGTACGCCGCGGGTTCGCACCTTGGAGAGGTCGGAGCCGGCCTGGGGCTCGGTGAGGTTCATGGTGCCGGTCCAGGTGCCCTCGACCAGCTTCGGCAGATAGGTGGCCTTCTGCGCATCGCTGCCGTGGTGGGCCAGCGCCTCGATCGCCCCGGCCGTGAGCATCGGGCAGAGCCCGAGGGCCATGTTGGCGCCGTGGAGCATCTCCTGAACCGAGCTTGCCACCACCTCGGGCAGGCCCTGGCCACCCAGCGCCTCACCAACGCCGATACCGTTCCAACCGCCTTCGGCGTAGGCCTGGTAGGCCTCGATAAAGCCTTCGGGCACATTCACCGACCCGTCCTGGCGCAGGGTGCAGCCCTGGCGGTCGCCGCTGGCATTGAGGGGAGCCCAGACGTCCCCCGCGAGCTTCGCCGCCTCCTCCAGCACCGCCTCGACCAGGTCGGGGCTGGCCTCCTCGAAGCCGGGCAGGGCCAGGGAGCCGTGTTCCAGCACTTCCTCCAGCACGAAGCGGAAGTCGCGGACGGGGGCGGCGTAGGGGGTCATGGATCACCTCGGGGAAAAATGGTAGCGCCGATAGTAGATTCCCTACTTTCCGTTAACCATTATTCCAAGGTCGATCCCGGAGACGCACGAGCCCGCGTCCGGACAGCGGGCTCGTGGTCGGAGGGCTCCTCGCCGACAGGGCGTCAGGAGCGCGCAGGACCCGACTGGGGCGACTCGTCGGACGTCGGCTCCTCATCGGGTTCTAGCTCGTCATCATAGTAGACGACATGGGACTGGTCGGGTGGCGGAGGGCCCACCAGCGGCTCGGCCACCTCGACCTCAGATACGGCGCCGGAGAGATCCTCCATGTGCTCGTGCTCCCGGGCACCCTGTACCCATTCCTCGGTCACGGAGAGCTCGGCGCCCACCGAGGACATCGGAGTGGAGGCGGAGAACGGCGCCACCGGTACCGGCGCCGGACGCACTCTGCGCCGCCAAGAGAAGAAGGCCACCAGCAATATTCCGATGGTACCGAAGGCCCAGAACAGGCCGGCATCGCCCAGCAGGGCGAGCACCGGGGAGATCAACGGCGGACTGATGGCCGAGCCGATGGCATTGATCAGCAACAGGCCCTGGCTCATGCGGACCAGGGCACCGGCCGGCGCCCGGTCGGCGGCATGGCCCACCGCCACCGGATAGAGCGAGAAGACGCCGCCCCCGAGGAGGAACAGCAGGCCGGCCAGGATCCACTGGTTGATCGGCAGCCACAGGACGGCCGCCGAAATCAGGGTGCAGAAGGCACCGATCAGGATCAGCACCAGCTGGCGGTCGTGGCGATCCGACCAGCGCCCCACCGGGTACTGCAGCAGCATGGCGCCGAGAACCACCACCGCCATCATCTGGCCGATCCGCTCCACCGGCAGGCCGGTGCGCTGCAGGTAGAGCGGCAGCAGGGAGTAGACCGCCGCCACCATCAGCCCCGAGCCGAAGCTGCCCATGACCCCGGTAGGGGTCAGGGTGACCAGACGCAGCGGCGAGAGCGGCTCGGCCTTCTCGATCAGTGGCGAGACCCGCGGGATCATCGCCATGGGCAGCACCGACAGCGAGGCCAGCAGGCCGATCACCATGAAGGAGGCGGGCCCACCCATGGCCTCGGTGACACCCAGCAACAGCTGGCCGAGCACGCCGGCGGCATAGAGCGAAATCATGTAGAGGGCCAGCAGGCGGCCGCGTACCCGGGCATCGCCGGAGGCCAGCAGCCAGCTCTCGATGACGAGATACACGCCCACCGTGGCCCAGCCGCCGATCAGGCGCAGGGCGAACCAGGCCCAGGGCTCGGCCACCAGGCCCTGCAGCAGCACGGTGACTGCCACCAGCGAGGCGAAACTGCCGTAGGCGCGGATATGCCCGATGCGCAGCAGCAGCCGGTCGTTGAGCATGGCGCCCAGCGCCAGGCCGATGAAGTAGGCGGAAGAGACCCAGCCGATCACCACCGCCGACTCGCCGGCGGCATCCAGGCGCAGAGTGATCACGGTGGCAAGGAAACCGTTACCGATCCCCAGGATGAAGAGCCCCAGAAGAGGAGCCAGGGCCATGGCCAGCAGTTGCCGCGACATGAAGGGCCTCACAGCAGCAGGTGGGTAGGGGTAACAGGAAGGGTGGCAGAAGGTGCCGGAGAACGCCTAACGGTGGGCCGTTGAGCGATTCCTAATACAAGAAATCATACCCTCGGCAGACGGGGAGTCAAACGTTTTCCAGAGCTCCTCGTGCCGGCCCAGCAAGACCGTCAGGTGGGCCGCGAGATGTCCGATTAAGCCTGGCACGCCCCCGGCCGGGACACCGCTAACGACGCTGCAGCAGGGCCACGTCCGCCGCGGGAAACTCGACGCGCATGTCCAGATGCCCGGCGAGCCATTCCAGGCTTGCCTCGCTGAAGAAGCACACATGGGTGGGGTCGAGGATGTAGTGCCAGCCGGCGAAGGCCTCAGGACCGGCCACCCGCTTGGTCATCAGCCCCAGCCAGCCGCCTGGCTCGAGCAGGGAAGCCAGCCGCGCGAGTTCCCGGCCGGGCTCGAAGAGATGCTCCGCCACCTCGGTGGCCGTGATGAACGCATAGCGACGGTCGAGCACCGAGGCGTCCGGCGCGTAAAAGGGGTCGTAGATGGCCATCGGATGACCCGCCTCCTCGAACATCACCGAGAGGGTCGGCCCCGGCCCTGCCCCGAAGTCGAGCCCTCGCGCTCCCGGGGCAAGCCGGCGCTGCAGTGGGTCGAAGAGGCGAGAAAGAAAGCGCCGATAACCGGCGTCGTCGGGGGAATTCACGTGCTGGTCATAGACCGCTCGCTCCGCCGCAGCATCGAGGCGCTGCGCCGGTGGAACGAAGACCAGCGCGCAGCACCGGCACCGCTGATAGTCGCGCCGGTGATCGCAGTGGAAGTGCGTGGTATCGGTCGACGTGCATAGCGGACAGGTCAGCATCATCGTATCCTCTGTGCCAGAACAGGCTCCCCCAGAATTCCCCTGCTATCTCCAGAACCCCGCAAGGAGACCCGAATGCTGTCAGGTCTGGACCACCTGGTCATCACCGTGACCGACATTTCCCGCGCCGTGGACTTCTACTCCCGTGTCCTGGGGCTCGAGGTCCGCTATCGCGACCGGGAACGCGTCGACCTGATGCTGGGCGACATCGCCCTGCGCCTGCACTGGACCGCCACCGACGTGACTCCCCGGGCAGCCACGCCCACGCCAGGCAGCCTGGACCTCTGCTTGCGCAGCCTGCTGCCCCTGGACGAGGTCCAGCGCCATCTGGAGGCACTGGACGTGGAGGTGGAGCTCGGCCCGGTGCCCCGCCAGGGCGCCACTGGCCAGATCGAATCGCTCTACCTGCGTGACCCGGACGGCAACCTGCTGGAGATCAGCCGGCCCATTAAGTTCCAGACCGACTGAGCCCCCGACAGACTGAGACCCAGACCGACCGAGCCCCGGTGGCATTGTCGGCGTCGAGCGGTATCATTGGGGCCAGCCTATCGACCTTCAGGGAAGAGCCATGAACGACAACCTGTATCAAGACGACGACCGGGTCGTCGCCGAACACGGGCACGCCCCCGACACGACGATTCCCATCGTGGTATATGTGCTGCACCTGGCAGGCATGGTCACGGGCGGCCTGACCTCACTGGTGGCCGTGGTGATCGCCTACGTCTACCGCGGCAAGGGGCCAGTGTGGATCGACGAGCACTACCGCTACCAGATCCGCACCTTCTGGCTGGCCCTGCTGTTCTTCGGCGTGTCCGGCCTGCTCACCCTGGTACTGATCGGCTTCCTGACCTGGCTGGCCGCCGTGGTCTGGCTGGTGATCCGCTGTGTGAAGGGGCTCAAGGCGCTGAACGAGAAACGCGCGCCGGACAACGTGGACACCTGGTGGGTGTGATCCATGTCCGACGGTGAGTCCCGCTTCCTTGCCCTCCAGGCCCGCGCCATCGCCACCCTGTGGCGATGCCTCTCGGGTCGTCGCCTGGCGACCCTGTGGCGGCTGGCACGCCTGGTCGGCCCGCTGGTGGAGCGCTTCAGTCGACGGGAACGCTTCGTCACCCGTACCAACCTGGCCGAGGTCTACCCCACGCGAGGCGACGCCGATCGTCGCCAACTGGCCCGGCAGAGCCTGACCCACTCCACCGCCACCATGCTGGAACTGGGCTTCGCCTGGATGGGCGACCCCGAGCGGGTCGAAGGATCGATCGTCGAGGTACACGGCCGCGAACTGCTCGACGGGGCCAGGGCCGAGGGTCGTGGCGTCATCGTGCTGGCCCCGCACTTCGGCAACTGGGAGGTGCTGAACTTCTGGCTCTCCGGCCACTTTCCCTTCACCGCGATGTACGAACCCCCCAAGCTTGCCCCACTGGACCCGATCATCCGCCAGGGCCGGGAGCGACGCGGCGCGCAGCTGGTGCCGACCAACCCCCGCGGCGTGGCCGCCCTGCTCAAGGCGCTGAAGCGCTCCGAAGCCGTGGGCATCCTCCCCGACCAGGAACCGGACTGGGGCAGCGGCGTCTTCGCACCCTTCTTCAGCCGGCTCGCCTACACCGCCACCCTGCTCCCCAAGCTGGTGGCCCGCACCGAGGCGCGGGTCGTCACCGGCGTGGCCCTGCGACTGCCCGGCAAGGGCTTCGCCCTCCACTTCCTGGCCGCCGACGAGCGGGTCTATGCCGCCGACGAGGTCACCTCGGCCACCGGCGTCAACGCCAGCGTGGAGTCCGCCATTGCCCTGGACCCGGCCCAGTACCAGTGGGAGTACAAGCGCTACCGCAAGACCCCCCAGGAGGCCGAGGCGCACCCAGAGCACCGGCGCTTCCGGCTCTATTGAACGTGGCCGTTGCCGTTCGACTTGAAGGTGGCCCCATGCCCCCAGCACGCAAGCGCCTTCCATGATTCGCTCCACGCCGCTCAGGACGCTGGCCTGGCTCGCCCTCTTCCTGGCGGCCCTCTATCCTCTCTACCTCGTCACCGCCAACACCCTGCTCAACAGCGACTGGGGACGCCACCAGCTCGACCGCGCCCCGCACGTCACGCTGGAATGGGAGCGGGCCTGGACGGCCTTTCCCGGACACATGCGGGTGACCAGGCTCAGCCTTGCCGGCACGGCCGCCGAGCACCGCTATGCGCTGAAGGCAGAGACCGCCACACTGGACTTCTCCCTGGCCCCGCTGCTCGGCGGTGAGTTCCGACTTCGACGACTCGATGCCGAGGGCATCCGCCACGCCAGCCTGGATGCGTACCGCCTGCAGGGTAGCGGCAGCCTTCACCTGGCAGGCTTCGACTGGGGCGCCGGCATGCTCGCCGCGAAGGAAGTGAAGCTGACGCTGGACAACGGCGCCGTGCTGAAGGACGACATGCGGCTGGTGGAGGGCGTCACCCTGGAGGCCAACCTGGCCCTCGCCCCGCTGGCACTGGCCGAAACCGCCGGCAACGAGGCGGGACGCTTCGTCTCCGGCACCGTCGCCCTGGCCGGACGCAGCGATGCCTACACCGTCTTCAACCCCTACCTCGCCTCGCTCGGCTGGCTGGAAGTCGGTGGCCGCGGCGACCTGAAAGGCGAGGTCGTGATCGAGGCCGGCGAGGTACAGCCGGGCAGCCGCCTGCGCCTCGACTCCCCGCAGTTGAGCGTGCGCCTCGACGAGAGCCACTGGCTGGAGGGGGGGGCGAGCTACCATATCGATGGAGCCGGCTCGGTGGAGGCCGAGATGGCAGATCGCGCCCGCCTCGCCGTCGAGCTTGACGACATCGAGATGGCCGATGTCGCCGCTTCCCCCGCGTCTGCGCCCCTGCTGCGCGGCGACGGCTTTCAGCTCGACCTCACCGCACCCGCCCTGCGCCTGGAAGCGCCCTCCGACCAGCGTCACGAGGCGCGTGATGTTCGGGCCCGGCTGCAATGGCGGAACACCGAGGTGGGCGACATTGCCGCTCTCGACCACTATCTCCCTGCCGAGCTGCCATTGACCCTGGAGGGCGGTGTGGCACGGCTGCAGGGCGAGCTTAACTACGATGGCGAGCGCCTGAGCGGGGGATTCGACCTGTCCGGCGAGGCACTGGCCCTTCGCCTCGGCGAGCAGCCGCTGCGAGGACGCCTCGGCCTGCACCTGCCGATTGCCGAGCTCGACGTCGAACACGGCATGGTGGACATCTCCGGCACGCGACTCGACCTCGACGCCGCCGCCCCGGGCGAGGCGCAGCCGCTCACTACCCAGCTGCAACTGCCCACGGCACGGTTCCAGTCGCCGCTGGCCTGGCGAACACGCGGTGACACGCCCCCGCTCGACGGCGCCATCCCCTGGTCAGCGGATGTGGAACTGCGCGGCAGGGTTGCCCATCTCGGCATGCTCGCCCCTTTGCTCGCCCCCCTGCTGGCCGAACGATTCGGCGATGTCGGACTGGCCCTGGAAGGCGGCGGCCGGCTCGCCGGGACCTTGCACATCCGGGATGGGCAGCCGCTGGCGGGCAGCCAGGTGGAGGTACGCTCCGAGGAGCTCGAGGCGCGCTTCCTCGGTGTCCATGCCCGCGGCGATGGTCGGGCGCACCTCGCCCTGCGGCCCGATGGCCCAGACCCGCAGGCCGACGTCGAGCTGATCTTCGACGAGGTGGCCCTCACTCGCCTCGCGGATGGCCGTGAACTCCTCCAGGCCGAGCAGCTTTCCCTCACCGGTACGGCGAGTGCACGACCGAAGCTCCCGGGTTCCCGCTCAATGACGGTGGAGTGGCATGGCGCGCGCATTCCCGATGTGGCGGTGCTCAACGCCTACCTGCCGGAGGCGGTGCCGCTGCGGCTGGAGGCCGGATGGGCCGACAGCAGCGGGCGCATCATGCTGGAGGACGACCGAGGCCGAGGGCGCATCACCCTGGCAGGCGACGAGATACGGGGTCGCCTGCTGGAAGAAGACTTCCTGGGCGAACTGGACGTGACCCTGGAGCTGGGCGAGATCGTTCCCGACCGCCAGCGGGTCGACCTGTCCGGCAGCCGGCTGGAACTGACCGCCTCGTCGAGTCGCGGGGAGCCGCTTCACACCCTGCTGGTGCTACCCAGGGCGAGGCTCGAGGGCGGCTTCGACTGGCCCGGCCGGGAGGCGCCACGCCGCCCTATGGCCGGCACCCTGCAGTTGGATGGCCAGCTCGACCGTCTCGGCTTCCTCAATGCCTTTCTGCCCGACGAGCATGGCCTGGCCGTCCAGGGTGGCGGACGCCTGACCCTCGACCTCGATCTCGCGAACGGCGAGGTGATGCCCGACAGCCAGCTTCGCGTGGACTCCGACAGGCTCGCCGTTCGCTTCCTGCACTACGAGGCCTTCGGCGACGGCTCGCTGGTGCTGGAGGCCACCGACCCCGGCGCGCAGTTGAAGCTCTCCCTGCCGCGCTTCGGCCTGCGCCGCCAGGAGGGAAGCGACACGCTGATCGACGGCCGCCTGCTGGAGATCCGCAGCGTGGCGCAGCGGCTGAACCCGAGCGGGGGCCTGGAGGCACTCAGCACGCGCATCGACATGCCCGATGTGGCGATACCAGACCTCGTCGCCTTCAATGACTACCTCCCGAAGGATGCGGGCATCGCCTTCCTGTCGGGCCAGGCGACGATGGCCACCCATCTGAGGCTCGAGGGACTAATGGCCGAGGGCAGCCTTGAGCTGAACGCCGCCGACGCCCGCCTCGCCTTCGACGAGCAGATTCTGGAGGGCAGCCTGGCGCTGGAGACTCGCCTTTCCGATGGCGACCTGGACACGCTGCGCTTCGACGTCTCCGGCTCGGAACTTCGCATGAGCGACGTGCGCCTGGAGAACGCCAGCGGCGGCCTGACCCGAGGCTGGTGGGCGCGCCTCGAGGTCCCCGAGGGGCACATGCGTTGGGTGGCACCGCTGGCGCTCGACGCCCGGCTCGACCTGGCCATGCGCGACAGCGGCCTGCTGGTCAACCTGTTTGTCGACTCGTCCCGGGAACGGAGCTGGCTGCGTGAAAGGCTGACGCTCGGCGAGGTGCGCGGCAAGGTGCGCGTGATGTTCGACGACGACACCCTCCGCCTGGAGGACCTGGCGGTGCAGGGCGGCAGTCGCCTGGAGCTGCTGGCCAACGTCGCCCTGCGCGACCCCCACCTGGCGGGCCGCGCCCTCGCCCGCTACGGACCCTTGCGGCTGGGCATCGAGCTTGACGGCGATCGCCGTCGATGGCAGCTGCGCAACGTCCGCGAATGGTATGAGAGCGGTCGCCCCGCCAGCGAGCTGACACTTCCCGACCGGATGGAGTGGGTCGAAATGCTGGACACCGAGCCGGAATGACGCGCCACCAACCAAGGGACGGGATGACCCACGGGGTCGACAACGGCCTGGTCGGCGACGACGTGAAGCGGATCCTCGAGCTGGAAGCCATCCGGCAGTAGCCGGCCGCGGGCGGGCTGGCAAGGGACGGCCAGCCTGCTAGACTGGCCGCATCGCTTGACGGGGTGCCGGTGAATCCGGCTGAGATGGCGCAGGTTCGCAGACGAACGCAGCGCTGGTCCCGTGGAACCTGATCCGGCTGGTACCGGCGTAGGAATCAAGCGGTGACCAGTGCTTCGTTGTCCCCTCCCTGGCCACCCTCTCCCGCCCTGCTGCCGGATCGCCCCCCTGACCGGAGGCAAGATGGGCTACCGATTCGACGACCTCACCGCGGCCTGCCAGGACGACTGGCGCGCCTACATCGAGCATGAGTTCGTCCGTCGACTGGGCGACGCCACCCTCGAGGAGGGCGCCTTTCGCCACTACCTGCAGCAGGACTACCTCTTCCTGATCCACTTCGCCCGGGCCTATGCCCTGGCCGCCTACAAGAGCCGTGATCTCGACGAGCTCCGCCACGCCTTCGCGGGCCTCAAGACTATCCTCGACGTCGAGCTCGGTCTGCACGTGGACTACTGCCGCGAGTGGGGCATATCGGAGGAGGAACTGGCCCGCCTGCCCGAGGCACGCGCGACGCTCGCCTATACGCGCTACGTGCTGGACACCGGCCATCGCGGCGACCTGCTGGATCTGCACGTGGCCCTCGCCCCCTGCCTGATCGGCTACGGCGAGATCGCGGGCTGGCTCGATGCCCAGGCCGCTACCGTTCGCGGCAAGGCCAACCCCCATGACGCCTGGATAGCCATGTACGAGAGCGTAGACTTCCAGCAGGCCATGGCCGACGAGCGCGCCTGGCTGGATGCGCGTCTGGCGGACGTGACGCCACGCCGCTTTGCCGAACTCTGCGTGGTGTTCCGCGACGCCACCCGGCTCGAGATCGACTTCTGGCAGATGGGGCTGGACCGGAGCCTCTGAGCAAGCCCCCGTTGTCGTCCCGGGCCACGACCACACAACGAAGATCGCCCCCGCCGCTAGTCAGCTAGCGGCGGGGGCGATTCGCATGATGCCCGTCACAGGGATCAGAAGCGGAACGTCATCCCGAGACTGGCGGCATCGAAGGTGTAGTTCGACTCGTCCAGGTAGCGCATGTAGTCGGCACTCACGGCGAGGTTGGGGGCCACGTCGAACTCGGCACCGCCCCCGTAGGAGAAGTCGCTCTCGTCAGAGAGATCGAAATCCACCTCGGTGAAGCCGACCAGGCCGTAGAGCCGGAAGGTCGGCACGATGGGCAGGATGCCCTTGGCATAGGCGCCGGCCAGGTAGTCCAACTCGACGCCCTCGTCGGATCCACCGGTACCGAGATGGCCTTCCAGGGCGAAGTAGTCGTTGAACGCCACGCCACCCCGCAGGCGCAGGCCGGTGCTGTCGACGCTGCCACCGACATCCGGGTCGAGCTCCCAGAACATGGCATCGGCGCCGAGGTAGGGACTCGGCTGGTAGTTCATCGGGCTGCCCTGAGCATGGGCGGTGGCGCCAGCCAGAAGCAGGGCGGCGGATACGGCAGAGATCGTGATGGTCTTCATGACACACCTCCAGTTAAAAAACAGTGTTTCCATACACACGATCATTCTGGTACAGCATTGATCAGGGCGCAAGATATTCTGTCGCTCGAATCAATGGCAGCGACTGGCCGCTCACTACAAGGCAGGCGCGTCCGCGCCGCAGGCCCCTGGGGCACCGAATCCCTGAACCCTGCACCGCAACATGCTAGATTCGACATGCTCAGGCGTCGCATTGTCTGTCCTGTGCGACGTGACCGCTCGCCCCGAGCACGCCAATCCGACGGGATGCCCATGAACGACCCGGTACTGGTAATCAACTGCGGCTCCTCGTCGATCAAGTATGCCCTGGTGCCCGCCTCGCCCGACCAGCCCCGCCTGGCCGGCCTAGCCGAGCGCCTGGGCAGCGTGGATGCCCGCCTCACGGGGATCGACAGCGAGGGACGCGGGTTCTCGCGACCACTCCACGGCGCCGAGCACGCCGAGGCCATGGCGACCATCCTCGAGACTCTCGAGGGGCAGCAGCCCGTGGCGGTGGGGCATCGCATCGTCCACGGCGGTGAGCGATTCACCCGGGCCACTCGCATCGACGCCGCCGTGAAGCGAGCCATCGAGGCCACCGTGGCCCTGGCGCCGCTTCACAACCCGGCCAACCTGTCGGGCCTGGCGGCCACCCTCGCATTGTTCCCCGACCTGCCCCAGGTGGCGGTCTTCGATACCGCCTTCCACCAGACCCTGCCCCCTCACGCCTACCGCTACGCCCTGCCGGAACCGCTCTATCGCCGTCACGGCATCCGCCGCTACGGCTTCCATGGCAGCAGCCACGCCTTCGTGAGCGCACGGGTCGATGGCCTGAGTGACCGAAGCCATGGTGGCTGGCTCATCGCGCACCTGGGCAACGGCTGCTCAACCTGTGCGGTCTGGCACGGGGAGAGCGTCGACACCAGCATGGGACTGACCCCCCTGGAGGGGCTGGTGATGGGTACCCGCAGCGGCGACGTCGACCCCGGCCTGCACGCCCACCTGGCGCGCCAGTTGGGCTGGTCGATCGAGCGCATCGACACCCTGCTCAACAAGGAGAGTGGCCTGCTGGGTCTCTCCGGGCTCTCCAATGACATGCGCCGCCTGCACCAGGCAGCCGCCGAGCACCACGCGGGTGCGCTGCTGGCCATCGAGGTGTTCTGCTATCGCCTGGCCAAATCGCTGGCGGGACTCTCCTGTGCCCTGCCCCGCCTGGATGGCATCGTCTTTACCGGCGGCATCGGCGAGAATGACAGCGACGTGCGCGCCAGGGTGGTCAAGCTGCTGCCACACTTCGGCCTTAGGCTGGACGCCATCGCCAACGCCCGAACCGTGGGCGGCCGCGAGGGCCGCATCGATCTCGACGTGGGCGGCCGGATTCCCGAGCTGTGGGTCATCCCCACCGACGAGGAGGGGCGCATCGCCGAGGAAACCCGCCAGCTGCTGGAACAAGAGGCTACCCATGCCCCCGAGTGACCGCCGTCCCGATCCCCGCAACGTGCTGCTGGTGCCCACCGACAGTGGCGTTGGCCTGACCTCCGCCTGCCTGGGGCTGATCCGCGCCCTGGACACCATCGGGCTGAAGGCCGGCTTCCTCAAGCCTTTCCGTCAGGACGAGCTCAATGGCAACGGCCCCGATCACTCCTGCGCCCTGGCCACCAGTACCCTGAACCTTTCACCTCCCGAGCCGCTGCCCCAGGCACGGCTCGAGCACCTGCTGCGCGAGGATCGCGTCGACGATCTGATGGAGGAAGCCGTTGACCGCCATGCCCGGGTCGTCATGCCCGAGGCGGGCGACGCCCCCGAGCTGGTGGTGATAGAGGGACTGGCACCCAGCCAACACAGCAGCTACGCGACCCGGCTCAACGTAGAGCTGGCCCATGCGCTGAATGCGCGCACCATCCTCGTGGCCGATGGCGACCTGAGCGATCCCCGCGACCTGGCAGAGCGGCTCGACATTCACGCCCAGGCATTCGAGGGCGTCGATTCCCCGCGAACGCTCGGCTGCATCCTGATGCGCCTGCGCCCCCTGCCAGACGCTGAGGGCTCCACGTCGCTGGCGGCGCCGATGCTCACCGCCCAGCGCATGGAAGAGTGGACCACGAGCCTGCGCCGTTTCCTTCCGGCGCTGGACGGCGATCGTTTCCACCTGATCGGTGCCGTGCCCTGGCATACACTCCTCTCCGCGCCGCGGGTACTGGATGTCGCCAGGGCCCTGGAGGCACGCATCCTTCACCGGGGTGAGGCCGACAGTCGTCGGGTGATGGGCACCAGCCTGTGCGCCCGCAGCGCCTCCCATGCCCTGCACATGTTCCGCCCCGGCCGCCTGCTGGTCACCTCCGGGGATCGGGCTGACATCCTGCTCGCCGCGTCGCTTGCAACCATGAACGGGGTGCCGCTGGCGGGCGTGCTGCTGACACACGGAGAACTTCCCGACGACGCGATGATCGAGTTCTGTCGTCCGGCGCTGGCGAGCGGCCTGCCGATACTGGCCGTGGACTCCGACAGCTTCGCCACGGCCCAGCAGCTGGACCGCATGGCCAACGACATTCCCATCGACGACCCGGAGCGGGCCGAGCAGGTGACCCGCTTCGTGGCCGGCCACCTCGACCTGCAATGGCTCAAGGAGAACCTCAGCCTCGGCTACCCGAGCCGGCTCTCGCCGGCCGCCTTCCGCCACCGGCTGGTCAGGCTGGCCCAGCAGGAGAGCAAGCGCATCGTGCTGCCCGAGGGCAGCGAGCCGCGCACCGTGGAAGCCGCGGTGATCTGCCAGCAGCGGGGCATCGCCCGCTGCGTGCTGTTGGCCAGGCGCGAGGAGGTCGAGGCGGTGGCCCGGCAGCGCGGCCTCGAATTGCCCGAGGATCTCGAGATTCTCGATCCGGCCGAGCTCCGCCTCTCCTACGTCAAGCCGATGGTCAAGCGTCGTCCCGGCAAGCTCAATGCCCTGACCGCCGCGGACCAGCTCCAGGACACGGTGGTGCTGGGCACGATGATGCTGGCCGAGGGCGCGGTGGACGGCCTGGTGTCGGGGGCGATCCACACCACCTCCAACACCATACGTCCTGCCTTCCAGCTGATCAGGACGGCTCCCGGCTACCGGCAGGTGTCGTCGATCTTCTTCATGCTGCTGCCCGATCAGGTGGTGGTCTACGGCGACTGCGCGGTGATTCCCGATCCAGACGCCGAGGCCTTGGCCGAGATCGCCATACAGAGCGCCCGCTCCGCCGCGGCCTTCGGCATCGAACCCCGAGTGGCGATGATCAGCTACTCCACCGGGGAATCCGGCAGCGGGGCCGACGTGGAGAAGGTGCGCAAGGCCACGCGCATCGCCCGGGAGCGCGAGCCTTCTCTGTGCATCGACGGACCGCTGCAGTATGACGCCGCGGCCATCGAGAGCGTGGGCCGCCAGAAGGCACCCGACTCGCCGGTGGCGGGGCGCGCCACGGTCTTCGTGTTTCCCGACCTCAACACCGGCAACACCACCTACAAGGCGGTCCAGCGCAGTGCCGGGGTGGTCAGCGTCGGGCCCATGCTGCAGGGTCTCAACAAACCGGTGAACGACCTCTCGCGGGGAGCGCTGGTCGACGACATCGTCTACACCATCGCCCTGACCGCCATCCAGGCCGGCCGGGATTCCTGAGGTCTCCTCCCTGCTGACCCACCTCAATGGCTCCAGTCGAGGCTCGACATCAGGGGGCGATACAACGCCACGCGCCGACACAGAGGAGATGCACATGGACAAGACCCGCATGGTGACCCAGTTCGGCATGGGCACGTCGATCCGCAGCCGTGACTATACCGAGGCCGCGGCAAGGGCGATCCGCGATGCCCTGTGGCACCACTCGCTCAATGTCGCCGATGCCTTCGGTTTTCCCAAGGAGGCCATGCTGATCGACGCCGAGATCGGGGTTCAGGATCCCGCCGCCGTCGACCCGGCGGCCCTGCTGGGTATCTTCCCGTACGGCCAGCCCTCGGTCAGGCTGGTCAAGGGCGGGCTGGACGTCACCCAACCCGACGGAAGCGGCACCACCGTGATTGCCAATGCCGCAGTCATCGTCTCCTTCGACATGGAACGACACCATGACTGAACGACGCATCATCCTGGAAATGGGGACTGGCAACGACCTCTACGGCGAGGACTACACGAAGGCCGCCTGCCGCGCCGTGCAGGATGCCCTGCACCACTCATCCATCGTGATGTTCAAGTCGCTGGGCTATGACAATCGGGAAATGCGCGTGCAGGTCACCATCGGCGTACAGGATCCGGATCGAGTCGACGCCGAGGCGGTGGCGGCTGAGCTGCCCCGCGGACGACCGGAGGTCAAGGTGGTGCACGGCGGGCTGAACGTGCATGACCCGGACAACGACACTACCCACGTCGTGGCTTCGGCGGCCATCAGCGCCTTCCTGCCCATCGAGGACGGAGCCTGGCGGTTGAGCGAGCCTGCCGTCTGAAACGCCCAACTCCCGCCACAGGATCGTAGGCCTCCTGCTCAGGCCGCCGACGCACGCCACCAGGCCCCTATCGGCTGGCCTGAGCGCCGGATTGCGAATATGCTCTGGTCCATACGCAATGGCCCGCACCACAACAGGGAGACCGCAATGGCCGGACTGCTACCCGATGTCGACCCCGATGGAATGCTCGAGTACTCGGTGGTCTACACCGATCGCGCACTGAACCACATGTCCAAGAGCTTCCAGGGCGTGATGCGAGACGTATCCGCCACGCTGAAGGAGGTCTACCGCGCCCATTCGACGGTGATCGTCCCCGGCAGCGGTACCTTCGGCATGGAGGCCGTGGCACGCCAGTTCGCCAAGGACCGTCGCTGCCTGGTGATCCGCAACGGCTGGTTCAGCTACCGCTGGAGCCAGATACTCGAGATGGGCAAGATCCCATCCGACGTCAACGTGCTCAAGGCCCGCCGGCTGAACGAGGACGATCCGACCTCCCCCTTCGCCCCACCCCCCATCGAGGAAGTGGTCGAGGCGATCCACCAGCAGCAGCCGGATATCGTCTTCGCGCCCCACGTCGAGACCTCCTCGGGCATGCTGCTGCCGGACGACTACCTGCAGAAGGTCGCCGATGCCATTCACGAGGAGGGTGGGCTCTTCGTGGTCGACTGCATCGCTTCCGGCACCCTGTGGATCGACATGCAGGACATCGGCGTCGACGTGCTGGTCAGCGCCCCGCAGAAGGGCTGGAGTGCCAGCCCCTGCTGCGGCATGGTCATGCTCTCTCGCCAGGCCCGGGAGATCATCGAGGAAACCACCAGCAGCAGTTTCGCCTGCGACCTGAAGAAGTGGCTGTCCATCATGGAGGCCTACGAGGCCGGGGGGCACGCCTATCACGCCACCCTGCCCACCGAGGGCCTGCGCCAGCTGCGCGACGTGATGCGAGAGACCGCTGAATACGGCTTCGACAAGGTATGTGAAGAGCAGCGCGAGGTGGGTCGCCGGGTACGCGAAATGCTCGCCAAGCACGGCTACAAGAGTGTCGCGGCGCCGGGCTTCGAGGCGCCGGGCGTGGTGGTCTGCTACACCGAGGACGAGGGCATCGTCGGCAAGTTCCTCGAGGCCGGTGTCCAGGTGGCCGCCGGCGTGCCGCTGATGTGCGACGAGGGCGAGACCTTCCGCTCCTTCCGTATCGGCCTGTTCGGCCTCGACAAGCTCCATCACCCGGAGCGCACCCTGGAGAGCCTGGAGTCGGCCCTGCCTCAGGTGGAAAGCGCCGAATAACCGGCCATGGCGCCAGGAGCCAAATGACAGCGGGGCGGCCATTCGGCCGCCCCGCTGTCGTTCGTTGCACTCGAGATCGACGCCACCGGTTCGAGAAGCTCAGATCCCGGTTACGCCCCGGGGCAGGAAGCCCAGGTTATTCTCGATCTCCTTGACGCCGGCGACGTTCTCCGCGGCGACCTGCGCGGCCTGTTTCTGCTCCTTGTTTTCCACCAGGCCCCAGAGCTGCACCTTGCCATCGGCCACGATGACGTTGAGACGATCGGCCATCACACCGGTGTTCTCGTCCACCTCCTTGAGAATGGCATCGCGGATCTCCCGGTCATCGCCGCCACCGGCCTCAAGACGGCTCACCGAGAAGCCGCGCAGCAGGTTGGAGCGGCTGACGATGCCCACCAGTCTGCCGTCGCGCACCACCGGCACCCGCTTGATGCGGCGCTTCTCCAGCAGCGAGGCGATGCGATGAAGGGGCTCGTCCTCGCCGATGGTGAGGGGGTTCCCGGTCATGATCTCGCTAGCCTTGCGGCCGTGGGTCTTCACATAGTCAACAGGGTTGCCGCCACCGCTGAAGAGCTTCAGCCACCAGGACTTGCGCTGGCCGGAATCGTCCTCGATCCGGGCCATCAGGTCTCCCTCGCTGACGATGCCGAGGACCTTGCCATCGGGATCGACCACGGGTACGGCGCTGATGCCGTGTTCCAGCAGCAGGCTGGCGATCTCGCTGACGTCACTGTCAGGGGTAACGGTTATCACATTGGGGGTCATGACATCTGCGGCTTGCATGAGACGTGTTCTCCAGACGATAGGCAGTCGCGTTGTTCGCTGTCCTTCGCCTTTCAAGTTAGCAACCCATTCCGCGCCCTGCCTTGATACCGGACAGGTTTCAGACGTCATAAGGGCTTCAGCGGCCAGCATCGTGTCGGTCTTCCACTGCTCCCGGCATCCCGGTGTCAACGCCCTCTCCGCCACCCCCTCCGTTGGTGATGATCTCGTCGATCTCATCGAGCCCGGCGAAACGCACCGGGCGGATGGCGCCCAGCTTGCTCTCATCCACCACCAGCAGGCGCCGGGCCGCGGTGGCGATGGCCGCCTGCTTGGGGGCCACCTCGTGAAAGTGGAAGCAGGTCAGGCCCTTGCGTTCGTGCACACCCGCGGCGGAGAGGAAGGCCTTGTTGATGCCCAGGCGCCGGACGGCCACGCCCACCTCCTCGTCGGCGAAGGAACGCGACGAGCCATGATAGACCCCGCCCAGCAGGATCAGGCGCACCCCCGGGATGACGCTCACCGCATCGGCCACATTGAGGGCATAGGTCACCACGGTGAGGGACTGGTGATGCGGGAGACCGACGGCGAGCGGCATGAGGGTCGTGCCACAGTCGATGAACAGGGTGTCACCGGGCTCGATGCGGGCGGCCGCCACCTCGCATAGCCGGCGCTTGGCCTCGGCATGGCGATCCTGCTGGGCGGCCAGGTCGTAGACCGGTGCGTAGCGGGGGTCGTCGCCGCGCACCAGGTGGCCCCCCATCAGTTGCAGCCCGCTCTCGGAACCGGCCAGGTCCCGGCGGATGGTCATCGCCGAGACACCACACAGCTCCGCGGCATCATGCAGGCGCAGGCTCCCGCCGCGGGACAGGGCGTCACTCAGTCGGGCCAGGCGTAGGGCACTGCGTTCATTCATGTCCTGCGACTCTCCTGACGGATCGATTCCAGCGCCTCGGTTACGGCGCACGATGACCGATAAATGTTAAAAAAATAACACTGAATGTGATAGTTTTCACTTCGCGCCTTCGCTTCACATTCACGCTTCACATTCACCCGGATGCCTGCACCCCCAGGCCAGCCCCATCAGGTAGGTAACCATGACCCTCTTCATGAGCCTGGTCGGCATGGTGACGCTGATCGCCATCGCCCTCCTGTTCTCCCATGACCGCCGCGCCATTCGACTCCGCACCGTGCTGGGTGCCTTCGCCATCCAGGCCGGTATCGGCGCCTTCGTGCTCTATGTACCCGTCGGCCAGACGGTGCTGCAGACCATCTCCGACGGCGTCAGCCAGGTGGTCCTGTATGCCAACGACGGCATCGACTTCCTGTTCGGCGGCCTGGCCGACGCGGAGGCCGTCGGCTTCGTGTTTGCCATCAAGGTACTGCCGGTCATCATCTTCTTCTCCTCGCTGATCGCCGTGCTCTACTACCTGGGCATCATGCAGTGGGTGATCCGCCTGCTCGGCGGGGCCCTCCAGAAGGCACTGGGCACCTCGCGCACCGAGTCGCTATCGGCCACCGCCAACATCTTCGTCGGACAGACCGAGGCGCCGCTGGTGGTGAGGCCCTTCATCGCCCACATGACCCCGTCACAGCTCTTCGCGGTGATGTGCGGCGGCCTGGCCTCGGTGGCAGGCTCCGTGCTTGCCGGCTACGCCGCGCTGGGCATCCCCATGGAATATCTGGTGGCGGCCTCCTTCATGGCGGCACCCGGCGGGCTGCTGTTCGCCAAGCTGATCATGCCCGAGACCCAGGAACCCGAGGACAGCGTCGCGGAAGCGGAAGAGCGCCTCGATGAGGCGGAAGACCACCCGAGCAACGTGCTGGATGCCGCCGCCGCCGGGGCCACCTCGGGCCTCAAGCTCGCCGCCAACGTGGGCGCCATGCTGCTCGCCTTCATCGGCCTGATCGCCCTGATCAACGGCATGCTCGGCGGCATCGGCGGGTGGTTCGGCATGGAGTCGCTGAGCCTGGAAATGATCCTCGGCTGGCTCTTCTCGCCACTGGCCTTCCTGCTCGGCGTACCCTGGGAGGAGGCGACACTCGCCGGCTCCTTCATCGGCCAGAAGCTGGTGGTCAACGAGTTCGTGGCCTACATCAACCTGGCACCGTACCTCGATGGCGAACAGCTGGTGGCCTCCACCGGACAGATGATGACACCGCACACCATGGCGATCCTCTCCTTTGCCCTGTGCGGTTTCGCCAACCTCTCCTCCATCGCCATCCTGCTCGGGGGTCTGGGCAGCATCGCACCCAGCCGCCGCCACGAGATCGCGCGCTTCGGCCTCAAGGCGGTACTGGCCGGCACGCTCTCGAACCTGATGTCGGCCTCTCTCGCCGGCTTCTTCCTGGCCCTGGCCTCGTCATGACGCCGACGCCGACCTCCCGCTCGGCGGGAGGTCGGCCGCCTCGCCACACGCTTTCACCGGAGTCCACCCCATGACCGAACTGCAACAGGCCGCACGCCAGGCCCTGGCGCTGATGGACCTCACCAGCCTCAACGACGACGACACCGACGCCACCACAGAGGCCCTCTGCCAGCGGGCGAAGACACCCGCCGGTACACCGGCGGCCGTCTGCGTCTACCCGGACTTCGTGGTCACCGCACGACGCGCCTTGAAGGCCCATGGCCTCGAGGGCATCGTCAAGGTAGCAACGGTCACCAACTTCCCACAGGGCGGTGACGACATCATGGCCGCCGCCCGGGCGACCCGCAGCGCCGCGGCCGCAGGCGCCGACGAGGTTGACGTGGTCTTCCCATGGCGCGCCCTGCTGGCCGGCGACGAGGAGACCGGTCGCGAACTGGTCGCCGCCTGCCACCAGGCCGCCGGAGACGCCGTGCTAAAGGTCATCCTGGAAACCGGCGAGCTGAAGGACCCGGCGCTGATTCGCCGGGCCAGCGAACTGGCCCTCGAGGGCGGCGCCGACTTCCTCAAGACCTCCACCGGCAAGGTGGCGGTCAATGCGACCCTGGAAGCCGCCGAGATCATGTTGACCGTGATCCGTGCCAGCGGCCGCGACGCCGGCTTCAAGGCGGCGGGGGGCGTGCGCACCGTCGAGGACGCCCTGGCCTACCTGCAACTCGCCGAACGCCTGATGGGCGTGACATGGGTCACCCCGGCCCACTTCCGTTTCGGCGCCTCGGGGCTGCTCGACAACCTGCTCGAGACCCTTCAGGTCGACATCGGCGGCGCCGGGAAGACCGGAGGCTACTGATGCGTGAGCCTGCCCTCCCCTCTCCGTCGCTACCCCAGGAGCTGATCCGGGCGAAGCGCGACGGGCGAGCGCTCGGCCGCGAGGCGATCAATGAGCTGGTCGCCGGCATCAGTGACGGCAGCCTGTCCGATGCCCAGGTGGGGGCGCTCGCCATGGCCGTGTTCCTCAAGGGGATGGACGCCGACGAGACCGTGGCGCTGACAGAAGCCATACGCGACTCCGGCGAGGTGCTCGACTGGTCAGGCCTCGACCTCCCGGGGCCGGTGCTCGACAAGCATTCCACCGGCGGCGTCGGCGACCTGGTCTCGCTGGTGCTAGGGCCCTGGGTCGCCGCCTGCGGCGGCCATGTCCCGATGGTCTCCGGGCGGGGCCTCGGCCACACCGGCGGCACCCTGGACAAGCTGGAGGCGATCCCCGGCTATTCGGTGAGCCCAGATACCGCCACCTTTCGCCGCCTGGTCCGTGAGGTAGGCGTGGCGATCATCGGCCAGACCGCGGACCTGGCCCCGGCCGACCGTCGCCTCTATGCGGTGCGAGATGTCACCGCCACGGTGGAGTCGCTGCCGCTGATCGTCAGCTCGATACTGGGCAAGAAGCTCGCCTGCGGTCTCGATGCCCTGGTGATGGACGTCAAGACCGGCAATGGCGCCTTCATGCCCACGGCAGAGGCGTCCCGGGAACTGGCGGAAACGATCGCCGAGGTGGCGAGCCGCGCCGGCACCCCGACCACGGCCATGGTCACCGACATGAGCCAGCCCCTGGCCCCCTGCGCCGGCAATGCCCTCGAGGTGCACGAGGCGATCCACCTGCTGACCGGCGAGAAGGGCCACGGTCGGCTGCTCGAGGTGACCCGGGGCCTGGCCGCCGAGCTGCTGGTGGCCGGCAGGCTTGCCGGGACTCGCGATGCCGCCCTCGCACGCCTCGACGAGACGCTGGCCTCGGGGGCGGCCGCCGAGCGCTTCTCCCGCATGGTGGCGGGGCTTGGCGGCCCGGCCGACCTGCTCGAGCGCCCCGCCGACCACCTGCCGGAGGCTTCGGTCGTGCGCGCCGTGCATGCCGAACGCCCCGGGCGGGTGCAGGCCATGGACACACGCGAGCTGGGCCTGGCCGTGGTGGCCCTCGGCGGAGGGCGCCGTTCCCCGGGCACGGCTATCGACCCCGCCGTCGGGCTATCGCGGATCGCATCGCTTGACGAGACCGTCGACGGTGAGCGCCCCCTGGCGCTCGTGCATGCCGCGAGCGAGGCCGACGCCGACCGGGCCGAGCGCCGACTGCGCGCGGCCATTCGGGTGGGCGACGAGCCCGCCGCATTCTCACCACTGATTCACGACGTGATCCGTCGGGAGGTCCCATGAGCCGCGCCATCGTGCTGGTCCTCGACTCCTTCGGCATCGGGGCGACCCCGGACGCCGAGCGCTTCGGCGATGCCGGGGCCGATACCCTGGGTCACATCGCCGCCGCCTGCGCCCGCGGGGAGGCCGACATGCCAGCGGGCCCTGACGGCCCGGGCCGTCGGGGCCCGCTGGCGCTGCCGAACCTGGCCCGACTCGGGCTCTTCCATGCCCACCGCGAGAGCACCGGCGACTGGGCCGAGGGCGTCGAGGTGCCGGCCGAGGTGGTCGGCGCCTACGGCCATGCCCGGGAGCTCTCCTCCGGCAAGGACACCCCGTCCGGCCACTGGGAGATCGCCGGCGTGCCGGTGCGCTTCGACTGGGGCTATTTCCCGGAACGGGAGCAGAGCTTCCCCGACGCACTCCTCGACGCCCTGGTGCAGGAGGCCGGGCTGCCCGGCGTGATCGGCAACTGCCACGCTTCGGGCACCGAGATCATCGCGCGGCTCGGCGAGGCGCATGTCGAGAGCGGCAAGCCCATCGTCTACACCTCGGCGGATTCGGTGTTCCAGATCGCCGCCCACGAGGAGACCTTCGGCCTGGAGCGTCTCTACCAAGTCTGCGAGATCGCCAGGCGGCTGCTCGAGCCCTACAACATCGGTCGGGTGATCGCACGTCCCTTTGTTGGTGAGAAAGGGGTTGGTGAGAAAGGGGTTGGTGAGAAAGGGGCCGGAAAGAACGCGACGACCTTCGCCCGCACCGCCAATCGCCGCGACTACAGCGTCGAGCCGCCAGCCCCCACGGTGCTGCAACGGCTGCATGACGACGGCGGCACGGTGGTGGCCATCGGCAAGATCGCCGACATCTATGCCCACTGCGGCATCTCGCGCACGGTCAAGGCGAGCGGCCATGACGCCCTGATGGACGCCACGCTGTCGGCCATGATGGATGCCGGCGGTCGCCGCCTGATCATGACCAACTTCGTCGACTTCGACATGGTCCATGGCCACCGACGGGACGTGCCGGGCTATGCGGCCGCGCTGGAACACTTCGACGCCCGCCTGCCGGAAGTGCTCGCCAGACTTCGCGACGACGACCTGCTGATCCTCACCGCCGACCACGGCTGCGACCCCACCTGGGCCGGCACCGACCACACCCGCGAGCAGATCCCGGTGCTGGCCCTGGGAGGCAGGCTCTCCGCCGGCTCGCTGGGTGCGCGAACTACCTTCGCCGATATCGGCCAGAGCCTGGCGGTCCACCTCGGCCTGCCACCCATGGACGACGGCATGAGCTTCCTACGCCCCGCCGAGACAGGAGACCACTGATGGCAACGCCCCATATCAACGCCGAGCACGGCGACTTCGCCGATACCGTGCTGATGCCCGGCGACCCGCTGCGCGCCACCTACATCGCCGAGACCTTCCTCGACGAGGTCCGCCAGGTGAACACGGTGCGCAGCATGTCCGGCTACACCGGCCGCTACCGTGGCCGGCCGATCTCGGTGATGGGCCACGGCATGGGCATTCCGTCGGTGTCCATCTATGCCAAGGAGCTGATCACCGAGTATGGTGTCGAGCGGCTGATCCGCGTTGGCTCATGCGGTGCGGTGCGCGACGACGTGGGGGTGCGTGACGTGGTGATCGGCCTGGGCGCCTGCACCGACTCCGGCGTCAACCGGACGCGGTTCGCCGGCATGGACTTCGCTGCCACCGCCGATTTCGAGCTGACCCGCCATGCGGTGGACGCCGCCGCGGCTCTGGGCGTGCCGGTGAAGGTAGGCAACCTCTTCTCGGCTGACCTCTTCTACGATCCGCGCCAAGAGACGGCCGAGCTGCTCAAGCGTTACGGCATCGTCGGCGTGGAGATGGAAGCCGCCGGTCTCTATGGGGTGGCCGCGGAGTTCGGCGCCCGGGCCGCCACCATCTGCACGGTGTCGGACCACATCCTGAAGGGGGATTCCCTCTCCAGCAGCGACCGACAGAGCACCTTCGACGAGATGATGGTGATCGCCCTGGACAGCGTGCTGCGGGATGACGAGAGCCGGGAGATGAGTCGATGACACAGACCAACGACCACACCCCCGACCCGGCCCTCGACAAGGTCATCGTGGCGGAGTTGATCGCAGCCCGCGACAACGCCTATGCCCCCTACTCGCATCATCCGGTCGGCGCGATGGTGATCAGCGAGAGCGGCACCCGCTACAGCGGCGCCAACGTCGAGGTGGCCCATTACAAGGGGCTCTGCGCCGAGGCCTCGGCCATCGCCGCCATGGCCAGCGCCGGCGAGCGGGAACTGCGCGAGGTCTACGTGATCGGCCCGGGCGAGCACCTCTGCACGCCCTGCGGCGACTGCCGCCAGCGCATCCGCGAGTTCGCCACCGCCACGACGCGCATCCGCGTGGTCGACGCCCATGGCCAACTGCTGCGCGACTACGACATGGAGGCACTGCTGCCGGATTCCTTCGGTCCCGAGAACCTGGACCTCAACGACCGGACCCGCAAGACTTAGCCCGTAAGAATCAGCCCGCCCACCTCTCGACTGAGCCGAGCGGCAGGCCCGTCTCAGTCGGTCTCCTCCTCGTGCACCAGCTCCACATCGACGATCTTCGAGCGGCTCATGACGATCTTCCAACGCTGCAGCAACGGCGTCCCGTCTCCCTCCACCTCGCGGATCACCAGATTGATCAGGTGACGCTTCTCCACCGGCTCGCGCACCACCTGCCCCTTTTCCTCGAGCCGATAGACATGATGGTCCCCCTTGTCCATCAATCGCGCCAGCGGGGACAGATTCAGGGTCAGCGTCTCGCGGGTGCGGTCATAGCCACTGAGGAAGCGGGTCGGCGACATCCGCGAACTCGACCGATAGTGCAGCACTATCTCCTCGCGCTGGGCCATGTTGCGCTTGCGTACCCGGCGGATATCCTCGTCGAGGCCGGAATAACGCTGGTAGTCGAACCACTCCAGCTGTCGCCCCAACACGGCATTGCTGTGGGCATCCAGGTACTGGCGACGCCACTTCGGGCGCCCCCGCCGCAGCCAGCGCCACAGGGTGATGCGCAGATCGTCCTTGAATACCTCGCGCAGCGCATAGAGCACCGCCAGGCTCAGCACGAAGAGCGCAGTGATGTCCCCCAGCACCGCGCGGGCCTCCAGCAGCCCCAGCGTGACGAAGACCATCACCACCGCCGTGGCCAGTCCCTTGACCGCCTTCTCCTCACCTCCGCCCAGCTCCTGGTTGCGCTGCTTGAGGGTCACGGGATATTCGATCAGCCGACGCAGCAGGCGCATCTTGTTGGACATCCGAGTGGGATCCCGGGTTACCCGCTCGGAGTTGTAATGTCGAGCCCGGCGGTGCTCGTCCTCGTCATGGCAGACCCCCAGCAGTCGCGTGCGGATCTGCCGGTAGTCGTTGCCCCGCGGCAGATGGGCGATCAGCGCCAGCAGCTGCTGCTCAGTGAACCAGGACAGGTAGTTGTCGATATTGGCGTAATAGCGGTGCAGGCTCTCGTCGGTCGGCTCCTGACGGCGCAGGCGGCGCAGGATGCCTCGAGCCAGGTCGAGAGTCTCCTCGAGCTGGTCGCGCAGCCGGCCGGTCTCCTCCTTCGCGTCCTCCGGCTTGCCCGCCCCGGGGGCCTGCTCCGGTTTCTCGACCTTTTCAGTGCCCCGTTTCTCGGCCTTGCGCGCCAGCCGCGCCTGATCGAGCAGCGCCTGAGTTGAGCGCTCCAGGGCCACAACGTACTGGTAGGCATAGAGGCTCAGCCCCAGGCGGTACTGGTCGGTATCGAGCCGCTTGCCCGCCAGGCGGCTCATCACCAGTGGCAGGCGGTGGCGGTCGCTGTAATAGGTGCGCTTGACATGGATGGCGCCGTGATAGAACGCATCCTCCGACAGCACGTGGGCATTGAGGCCGATCTCGGACGGCACGAACAGATAGACATCCAGCCGGTGGGAGCTCTCTTCGCGCAGCACGCGGGAGACCTTGAGATGCAGGCTGTCCCGGCGTTCGACCGTGACCTGATGGGTCGCCACGGGCGGCTACCCGGGGTCCGGGGCGGCGCCCCGGGCGCTGGTGTCCCCACCCGGGTCGGCGGCTCCCGCCTCGCCGGGTCGGCGACCGCTGGCATCGCGGTCCTCGGCTCCCTCGCCGGTGCCGTCCAGGCGACCGCCGCCCTGCCCCTCCATGAAGACACTGAGCCGAGGCATGCCGAGGTCCATGGACTGGACTTCCATGCGCTGCTTGAGCAGCAGGTTGAAGGCGCGTGCCACATCCCACTGCATCTCCGGAGCGGTGCGAAAGCGCATCCGCAGGATGGCACAGCCGTCCTCGAAGCTGTCGATGCCCTGCATCTCCAGCGGTGACCAGATGTGATGTCGCATCATTGCATCCTGGCGCAGCTCCAGAGCCGTCTCCTGGATCAGCGTGGTCGCGTCATCGATCTTCATGTCGAAGGGGATGCGGATCCTCATCAGCGCGATACCGAACTGGCGAGACATGTTGTGGATGGACTCGATGCGGCTGAAGGTGATGATGTGCACGATGGCGTCCAGGTCGCGCAGCCGCACGGTGCGCAGGGTCAGCCCCTCGACGGTGCCTATGTGGCCGTTGATCTTGACGAAGTCGTCCACCGCCAGGGAATCCTCGATGAGGATGAAGATGCCGGTGATCAGGTCCTGCACCAGGGTCTGGGCGCCGAAACCGATGGCCAGGCCGATCACCCCGGCACCGGCCAGCAGCGGCGTGACGTTCACCCCGATGTTCGCCAGACCGACGATGGTGGCGATGATCACGATGGTGGCGAAGATGATGTTGCGGATCATCGGCGTGATCGTCTGGGCCCGGGCCAGGTTGACGCGCCGCCCCCGGGCACGGGCCGGGCTGGTCAGCGCGTGCTGGATGGCGGTATCGGCGAAGATCCAGATCAGCCAGGCCAGCAGCACGGTGAAGCCGATGGCCAGCAGAGCCTGCCCGATGCGAACGCTGGCCACCCCATGCTGGCCGATGCCGATCAGGGAGGCGCCCCATACCTGCAACGAGAGTTCGGCGAAGGCGATCCAGGCGAGCACATGGGACAGGGCGTAACCGAAGCGTTCCAGGCGGCGGCGATAGTCGCTCATCCGGCCGAGCTTGTCGCGGCGCTGCCCGTGGCGGCGGATCAGGCCGGTTATGACCAGGGTCAGCACCAGCAGCGACGCCGAGATGATCGAGCGGGCCAGCGCCGTGCCCACATCGCCGACGGTGACGAAGATGGCCAGCAGGGAGCCGCCCACCAGCAGCATGGCCGGCACGTGCCACAGCCCGCCGACCAACCGGACCACCTCGGAGGTGCTGCCTTTCACACGGCGCAGGGCATAGGGGCGATTGCGGATCAGGTGCTTGATGGGACGCTTGAAACGGATGATGAAGCGCCCGCTGATCATCGCCGCCAGCATGTTGGACAGCATCGACATGAGGCTCGCCAGATCGGTGCCGATGATGCCCGAGAGCCGCGCGGAGTTGAAGGCATCACCCAGCGCGATCAGGGCCCCGATGATGAACAGGGTGCGAAGGCCCTGCTGCTGCAGGATCTGCACGGCCGTGAAGCGGTGGCCGCTGGTGAAGAAAGAGATCACCGTCTCCACGACCACCGCCAAGGTGCGACCGCACAGTGCCACATAGGCGATCACCAGGGTGGCAGTACGCCCGCTGCTCAAAGGCACCAGCTGGGCGATGCCCAGCACCAGCAGGAAGGCCAGGGCCCAGGGCAGCATCCGGCGCAGGAAGTGCACCATAAGCAGCCAGCCCCAGGGCTCACGAGGCAGGTCCAGCGGCCATCCTCGACGCTTGGCCAACTGCCGCCCCAGGGCAATCAGGATCACCAGCAATCCCGCCCAGATCGCCAGCAGCACGGCGAATTCGATGACGAATTGCAGCATCTCGGCATTGCCGGTCCGGACCACCAGGTCGACCAGATCGCTCCAGCCCTGCTGCAGCTGGCGCTGCCACTCGTCCAACGGTGACTGGCCGGAATCGGCCTGCTCACCGATCTGTGCGATGGTCTCCGCCAGGGCACCGAGCAGCCCCTGTGGACGGGTGAACCCGGCCTCCTCGGCGGCCGGATCATGGACCTGCTGAAGCTGGCGAAGGGTCTCGAGCAGCGCCTGGCGCTGCTCGGCATTCTCGAGGGTGGAGATCACCTCGTCCAGCGATGCCTGGAAGGCCTCGGGGTCGTGAGGCACCGACTTCTCGCCACTGGGGGTCAGGCCGGCCAGTGGCAGCACGGTCTGGGCCGACGACACCGCCGGGAGCAGCAGCACCGACAGCAGCAGCCAGACCAGCAGGCCACGAAAGACAACGAACATCCGGTTCGCCACAGGCAACATTACCTCTCCCTAGTGCATCAATGCGGCGCGGGCCGCATCCGTGATTCTCGAGGCAGTATGTTAGGCTGCCGACAACATGCCCTACAGGATGCCGTCATGACGCCGCAACCGCCACCCGAACCCCGTAATGCCAAGGGCGAGACGCGCCATATCGGGGTCGAGATCGAGTTCGCCGGCCTGCCTCCCCGCAAGACAGCCGAACTGGTGCAGGAGCTGTTCGGCGGCCAGCTCGTGGTACTGAGCCCCCACCGCCTCAAGGTCACCGGGGCCCGCTGGGGAGACTTCGGCATCGAGCTGGACACCCAGTACGCCCATCCCGACAAGGATATGGTGGATGCTGAGGCCGCCATCGACAGCGAGTGGGAGCGCATGCGTCAGGACTTCCACGCCCGGACCCGAGAGCTGATCGGCGACATGGTGACGGGCCTGGTGCCCACCGAGATCGTCTGCCCCCCGGTGCCCTGGGACGAACTGGAGGAACTCGATGCCCTCTTCGAGGCCCTGCGCCGCCACGGGGCCAAAGGCACCGACGCCAGCCTGCTCTATGGCTTCGGCCTGCATCTCAACCCCGAGGCCCCGAGCCTTGAGGTCGAGAGCCTGCTGGCCTATCTGCGCGCCTACCTGCTGAATGCCGCCTGGCTGCGCGAGCAGATCCATGTGGACATCACCCGGGAGGTGCTGCCCCACGCCAACCCCTTCCCCAGGGCCTATGCCATCAAGGTGCTGGACCCGGGCTATGCCCCGGACCTGGAGACCCTGATCGGCGACTATCTGGAAGACAATCCGACACGCAATCGCGAGCTGGACATGCTGCCGCTGTTCGCCCACCTCAAGCCCGACTTTCCCCATGAGCTCTTCCATAACCGCCTGGTCAAGGCTCGGCCGACCTTCCATTACCGACTGCCCAATGCCCAGCTCTCCGAGCCTGGCTGGGGTGCCGTGACGGAGTGGAATCGCTGGCTCGAGGTCGAGCGACTGGCCTCCACCCCGGAGACCCTGGCCGAACGCAGCGCCCAGTACCTCGCCCGCCACCGGCCCTCGGCACCTCGCCGGCTGCTGAGCCGCCTGCGCCGCTGGGTGTCTGACCGATGAGCCGCAAGCCACGCCCGCTGATCGGCATCACCACGTCCGATGCCAAGAGCCGGATCGCCTGGTGGTTCGACTGGTTCGCCGTCTGGCGCCATGGCGGCCGGCCTCGTCGACTGTCGCCCTCGCGCGCCTTCCCCGAGCATCTGGATGGCCTGATCATCGGTGGCGGCGACGACATCCAGGCCCACCTCTACGACGACGAGGTACGCCTGGACGTGCGCGTGGATCCCCAGCGCGACGAACTGGAACTGGAACTGCTGGAGTATTTCATCCCGCTGGGCAAGCCGGTGCTGGGGATATGCCGGGGGGCCCAGCTGATCAACATCTACCAGGGCGGCACCCTGGATCCGGACATCTACACCACCCATGAAGGGCTCAAGCGCCGACGCACCGTGTTGCCACGCAAGACCGTGGACATCGTCGCCGACAGCCAGCTCTATAGCATCCTCAAGGTCACCTGGTGTCGCATCAACAGCCTGCATCACCAGGCCGTTCAGAAGACGGGGAAAGGCATCGAGATCGTCGCCCGGGATCGCGACGGCCTGGTGCAGGGAATCGAGTCCCGCGATCACGACTTCCTGATCGGCGTGCAGTGGCACCCCGAGTGGTTGATCTTCAACCGCCCCCAGCAGCGCCTGATTCGTGCCCTGGTGGATGCCGCCCGCCAAGGCACCTCATCGCCCTAGCGGGGCATCAACTTCACCTCGCCCAGCGCCTCAAGAGGGAAGGGTCGGTCGAATAGGTAACCCTGGGCGTAATCCACCCCCAACCGCTCGAGTTGGCTCATGATCGCCTCGCTCTCGACGAATTCGGCGATGGTCTCCAGGCCCAGGGTGTGGCCAACGGTATTGATCGACTCGACCATCACCCGGTCGATGGGATCGCTGTCGATGTCGCGTATGAAGCACCCATCGATCTTGAGAAAATCCACCGGCAACTGCTTGAGATAGCCGAACGACGACAGCCCCGCGCCGAAGTCGTCGAGCGCAAACTTGCAGCCCAGCCCCTTCAGCCGTTTGATAAGCTCGGTGGCCCGCGAAAGTTGGGCGATAGCCGTACTCTCGGTGATCTCGAAGCACAGCGTACCCGCCGGTAGCGCCGCCGTGGCGACTCGCTCGACCAATTCCTCGCAGAAGCGCTCATCGGACAGCGACGCCCCGGACAGATTGACGGCCCAGAAACCACGGTCTTCATGGCTGTGGTGGCTGTCGGACAACCACGCCAGCACATTGCTGACCACCCAACGATCAATCCGCGGCATCAGATTGTAGCGCTCGGCAGCAGGCATGAAGGTGCCAGGAGTGATCAGCCGATCGCCTTCCTGAATGCGCACCAGTATCTCGTGATGACACAACTCGCCCGGGCGGCCAACAGCGACGATCGACTGGGCGAACAAGCGCAGCCGATCCTCGTCAAGCGCCGCCTGCAGCCGCGGCACCCATTGCAGCTCGCCATGACGCTCCATCAGCAAGCTGTCGTCCGCCTGATAGACATGAATACGATTGCGCCCCGCCTCCTTGGCCGCATAGCACGCGGCATCGGCGGCACTCAGCACATCGCTAAGTGTAAATGCGTCCGAGATGCCGACCAGGCCGATGCTCACACCGATCGAGAAGGTCCTGCCCTCCCAGGCGAAGCGGAAGTCATCGATCGCCTCGCGCAGGCTTTCGGCAAGCGCCTGAGCCTTTTCCAGCGGGCAATCGTAGTAGACGATGCCAAACTCGTCGCCACCCAGCCGGGCGACCATATCCGACGTTCGCAGATGCCCGCGCAGCAGTGTGCCGACCTGACGCAGCAATTCGTCGCCGGCCATATGTCCGCAGGTATCATTGACCACCTTGAACTGATCAAGATCGAGATAGCAAAGTACGTGCTGGCCGTCTTCGCGTTCGACCAGTTCACTCAACGCCGACTCGAAACAGCGTCGGTTGGCCATCCCGGTGAGCGCATCGTGATTGGCTTGATGATTGAGTTCGCGCGATAGATCGCGGGTCACCGAGACGTCGTGGGAGACCAGTACGGCACCGATGATGTAGCCATTGCGGGCGCGGATGGGGGCCGCAGAGTCCTGCACCGGGCAGGGATCGCCATTTCGCACCAGCAGCATGTGCGAGACCGATGCGGCGACAGCCTTGCTGCCGCTGAGAACACTGCGCGCCGGGTTGGCGACCGCCTCGCCGGTCAGCTCGTCGACCAATTGGTACACCTTGCCGATCGGCTGGCCGAGGGCCTCCTGGTGGTCCCAGCCGGTCAGGCGCTGGGCTTCGTGATTGATGAAGGTGATCAGCCCCCCTTCGTCGGTGGTAATCACCCCATCACCTATCGAGGCCAGCGTGACCTGGGCAAGGTCGCGCTCACGATGCAGCTCCTCCTGGAAGCTCCGACGCTCGGTGACGTCGCGCACCAGTGCCGCGAACTCGGATTCCGAGTCTGCCGCCCCCTCGCTGAACTGCAACTCCAGGTAACGAGCTCCCCGCACGGGGTCGTTGACGCTGAGCTCACGCCACTCGCCAGGTTTCGGCGGCTTACCATCAATCAGCTGTTCGAGCGGTTGGCCAACGATGTCATCGGAACTGACCCCGAATAGCTTCTCCGCACCAAGATTCAGGCTGGTCAGGGTACCGTCGGCGCGCCATGTCACCAGCCCGTCACGCAGGTTGTGCACCAGTACCTGGGTTCGCGCCATCGCTTTTTCCAGCGCCTCCAAGACGCGATTGTAGCTGGCCGCAATCTCGCCCACGTCGGTGAACGGGTCGGCGGCGACGCGACCTTGCACGTTGCCGTTGCGTTCATGTCGGCGCATCGCTCCCAGCAGCTCGAAGAGCTCGTTGCGAGCACCGTGCTCGGCGACGTTAAGCCCCATTTCTTCCGCCTCGAGCGATACCCGCAACGCCATCAGCCGTCCGGTCAGCGTCAGCAGCAGCCAGGCCATGCCGCCGCCCCACAGAGCGCAGGCGGCGATTCCCAGGAGCTGCGCCTCGACCTGCTGCCAGCGTGACAGGCCGGTACCCAGCAACTCGAGATCGCCCAGCAGGCCGACCGCCAGAGTGCCCCAGATTCCAGCCACCAGATGGGCAGGAATTGCCCCCACGGCGTCGTCGATACGCCAGCGCAGCAGTAACTCGCTGCTGATGACCATCAATACACCGCCGACGGAACCGATCAACAGCGACTGCCCGGCTGTCAGCGCATCAGCGCCAGCGGTGATCGACACCAAACCGGCGATGGCACCGTTCATGACGTAGGCCACCTCGGCATAGCCGCGCAACCGCCACCCTGCCAGCATGCCCGACAGCACACCGCCCACTCCGCCCATCAAGGTATTCACCAGAACACCGGGAACCCGCGAGTCTAGCGTCAGGGTGCTACCGCCATTGAAGCCGAACCAACCGAGAAACAGCAGCAAAACACCGAGCATCGCCAGCGGTAGATTGTTGGCAGGGACCGGCTTGAACGGCTGGCCATAGACGAAGCGCCCCTGGCGCGGCCCGATCCGCAACACGGCGAACAGCGCCACCCAACCGCCCAGGCTGTGAACCACCGTCGAACCGGCGAAGTCAACAAAGCCACGCGCTTCGAGCCAGCCGGGGTTCTCGCCAAACGCGCTGGCCCAGGCCCAATGGCCGAACACTGGGTAAACGAGTACGCCGACCAATAACGTGATCAGCAAGTAGGTAAGAAACGGCATGCGCTCTGCCACCGCACCGGAGACGATGGTGGTGGCGGTGGCGCAGAACATCGCCTGGAACAGGAAGAAACAGGCAAGCCAGGCATCTTCCCCGACCGCCAGCCGCGGCAGGAACTGCGAACCGCCGACCAGCCCGGCGATGCTGTCGCCAAACATCAGGCCGAAGCCAAGCAGCCAGAAGGCGGCCACGGTCACGGTAAAATCGGCAAGGTTCTTCATCGCCACGTTGATGGCGTTCTTGCCGCGAGTGACACCCGACTCGAGACACAGGAAGCCTGCCTGCATGATAAAGACCAGCAGCGCCCCCCAGAGCACCCACAGCATATCCAGTAGCGATACATCCATATGCATGCACTCCCCATGCTCGGTGATGCACTTTCATAGCCAGAATTCGGCCAAAGGGCTAGCCACTCCGCCAGAAAACGACAAGAGCGGCGAGCATTGAAACACCGAAATAGTGCGCCGGTGCCTTGTCAGGATGAGAAACGCGTGTGCAGGGGCAAACTCGAGCATCTGTTATCCGCCTTGGCCGCGCTGCGGCGCCAATGACGGATTTCTCGCATGCTTATATCAAGCAAAAACCGTGCCAACTGCGCGCATGCCAGGGGACTATACCATTATGGAAACCTGTCTGTAACAGGACTCCCTCCCCGAGCAGGTGATGATCTTCAACGCCCAAAGGACGACGGCCATCCCGGTGAACCGGGATGGCCGTCTTGCGACCAGGGTCCAGCGACTGCTCATTCGTCGCTAGCTCCGCTGGCTATCACTGGTTGTTTCACTTGGCTTTCTGTGCCTGGCGTTCTGCACCTGATCCCGTGCAGCGGGCATCAACCTTCCAGCTTCGCCGAAAGGCTGATCTCGGCGTTGAACAGCTTGGAGACGGGGCAACCCTCCTTGGCCTTGTTGGCGGCATCCTGGAAGGCCGCATCATCGGCACCCGGGATCGTCGCCACGGTATCGAGGTGGATCGAGGTGATGGCGAACCCGCCGTCGACCTGTTCCAGGGCAACCTTCGCCTCGGTGGCGATGCGGTCGGCCGTCAGGCCCGCCTCACCAAGGATCATCGACAGGGCCATGGAGTAGCAGCTGGCGTGGGCGGCACCGATCAGTTCCTCGGGATTGGAACCCACTTCGTCCTCGAAGCGCTTGGCAAAGCTGTAGGGAGCATCCTGGACCACGCCGCTCTGGGTGGACACCGTTCCCTTTCCGTCCTTGAGACCGCCCTGCCAGACGGCGCTACCGGATTTCTTGATGCTCATGTCAACTCCTTATCGTTGTCTGGGTGAACTATAATATCCACACCATACACCATGGAGCGGTTGCCCTTGTGGCACAAGGTGGATTGCATCTAAGAAGGACAGCGAACAGAATGAATGAAAATTATTTCTAGAAAACAGAACGAGAGATATGCCATGCCGACGCCAGCCACCGTGCGACTTCCCGCAAATGACCGGGAAGCCGCCCAGGACCTGCCCTCCATCGGCCAGGGAACCTGGTACATGGGTGAGGGGCTGGCGCCGCGTGGTGATGAAGTGCGCGCCCTGCAGCATGGCCTGGACCTCGGCCTGTCGCTGATCGATACCGCGGAGATGTACGGCGACGGCGGCGCCGAGGAGGTGGTGGGCGAGGCACTGGTGGGTCGACGCGACCGCGCCTTCCTCGTCTCCAAGATCTACCCCTGGAACGCCGGGCGAAAAAGCGCCATCGCCGCCTGCGAGGCGAGCCTCAAACGCCTTCGCACCGACCACCTTGATCTCTACCTCCTGCACTGGCCCGGTAGCATCCCTCAGGAAGAGACCCTGGAGGCCTTCGAGCGGCTGCGCGAAGCGGGCAAGATCCGCCGCTTCGGGGTCTCCAACTTCGATGTGGACGAGATGGCTACGCTGCATGCCCTGCCCGGGGGCTCTGCCTGCGCGGTCAACCAGGTGCTCTATCACCTGGGCTCGCGGGGCATCGAGCATTCGCTGCTGCCCTGGCAGCGCGAGCATGGCATCCCCACCATGGCCTACTGCCCCCTGGCCCAGGCCGGCGGCCTGCGCCACGACCTGCTCGGCCACCCCGAGGTGCAGCAGATCGCCGCGGACCTGAGCATCACGCCCCCCCAGCTGATGCTGGCCTGGGCGATCCGACCCGTGAAGGGCCGGGACGGAGTCGCCACTCGTGACGTGATCGCCATCCCCAAGGCCACCGGCCTCGAGCACGTTGAGCAGAACGCCGCCGCCCTTGAGGTCCAGCTGGATGAAGAGAGCCTCGCCCGGCTCGACGCCGCCTTCCCGGCACCTAGCCGCAAGCCGCACCTGGATATCGTCTAGGCGGAGCCCTTGTCCAGGAGCCCTTCGTCTAGGCGGAGCCCTTTAGTTCGGCGAGTTCATGGGCCAGGGTGGCGTGACCCAGCTCGCGCATCGCGTCGATGTTGCGCGCGGGGATGCCCTCAGGGTCCGGGTGGTGGGACAAGGCCCGCTCCAGCCCCGCTTCTCGCAGCAGATGCCACATCGGCCAGGGCGAACGGTTGGTGAAATTGGCGGGATCCTCCGGCTCGGCGTCCGCGAAGACGTAGTCTGGATGGAAGCTCGCCAGCTGGAAGGTACCCTCGTAGCCCTGATCCGCCAGCAGTGCCTCGGCGATCTCAAGCAGATCCAGGTAGTCATCGAACGCCTCGAGCCCCTCGGTGAGCACCAGCAGGGTGGTCTCCACCTCGGGCGTCGCCTCCAGATGGCGACACTCGTCGAACAGCGAAAGCAATGCCGCCTCGCGGTCGCTGGCCGACACCGCCACGTAGCGGACGCTGCCGCGGGACACCTCACGGCCGGCAAAGGGACAGACGTCGCGGGCGACCACGAAGGTCTCCACCCAGGCACGGGCGGCGGCGAGGGGATCGGGGGATACAGTCATGGACGCCTCGGGCAGGGAACGTAGCGAAAGAAAGGAGCGGCAGTATAGCTCACCCGCCCGGCCAGGCGCTTCTGCAGGGAGATGGCATCCATCGGGGCGAGGTCCCAGTCGTGCAGGGGGGAAATGGGCATCGAGGCTCCCTGATTCGTCGGCGTCGCTCGGGTTAGACTAGGGTTTTTGCCGAGTGACGGACCACCGGGGACCTAATGCTGACACTGATCCATACCGCCGACTGGCACCTGGGCCAGAGCTTTCATGGCCAGGAGCGCCACGCCGAGCACCGCGCCTTCCTCGCCTGGCTGCTCGACATTCTGGTGGAGCGCCAGGCCGACGCCCTGCTGGTGGCCGGCGACCTCTTCGACGTGGTCAATCCCTCGCTGCAGGCCCAGACGCTGCTCTATGACTTCATCGTCTCTGCCCACGAGCGGCTACCCAGCCTCGATATCGTGCTGATCGCCGGCAACCACGACAGCGGCAACCGCATCGAACTGCCGGCGCCGTTGATGCGCCGGCTGCGCACCCACGCCCTGGGCCGAGTCCGCTGGCTGGACGACGGCGAACTCGACGCCGAGCGCCTGCTGGTGCCGCTCACCGACCAGGATGGCGAGACCCGCGCCTGGTGCCTGGCGCTGCCCTTCCTGCGCCCCGCCGAGGTCACCGGAAACGCCATCGCCATCGAGGATGATGAGGAGGCCAACGACTATGTCACCGGCATCAGCCGCGTCCATGAGCAGCTGGTCGCCGCGGCTCGCCGCCGACGCGAGCCCGGCCAGGCTCTGGTGGCCATGAGTCACGCCCACCTGCATGGCGCGGCCGTTTCCGAGGCCAGCGAGCGGCCCATCGTGATCGGCGGCGAGGAATCGATCTCCGCCGCCCTCTTCCCGCCGGAGATCGCCTACGTGGCGCTCGGCCACCTTCATCGCGCCCAGCAGGTCGGCGAGGCGCGCATCCGCTACAGCGGCAGCCCCCTGCCGCTGGACTTCAGCGAGGTCGACTACGCCCACCAGGTGGTGGAGGTCGCGATCGATGGCGAAACGCTGGCGAATACGGAGGCCATCCCCGTGCCTCGCCCCGTGGCCATGCAGCGCACCGGCCCCGCTCCCCTCGATGAGGTGCTGGCCAGGCTCGAGGCGCTGGACGACGATCCCGCCCTACCTCGGGAACGCTGGCCCTGGCTGGAGGTGCGCGTCGAACTCGACGCCCCGGTTCCCGACCTGCGCGCCCGGGTGGAGGCGGCGCTGGCCGGCAAGGCGTTGCGCCTGCTGCGACTGGAACGGCGCCTGCCTCGGGTCGAGGACGAGGAGGCCGCGGCGCGGGTCGACCTGGAGACCCTGGGGCCGCGCAAGCTCTTCGAGCGCACCTGGGAGGGCCGCTGGGGCCAGCCACCGGGCGACGATGTGCTCGCCGACTTCGACCGGCTGCGCCAGGACGTGCTGGATGACGAGGATACCCATGCCGGGGAAGCCCACCCATGAAGATCCTCGCCCTACGCCTGGAGAACCTCGCCTCCCTGCCCGGTCCGCTCGAGCTCGACTTCACCGAGGCACCGCTGCGCGATGCCGGGCTCTTCGCCATCACCGGCCCCACCGGGGCCGGCAAGAGCACCCTGCTCGATGCCCTGTGCCTGGCACTCTACGGCAGCACCCCGCGGCTGCGTCAGGCGCCCAACCGCGACAGCCAGATCGACGACACCGCGGACTCGTCACTGACCACCAATGACCCGCGCACCCTGCTGCGCCGCGGCACCGCCGCCGGCTTCGCCGAGGTGGACTTCCTGGGCCGTGACGGGCGGCGCTACCGCGCCCGCTGGTCGGTGCGCCGCGCCAGGGAGAAGGTCGGTGGCAAGCTGCAGAAGGCCGAACAGTCGCTTCGTGACCTCGACGACGACCGCCTGCTCACCACCCAGAAGCGCGAGTTCGACCGCCTGCTGCCGGAACGCCTCGGACTCACCTTCGACCAGTTCACCCGCGCCGTGCTGCTGGCCCAGAGCGAGTTTTCCGCCTTCCTCCAGGCCGACGACAACGAACGAAGCGACCTGCTCGAGCGCCTCACCGGCACCGCCGAGTACTCCTGGATATCCATGGCCGCTTACCGCCGCGCCAGCGAGGCGAAGAAGGTCGTGGACGCCCTGGAGGCGAAGCTCTCCGACGACCTGCCCGCCGAACCCGAGGCCCGCCTCGAGCTGGAACGGGACGCCGAGGCCACCCAGCAAGCACTCACTCACCTGCAGGCCCAGGCAGAGTCGCTCAACGCCCAGCAGCGCTGGCACGATGACGATGCCCGCCTGAACGCCGCCTATCGCCAGGGCCTGACGCAGCAACAGGCGGCCGAGGATGAGTGGCAAGCGCTCGGTCACCTGAGGACGGACCGTGAGTGGCGCCGGCTGATTACCCCGCGGCGCCACGCCCTCACCCGCCAGGCCGAACTGCCCGGCGAGATAGCGACCCTGGAGGAGACCCACGCCGAGACCATGAAGGCACGGGAGGCCGCCAGCGCCGAGCAGCAGGCGGCCGATACCGCCAGGGACCAGGCCGAGCAGGCGCTGAGCGCCACCGGTGATGCACGCCGACAGGCCGAGCCCGCCCTGCGCGAGGCCCGCGACGAGACCCAGCGCCTCGCCACCCTGGAGAAGCAGCTCGTCGACCTGAAGGCCACCCGCACCCGGCAGCAGACCCAGACCGACGCCCTCGCCCGCGAGCGACACGAGGCCAGTGAGGCCCAACAAGCCCGAGAAAGGCAACGCGACGACTGGAAGTCGACCCTCGAGCGGTTGGTTGGCGCTCACTCACGCCTCGAGGACGCTCGCCAGGCCGCCCAGCGAGACCACGACCAGGCTGCCCATCGCCACCTGGCCCTGAACGAGCTGGCAAGCCACTGGCAGGAACTCGGCCGCGCCGAACAGGCCCGGCACCGACTGGCCCGCCAGGTCACCGACGACCAGGCCGGCCGGGATAGGCTGCTTGCCGAGGGGCAGACCGCACGCCAGCGCCTGGACAGGGCCCAGGCCCACCTCGATAGCGTCTCCGCGCTGATCGAGCGCAGCCGCGCCGTGCGCAGCGAGAGCGTGGAGCGGCTGCGTGAGGCCCTCCGGGAAGGCGAGCCCTGCCCGGTATGCGGCGGCCTCGACCACCCCTGGCGCCAGCAGCCCCCCACCACTCCCGAGGCCGCCCAGCTCGCCGCCCAGGAGGAGGAAGAAAGGCACCAGCTCGGCGAGGCCCAGCAGGGTCGTGACGCGGCCCTGCAGCAGCGCGATGAACTGCTGGGCGAGTATCGCGCCGTGGAGGCTGCCCTCACCCGTCACCGGCAGGACCTGGAAGAGGCCGAGCGGCAACGGGATAACGCCCGCGAGGCCCTGGAGGTGCACCCCCTGCAGGAAGAGCTCGCCGCCATTACTGCCCCGGAAAAGGAAAGCTGGCTTCAGACCCAGCGAACCTCCAGCGACACGGCGCGTCGGGAACAGCGGCAACGCCTGGATGAACTGGCCCGGGCCGAGGCCGAGCTGGCCCCGCTGGAGCAGGCGTTGCAGGAAGGCCGCGTGTCGCTGGCTCGCCTCGAGGCACGCCACGACGAGATCACCCGGGAGATCCGCGACCTCGACGAACGCCTTCCGCCCCTGCGAGACAACCGAGAAGAGCTCGCCCGCCGGGTGGCCGCCCTGCTCGGCGAGTACGCCTCACCGGACGCCTGGCAGCAGCAGCTCGACACGCGCCAGGAGAGCGCCCGCCAGGCGCGAGACAGCGCCCTGGCGCGGCTCCACGATGCCCAGCGAGAGCACCAGAGGCTCGCCCAGAAAGCGGAGCATGAGGCCGCCCGGCTCGAACAGCGGAACAAGGAGCAGAAGACCCTGGCCGGCGAGCTGGCCGAATGGCGCCGGGCGCACCCCGAGCTGAGTGATGCCATCCTGACGCGGCTACTGGAGCAGCCTGAGGACAACGCCCGAAAAGAGGAGCAACGGATCGAGTCAGCAGACCAGGCTCGCCAGCGCGGCGCCGCCACCCTGGTCGAACGGCGCGACGCCCTGCTGCGCCACCGCCGCGACCAGGGAATCTCCGACGTGACGGGCGAGGGGAAGAGCGACGAGGCGTTGCTGGGTGATGCCGTGGCCGACGAGCTGCGCCGGCGTGGGGAGACCCTGGTTGATGCCCGGGCCGAGCTGACCCCCCGCCTGGACGAGGCCCAGAGAGCCCGCGACAGCGCCGCCTTCGCCCTGAGCGATGACGACCGCAGGCGCGAGCGCCGCAAGACCGGACAGGCAGAGCTGGATGCCGCCCAGACCGAGTTCCGCCGCTGGGGCCAGATCAGTGAGCTGATCGGCTCCGCCGATGGCAAGGCCTTCCGGCGCATCGCCCAGGCCTACAATCTGGAGCAGTTGCTGGAGCACGCCAACGCCCACCTCACCGGCCTCAGCCGCCGCTACCGACTGGTGCGCGGCGGCAGCGAGCTGGGACTGCTGGTGGTGGATAACGACATGGGGGACGAGCGCCGCTCGGTGCACTCCCTCTCCGGCGGCGAGACATTCCTGGTCTCCCTGGCCCTCGCCTTGGGGCTCGCCTCCATGGCGTCCGGCGAGCTCACCATCGAGTCACTGTTCATCGACGAGGGCTTCGGCAGCCTCGACCCGCAGTCCCTGGCGCTGGCCATGGAGGCACTGGACGGCCTGCAGGCGCTGGGCCGCCGGGTGGGGGTGATCTCCCACGTGCAGGAGATGCACGAGCGCATCCCGGTGCAGATCCAGGTGGAGCCGCTGGGCAACGGCACCAGCCGAGCGAGGCTGGTGAGCCAGTAACGCCGGAGAAATGCTCATGCTAGCGTTTTCTGCCCAACCAACTCTGAGGTGGTTGCCAGGAGTTGACCCATTGAGGAATCGACTCGGCTGGCATGGGCCGAGCAATTCCAAAGCCTTGCGCCAGGTCACATCCAAGGTCCAGGAGACACTCGCCCTGTGCCTGAGTCTCGACACCCTCTGCAACCACTTCGCATCGAAAGGCACCTTCCAAAGCGATAATCGCCCTCAACATGGCAAGGTCATCAACACTTACCAGCATGTCGCTCACAAAACTACGATCGATCTTGAGCACTTGCGCAGGTAGTCGGAGAAGATGGATGAGAGACGAATATCCCGTGCCGACATCATCTAGTGCCACCCTGACGACGAGCGCCTTGCAGATGGTAATGATGTCGGACACATGCTGGATATCATCCAAGGCGCTGCTTTCAATGATATCCAGTTCAATACTGCCGGCGGGCAACTGACCCAGTCGAGAGCGAAGCTTTTCAATGAAATTCGGTTGCTGGATCTGCATGGCAGTGAGATTGACGCCTATTGTCAATGACACCCCCGCCTGCTGCCATTGCTCAGCCTGCTTGACGGCTTGACGGCTTGTGTCAAAACCCAGTCATCCACGTCAATCGATAGCGGGTCATCCTGCAGAGAAGGCAGAAAGGTTACCGGCAACAATAGGCCGTTTTGCGGATGCTGCCAACGAACCAGCGCTTCGGCGCCAATCACCTCGCCCGTTCTCATGCTGATCTTGGACTGATAGTAAAGCCGAAATTAATCGTTATTTAACGCGTTGCGCACTTCGTTGATCAGGTCTGTTCTTTCTTTCACGACGTTTTACCGCGCGGAGTCAAACAGACTATATTGATTCCGCCCGGCCATTTTCGCCTGGTACATGGCCTGGTCAGCCTGGCGCAGCAACTGGTCGGCATTAATAGGCTGCGCCTGGGGATAAAACGTCAAGCCGGCACTGGCAGACACCTGCAACTGAAGCTTATTGATGTCTACAATGCTGCTGGCGGCGATCAACAATCGGGAAATAATGGGGCCAACGGAGACCTTGTCAGGCAGGTCGACCAACACTGCCACAAACTCGTCTCCACCCAGGCGCGCCAGAGTGTCACCCTCGCGCAAGTCTTTTTGCATCTGGTCAGCTATCTCGGCAAGCAACTGATCCCCTATGTCGTGGCCATATTGATCATTAATGGCCTTGAAGCCATCCAGATCCACATAGACAATAGCAATCATCAGCTGGCGTCGCTCGGCTTGCTGCATACTCAGCTGCAGACGATCTGCCAACAGATTGCGGTTGGGTAACTGGGTTATGGTGTCAAAATGAGCAAGCCTCTCAAGCTCATGATTAATGCTCGCCAATTCCTTTGATTTTTTCTGCAGTGCATCGGCAGTATTTCTTCTCAGCTGCATGTTAACCAGCAACACGGCGAACAACTTTAGCATTTGTATTTCATATTCACCGTATTGAATCTGTTTCTTTACCGCATCAAATCCAACGAAACCAACGCAGGTTTCACCATCCATGAGGGGAATGCTCAAGAGGCTTTTAATATTCTGTGGGGATAGAATATCTTTTAGCGGGCCCGATTCCAGTGCCGGCACATCCGCTATCAGTACGGATTCGCCCTGAGCATGCGGCTCCCAGAAAGACGAGATTTCATGTAGGTCAACCGCCTGCAACTGGTCTATGTGGGCAGAAATGCCGGGGGCGCACCACTCGTAGGTGTTAGTTGCCTGATGTCGCGAAAAGTCGTAGGCAAATATATAGACCCGGTCCACATCAAAGAAGGACCCTATGTCGGCCAGTGCCTGGTGGATGGCACTATCCATCTGGTCCAGCGGCAGGTTGATGAATGCCATTGAGGTGCGAAGGATCAGCGCGTTGTAGGCTGCATCACGGGCCACACCACCGACGCCCTGATTAGAGTTCGTCATGTTCCAGCTCATCGTTTTTTCCGTTACGGAGCGAATTCAGGCCAGAACGCGTATCTAACCAGTGCCTTTAGCATAGGCTAACGAGGCATGGGGGGAAACCCTGAGTCACTGGCTGCAGCCGAATCACTGGCTTCGCACGGCGCCTTTCAACATAGACGACAGCTACCACCCTAGCCCGCATGCGGCCGCCGCGCTGCCAGCAGCGCTCCCACAAGGGCAGGCTTCATCTGGCTTCGCGCTGCACGCAGCGCTCCTGCAAGGGCGAAGGGGCTTCAGGAGGAGCGGCGGCCGCTGGGGTCGAAGATTTCCCGAGCCATCTCGCGCCCTTGCGAGGTGAGGCGCAGGGCTTCCCCCTCGCGAACGACCAACCGCTGGTCGCTGCTGCGTTGCACCACCTGGGCGGCCTTGGCGGCGTCCCAGCGCAGGTGCTCACCCAGTGCGCGGATGACGTTCTCCTCGCCCTGCTCAGGTCCGCCTTCATGGTTGTAGAGGTGCACGGCGAGGGTGCGGATCTCGTTGTGACGGCGTTGGCCGCGGCGGCGCAGCAGCTGGGCGACCAGGCCGTAGCGCGGCCCGGCGAGGAAGGCCAGCATCAGGAAGACACCGGTCATCACCGCCATCATGCCGCCGATCGAGACGTTCCAGGCCACCGCCACGGCATAGCCGCTGACGCTCGAGGCAATGGAGACCGCGATGCCGTAGAGGAACATCAGCCACAGCCGGTCGGTCAGCAGGAAGGCCGTCGAGGCCGGCACGATCACGAAGGCGACGAAGAGCACCGCGCCCACCGCGTCGAAGGCCGCCACGGCGGTGCCGCTGGTCAGCAGCAGCAGGCCGTAGAAGAGCAAGCCCGGCGCCAGCCCCAGTGCCCGTGCCAAGGCCTCGTCGAAGGTGGCCAGCTTGAGCTCCTTGTAGAACAGCACCACGAAGGCGCCGTTGAGCAGCGTCATGGCGCCCATGGAGAGCAGCGAGCGCGGCACCCGGTAGCCACCGAGGGTCACGGTGTCGAGCCACACGAAGCCGATCTCGCCGAGCAGCACGGTGTGGGTGTCGATGTGCACGTCCCGGGCATAGAGGTTGAGCAGCAGCACGCCGATCGAAAACAGCACCGGGAATACCAGGCCGATGGCGGCGTCCTTCTTGACGCGCCGGGTACTGACCAGCAGTTCGGTGAGAAACACCGTGAGCACGCCCGCCAGGGCGGCGCCGAGGATCTGTACGGGACCGCTCTGCTGGTGGGTGATCAGCCAGACGATGACGATGCCGAAGACGATGGAGTGGCCGATGGCGTCGGAGAGCATGCTGGTGCCGCGCAGCACCAGGAAGGTGCCCACCAGCGTGGAGGCGATGCCTACCAGGGCGCCCACCAGCATGATCTGCAGGGCCACGTTGTCGAGCAGGGCGGTGAGCATCAGGCATTCTCCCGGCCGAGGGATTCAAGTACCCGCTCGGCTTCAGTGATGCCCGCCGGGGTCAGCACCCAGCGCCGGGGCGGCCCCGGCTCGTCAGGGGGCGTGTCGCGCCATTCGGCCAGGCCGCGGCGCTCCAACTGGCGCAGCACCGCACGGGTGCGCAGGCCGTGATAGGTATCGAGCATGCCCTGCTCGGTGCGATAGATCGGGTCGGCGTGATGCGCGGCGAGCCGGTAGAGGGTGGTCAGCACCTGCTGGTGGCGCAGCCGATGCCGCGCGCGCATGCGCCGGAACGCCTCCCACAGGAAGCCGCGCTCCGGCGCCAGGGTCATCGACACCAGCACCACGCTGGATACGCTGAGGATGATCAGCGGCCCGGTGGCGAGCCCGCGGGAGAGCGCACTGAGCAGCGCGCCGAAGATGCCGCTGACCACGCCGATCAGCGCGGCCAGCAGCACCATGTCCTCGAGGCGGCGGCTCCACTGGCGGGCGGCCACCGCCGGGGCGATGATCATCGCCGCCATCAGCACCACACCGACCATCTGCAGCCCGACCACCACGGCCAGCGCCACCATCACCGTGAGCAGCACCTCGAGCCAGGCCACCGGCATGCCCAGGGAGGTGGCGAACTCTGGGTCGAAGGAGACCAGCTTGAACTCCTTCCATAGCGCCGCCACCAGCGCCAGCGCCACGGCGGTGATGCCGCCCATGATCCACAGGTCGGAGCGCAGGGTCGCCGCCGCCTGGCCGAACAGGAAGGCGTCGAGCCCGCCCTGGGAGGCGTTGTTCATGCCCTGAATATGGGTCAGCAGCACCACCCCCATGGCGAAGAAGACGCTCAGGGTGATGCCGAGGCCCGCGTCGGTCTTTAGACGGCTCATGCGCGTCAGCAGCAGCATCACCAGGGCGGCCAGCGCGCCGGTGGCCAGCGCCCCGAGCAGGATGCTGCCGATATCCCGGGTGCCGGCGATGATGAAGCCCAGGCAGACCCCGGGCAGTGCCGCATGGGACATGGTGTCGCCGAGCAGGCTTTGCTGGCGCAGCACCGCGAAACTGCCCAGCACCCCGCTGACGAGCCCCAGCAGGGCCGCCCCGGCGACGACGTTCTGGATGGTGTAGTCGGAGAGCAGCTCGACGACGCTCATCCGGCCCGCACCGCGGCCTCTGCGGCCGCCTCCTCGGAGAGGAAGGTATCCTGGTCGAGCAGCGCAATCTGGCCGCCGTAGGCCTGGCGCAGGTGATCGGCGGTGTAGACCTCGGCGACCGGCCCCTGGGCGATGACACGCACGTTGAGGATCAGCAGCCAGTCGAAGTAGCTGCGCACCGTCTGCAGGTCGTGGTGCACCACGATCACCGTCTTGCCCTCGTCGCGCAGGCGGCGAAGGATGTCGACGATGGCGCGCTCGGTGGTGGCGTCGACCCCGGCCATGGGCTCGTCGAGGAAGTAGACGTCGGCCTTCTGCACAAGCGCTCGGGCCAGGAACACCCGCTGCTGCTGGCCGCCGGAGAGCTGGCTGATCTGGCGCCTTGCGAAGTCGGCCATGCCGACCAGCTCCAGCGCCGCCATCGCCTCGTCGCGCTCGCGGCGTCCGGGCCGACGCAGCCAGCCCAGCCGGCCGTAGAGCCCCATGGTGACAACGTCCAGCGCAGTGGTGGGGAAATCCCAGTCGACGCTGGAGCGCTGCGGCACGTAGCCGACCCGGCGGCGCTGCGCCTTGTAGGGACGGCCGTGCAGGGTGACGTGCCCCGCCACCGCGGGCACCAGCCCCAGCACGCTCTTGATCAGGGTGCTCTTGCCGGCGCCGTTGGGGCCGATGATGGCGGCCATCACCCCGGGCGGTACGTCGAAGTCGATGTCCCACAGCACCGGCTTGCTATGGTAGCTGACGGTGAGGTCCTCGACGTGCAGGGCCAGATCCGGTTCGTGTAGCGTCGTCGACATGGGGCTCTCCCGCGGGATGGCGGCTCTAGGGTGGCGGTCAGGACGAGGGGGCTCGTCGGCAGCTGGCGGTCAGCTGGTGGGGATCTCCCAGCGCTCGACCCATGTCTCGAGGGGCGCGGGCAGCGGGGCTGGCTCGCCGCCGAGGGCCTCGACGATGTGCCGGGTATTGGCATGAAGCATGCCGATGTAGGTGCCGCCGGCGGTGCCCGCCTCGCCCATGGCATCGGAGTAGAGCTGGCCGCCGATCTCCACGGCATGACCCTGGTCGCGGGCGGCATCGATCACCGCCTGGACGGTGCGCGGATTGATGGTGCTCTCGATGAACACGGCGGGAACCTCACGTTCGATCACCACCTGGGTCATGCGGCGGATATCCGCCACCCCGGTCTCGGTCTCGGTGCTGATGCCCTGAATGCCCGCCACCTCGATGCCGTAGGCGCGGCCGTAGTAGTTGAAGGCGTCGTGGGCGGTGACCAGGATGCGCTGCGCCTCGGGGATCGTCGCGATGCTCGCCTCGATCCAGCCGTGCAGGGCCTCGAGCTGGGTGTCATAAGCATCGGCGTTGGCGCGGATGGCGGCCTCGCACTCGGGGCGCGCCGCAATGAAGGCGTCGGCGAGGGTGGGAATGATCCGGGCCCACAGCGAGACGTCCATCCACAGGTGCGGGTCGATGCCGTAGACGTCCTGCACGGTGATCAGGCTTGCCGTGTCGATGGAGGACGGCGCCACCGCCACCGTTGGCGTGATGTCGGAGAAGCGCGCCAGCACCTCGCCGAGCTGGCCCTCCAGGGAATAGCCAGAGTAGAAGATCTGCTCGGCCTGCTGCAGGGTCGCCACGTCCCGGGCGCTGGCCTGGTAGAGGTGGGGATCGACCCCGGGCCCCATGATGGCCGAGACGTCGGCGCACTCGCCGCCCACCTGGGCGGCCACGTCGGCGATCATGCCGATGGTGGTCACGGTGGTCAGCGGCGGCTCTGCCGCCATCGTCTGACCGCCCAGCGCCAGCGGCACCAGCATACCCAGCGTTACCTTCCAGCGTTTCATATGCACTTCCCCATAAACGTGACCACGATGCTCATCAATATAGCCTTTGCTATACGACAGGAGAGCACACTTCTCCTCTCGATCCCACCCCGCTCTCGGTGGCTTCAGCGTGATGGCGTCCTGTCGGGCGTCGAGCGGAGCGGATCGGCGCTTAGCGATCGCCTTTCGCCGCACGAGGTGTGATCTCTCGGCAGGGGCTCAGCCGTCGTCGAGAAAACGCTCGAGGGCGGCCAGGGTCTCGCCACTGACGTGATGCTCAATGCCCTCGGCATCGAGGCGAGCGGTCTCGGCGCTGACCCCCAGCTTGCGCAGGCAGGCCTCGACGAGGTGGTGTCGCCGCCGGCTCTCGGCGGCGAGGCGTTCCCCCGCCTCGGTCATGAAGATTCCCCGGTAGGGCCGCTTGATGATCAGACCCTCCTCCGCCAGGCGCTTGAGCATCTTGGCCACGGTGGGCTGGGCGACGCCGAGGCGACGTGCGATATCGATCTGCCTGGCCTCGCCGCTATCGGCGATCAGGTCCGAAATCAGCTCGACGTAGTCTTCCGCCAGCTCGGTGCGCCGCGCATCGCGCGCCTTGCGAAAGCCCTGCACGTGGCTATCCGGCTCGATGAGTCGCCCATGGCGGTGCTGAAGCGCTGATGTCATCGGATCCTGACCTGAATGGATAGAAAGCTGGAAGGATAAGGGAGGGGCTTGGCCCCATCATGCATTGCGGCACCAGGATTGCAATTTTGGCGGCGCCCTGCCGCTGCGCAGGCTCGTCCTCCCGGGGGGTATTCACCTCCACCATGTTAAAAGAAAGCCCGCCTAACCATGGTCGGGAAGGCGGGCCGTAGGTGATCAGCACTGCGAGGGCGAACAGGGCGCCTCCTGACACATCAAGCAGTGCTCATCTCTTCATGCTAGCGGATAACAAACACTGAGCAATCGGCGTGTCGGACCACGCGCTCGGCTGTTGAGCCGATAAAGTAGCTGGAGACCCCTGGCTGGCTGGCCATCATCAGAATGGCGTCGGCACTTATCTCCGAGGCGTATTCGAGTATCTGATCGTGGGCGACGCCCTCGCGGGTGACAACGTTCATGGTGACGTTTTCCAGCTGAAGCGACTCGGAAAGGCTCTGCAGTTGAGCCTGCGCCTCTTGCCTGTGTTCGTCGAATTGGCTTTCCTCTAGCTCCATCATTAAAGCGTCCCTGTGAACCATGATCGGATCCACGTAAAGCAGGGTGACACTGCCTACGCCATCGATCAGCAGCTGCGCGGCTTGCCGAAGCCGCTCGAGATGCTCTTTGTGGGTGAGGTCGACAGGTATCAGGATTTGATTGAACATGGAATCACCTCAGCTCATCACTTTGTTGGGCAGCCAAAGCACGATCTCTGGAAAGATCATGCAAAGGATAAGCACGACCAGATTCACTGCGATAAATGGCGTGACTGAGCGGTAAATCTCCCCCATTCCCACGTCAGGTGGAGCGATCCCTTTCAGGTAGAACAGAGCGAAGCCATATGGCGGTGTCTGCACAGCGATCAATATGTTGAGAATCATCAGCACCCCGAACCAGATAGGGTCATAGCCCAAGGAAACTGCGATCGGAGTAAACAGTGGGGCACACATCAATACGATGATGAACTCGTCAATGATGAATCCCAACAGCAGCATGATCAGCTGAAACAGGATGATGATCATGATCGGCGGTAGGTTCAGACCGTTGGCGAGATCGGCCACCATACTCTGAACCCCCATCAGCAGATGGAAGTTGCTGAAAACCGAGGCGCCGAAGATGATCCACATGGCCACGCTGACCAGGGTGGCGGTCTGGAATCCGGCGGACTGGAACATGGCCGGCCTGAAACGCTTGAACATGATCGCCAGCACGATGGCACCCACCACGCCGATGGCGCCTGACTCGGTCGGGGTGGCAATGCCAGTAATAATGCTGCCCAGCACGACGAAGATCAGCAGCAGAGCGGACAGGCCATCACGCAGGATGACGAATTTCTGCTTCGGCGTGCGAGGCGGCTCGTCGGTATTTTCCTTGTCCAGTGGAGCTCGGTTCGGATTGAGCCAACAGCTGATTACCACGTAAGTGATCAGTAGCACGATCGTCAGCAGAGCCGGCATCATCGCGCCCAGAAACATGCGCCCGACCGAGTTCTGGGTTGCGGCGGCAAACATGATCATGGGGATGCTGGGGGGAATCAGGATGCCCAGGCCTCCGCCCGCCATGATGACACCCAGCGCGAGGCGCCTGTTGTAGCCTCGATCCAGCATCGGGCGAAGCGCGATACTGCCGGAGGTCATGATACCGGCACCGATGATGCCGACCATGGCACCGATCATCGAGCAAACCCCGATAACGCTGATGGCCAGCGAACCACGCACCCGGCCGATCAAAAGCTGGCTGGCGTTAAACATGGCATCGCCGATCCCGGACTTTGTCAGCAATTGGCCCATGTAAATATAGAGAGGGATAGCTAACAGGATAAAACTGAAAAAGGTCGATTCCAGTGTCGTTGGGATGACGTTGAAGATGCCATCTCCCCAGGTCATGTAGCCAATGCCCATGGCGATTCCGCCCAGCGCGAGGCCTACAGGGGCTCCCAGGGCGAAGAAGGTCAGGATGCACAGCAGCAGCACCCCGGTCAGCAATTCAATGCCCATGATGGGTCCCCTCTTTTTGTTTCAGCAGCGGAATTCCCGTCAACAGATAATAAATATCGTTCAATGTGTCGCGCACAAGTTGAGAAATAAAGAGCGAACAGGCGACGATCATCATTACCCAGAAGTGATACATGGGCGGCGCCCACTCGCTTTCGCGACGATAATCGAATTCCAGGGCTTCCAATAACTTGCCCGTGCTTACCTTCACGATAATGATCAGGAAGAAGATGCCCAGGGCGAAGCCGATGATGTTAAAGACGCTCTTGGCCTTGGGCGAGACCTTCAGATAGAGAATATCTACGTTGATGTGTGCTCGTTTCTGCTGGGCATAAGCGCCGCCAAGCGCAGTGATGTAGCCGAACAAAAACAGAGACAGGTCATAGGCCCAAATGGTGGGGCTTCCGAGCACATAGCGAGAGAACACTTCAAAGGCGACGATGCCGGCCAATACCGGCATTAGGTAGGACGCTGCCTTGCCGGTCAGCATGACAATGAAATCAATGCTGTGGCATAGCCCCCTAAGAAAGGTATGGAACATAAGGGATCTCCTGAATCATGTAAAAGGCGGAAAGCACTGTGTACTTTCCGCCTCCTCCTGGCCTTTTCATTTCCTCAGGTCTATCAAGCTGGCAATAGCTACCGGCTAAATAAAGTGATGCATCTATGCATCTCCATCGGCAGAAGGCCCGATACTAACTCTTGACAGCAGGCGGATTTTGCAAAACTCCGCCCGCTTTCAAGAGCGATAATTCAACAGGCAAAGTGCCTTTTGAATGATCAGTAATCGGTGGAATTCAGGATTTCGATCAGCTGCTTGCTGTATTTGCCCTGTTCTGCGTACTCTTCGCGCAGAGTAGCGCCGGCATCAGCCCAGGCCTGCTTGTCCGCGTCGCTTGGCTCCGGGCTCCACTCCAGTCCATTGGCTTTCATATCTTCCAGAGCCTCGCTTTCCCACTGCTTGGACTTGGTCAGCTGCTCCTCGGCATGGATCTCGGTGGCCTTGCGCACGGCTGCCTTGAGGTCATCGGGCAGCTTGTTCCAGTCGCTGCGATTCACGACGATCGGCAGTACCTGAGCGCCGGCCAGGGGCAGGGGATACATGTACTTGGCGACTTCAACATGGTTACCGTCGCGGTGATCGATCATGTTGCTGCCGATGGAACCGTCGATGACGCCGGTGGCCAGGCTGGTGTAGATCTCGCTCCAGGCCATTGACACCGGGGAGGCGCCCAGGTTACGCAGGAACTTGCCGTAGGCACCGGGAGCGCGGATCTTCAGGCCCTCGAAATCTTCCACCGATTCGATCGGATTCTTGGTCAGGATGTACACCGGCGGCTGGATGTAAGGCTCGAGCCATACCATGCCCTGGGAGCCGTAGGCCTCCTCCAGAACCTCGCCCCAGCCCTTTTCGTGGAAGAGACTATTAAGCTCGTCGGTATCAGCGGTACCGCCGGGCAGGCCGATTTCGACGACCCCGGCCGGCAGCTCACCAGCGTGCATCGACTGGAATGGGGCGCCCATGGTGATCAGACCAGATTTTACTGCGCCCAGCAGGCCGGTGGTGCCGACCCCTTCGCCCGAATACAGGACCTGTACCTTGATCCGGCCATCAGAGAGCTGCTCGATGTTCTCGCCCAGATTTTCGTAAAGCTCGCCAAAAGCGGTGCCCCGGCTGTAAAGGTTGCTGAAACGCCAATTGTACTCAGCCGCCGCCACATCAGAGGCTACGACGCTAAGCGCCAGTCCCAGTCCTAGCGCTGATGTGGACAACCTATTCTTAAATTTACTGAAATTATTCAACATCGATTTTCTCCTCACAGGTGCCTTTTTATGCGCGCAAGCCATCAACCTTAGGGATAAAAGACCTCACTTGCCATAAGGAATCACCATGAAAGCTCTGATTGACTGCACAATGTCGTGAAAACGAAGTGATCTTAGCGGTCAGTGAAATGCTATCTGTCGCTGAACCTGAGCAAGCCAATATTCGTCAAGAATTCAGCCTGCCGGGTTTCGGAATACCCGGGTCGATTCATGCATAGGGTGTGCCAATCTCGTGTCTTAGTGCATTCATGATGCATGACGAAGTGGACCAGCAATCGCCTGATATCTTGCAAGATCCCTCTACCATCAAGCCCGCCTCCAAGGCTGTCTCAGTGTCGGTGGTGCCCATGTACCCGGTCCTAAATCGACAGAACATTATCGACAGAACATTACCCCACTCCTCGAATGGGCTGAAACACTGTTTCTTCGGGCATTGTCAGGCTATACACCTCCATTTTGGCATCAGATGGTATGCTTATTGCCTATAGATTCACCAGGGCCTACCCGGCCCAAGTGATATCGGCGCCCTACCCGGGCACCGAGTGAATGAGGAGATGCACGATGTCATCCGATCCCGTCACCCTGATGGTGGCGCGCCGCGTGTCCCGCGGTCGTTACCGCGACTTCACCACCTGGCTGGAAGAGGGCCGCGAGCTGGCCAGCGATTTTGCCGGCTACCTGGGCTCAGGCGTGCTCGCCCCGCCTCCCGGCGAGGACGAGTATCAGATCATCTTCCGCTTCCGCGACGCCGATACCCTGGCCGTCTGGGAACACTCCGCCTCACGCCGGGCCTGGCTGGCCCGAGGCGAAGGGCTCTTCGAGGCGCCCCAGGAGCACCGCGCTACCGGGCTTGAAGGCTGGTTTCAGGACGCCACCGGCCAGACGCCGCCGCGCTGGAAACAGGCGATCGCCATCTGGCTGGCCTTCTTCCCGGTATCGCTGATGTTTCAGGCGCTGTTCGGCGTTGCCCTCGCCCCGCTGCCCCTGCTGCCCCGAGTACTGATCAGCACCCTGATGCTCACCCCGGTGATGGTGTTCCTGTTCATCCCGCTCTCCATGCGCCTGCTGGGGCCGTGGTTGCGTGGTCAGGTGTCCCCGCTGGCGCATCTGGGCCGGTGCCTGCACCAGCGAGATGCATGACGTCTCCTCAGTGCCCCAGGTGTGCATTCCTCAGCAGCGCATCCGCTTGTCCTCCCTCTGGTGGCAACGTTTCCTTGAGCAGGCCATCATTAACGACTAGGGTCGTCATCCCGAACCACGACTGGCGAGGCAACAGGCATTTCAACGAAGGATGGTGACCCGATGAGCGCTGACGAACACCAGGTGGTGCTACTGGACGGGGGAATGGGACAGGAACTCAGGAGGCGCAGCAGTCGCCCTGTCACCCCACTGTGGTCCGCTCAGATCATGCTGGACGAACCGAATCTCGTCGCCGCCGTCCACCGCGACTTCATCGACGCCGGCGCCCGGGTCATCACCACCAACAACTACAGCGCGACACCCCAGCGCCTCGAGCGCGATGGCGACCCCGGAATGTTCGAGGCGCTCCATGCCGCCGCGTTGAACGCCGCTCGCCAGGCGCGCGAGGAGAGCGGCAAGGCGGTGCGCATTGCGGGCTGCCTGCCCCCCTTGGTCGCGAGCTACCACCATGAGGTCGTGCCGGAAGACGCCACCTGCCTGCGCGACTATCGCCGTCTGGTGCAGGTCCAGGCCGAGGGCGTCGATCTGTTCCTCTGCGAGACCATGTCCCTGATCCGCGAGGCACGTGCCGCCACCCTCGCGGCCGTGGAGAGCAACCTCCCGGTATGGGTCGCCTTCACGGTGGCTGACCACGACGGCACGCGTCTACGTTCAGGCGAGCCGCTGGCCGAGGCGGCCAGAGCGGTGGTAGCGGCCGGGGCCGACGCGGTGCTGGTCAACTGTGCGGTACCTGAGGCGATAACCACCGCCATTGATGAGCTTGCAGGCCTCGGTGTGCCGTTAGGCGGATACGCCAACGCCTTCGCGTCCGTAGCCCCCCTCCTGCCCGGCGGCACGGTGGATGCGCTGGCGTCGCGCACGGATCTGGATCCCGACGGCTATGCCGAGCACGCCTGTGGGTGGGTCGAGAGGGGCGCGACCATCGTGGGCGGCTGCTGCGAGGTCAGCCCGGCGCATATTGCCGCCCTGGCCAAGCGGTTGACCGCAAGGGGATACCGCCTGGTGTCCTCATTGGAGCCTGAAGATACGTGAAGATCACGTGATCTGGCCGCCGCGCTTCCTCTCTGCATGAACGATGGCGCCTCGCGGTCGCGCCTCCGTCGCCGGCTGCGACCCGTTCGGCAGCCGTGATGGTCTTACTGACCCCGAGAGGAGCACGCCATGACCGCCGCCAAGCTACTCGAACGTCTGGTGGGCTTTCCCACCGTTTCTCGTGACTCGAACCTGGACCTGGCGCGGCCGATCTGGCTGGCCTTATCCGACTCGATGAACTGGTATCTCAGCTCGACTCTTTGGCGAAGAAGGCCGCCTTTTTTAGAATATCCTTTTCAGTCTAAAGCTTACGAACTTCTTCGCGAAGCTTCTTGATCTCGACGTCGCGATCGTTCGTTTGCCGGCGCGGGGTGCCGGAGCCCCTGTTGACGGTGCTTGTGGCACCAGCGGTCCAAAACGCTACATTCCACTTACAGGCGCCGAGCAGCCTCGGATACGGAACACCCCTGATCGATCGCCAGGCTCACTGCATCCGCTTTGAATTCATCGAAAAACCGACGTCGAGTCTTCTTGATCATGAACACCTCCATTGCCTCCATCATGAGGCTTAGCGGGGTGTTCGCTCCAATTGGACCACTTCAGGAACGTACTTGAGCGACTTACCAGGCATTATCTTCAATATGCTGCGCAAGTGCTGTAACAAATAGGACCTCGCGCCTAAAGCCGAACTCGTTCCATGAATCCGCTCCAGAACAGCCGCTTGCCGTCGAAGGGCAGGTCAGCATGATCCATCATGTCAACGAAACGAGAATCCTCCAGCACCTGGGCCAGGATACGGTCGCGGTCCTTGCGCGAGGCATAGCGTATCCAGGCGAAGACGACCGTCTCACCCGGTTCGAGCTTGACGCTAATGGGAAAGGAGGTCTGCTCTCCCGGCCTGATGTCATCCCCCACGCACTCTACATACTCCAGGGCGCCGTATTCCTTCCAGATCTCGCCGGCGTGGCGAGTCAAACACAGATATTCGTCCAGCCGGTCCAGGGGAACCGGCAGAACGAAGACGTCGATATAGTTCATGACGGGCTACTCCCGAATTCGATACCTGACTCAAGCGTGAGTCACGCAGCCGGGGTTCGCCACTGACGCAGGTCAGGTCTCTCAGTGAAGATGCTGCTTGAATACCGCCATCAGCTCGCGCTTGTCCTCGAAGCCAATTCCCGGCATATCGGGAAGCGCGACCAGGCCCTCCTCCACCGGCGTGGAATCGGCGAAGCCACCAAAGGGGGCGAAGACATGGGGATAGGACTCGTTGCCCCCCAGCTTGAGTCCGGCGGCGATGTTGAGGGCAAACTGGTGACCACCATGGGGAATGCATTGACGCGGTGACCAGCCATGCTGGTTCAACACCTCGAGCATGCGCAGGTACTCCACCAGGCCGTAGCCGAGCACCGGGTCCATCTGCAGGATGTCGCGGTCGGGCCGCATGCCGCCATGGCGCAGCAGATTGCGCGCGTCCTGATGGGAGAAGAGGTTCTCGCCGGTGGCCATGGGTGGTGAATAGTGCTCGCTCAGTTGCTGCTGAAGGGCAAAGTCCAGTGGGTCGCCCGCCTCTTCGTACCAGCGCACGCCATAGGGAGCCAGGCCATCGGCGAAGGCCAGCGCTGTGCGCAGGTCGAATCGGCCATTGGCATCCACCGCCAGGCGCCCCGCGTCCCCCACGATGTCGATGGCGGCCTCGACGCGCTCGAGATCCTCGGCCAGAGGCACTCCGCCGATCTTCATCTTGGTGCAGGTGTAACCCATGCCGAGGTACTCGCGCATTTCCTCCTGCAAGGCGCTGATCTGCTTGCCCGGGTAGTAGTAGCCGCCCGCCGCATAGACCGGGACCCGAGCATCCGGCTTGCCGTCGCCGTGGCGTTCGGCCAGCAGTTGCGCCAGGGGCTTGTTCTCCACCTTCGCGACGATGTCCCAGATCGCCATGTCGATGATGCCCACCGCCACGCTGCGCTCGCCGTGGCCACCGGGCTTCTCGTTGGCCATCAGCACCGACCAGACCTTGAAGGGGTCGAGGTTAGCCCCGCTATCGTCGAGCAGGTCGGCGGCGTCGGCCTCCCTGAGGCGCGGCAGGAAGCGCTCGCGCAGCAGGCCGCTCTGGGCATAGCGGCCATTGGAATTGAAGCCGTAGCCCACCACCTGGCGACCATCGATCCTGGCATCGGTATAGATGGCCAGCACCGAGACATCCATCTTCGAGAAGGAGATGTAGGCGTTGGCGATGTCGGAGGCGATGGAAACGCGCGCTTCTCGAATGTCAGTGATTCTCATCATGGTTTCCTAGAACAGCAGGCCTGAGGGCAGGCGGACATTGAGGACTTGGGTGAAGATGGAGTAGAAGCCGCCCACCATGACGGCGATGATCGGGGTCCACAGCAGCAGGCGCTTCAAGGAGACTGGCCCTTCGACCCTGGCCAGGAACCAGGTGATGAAGAGCATGGTCAGGAAGCTCGACACCACGAATCCCACCTTGCCGATGGCGAACCACCAGGCCAGCAGGAGAAGGATAAGGACCAGCAGCCGCCACGGGCTGCCCGATATCTCGATGGAACGCTGCCCCGGCCTGAAGAATCCCTTGACGAACAGCAAGAGAGAGAAGGCGACCAGAATCACCAGAATGGCTCGGGGAAAGAGGATGCTGAGTCGGCCGATATCCGTCCCCCCCAGCCACAGCAGGGCCGCGAAGCTAAGGCCGAAGCCCCCCGCCGCCATGTCGGTATTCACACGCAGGATCATGAGTCATCTCCCTGACTCGGCGAGCCCTTGTCGAGCCGACCACTGCGCTCCAGCCAGGCCGGTAACATCGCCGTGGCGGCCCCCAGAAGCACCAGCGCGGCCAGTACCTTCGACAGAGGGTTGCTGACCAGGCGCAGCCAGGGAATCGGATCGACCACGGCCGCCAGCATCGTCTGCACATAGCCCTGTTCGGCGATTCCCCCGAGGATCAGCCCGAGGACGATGGGCGCCGCATGGATGCCGATGAGGCGCAGGAAATATCCCACGATGCCCATCATCATCATGATGCCGACGTCCAGCAGGCTGTTACGCAGGGCAAAGGTGCCAAGGATGGTCACCATGGCGATGGCCGGTACCATGAAGTGGTAAGGGGTCTTGATCACCACCTTGTGGATGAGACGAGCGCCGAGAAGCCCTACGGGAAGCAGCATCAGGGCCGCCATGCCCATGGAGAGGATGAAGCCATTGGTCAGTACGCCGGACTCGGTGAAGAGATCGAGCCCCGGCCGCAGGCCATGCATCAGCAGCACGCCGAGAATGATGGCATCCGGCGGCGCACCGGGAATGCCCAGGGTCAGCAGCGGGATCATGCTGCCAGCGACCATGACGTTGTTGCTCGACTCGGAGGCCACCACGCCATCGATATTGCCCTTGCCGAAACTCTTGGGATCCTTCGAGAACCGCCTCGCCTCGTTGTAGGCCACCAGACTGGTCACGTTGCCCCCTGCCCCCGGGATGATGGCAATGATCTGGCCGATCAGGCAGGAACGGATGAGATTGACGGGTTTGCCCAGGATATGGCGCGCGACCTGGCGGATGCCGACCTTGGACTTGCCGAACTCCCCGCTTTCGGTGATATTGCTGCGCCCCTCGGCGGCCATGCTCAGCAGTTCGGGAATCACGAACAGCCCGATCAGGGCCACGATCAGTTCGATCCCCCCCTGCATGGCGGGAAAACCGAAGGTGAATCGCGTTTCCCCACCCACCGGGGATACCCCGATGGTGCTCAGCAGCATGCCGATACAGCCCCCGATCATGCCCTTGAGCAAAGAGCCACTGGACAGGCTCGCCACCAGTGTCAGGCCGAGCATCGCGACCCAGAACATCTCCGAGGGGCCGAAGGCCACGGCCCAGCGCGCCAGGGGAGGCGCCAGCACCAGCAGAAAGGCTACCCCCACCAAGCCGCCGATCACCGAGGCGATGGTCGCCCCAGCAAGCGCCTCGTAGGCTCGACCCTGGCGCGCCATTGGATAGCCATCGAAGGTCGTGGCGATCGACGATGGCGTCCCCGGCGTATTGATCAGGATGGCGGTGAAGGCACCACCATAGATGGAACCCATGTAGACGGCTCCCAGGGCGATAAGGCCCTGGAGAGGCTCCATGGAAAAAGTGAACGGCAGAAGTACGGCCAGCGCCATGGTCGCCGTGAGGCCGGGCAAGGAGCCGATCAACAGCCCCGCCGAGACCCCGACCAGTACCGTGATGAAACTCTCGAAGGTCATCAGGGAAGCCAGTGCCTCGAGCATCATTTCCATGAATCAGCACTCCCGACGGCTCCGTCGGGAGCCGCAACGATGAACACGGGAAAAGCCAAGGCCCCGTGATCAGGGCCTTGGCGGGAGGAACGGCAGGATTACTCGGTTGATTCGAGGATCGGGGCGTAGGCTTCCCTGAGTTTCGAGATGATCTCGTCGACCTGGTCACCGGTGATGTATTCCATCACGAAGCCCAGAGGCTCCTGCTTCTCGGTGATGCGACGGTTGGTCTCGGCGAAGGCATCCTCGAGCACCGTGATGATCTCATCCGGCGTGCCCTTGGGCGCCGCGACACCCCGATAGGCACCGCCCACGATGTCGTAGCCCTGTTCCTTGAAGGTGGGCGCATCGGGCAGCGCCGGCACGCGCTCCTCGGAGGCCACGGCCAGTACCTTGACCCGATCCTCCATCTGCACACCGAGCATGGTGTAGTTGAAGATACCGGCAACGTGGTTGCCTTCCAGCGCCGCCGGAAGGGGCCCGGTGCCGCTGAAGGGGATATAGGTCAGGTCGATGTCGGCCTCACGCTCCAGGCGCAGCATGTCCAGGTGATTGGCGCTGTAGGTACCGCTGCCGCCCAGGGTCACGGCCTGGGGATTCTCCCTGGCATACTCGACGAGGTCCTCGAGGGTATCGAAGGGGCTATTGGCCGGGACGATCAGGGCATTGGGCGTGGAATGGAAGAAGGTGATGATTTCCCAGTTGTCGGTCTCGAAACCGGCATTGGAGCGCTGGATCGGCTGGCCGATGATGTGCGGGATATTGACGCCGATCAGTTCGTAACCGGTGGGCTCGGCATTGTTCTGGAACTCGCTCCAGGCAACGGCACCGCCGCCACCGGGACGGTGAGAGACATTGACGCTAACGCCGAGGATATCCTCCAGGTGCGGCTCCTGGAAACGCGCCGTGATATCCGACTCACCACCCGGGTTGAACGGAATCACGTAGGAAATCGGCTCTTCCGGATACTCGGCATGGGCGGCTCCAGCCAGACCCACTGCGGCAATGGCCGTCATGGCCAGCGCCAGCTTCTTGTTCGTGAACTTCATGGCATGCTCCAGATTGTTATGTCGTGATCGTCTTTTGGTTTTGGCAGCCGAGTCCTCTCGTTGTTGGTGTTGTCGCACCCAGCTACCGGGCCACAGGACCTCATCCCCGTCACTGAAGCCCTGAACTGAAGCTAGTCAAGTTGTAAAGGTTGTCAAGTTTCTTACCCGTCGAAGACACGCCGCCGCGAATTGCGCAGATGCCGCTGCATGCACTGGCCGGCACGCTCATCATCGCCGGCCAGGATGCTGTCATGGATGTCGCGATGCTCCTGCTGGACCTCAGGAACATGCTGCTCCGGGCGCTTCAGACCCAGCCCCCGCGCCAGGTTCTGGCCATAGGTAATCGCTGCCTCGAGCGAGACCAGCGTGTCGGCGAAGAAGGAATTGTGTGTGGCCCGGGCGATGGCGAGATGGAAGCCGAAGTCGGCATCCACCCCGAGGGCGTTGTCTCGGATGCGCTGTTCGAGTACTGCCAGTGCCCGCGTGAGCGCCGTCCTGTCCTCGCGAGTGGCCTTGAGAGCCGCCAGCCGGGCGGCCTCTGGCTCAACGGCGACCCGAAACTCGAAGCAGCGCTGGATGTCCGCCAGGCTCTCCAGCGGAGCGAACTCGAGCATGGCACGATCAGGACGGCGCTGGACGAAACTGCCGGAGCCGCGATGCGAACGCACCAGGCCATCATCCCGAAGCCGGGCCAGTGCTTCGCGCACGATCGGGCGGGACACGCCGTAGCGAGACGCCAGTTGCTCTTCGGAGGGAAGACGCGCACCTTCCGCGAAGTCACGGTTGATGATGCGATCGATGATGTCGCCATAGACGCGATCGCTGAGCTTCTGCCCGTTGTGCCATGACTCGCCGCCTCGCGAAGCCTCGGAAGCGCGCTTCTCTGCCCGTGAATCCATGGTCGTCTCCTGCAGCGTTCCCCCACAGCATAAGCCACCCCTCGCCCGGAGTGGAGAGAAGCGGCCCAGCCACCCGATCGGGCATGATAGGCTTGCCCGACACTGCTACCCGGGAGCCTGAACATGACCGCCACCGAGCTACTCGAACGCCTGGTGGGCTTTCCCACTGTTTCCCGTGACTCGAATCTGGACCTGATCGCCTTCGTCGAGGGCTATCTGGACGAGCATGGCGTGGAGCACTGGCGGATAGAGAGCGACGATGGCCGCAAGGCCAACCTGCTGGCACGTATCGGACCGGCCCGGGAGGGTGGCGTGGTGCTCTCCGGCCATACCGACGTGGTGCCGGTGGACGGCCAGCCGTGGTCAACGGACCCGTTCACTCTGTTCGACAAGGGCAATGGCCGCCTCTATGGCCGCGGCACCTGCGACATGAAGGCCTTCATCGCCTGCGCGCTGGCCGAGGTGCCACGCTGGGTGGGCCTCGACCTGGCGCGGCCGATCTGGCTGGCCTTCTCCTACGACGAGGAGGTGGGCTGCATCGGCGCCCCGCGCATGATCGAACGCCTGCTGGCCGACCACCCCCGGCCGGCGGCGGTGATCGTCGGCGAGCCGACCATGATGCACCCGGTGGTGGCCCACAAGGGCGCCACCAACCTGCGCACCACCGTGACCGGCCGCGCCTCCCATTCAAGCCAGGTCAACCAGGGGGTCTCGGCCATTCATGTGGCCGCACGCCTGGTGACCCGCATCGAGGACGTGATGGCCGACCTCAAGGCCGAGGGTCGTGTCGATGAGGCCTTCAACGTGGTCCATTCCAGCCTGCATGTGGGGAAGATCCAGGGGGGCACGGCGATCAACATCATGGCCCGGGAGTGCAGCTTCGACTGGGAGATCCGCCACCTGCCGAGCGACCGCTTCGAGGAGCTGCTGGGACGCGTGGAAGAGACCGCCGCCGACCTCGAGTCCGGGATGCGCCGGCGTGCGCCGGAGGCGGGCATCGTCACCGAGGCGCTGAACACCACGGTGCCGGCGCTTGCCGACGACAACAACGCCGAGGTGCTGGCGCTGTGTCGCGACCTGTTGGACGAGCGCCCAGCCGGCGCAGTGGCCTATGCCACCGAGGCCGGGCAGTTCCAGCGCGAGGGTCTGCCGACGGTGATCTGCGGTCCGGGGAGCATCGGCCAGGCCCACCAGCCCGACGAGTACATCGATATCGAGCAGCTCGAGGCGGGGGTGCGGTTCATGGCGGCACTGGGCGAGCGGCTGCAGCGAAAGTAGGCTGCTTGCTGCCTGCCAGTGACGGTGATGCGGGCCCTATCTCGCCCATCGGCGTGATGCGCTCGAGGATCAGGACGACGACCCCGAGGCGCTGCTTGCCGCGAGCCTCCTCTCCGACGCGAAAACGCCCCACCTCGTTTCAGAGGCGGGGCGCCGTCGTTGTTGGTGCCGAGCGCTTGTCGTTCCGAGCACGGGTCAGTGGCGCTCGGCTACCGGCGGGGCGGGATCGCCTCGCTCGATACTCTGCTCGGCAGCTGAATCGCGCAGGCGCCGGGCATCCGGCGCACCCTCGGCGGCCTTGCGACGCTGGCGACTCAGGTCGCGCAGGCTGCTGATCAGCATCGCGGAGACGATCAGGCCGCCGCCGACGAAGGCCAGCAGCGCCGGCACCTCGCCGACCCACCACCACACCAGCAGGGTGCCCACCAGGGTCTCGAGCAGCATGACCAGGCTGACCTCCGCGCCGGGCAGGTAGCGGGCGCCGGTCTGGATCAGGAAGTAGGCCAGCGGCAGAAGCAGTCCCATCAGCGCCAGGCGCTGCATGTCCTCGCCATCCGGCATTTGGACACCGCCCAACAGCGCGGCGGGCAGCAGCATCGCCAGGCACCCCAGCGGGAGGATCACCGTGGTGTCGACACCACGCTGACGACTGCCGCGTTGGGCACTGGCTACCGTGGTGTTGACCGCGATGCACACCGGAATGATCAGCGCCACGGCCAGGCCCGTCAGGCTCCCCTGCCCCACCTCGCCGGCGGCCATCAGACAGGCGCCGGTGACGCACACGGCGATGACGACCCAGGTCTGGCGCCGCAACCGCTGGCCGAAGAAAAGCATCCCGATCAGGCCCGCCACCAGCGGTGCCAGATTGATCATCACCAGCACGTTGCCCGCCGAGGTAAGTCGGGTGGCACCGACGAAGGCCCAGGCACTGGCGGCGAAGGCCAGCGGGCACCAAAGCGCGGCCGGGCCGCAGGCGAGCACCGCCTGTCCCAGGCGCTCGCGATAGCGGGCACCGGCAATCAGCAGCAGCACCAGGCCAAGCATCAGCCCGCGCCAGAACATGAAGGTGGCCACGTCCACCGAGGTGTCCTTGATCAGCAGGGCATCCGGCGAGAGCAAAAGCACGCCGATCATGGTGATCAGATAGCCGCGCAGCCGGAACGGCAGCCGCTTCCACATGAGAGGTTGCTCCTCGCGGGTGAAGGTATCGGGGTTACCAACAACGACAGGCCGGAGCAAGGCTCCGGCCTGTCGATGAGGCTGGGGTGCCGCCCGAGGGGCGGCAATCGCTGACTCAGGCGCTGGTGCGACGGCGAATCGGCGCGTCACTGTCCTGGCGGCGACGGGGCGCGCGCTCGGGAGCACCGCGATCCTCGCTGATCTCCAGGGGACGACCGGCGACGCGGGCCCGGGCCATCTTGGTCAGGATGCTCTCCGGCAGCGAGCTCGGCAGCTCGACCACCGAGAAGGCGGTACGGATGTCGATGCGGCCGATCCGGGCCCCCTCGATGCCACCCTCGTTGGCCAGGGCCCCGACCAGCTGACCCGGCTTGACGCCATCCTGGTGGCCCACGGAAACGCGGTAGCGGGTCATGCCCTCACGCGGGGCGCTGTCACGACGCTTCGGCTTGCCGTCACGCGCATTGCGGTCGTTGCGCTCGGCGCGGGGCGCCTGCACGCGACCGATGGGCGGCTCGTCGGCACGAGCCATGCGCGCGAAGGCACAGGCCAGCTCGATCGGGTCATGCCCCTCGTCGACCATCCGCTCGACCAGCGCACGCTGCTCGTCGGCACCGGCGGTCAGGGCGGCGATCACGCGCTGGTGGAACATCTCGTCGCGATGGGCGCGGATGGCGGCTTCGTCGGGCACAGGCATGTCGGTCATCTTCTGGCCGGTGGCCTGCTCGAGCCAACCCACCTTGCGGCCCTCGCGGAAGCCGACGAAGGTGATCGCGATGCCGGTGCGCCCGGCACGGCCGGTACGACCGATGCGGTGGGTATAGGCTTCACCATCCTGCGGCAGGTCGTAGTTGATGATGTGGGTGATGCGCGGCACGTCGAGGCCGCGGGCGGCTACGTCGGTGGCGATCAGCACGTCGACCTTGCCGCGCTTGAGGCGCTGGATGGTGCGTTCGCGCAGGCTCTGGTCCAGGTCACCGGAGAGGCTGGCGACGCTCATGCCGCGAGCGGAAAGCTGCTCCATCAGGGTGGTGCAGGCGGCCCGGGTACGCACGAAGACGATGGCGCCGTCGACGGGCTCGACCTCGAGGATGCGCGCCAGCGCCTCCTGCTTGGCACCGCCGTCGACCCGCACCATGCGCTGCTCGATACTGGCCGCGGTACCGACCTTGGACTCGATGGCCACCTTGACCGGATCCACCAGATAGCGATTGACGATGCGCTCGATCTCGGTCGGCAGGGTGGCAGAGAAGAAGACCCGCTGGGCATCCTTGGGGGTATCCGCGACCACGCGCTTGACGTCATCGATGAAGCCCATGCGCAGCATCTCGTCGGCCTCGTCGAGCACCAGGGCGTTCAGGCCGTCGAGCTTGAGGCTGCCGCGATCCAGGTGATCGATGATGCGGCCGGGGGTACCGACCACGACATGGGCGCCACGACGCAGGGCAGAGAGCTGCTCTCGGTATTCCTGGCCGCCACACAGGGTGGCGACTTCCAGGCCCTTGAGGTTCTGGCCGTACTTGCTGAAGGAAACGGCCACCTGCTGGGCCAGCTCACGGGTCGGCGCCATCACCAGCACCTGGGGCTCACGGCGGGTCAGCTCGAGCCGAGACAGCAGCGGCAGGGCGAAGGCAGCGGTCTTGCCGGTGCCGGTCTGGGCCTGGCCCAGCATGTCACGTCCTTCCAGCAGCGCAGGGATGGTCTGCGCCTGGATCGGTGACGGGGTCTCGTAGCCCTGGGATTCCACGGCAGAGAGAATGGCAGGCAGCAGGGCCAGATCGCCGAAACTCGGCGAGGCGACAGAAGTCGAGGTCATGAATCACACCTTGGTAGGCCGGCATGGCCGGCGAGTAACATCGGTGGCGCCCCTGACGCGGTGAAGCATCAGACACCCTGCAACCATTCAGCCGGTGAAGGCGGTGGGGCAGAGCGTAAATCGGAGTCGGGGACGCCGGTCGCACCTGGCATTCGGCCCATGCCATCGAAATCGATGGCCGCATGAGCCGCTGTGGCGACCGTTGGCGCCGATCTCGCCCATGTGGCGGATCTCGGTGGCGCTCCATCTACACAAATCGAACGCTCAAGGCACAGCACATGTCGCTGAGCCTCGCGTTTCGGCGCTTGCCTCGCCCGTCAGGGGGAGGTCGCGTCGTCATGATGGTGGGGTCAACACATGCGAGGAGGGCGCATGCTACCATCGTCTAGCTGGCCTGGCCAGCCTTATTCCCCCTCCCCTTCAGGAGCCTTGCATGCCGAGCCTCTGGATCGATGCCGACGCCTGCCCCCGGGTGGCGCGCGACATCATCATCCGCGCCGCCGAACGCACCGCCACGCCGACCTGGTTCGTCGCCAACCATGCCGTGCCACTGCCGCCTTCGAAGTGGGTCAAGGGTCTCTCGGTGAGCCAGGGATTCGACGCCGCGGACAACGAGATCGTCGAACGCCTCATCCACGGTGACCTGCTGATCACCTCGGACCTTCCGCTCGCCCTGGAGGCCATCGAACGCGGGGCTCGGGTGATGACGACCCGCGGCGAGGCGCTGGATGCCAACAACATCCGCGCCCGGGTACAGATGAGGGACTTCATGGAGACCCTGCGCGCCAGCGGCGAACACACCGGCGGCCCCAGTGGCTACTCCGACACCGACCGTCGCGAATTCGCCAACGCGCTGGACCGCTGGCTGGCGAAGAATCCCCAACGCTGAGGCCGCCGCTTCGGCGCGTGAAGTTTATCCCTTCTCGCGGATGCCCTTGCCAGGCAGGCGCTCGCGATCATGGGGCCGCTCAAGGCTCAGGCGCGGGCCGGCCGGGACGATGCGGGTCGGATTGATGTGCTCGTGGCTGTAGTAGTAGTGGCGCTTGACCTGGTCGAAGTCCACGGTTTCCTTGATGCCCGGCCACTGGTAGATCTCGCGCAGGTAGTTCGAGAGGTTCGGGTAGTCCTCAATGCGCTGCAGGTTGCACTTGAAATGGCCGTGATAGACGGCATCGAAGCGCACCAGGGTGGTGAACAGGCGGATATCGGCCTCGGTGAGCCACTCGCCGGCAAGATAGCGCCACTCGGCCAGGCGGGTCTCCAGCCGGTCAAGGCTCGCGAACAGCGCCTCGACGTGCTTCTCGTAGACGTCCTGCTCGGTGGCAAAGCCCGTCTTGTAGACGCCGTTATTGATGTGGTCATAGACGTCGGCATTGACGGCGTCGATGGTCTCGCGCAGGTCCGCCGGGTAGAGGTCCAGGCGATTGCCGGTGAGGTCATCGAAGGCACCGCCGAGGATGCGCATCAGATCGGCCGACTCGTTGTTGATGATGCGGCTCTGCTGCTTGTCCCACATGGCCGGCACCGTCACTCGGCCGGTGTAGTGCGGATCGGTGAGCGTATAAAGCTCACGATGGTAATCGACACCATTGACGGCATCGCCGCTAGAGCCCTCGTCGAGATCATAGGTCCAGCCCTGATCGAGCATCAGCGGGCTGACGTGGGAGACGCCGATCAGATCGTCGAGGCCCTTGAGACGCCGCATGATCAGCACCCGGTGCGCCCAGGGGCAGGCCAGGGAGACATAGAGGTGATATCGGCCCGCCTCGGCAGGCAGGCCCGGCTGGTCATCCGGCCCCGGAGACCCGTCAGGGGTAATCCAGTCACGCAGCTTCGCGGATTCCCGCACAAACTCCCCGCCGCTCTTCTTGGTGTCGTACCACTGGTCATGCCACTTTCCGTCGATCAAGAGCCCCATCTCGGCCTCCAAGGTGAAAGAATGAATGGCCTATAGCTTAAGCCAATAAAATCGAAGCTCAAGCGCACTTTTTCCGGTCAATCATTCGATTTTTTCAGGCTTTCTTTATCAGACTTTCTTTCCAGGTTTTCCTGTCGGTCTTTCTTTTCAGACTTGCTCGCTGATCGCGCTGGTCCTGACGGCCTCATGGAGATGCCGAGCCATGGCCCGGGTGGCCGGCCCGGCGCGGTCCTGATCACGATGGATCAGCTGGATCGGTACCTCACGCCTCCCGCCCGCCGCCAGGCGCAGTGGCTTGAGGCGCTCCGCTTGCAGGGACTCGGCGATGCGTGTCTCGGGCACCCAGGCGAAACCGAGGTTGCGCTCGAGCATGTCGATGGAGGTGTCGAGGTGACTCACCGTCCAGCGCTGCTCGGCCTTCAGCCAACCGGCATCCAGGGACTGGCGCAGGGCGGAATCGCGCACCACGAGCTGCCGGTGCTGCTCCAGATCACGCAGGTCAAGCACACGACCCAGGCGATGCAGCGCATGCTCGGGGTGGGCCACGGCGATAAAGTCGACCGTCACCAGCGCCTCGCCCAGAAAGCCCTTGGCGGCCAGGCCCGAGACCAGCAGGTCGGCATGGCCATCCTGGAGCATCTCCACGCCTCCATTGAGTACCGTCTCGTGCAGCTGTACCCGCACGTGCGGGTACGACGCCGAGAAGGCCTTCAGTGCCAGAGCCAGGGCGTCCGGGGGAAAGATCTGGTCGATGGCCAGCACGATCTCCGCCTCCAGTCCCTCGGCCAGCCGACTCGCGACGTCCTCCAGGGATTCGGCGTTCTCGATGAGCTGGCGGGCCCGACGCAGCAGCATCTCGCCGGCCTCGGTCAGCCGCACCTGACGCCCCACCGGCTCCAGCACGTCCACGCCGAGCTGTTCCTCGAGCTTGTGCACCGCGTGGTTGAGGGTCGAGGGACTCTTGTGAATGGCCTCGGCGGCGCGGGCGAAGCCGCCATGGTCGACCACGGCGGCCAGCATCTGCCATTGGGCCAGGGTGACTCGCGACATTTCGATTTCCTCGAATAACAATGGCGAAAGAATGCGCTTAATCTTCGAAAAAACCGACGTAGAATACCAGAACAACCTTACAGGAACGGAGACACATTCATGGCCACCACCCTGACGACCCGGCAGGTCGAGCGCCTGCTGAACACCCAGCCGAGCCAGGACGGCGATGGCGTCAACATCCAGCGCCTCCATGAATTCGGCGGTGGCCTGGACCCCTTCCTGATGCTCGACGAACTGGCTTCCGACCAGCCGGACGACTACATCGGCGGATTCCCCCCCCACCCCCACCGGGGGATCCAGACGCTGACCTATGTCATCCACGGCGGCCTGACCCACGAGGACCACATGGGCCACTCGAGCACCATCCATGCGGGAGATGCCCAGTGGATGCACACCGGCCGTGGCATCATCCATTCCGAGATGCCGCTGACCGACCATGATGGGCTCCATGCCTTCCAGCTGTGGCTGAACCTGGCGGCCAAGGACAAGCTCAGCCAGGCAACCTACCGGGATGTGCGGGCTGATGAAATGCCCGAACTGCAAGGCAGCAACGCCTCCCTGGTCGCCCTGGGCGGGTGGTGGCAGTCACTGGCCGGGGAAAGCGTCGACGGCCCGCTGGATAGCCTGGCCGGCCAGGGGGCCATCGCCCATGCACGGCTGGACGCCGGCGGCGAGTTTTCGCTGGCGACTCGAGCCACCACACTGCTGGTATATGTCTTTGCAGGCAGCGTGGACATCGCGGGCACCCGGGTCGCGAAGGGGCAACTCGCCCGCCTTGGCGCCGGAGAAGAACTCTCGCTGAACAGCACCGATGGTGCCCAGGCCCTGTTGCTGGCCGGCGAACCGCACGGGGAGCCTATTGCCCACTATGGCCCCTTCGTGATGAATCAGCAGACCGAGCTGGAACAGGCGCTGAGGGACTACCGTGACGGCACCCTTACCGACTGAGCAAATACCCCTGGGCCGGGGAATTGATACTCCCCGGCCCGACGTTGACAATGCTATCAAAAGACGACGTGGGCACCCTCGCTATTTGATGCCAGACGCGACGAACCTCGGCGGCATTTATCTGTATATCTATACAAACTAGAAAACTCATACATCATAGGGTATGGTTCTAAGGCCTTTACTTTTTCTTCTTCCACTGTCACGGCCTGTTACCTATGATGCGAATCCTTCATTCGCTGCCCCGCACGCACAAGTTGCTGTTGTTACCCGTCGCCACCATGGTCACCGTGCTGGGCGCCCAGAAGGTGGTCAACACCTTCGAAGATCTCCAGCGCGACCAGCAGGCGCTCGACACAGTGCTCGTCCCCCTGAATGCCGATGCCAGCCCCGGCCTGCCCTCACTCAACACGAAGCGGACGGCGGTGGCCGATGCTTTAGAGAAGGCCAACCAGGCCCTGGACGCGACTCGGGTCCACGTGCCGCTCTCCGAGCTGACTGCCTCGGAAATCGTCGATGTCGACTTCATTAACTCTGCCAAGGCCGAGCCAGAGATTCCCCAGACGCTCGCTCTTCCCGCCCATGGCGATCCATCGCCCCGGAACCTGGCAGAAGCCGTCATTCCCAGCATCGACGAGAGCGCCAAACACATGGCCGTGGTCATCGGGACCATCGCCAGCGGCATGCTCGATCACGACGGCAGCCTCATGGCCGATGCCACCTCCTATGAGGAGGTCTCCGAGAATGATCTCGATCTGTTCGCTGAGGGCCCCATCGTCCTCGAGCAAGAGATCGCCAGCAACGAGACCTTTGTTCCGCATTGGGAAACCTATACCGTCGAGAGCGGCGACACCTTCGCCATCATGGCCCAGCAGCACCTCGAGATGGGCTACAGCGAGGTCATGGCTCTTCTCGACGCACTGCCCGAGCCCCGCATCCTGACGAATTGGCGGGTCGGTGAACGCTTCGAATATCAGCTGGACGAACAGGGGGACCTGCTCGCCCTGCGGATGATGAAGAACGCCCGCAATGGCTACCTGATCGAGCGCCAGGGCGACGACTTCGAGATCGCCACCATCGAGCGCGCCGGCGAGGCCACCCAACGCCTCTTCGCCGGCACCATCAGCGGCAGCTTCGCACGCTCTGCCAAGGCCACCGGCCTGAACAGCGCAGAGGTGTCGAAGCTCTCCCGTGCCCTGGAAAGGAAACTCGACTTTCGCCGCGACACCCGCGGCGGCGACCGCTTTCAGGTGCTGGTGGAATCCGACATCATCGATGGCAAGAGCTATGACCCTCGGGTCCTGGCGGTCCAGTACGAAGGCGAGCGCATGAACATCACCATCGTGCGCAACGGCGACGACAACCGCTTCTATACCCCTGACGGCGAAAGCCTCGACCCGGCCTTCAATCGCTATCCCTTCGAGGGCCGCTACCGGCTGAGTTCCAACTTCAACCCCAACCGCCACCACCCGGTCACCGGTCGCATCAGCCCCCACAAGGGCACCGACTTCGCCATGCCCATCGGGACCGCTGTCCAGGCCCCCGCTAACGGGCGCGTCGAGAAGGTCGGCAACCATCCGGCGGCAGGGCGCTACGTGGTGATCCGCCACGACAACGGCTACAAGACCCGCTACCTCCACCTCTCAAAGCCCCTGGTCAGCAAGGGCCAGCGGGTTACCATGGGCGAGCGTATCGCCCTTTCCGGCAACACCGGACGCAGCACCGGGCCGCACCTGCACTACGAGGTCCTGGTCAACAACAGCCAGGTCAATGCCATGAAGGTCAGCTTGCCGGAAAACCAGAGCCTTCAGGGCGATCAGTTGGTGGCCTTCCAGCGTCAGGCAGAGCCCATGCTGGCCGCCCTGGAGAGCGGCCAGACCGGGACCGTGGTGGCCAGTACCCGTCAGCAGTCATCGGTCGACAACTAGGGCTGATCCCGCTGCCTCCCCCTGACCGCGCCCTGCCAACAGCAGGGCGCGGTCGTTCTGCGGCTACTCGGCGGGACGCGGCTACTGCGGGGCCGACCCGACGAGTACACTGGTCTGCCCAAGGAACGGAGAACCCGGTGTGTCCTCACCTCACTCTCATGCCCCCTCCTCGCCCCGGCCGGGCGGCATATTTTCCAGTTTCTTCGGGGTCTTTCGCTACAGCCACCGCGCCCTGGCGCTGGTCTGGCAGACCTCTCGCCCGCTGACCCTTGGACTGGCGGCGTGCACCCTGGTCGCCGGGGTCCTGCCGGCGGTAGCGGCCTGGATCGGCCAACTGATCGTCGACGCCGTGGTGGCGGCGATGGAACTGCATAGCGACACCGGTCGTGTCGACTGGTGGAGCGTGCTGCGCTATGTGCTGGCGGAGGCGGGCGTGGTCGCCGCCATTGCCCTGGCTCAGCGCGGCCTTTCGGCCCAGCAGTCGCTGCTGCGCGCCCTGCTCGGCCAGAAGGTCAACGTGATGATCCTCGAGAAGGCCGGCACCCTGTCGCTCGAGCAGTTCGAGGACTCCGAATTCTACGACAAGCTGACCCGAGCCCGCCGCGAGGCCTCGACTCGCCCGCTGGGCCTGGTCAACAAGACCTTCGGGCTGGCCCAGAATGCCATCTCGCTGGCCAGCTTCGGCGTGCTGCTGGTGCAGTTCTCGCCCTGGGCGATCCTTGTGCTGGTGATAGGCGCCCTGCCGGTGTTCGTCTCGGAGGCCAAGTTCTCGGGCGATGCTTTCCGGCTGTTCCGCTGGCGCTCGCCGCAGACCCGCATGCAGATGTACCTGGAGACGGTGCTGGCCCGGGAGGACAGCATCAAGGAGGTCAAGCTGTTCGGCCTGGAGCCGCTTCTGCTGGACCGTTACCGGAAGATCTTCGACTCGCTCTACGACGAGGACCGGAGCCTGACCATCCGCCGCGAGACCTGGGGCTTCCTGCTAGGCCTGCTGGGCACCCTCGCCTTCTACGGGGCCTACGCCTGGGTGGTCGCGGAGACCGTCACAGGAACGCTGACCCTGGGCGAGATGACCATGTACCTGATGGTCTTCAAGCAGGGCCAGGCGGCGCTCTCGGCAAGCCTCACGGCGATCGGCGGCATGTACGAGGACAACCTCTACCTGTCGAACCTCTACGAGTATCTCGAGCAGCCGGTACCCACCGAGCACGGCACCCTCACCGGGGGAGCGGTGCCGGGAGACGGCATCCGCTTCGAGGAGGTGAGCTTCACCTACCCGGACGCGACAACGCCGGCCCTCAAGGCGATCTCCCTGCACCTGAGGCCTGGAGAGAGTCTCGCCCTGGTGGGGGCCAACGGATCCGGCAAGACCACCCTGATCAAGCTGCTGACCCGACTATACGAGCCGACCGAGGGGCGAATCCTGCTCGACGGCAGCGACCTGCGCGACTGGAAGGTCGAGACGCTGCGCCGGCGCATCGGGGTGATCTTCCAGGACTTCGTGCGCTACCAGATGAAGGTGGGCGAGAACCTCGGCGCCGGGGACGTCGAGGCCTTCACCGACGAGCCTCGCTGGCGGGAGGCGGCACGACGCGGCCTGGCCGACGACTTCATCACCGAGATGCCGGGGGGCTATCACACCCAGTTGGGGCGCTGGTTCAAGGGTGGCCAGGAGCTTTCCGGCGGCCAGTGGCAGAAGATCGCCCTGTCGCGGGCCTACATGCGCGAGGGCGCCGACATTCTGGTGCTGGACGAGCCCACCGCTGCAATGGACGCGGCGGCGGAGGCGGCCGTCTATGCCGATTTCCGCGTGCACAGCCGGGACAGGATGACCATCCTGATCTCCCATCGTTTCTCCACCGTACGGGCCGCCGAGTGGATCCTGGTGATCGACAACGGCGAGATCCTCGAACAGGGCGACCATGACGGCCTGATGGCCGCCAACGGCCGCTATGCTCGGCTGTTTCGCCTGCAGGCGAGAGGCTATGAATGAGATAGCAGGACCGATGTCTAGGGTGCCAAGGGCCTGTCCAGGGCGTCTTTCAGCGCCGCATCCCGCTGGTAGATATCGGGACGAAAGATCAGTCGGCCATCCTCGCCAGAATGAACCGTCCAGTAGTGCAGGATGACCGGCACGGTGCGCTCGAGAGAGATGTTGCGGGTCTTCCCTTCGGAGACCAGCGTGGCCACGTGGGCCGGTGTGTCGGTGTCATCGAAGAGCAACTGGGCGAGTTCGAGCACCCCCTGTACGCGGATGCAGCCCGAACTGAACGCCCGCTGCTCTCGGGTGAACAGCCCCTGAGCCGGAGTGTCGTGCAGGTAGACCAGGTGCTCGTTGGGAAAGCGCAGCACCACACGGCCCAGGGCATTCTGGGGGCCGGCTCGCTGGCGCAGGATGACGTTCCCGGGCCGCTGCCAGTTGACCCGCCTCGGGTCGAGGCGCTGTCCGGAGGGGCCCAGCACCATGAGGTCCTGTTGCGAGAGGTAGCCGAGGTCGTGGCGCACCTTGGGCAGTACATCTTCGCGCAGGATGGTGGGCGGCACCGTCCAGGTGGGGTTGAGCGTCAGGTGGGTGATCCGCGAGCGTAGCGAGGGAGTGCGTCGATAGGGCCGACCCACCACGATACGCGAGCGCCAGACCTCCCCGTCGGGGCGGAAGTAGCTGATCCGATAACCGGCAATGTCCACCAGAACGAAGGAATCCGGCAGACCGTGCAGCAGCCAGCGGGCGCGTTCCAGGTTGACGCGGATCTGGTCGATGCGCGCGGACACGGGCAGGTTCAAGGCCTCTCGCGTCTGGGGGCCGACGATGCCATCCACCTCCAGCAGGTGGCGCTGCTGGAAACGCTTCACGGCTGCAACCATGCGGTCATCGTAGAGGCGCGGATCCGTGGCGCGGGCCACGACCCCCTCGAAGAGGTCCGCCACCATCACCTCCAGTTCCCCGATGATCGCCAGGCGTTCGCGCAGCAACGGCACATCCTCATGGAGGTCGCCCGGGCGAAGTGGCTGCGGCCGAGGCGGCAGCATCGGCCAGCCGCCCTGCCGCTCGATGTGGCGATAATGCGCCAGGCCTGCCCGGAGGCGCTGGTAAGGGAGCGCGGAGGGACGCGCCGCCGCGAAGGCCTCCTCGAAGCGATGGGCATCCACCGCCCGTGATATCGCCGCGAGATCCAGGGGAAGAGGCTCGATGGGCACCTCCCAGCCCGTATCGATACGATAGGGATCCACCTTGCCTCGCTGAAGGTGACGAAGGACCGTCAGCAGGACTCGGCTGGCCTGCAGGTCGAAGCGTGCCCGGTCATCCAGGGTGCTCGCCTCGGCACGAACCTGACGGTGGGCCGCCACCAGCGCATCCGGCCGGTAGTCCTGCGGGTTCAGGCCGTCTGCGGCCAGGGTGTGCAGGGCCGCGGCGAAGTCGGCCAGGGTCACGGGGTCCTGCCAGGCAGACCGCCAATCGCGCGCGGCGTAGAAGTCATGCAGCGCTCCCTCCTGCTCGCTCAAGCGCTCGGCGAGCGCGCCGGCCAGGGTGGGCTCCGCATCCTCGACAAGGAGGGGCTGTCCATCCTGGACGAGCAAGGGCTCCCCATCCTGGGCAAGGGCCACGGTGGCCAACGAGAGCGCCACCACCACCGCGAGAATCAGCGGCTGAAATCCTTTTGATGGGAGCATGGCTCCCTCCTTCTGTGTTTGAAAAGCTCTGGCCATTATGCCATTCATGGTCATAATACTCCCTGTCACGGAGCCGCAGGGACGCCTCCCCTTTTGTTTGCATGATTGCCCCGACCCCCTGGACCGGCCGTCGAGAGGGTGCAGCATGCCACCAGACAGGTTCCCCGAATGCCGACCAATGCCCCGAGCCGATGGCTGCCCGGAATGGCCCTCTTCAGCAGCCTGCTGCTGAGCGCCCTGCCCGCCCTGGCCAGTGACGACTTCCTGAACCAGGCCTATACGCCCGACACGCTGCACCAGCGCCTGCTGGACCAGACCCTGACCCGCCTGGCCCCCAAGGCCGATCCCGAGGTGCTTCGGCTCGCCGCCCGGGCCCTGCACTGTGCCGACCCCGATGCCGAGCGGCTGGCGGTGATCGACTTCTCATTGCCTTCCACCGAGCCCCGTCTCTGGGTCTTCGACCTGCAGCGCCAGGAGCTGCTGTTCAGGGAGCTGGTCTCCCATGGCCAGGGATCGGGCAATGCCATGGCCGAGTCCTTTTCCAACGTCCCGGAGAGCCATCAATCCAGCATAGGGCTGTTCCGCACGATGAACAGCTACCAGGGAAGCAACGGCTACTCACTGCGTCTGGAGGGCCTCGAGCCCGGCGTCAACGACCTGGCCTACGAGCGTGCCATCGTCATGCATGGTGCCGACTACGTCAGCGAGGCGTTCATCGAGCAGACCGGCCGCCTCGGCCGCAGCCACGGCTGTCCAGCGGTTCGCCAGGAGGTGGCGGCACCGCTGATCGACAGCATCAAGGAGGAACAGTACCTCTTCACCTACTATCCGGACCCGGAGTGGCTGGCGAGTTCGCACTTCTTCCGTTGCGACCGTGACGAGGCGCAGCTGGCCATGAACTGAGCCGAGTCCTGCCATGGTGCCCGGAAGAATGCCGTCATCTGCCCCCTACCACCGCCCCACCCGGCGGTGGTGTTGCGTTGAGCACCAGGATTGCGCCCATGTCTCGGACTGGGCCATGCTGAAAAACCGACGGGTCAATGGCACAGGAGAGGACGATGCAGCATCGTGTATTACTGATTACCGGTGCGTCGAGCGGCATCGGGGCGGCGACGGCCCGTGCCGCCGCGCGGGAAAGCTACAAGCTGGTATTGGCCGCCCGTTCCCGGGAAAGGCTCGTCGCCCTGGCCGAGGAGCTGGGGCCGGAGAATGTCCTCGCCATCGACTGTGATGTTACCTCCATGGATGACCAGCAGAACATGGTCGAGCGGGCACTGGAGCGCTTCGGGCGCATCGATGCGGTATTCGCCAACGCGGGACGAGGCGGCTCGCCGGGCGGCTTCAGCGGTGCCGACCACGAGGCCTGGCGCGAGATGATCCTGACCAACATCTATGGGGTGGGCCTGACCCTGCAGGCGACCCTGCCGGCACTGCGTCACAGTCGCGGACAGGTGCTGCTCACGGGGTCGGCTGCAGGCAGGGCCACCATTCCCGGTTCCATGTACGGCGCCACCAAGTGGGCGGTGACCGGCATCGGCTACAACCTGCGCGAGGAATTGCGCGGCAGTGGCATCCGGGTGACCCTGATCGAACCCGGCATGGTCGATACTCCCTTCTTCGATGAGCCACCGGAGTACGCCCTGGAGGACCGAGATATTGCCAACGCGGTGACCTATGCCCTGGGTCAACCGGCCCACGTGGATGTCAACGAGATACTGATCCGTCCCACGCCTCCGGTGGAATGAACCACCGCCCTTCCCTTGCATGCCAACCACAGGATCACGCCCATGACACTCTCGATCGGTGATGCCCTTCCCGACATCACCCTCAAGACCAACGGCCCGGACGGCCCCCGGGACCTTTCCACCGGCGAATTCTTCGCCGACCGATGCGTGGTGCTGTTCGCAGTGCCGGGCGCCTTCACGCCCAGCTGTTCCGAGACCCACGTGCCCGGCTTCGTCGTCCGGGCCGATGACATCCAGGCCAGGGGAGTCGATGCCATCGCCTGCCTCTCGGTCAACGATGCCTTCGTGATGGGAGCCTGGCAGAAGGACCAGAATGCCGGTGAGATCACCATGTTCGCCGACGGCAACGCCGATTTCACCCGTGCCATCGGCATGGACAAGGACGCCAGCGCCGGCGGAATGGGCATCCGCAGCCACCGCTATGCATTGATCGCCGTCGACGGCGTGGTCAAGTATCTCGGGGTCGATACCGAGAAGGGAGTGGTGGACAAGAGCAGCGCCGAGGCCATCCTCGAGAACTTGGCCGGTTGACGCTTACTCGATGAAAAGGACGATCCAGGCCTGATGGTGACTGGCCGCTCCACGCCAGCGCCGGTATGCTGAGGTTGATGCAATGCAGCAGCGGCGGCAGGCCGGCCCACCGGCCAATGGAGCGGACATGAGTGAAAGAATACCGATTGACCTGGCCCTTCAGGGAGGGGGTGCTCATGGCGCCTTCACCTGGGGCGTGATGGACCGCCTGCTCGAAGACGAGCGCATCGAGATCGAGGGCATCAGCGGCACCAGCGCGGGGGCCATGAACGGCGTCGTGATGGCGGATGCCCTGACCCGCGGCGATGAATCTACCGCTCGGCAGGCGCTGCGCGACTTCTGGCGAGCGGTGAGCCGGGCGGGCATGGCGAGTCCCGTTCGTCGCACTCCGCTGGACGTGCTGAACCACAACTGGAGCCTCGACCACTCCCCGGGCTACATCGCCCTGGACCTGATGAGTCGACTGGTCTCGCCCTACCAATTCAATCCCTTCAACATCAATCCGCTGCGGGACATTGTCGCCGAACGGGTCGACTTCGCGCGGGTCCGTGCTTGCGAGAACCTCAAGCTATTCGTGACCGCCACCAACGTGCGAAGCGGCAAGCAGCGGATCTTCTCCCGGGAAGAGATGAGCCTCGATGCGGTGATGGCCTCGGCCTGCCTGCCCACCGTCTTCCAGGCGGTGGAGATCGACGGCGAGGCCTACTGGGATGGCGGCTACATGGGCAACCCCTCGCTCTCGCCGCTGCTGCATGAGTGCAGTGCCGATGACATCCTGCTGGTGCAGATCACCCCCATGTATCGCCAGGAACTACCGACCAGCGCCGCGGATATCCTGAACCGCCTCAACGAGATCACCTTCAATTCTGCCCTGATCAAGGAGGTGCGGACGATCGTGATGCTCCAGAAGCTGCTCGGTGAACACGATATCGAGCTCGGCGGCTACCAGGATGCCAGGCTGCACCACCTCAGCGGCGACGAGCCCCTGTCGCACCTCTCCGCCTCCAGCAAGCTCAATTCCGAATGGGCCTTTCTATGCCACCTGCATGACCTGGGACGCGCGACCACCGAGACCTGGCTGGCCGAGCACTTCGAGGCGCTGGGCAAGCACTCTACCCTGGACGTGGAACGCATCTTCCAGGAGGTCGAGGAGACTCGCTGAGACAGCGTTGACGGGGCTTGATTTTATTGCTTTGCAGCATTGACGAACAGCATCCATGCTCAAGTCAGGCTGGCGTGCCAGCCGAGCGGCATCCGGTTAGCACAGAAAGAAACGGCACAGAAAGAAACGGATAGCACAGCAAGACAAAAGACAGGCAGAGAGGAGGTGACACGACGTTTCGAGAGGGACGACAACGCTAGCGCCCTTGTCACCTCCCTGACATCGAGCGCGGGCTGTGTCGACACAATGACACAAGGAGAACTGCGCCGATGGTACGCATCGACAAGAAGGCCACCCGGCTCTACGTGCTGGACACCAATGTCCTGATCCACGACCCTGCCGCCCTCTACCAGTTCGACGAGCACGAGGTGGTCATTCCCATGACCGTGCTCGAGGAGCTCGACAAGCACAAGAACGGCGTTCGCGAGATCGCCCGAACCGCCCGCCAAGTCAGCCGCACCCTGTCAGACCTTACCGCCAACGTCGACATCGACCAGATCCGCGACGGCATTCCCATTCCCCGCCTGACCGGCCCCGAGGGTCGTCTGCGCCTGCTCTGCTACAACGACCTGAAACCGCTGGACCCGCTGGAGGACAGCCCCGACAACCGGCTGCTCGCCGAGACCTGTCGGCTGCGCGCAGAGCGCCCGGACGCCTCGGTGATCCTGGTCACCAAGGACATCAACCTGCGAGTAAAGGCGGCGGCCCTGGAGGTGCCGGTCGAGGACTATCTCACCGACCGCGCCTTCGACGACAGCGATGCCATGACCGACGGGGTCAAGATCTATCCCGATGCCGGCCATGATGGCAGCGGGCTCTGGGGCAACCTCCCGGTGGACGTCAAGGTCGAGCGTCAGGATCACAAGGTCGTCTATCGCCTCGCCGGCGAGATTCCCCGTGAATGGCACCTGGGCATGCTGGTCTCCGACAGCGACGACGGTGCCAGCTTCGAGGCCATCCTGCGCGAGGTGGGCCCACAGCACGCCAACCTGGAACTGCTGACCAACTACCGCCATGGGAGCAGCATCTGGGGCGTTCACGCCCACGACAGCCGTCAGAATTTCACCCTCAACCTGCTGATGGACGAGGATATCGACCTGGTCACCATTGCCGGCAGTGCCGGCACGGGCAAGACCTTCATGACCCTTGCCGCGGCCTTCCAGCAGACCCTGGACAGCAAGCGCTTCGAGCGCATCGTCTTCACCCGGGCACCGATCACCATGAGCGAGGATATCGGCTTCCTGCCCGGCACAGAGGAGGAGAAGATGTCGCCCTGGATGGGCGCCTTCCATGACAACATGGACAACCTGCTGCGCGACGAACACGACGGAAGCAGCACCTGGAACCAGGACGCCACCCGCCAACTGCTGGGTTCACGGGTGCAGATCCGAGCCCCCGGCTTCATGCGCGGGCGCACCCTCAACGATACCTTCCTGATCATCGACGAGGCCCAGAACTTCACCCCCAAGCAGCTGAAGTCGCTGATCACCCGAGCCGGCCGCAACACCAAGATCGTCTGCCTAGGCAACGTCGGCCAGATCGACACCCCCTACCTGACCGCCAATACCTGCGGCATGGCAGCAGTGGTCCAGAATTTCCGCGACTGGCCTCATGCAGGCCACGTCACCCTCAAGAGCGTCGAGCGCTCGCGCCTGGCCCTGGCCGGCGAGGAACTCCTCTAGGACGCAGAAAGGGCCGGCGCCTCTCGGCCCCGGCCCTTCTTGCCTTCCCGTCACGGCGGCCTGTCAGGCACCGCGGCTGACCGCCTTCTCGATCAGCGAATCACTCTCGCTACCGACTCAATGCTCATGCGGCGCATGGACCCCCGGATAGTCTGGCGCCAGGGCAAGGCGGTTGCGGCCTGCATCCTTTGCCTGATAGAGCGCCCGGTCGGCCTGGGAGAGCGCGAGGTCGAGGCTTCCCTCTGGTGTAATCACCGACAGACCCAGGCTCACCGTCAGGCTCAGGGTATCGCCCTTGTAATCCAGATCGATCGCCTCCACCGCTTCGCGCAGACGCTCCAGCACGCCCAAGGCCTCTTCCGGAGAAGTGTCCACCAGCAGGACGGCGAACTCCTCGCCGCCAATACGGGCGAAGAGGTCATAGGGGCGCAGGCAGTTACGACAGGTCATGGCGAACACCTGCAGGGCCAGGTCGCCGGCAGCATGGCCATGGGTATCGTTGAGAACCTTGAAATGGTCGATATCGAGCATCGCCAGGGGCACCGTTCGTTGCTGGCGTGTGGCAAGAGCTCGCACACCCTCGGCATAGTCGAAGAAGGCCCGTCGATTGAGCACCCCGGTGAGCATGTCGGTGCTGACCAGACGCCGGGTGCGCTGCTCTTCCCGCTTGCGAGCAGTGATGTCCAGCAGCAGTCCGTCCCACAAGGTGAGGCCATCGTGGCGTCGTTGAGGTGTCGCCCTTCCCTCGATCCAGCGGACGCCGTCTGGCGTATCGAGGCGGAAGTCCAGCTCCCAGATGTCCAGGCTAATGGCCGACTGGGCCATCGAGGTGTTCAGGACTTCCCGATCCTTGGTGTGGACCCGCGTCAACAGCGCATTGGCGTTGTCCATCACGGTCCGCGGCGAGAGGCCGGCGAGTGCCTGAAGCCCGTCGCTCAGATAGAGAAAGTCGAAATCTCCCCGGGCCGACTGGCAAAGCTGGAAGACCACCCCAGGCAGTTGCGCGAGGGTCCCCTGGAGGCGCTCCAGAAAGGCGTGGTCTTGCAGGGCGCACTGGTGCAGTTCAGTGATGTCGTGCAGGGTCACCAGCAGCTTCAGCTTCTCGCCCGAAAGGGTCTCCAGCGGCTGGAAGACAGCGTCCTGATGGATCAACTGCCCATCAGCCCGGCGACACAGCAGCAGGCCTCGCCAAGGCGCACGACCCGCCACGCTTTGGGCCAGGGCATGGCTGATGTCGCCGTGCAGGGGGTCCATGTCAAGGCAGGTGATTCGGCGGCCGACCAGCGCACCGGGAGGATGGCCACTGAAGCTCTCGAAGCCGGGATTGACACTCAGGACGATGCCGTCGGCATCGATGAGCATGGCCACGCCTGGAAAGCAGTCCAGCAAGGTTCTTGCCAGCGGTGTCTGCTCCCGCCAGGCTGATCGCCATTGTCGCCAAGTGTCACAGATTCGTGTCATGCCCATCCCCTGGGATTCTCACGAAGGCTTCCGAAGGACACTCCTGCCCCTCCTGAATGTATCAGCTTAGCTCAGCATGACCGATGAGACATGCACGCAGCCATCTGATCGTCACAACGATCAAGTGACGTGTTCAGGTTTCACGGCCCCATGGCATCGAGGCGATGCTCGTCGAGGCATCAGGCGGCAAGCCAGAGCCCCAGGTTGAGCAGCGCCAGGCTGCCCAGCAGCAGCGCGACGTTGAGCCCCAGCAACGGCAGCAGCAGCGTCATCTCGCCGGCATCCACGTCGCTGGGCAGGCGCCAGAGGCGTTTGATCAGTCGCAGTGCTGCGGGCGCGGCCAGCCACATCAGCCAGGTCTCGGCGGGAAGCCAGCCACCCCACCAGGCCAGCGGGACGACCAGAAAGGCGCTGAGCACCAGGACGGCCACCAGGCGAGACGCACGCCGGGCGCCCAGCATGATGGCAAGATGATAACGACCTGCCAGGCGATCGGGCTCGATATCCGGCAGCTGGTTGGCCAGCAGCAAGGCGCTGACCATGAGGGTAGGCACCATCGAGACGGCCAGCGCCGTGGAGGAGAAACCTCCGGTGAGAGCCTGATTGGCTCCGACCACCATCAGGGTCCCGAAGCCCACTCCCGGTGCCATCAGGCACAACCAGGGACGACGGGTCAGCCAGCCGGTGTAGGCCACCACCAGCGCCATGCCGAGCAGACCATAAAGCAGCATCACGGGGCCGGCGCGCCACAGGCACCAGACACCGATCATCACCACCCCGGCGAGGCAGGCGACCGCCGCGCGCCACACCGCCCCGGCCGCCTCGGGATGCTCGGGAAGCGAGCCACTGCCGCCGGAGAAGGGGGTGCGGTAGGTGGTGGCATCCAGGCCGCTGGCGAAGTCGTGATGCTCGTTGAACAGGTTCACCGCGGCGTGGGCCAGCAGGGCGGCGACCAGCACCAGCAGGGCCGAGAGCCCCCCAGGGTCATGACCATCGAGCCAGGCGCTGGTCAGCGCCAGACCCGCGCAGAGGGGCGCCAGCACCAGGAAATTCGGACGTGCACTTCGCCAGCAGGCGCGCAGCATGACAGCCGTTGGGGCGTCAGGCGTCATGTTGGCATCACGGTCGGGCATCGACGGTCGGGCATCGGTGAGGGCTGCTCAATGGGCGAGTCGCTCGGCGAGCCAGCGACCGATGTCAACGATCTGCTGCGGGCAGAGCGCGTGGGCCATGGGATAGCGGCGATAGTGCGCCGGATAACCCAGCGACAGGACGCGATCGAAGCCGGCCTTGCCCAGCGACTCGGGGACCACCGGATCGAAGCTGCCGTGGTGGACCTCGATGGGCAGCTCACGATTGGCCTCGGCCAGCATGATGCTGTCGCTGGTGGCGAAGTAGGTGGACAGCGCCAGCAGCCCGCCCAGCGGGACATCGAAGGAGAGCGCCGCCTGGTAGGCCACCGCGCCCCCCTGGGAGAAGCCCGCCAGGATGATCCGGCGACTGTCGATGCCATGCTCGATCTGGTCCCGGACCATGGCCTGGATGCGCTCGGCGGAGGCAAGCAGCTGGGGCTCATCGATCTGACGATCGAGGCTCATCTCCTTGATGTCGTACCAGGCAGGCATGGTCATGCCACCATTGATCGTCACCGGGAGACGGGGCGCATGGGGCAGGATGAAGCGAACCGCGGCATCGTCAGGCAGGGGCAGCGCCGGTATCAGCGGCTCGAAGTCCTGGCCGTCGGCCCCCAGGCCATGCAGGATGAAAACGCAGGCGTCCGCCGCCTTGCCGTTTCTCGGCTCGATCATCAGTTCGCCGGGGTGGTTCATGCAATCGCCTCCAGGGCCGGTAATGTGCTCGGTCGAAGGACGAACCCTACCGCAAACGCCGGCCCGCGGCGAGCACCCTCAGAAGGGCCAGAACTGCGGGATCAAGGTGAGGGCCACTCCAGCGGTCAGCAGGTTCAGGAGCCCGCCGAGGCGCAGGAAGTCGGTAAAGCGGTAGCCTCCGGGGCCGAAGACCATCAGATTGGTCTGGTAGCCGATGGGCGTCAGGAAGCTGGCCGAAGCGGCGAACATCACGACGACCACATACGGCATGGGGCTCACGCCGAGGTTTTCGGCACTGGCCATGACCACCGGAAAGGAGATCACCGCGGCGGCGTTGTTGGTCACCAGGGAGGTCAGCAAGGTCACCACCACATAGACCGCGCCAAGCAACAGCCAGGGGTTGCCGTCTGCCAGCCCCAGAGCAACGTCGGCCAGGGTGGCCGCCGCCCCCGAGCTTTCCAGCGCCGCGCCGAGGCCAAAGGAAGCGGCGATGGTCAGCAACACCTGGGTGTCCAGCCCTCGCTTGGCCGCCCCCACGGTGCAGCAGCCGGTGGCCAGTGCCAGGGCCGCACCCAGCATGGCGGCATTCATCATGCTCATCGCCCCCAGGGTGGCCAGCAAGACCACGCCGGCCAGGATGCTCCAGGCCAGCCAGGCCTTCTCGTGGACCGGGCGAGCGGACCCGTTGACCTTGCTGATCAGCAGGAAGTCGCGCGACTGGCGATGACGCTCGATGAAGGGTGGGCGCGCCTCCAGCAGCAGCACGTCGGCGGGCTGCAGGCGGATCTGGCCGAGGTTACCCGCGACCCGCTCACCGCCGCGGCAGACCGCCAGCACGGCGGCACCATAAAGGGTACGGAAGTGGCCATCACGGATGCGACGGCCGATGAACTGGCACTGGTCGGACACCACCGCCTCCACCAGGCGGCGCTCCTTGAAGTCCTTCTCGAGACTCGAGGCCCCCTGGCGGGTCGGGACGAGCCCGCGGATCTGCTGCAGCTCCACCGCTCCCTCACTGGTGCCGGCGAACACCAGCCGATCGCCGCCCTTCAGTTGCTCACCGGGCCCCACCACGCTGACGACGTTACCATCCCGTTCGATCTCGACCAGGAACAGCGCCTGCAGGTGACGAAGGCCGGCTTCCTCGACCGACCGGTCCACCAGCGGACCATCGGGATCCACCTCCATCTCGATGGTGAACTCGCGGGGATTCTCGAAGACCGCCTCCGCCCCTCGCCGCGCCGGCAGCAGACGCGGTCCAAGCAGGACCAGGTAGGCCAGGCCTGCCAGGGCCACCGGCACGCCCACCCAGGCGATGTCGAAAAGCCCCATGGCCAGGGAAGGGTCACGATCGATCAGCAGGCCATGGACGACCAGGTTGGTGCTGGTGCCGAACAGGGTGATGGTGCCGCCGAGGATCGAGGCGAAGCTGAGCGGCATCAGCAGGCGATGGGCCGGCACGGCCACGCGCCGGCTCCAGCTCAGCACGGCCGGGATGAAGGTCGCCACGACCGGGGTGTTGTTGAGCAGGCCACTGAGCGAGGCCACCGGCAGCAGCAGGCGCAGCAGCGCCCGGCCCTCGCTGCGGGGGCGTCCCAGCACATGGCGGATGATCAGGTCGATGCCGCCGGTCTCTCGGATGCTGGCCACCAGCACGTACATGAAGGCCACGGTAAACAGGCCAGTGCTCGAGAAGCCCGCCAGCGCCTGGGCCGGCTCGATCACGCCGAGAGTGAGCAGCAGGATCACCGCGCCAAGCAGCACGATGTCGGGCCCGATGCGCGAGAAGGCCATCAACGGAAAGACAGCGATGACGATAGCAAGGGAGAGCCAGGCATCCAGCGGCATGGGGACAGATCCGATCACGAAGAGACAGGACCCATTGTGACCGCCGCGACTTATTCTAAAAAGTTATTTTTAGAAATCTAGAAATATTTTTTTGGAATAAAAAACAGTAGTGCGCACCAATGAAAAAGGCCCGCATTTGCGGGCCCTTCTCGACTGCCGTCAGGCAGTCACATCAAGGTCGGTCGACGTTCAGTCGATGACCTGGATGTTGGAAGCCTGGAGGCCTTTCTTGCCCTGGGTGACGTCGAAGGAAACCTTCTGACCGTCTTGCAGGGACTTGAAGCCTTCAGCCTTGATCTCGGAGAAGTGAGCGAACAGGTCGTCACCGTTGTCGTCCGGAGAAATGAAGCCGAAGCCCTTGGTGTCGTTGAACCACTTGACAGTACCGGTAGCCATTATCGAATTCCTCGAATAGCGTTTGATTGTGCCGGGAAATACCCGAATTGCAGTGGGTAAAACAAGAAACTTGCACCGGGAAATCGACGCTATGAGCTTTCGATGACCACTTGCGATGTTCCACTTGCTAACCAACTGCGAGCATCTTGCGCCCCCCGGGGGGGGACGTCAAACCTTATTTTGATCGGAAGAGCCAACATGGCACCTCGCCTGGCAACGCGAAGCCTCTGTTGACACCCCGGACTCCCCGGACACCCACCCAGGGCGTGATGGGGTCATCGTGAGGCAAGGATCCAGCCCGCGGCCTTCTCGGCGATCATCAGCGTCGGTGAGTTGGTGTTGCCGCTGGTGATGGTCGGCATGATGCTGGCATCGACGACCCTCAGCCCCTTGACGCCTCTCACCCGAAGATGGGAGTCGACGACCGCCATGGGGTCATCGTCTCGGCCCATCTTCGCGGTGCCCACCGGGTGGAAGATGGTAGTGCCGATGTCACCGGCCAGCCGCGTCAGATCCTCGTTGCTCTCGTACTCCAGTCCCGGCTTGAACTCCTCCGGCGAATATTTCGCGAAGGCGGGCTGCCCGGCAATGCGTCGCGTGACCCTCAGCGAGTCAGCGGCGACCTGCCGGTCCTCCGGGGTGCTCAGATAGTGGGGAGCAATCGCGGGCGCCTGGCGGGGGTCGGCGCTCTTGATGCGCACCGTGCCACGACTGGTCGGGTTGAGGTTGCACACGCTGGCGGTGATCGCCGGGAAGTCGTGGAGTGGCTGCCCGAAGGCCTCAAGGCTCAGCGGCTGAACGTGGTACTCGATGTTGGGATATGGCTGATCGTCGGAACTGCGAGTGAAGGCACAAAGCTGGGAGGGCGCCATGCTCATGGGCCCGGAGCGCTTGAAGACATACTCCAGGCCGATCTTTGCCTTCCCCACCAACGAGTTGGCCATGGTATTGAGGGTCTTGGCCCCCTTCACCTTGTAGACGGAGCGGATCTGCAAGTGGTCCTGCAGGTTCTCACCCACGCCGGGCAACTCGGCCACCAGCGGGATGCCGTTCTCGGCCAGCAGATCCGCAGGGCCGATCCCCGAGAGTTGCAGCAGCTGTGGTGAGCCGATGGCACCGGCCGAGAGAATGACCTCGCGGCTGGCCGTCGCCACGACACTCTCACCTTCACGCTCGACCTTCACGCCGCTGCAGAGCGGCTCGCCGCCCTCGTCTTTCTCGCCTGTTCGTTCCATCTTGAGCCCCAGCACCTGGGTGGAGTGCCAAAGGGTCAGGTTTTCACGTGTTTCGGCCCCGCGCAGGAAGGCCTTGGACGTGTTCCAGCGCCAGCCCGAACGCTGGTTGACCTCGAAGTAGTCGACGCCCTCATTGTCACCGCGGTTGAAGTCGCGGGTTCGTGGGATGCCAGCCTCCACGGCGGCAGTGGCAAAGTCGTCGAGTACTTGCCAGCTAAGACGCTGCTTCTCGACGCGCCATTCACCACCGTGACCGTGATAGTCACGATGAGCGGCATCGGCGTCGCCACCATCATCCAGGCGATGGTGATCCTCATGCTTCATGAAGTCGGCCAGGCAGTTATCCCAGCGCCAGGCGTCGTCGCCGGTCAACTCGGCCCAGCCGTCGTAGTCACGGGCCTGGCCTCGCAGGTACAGCATGCCGTTGATGCTGGAGCAGCCGCCGAGTGTCTTGCCACGCGGATAGATCAAGGAACGACCGTTCAGCCCCTTGTCGGGCTCGGTGCGGAAGCGCCAGTCGGTGCGCGGATTGTCGATGCAGTAGAGGTAACCCACCGGAATGTGGATCCAGTGGTAGTTGTCGCGGCCACCAGCCTCGATCAGCAGCACCCGGTTGGTCGGGTCGGCGCTGAGGCGATTGGCGAGCAGGCAGCCGGCGGTTCCGGCGCCGACCACGATATAATCGAAGGCTTGCTTGTCGTTGGATTGTTCAGCCATGGCATGCACTCGCTCGGCATGCCGGGCCTGCCGTCACCTGGATGACGGTATGCGGTCAGCTGGCGGACACCAGCTGACCGGCTGGCATGCCTGTCGGTGGTTGGAGGGAGATGTTACTTGGCCGTCGGCATCACGAACTCGGCACCGGCATCTATGGAGTCGGACCAGCGCTGCATGATCGACTTCTGCTTGGTATAGAAGCGGACGCCTTCCTCGCCGTAGGCATGGGTGTCACCGAACATCGAGCGCTTCCAGCCGCCGAAGCCGTGCCAGGCCATGGGGACCGGGATCGGCACGTTGATCCCCACCATGCCCACCTGGATGCGTCGACCGAACTCGCGCGCCACGCTGCCGCTCTCGGTGAAGCAGCTCACGCCGTTACCGAATTCGTGGTCGTTGATCAGCTGGATGGCGGTGGCGATGTCGGGCACCCGCACGCAGACCAGTACCGGACCGAAGATCTCCTCCTTGTAGATGGTCATCTCGGGCGTGACGTGGTCGAACAGGCTGCCGCCCATCCAGAAGCCCTCGGCACAGCCCTCGCCGGTCACGGAGGCATCGAAGTCGCGGCCATCGACCACCAGCTCGGCGCCCTCGGCCACACCCTTGTCGATGTAACCGGTAATCCGCTGGTGGGCCTGGGCAGTGACGATGGGGCCCATCTCGGCATCGAGTTCCATGCCGTTCTTGACCTTGAGCGCCTTCGCTTGCTCGGCCAGGCGCGGCACGAGCTGATCGGCCACGTCACCCACCAGCACCGCCACGCTGATCGCCATGCAGCGCTCGCCGGCACTGCCGTAGGCCGCGCCGATCAGGGCATCGACGGCCTTGTCGAGGTTGGCATCAGGCATCACCACCATGTGGTTCTTGGCACCGCCCAGGGCCTGGACGCGCTTGCCGTTACGGGCGCCACGCTCGTAGATCAGGTTGGCGATAGGTGTGGAGCCGACGAACGAGAGGGCCCTGACGTCAGGATGGTCGATCAACGCCTCCACCGACGCCTTGTCGCCCTGCACCACGTTGAAAACGCCATCCGGCAGCCCGGCCCGCTTGAGCAGGTCGGCAATCAGCAGAGAAGCGCCGGGATCCAGAGGGCTCGGCTTGAGAACGAAGGTATTGCCGGCGGCGATGGCGATGGGGAACATCCACATCGGCACCATGACTGGGAAGTTGAACGGGGTGATACCCGCCACCACGCCCAGCGGCTGGCGCATCGTCCAGTTGTCTATGCCGGTGCTGACCTGTTCGGTGTAGTCGCCCTTGAGCAGCTGCGGGATGCCGCAGGCGAACTCGACGATGTCGATGCCGCGGGCCACCTCGCCCTGGGCATCGGTGAACACCTTGCCATGCTCGCGGGTAATCGCCTCGGCCAGCTCGTCCTTGTGAGCGTTGAGCAATTCCAGGAACTTGAACATCACCCGGGCGCGACGGATCGGCGGGGTATCGGCCCAGGCCGGGAAGGCGGTCTTGGCGACGGCCACGGCCGCGTCCACATCGGCGTGGGAAGCCAGTGACACTCGGCCCGTCACCTGCCCGGTGGCCGGGTTGAAGACATCCTGGGCCTGGCCGGACTCGCCGGCAGACATTTGTCCATTGATATAATGCTGGATGTTGTGGGTGCTCATGGGAGCCTCATTGTCGTCGTTATTAAGGATATAAGGGCTCATCACCACTGCATAGCAGGAGGGGGTCCATGAAGGTCACGATGCGCCCTGCCGTCACGAGGATCAATTGAGTTATTCAAAACCTAATTATAAATTAAGCTGATATCACTTCATGCCGAGGAGGCCACCATGCAGGACATTCAGACCCTGCGTGCCTTCGTCACCGTGGCACGGGAAGGCAGTGTCTCTCGCGCCGCCGAGCGTCTGCACCTGACCCAGCCGGCGGTCAGCCTCAAGCTCAAGCTATTCCAGGAAAGCCTGGGTCTCACGCTGTTCCAGCGACGCCCAAGGGGGCTGTCGCTCACAGAAGATGGCCAGGCCCTGGTACCCGCCGCCGAGAAGGCGCTCGCGGCCATGGCCGCCTTCGAGCAGAACGCCCGCGCCCTGCACAGCACCCTGCGTGGCCGGCTGAAGATCGGCACCATCGTCGACCCCGAGTTCATTCGCCTGGGGGCCTTCCTGCACCGTCTGGTGGAGCGGGCGCCGCAACTCGAGACGGAACTGCACCACGGCATGAGCGGCAGCGTGCTGGAGTGGGTGCGCCGGGGCGACCTGGACGTGGGGTTCTTCCTGGCGACGCCCGGCGAAGGCCCCCAGGCGCCGGAGGTCGCCCACTGTGAGCTCACCCTCTTTCACTACTACGTGATCGCCCCGGCCGGCTGGGATAAACGTCTGGCCGGGGCAGACTGGGCCGCCCTGGCCACCCTGCCATGGATCACCACGCCACCCAACTCGGTGCATCACCGCCTGCTCCATGGCCTGCTCGACCCGCTGGGGGTGGCCCCGAAGGGCGTGGCCCAGGTGGACCAGGAAGCCTGTATGCTCGACCTGGTGCGCGCCGGCATCGGTCTCAGCCTGGCCCGTGACGCCCTGGCCATGGCAGAGCGCCAGGAACGCGGCCTGACGGTCGCCGAGAATATGCGCCTGCCCTGCGCGCTGAGCTTCATCTGGCGACGCGACAGAGGCGAGGAGGCGGTGATCGCCGAGGCCCTGGAGGTGCTTGCCCGGGTCTGGGGACGCTGCCGGGATGACCAAACGATAAACGAATAAGGAAGAGGAAGAGCAATGACAGGGCTCGAGTCCTGGGAGTACGCCCTGATCGGGCTGATCTTCGTGTGGAGCGGCTTCGTCAGGACCAGCCTCGGCTTCGGCGGGGCCGTGCTTTCGCTGCCCTTTCTGCTGCTGGTGCTCGACGAGCCGCTGGTCTTCCTGCCGATCATCGCGGTGCACCTGATGATCTTCTCCAGCTGGATCGCCTGGCGCGGCCACCGGCAACTGGTGATCGCCAACGACGGCCAGGCCCCGGCCTCCAGCAACATCGACTGGGGCTACCTGCGCCAGGCGATGAAGATCATGATCATTCCCAAGTTGATCGGGGTCGTCGGCCTGCTCACCTTGCCCGGCCAGGTCCTGACCAACATCATCTTCGTGATCGTGATGGTCTACGCGGTCGGCTACGTGCTCGACAAGCCCTTCCGCAACCACAACCGCGTCGTCGATGCGGTGCTGCTGGTGCTGGGCGGCTATGTCAGCGGGACCTCCCTGATCGGCGCGCCGCTGATCGTTGCGGTCTTCGCCGCCCGCGTTGCCACCCAACAGCTGCGAGACACCCTCTTCGTGCTGTGGTTCATCCTGGTGCTGATCAAGATGGTGTCGTTCTTGATCGCGGGGGTCGATCTGCAGCTCATCCACCACCTTTGGCTGCTACCCTGCGCACTGATCGGTCACCTGCTGGGCGAGCGTGCCCATCGGCACATGCTCGCCAGTCAGACGAACCTCTATTTCAGGGTGCTTGGCAGCGTACTCATCCTGGTCAGCGTGGTGGGGCTTGTCGGCTCGGGGTTCTGAGCGTCGCAGAATTCATCGGTATGCCAGTACGGACCCTAGAGGCTAGCCGGTACCGCGACTGCCGGGCGAATTGACAGTCACCTGGCGCGGCCGCGCAATGGCGTTACCAACCTTCATCAGGAGCGCGACATGCCCCCTCTCCCCCTGCGTTACGGCGCCTTCGTGATCAGTCTGCTGGGCCTCGCCGTCAGCCTCATCGGCGTCCTGGAAGACCCCGGCTGGTGGTGGGGCGTGCTGGGTTTCGGCCTGCTCGTCGTCCTGGGCAGCCATGACATCCTCCAGCGCAAGCGCACGGTGAGCCGCAACTACCCGATCCTCGCCCACCTGCGCTACAACCTCGAATCCTTCGGTCCCGAGATCCGCCAGTACATCATCCAGTCCGATAGCGAGGCCATCCCCTTCTCTCGGGAGCAGCGCCGGCTGGTCTACCAGCGCGCCAAGGATCTCAGCGACAAGCGCCCCTTCGGTTCGCTCTGCGACATGCGAGCCACAGGCTACGAGTGGATGAGCCCGTCACTGGCACCGGCCCGCATCGACGACCCGGACTTTCGCATCACCATCGGTGCCGCGCGCACCAGGCCCTATCGAGCCAGCGTGTTCAACATCTCGGCGATGAGCTTCGGGGCGCTCTCGGGAAACGCCATCAGCGCCCTTAACCAGGGCGCGCGGCTGGGCGGCTTCTACCATGACACCGGGGAAGGCGCGATCTCCCCCTACCACCGGCTCGGCGGGGATCTGGTCTGGGAGATCGGCTCCGGCTATTTCGGCTGCCGTGACGAACAGGGCCGGTTCGACCCCGAGCGCTTTCGAGAGCAGGCCACCCAGGACGCGGTAAAGATGGTCGAGATCAAGCTCAGCCAGGGCGCCAAGCCGGGCCACGGCGGCATCCTGCCGGCCACCAAGGTCACTGCCGAGATCGCCTCGACCCGCGGCGTCCCCATGGGCCAGGAGGTGGTCTCCCCCGCCGCTCATTCGGCCTTCTCCACGCCCCGCGAACTGATCCACTTCATCCGACGGCTGCGCGAACTAGCCGGGGACAAGCCGGTGGGCATCAAGCTGGCGATAGGGCATCCCTGGGAATGGTTCGCCCTGGTCAAGGCAATGCTGGACGAAGGGGAGCACCCGGACTTCGTGGTGGTCGACGGAGGTGAAGGCGGCACGGGCGCCGCCCCGCTTGAGCTCATCAACCGCCTGGGCATGCCGCTGACCGAGGCCCTGCTGCTGGTGCACAACACCCTGGTGGGGGCCGGGCTGCGCGAGCGGGTATCCATCGGCGCCGCCGGCAAGGTGATCAGCGCCTTCGATATCACTCGCGTCCTGGCACTCGGCGCCGACTGGTGCAACGCCGCCCGGGGCTACATGTTTGCCCTGGGCTGTATCCAGGCCCAGACCTGCCACACCGACCGCTGCCCGAGCGGCGTGGCGACCCAGGACCCGTTGCGCGGCAGCCGCCTGGACGTCGACCACAAGTCACGCCGGGTGCAGCGCTTCCACGCCAATACTCTCTCGGCGCTGGCCGAGATGCTGGCAGCCGCCGGCCTCTCCCACCCGCAGGAGCTAGGCCCCGAGCACGTGATGCATCGGCTCTCCGCCCATGAGGTGAAGAGCTTCGACGAGCTCTATGACATCCTCGCCCCGGACACGCTGCTGCAGGGCGGCGCATCCCGCCATGACGTGTTCCGTGACTACTGGGACCTCGCCGATCCAGACCGCTTCGACCCGCCCGAGTCCATGGCCCAGCGGCGTCAAAGCAAGCTGATCTAGCGGCCCTGAGAGGATGCCCCCACCACCTCGGCGGCGACCATGAAACCGCCGGTCAGCAGGATCGCCCAGAAGAGCCTACGCTGGCTATCTTGCCCGGTGTGATGGTCTTTGTGATGCGAGTGGTGGTGATGGTCGTGAGACATGGGCCCTCACTCTCGGTCGGGGCCAGCATAACGCAGGAAGCGTGCTAGACGCCCTTGACCGTGCGCGCCGCTTCGCGGCGGCGCTTGATCTCGTAGGCCACGGCCAGCAGCACGGTGACGAGTATCAGGATCAGGCCCAGGGCATTGACCGCCGGCGTGAGGCCGGTGCGCACCTTGGAGGCGATGTAGACGGTCAGGGTGGTGTCGTAGCCCACCACGAACAGCGAGGTGTTGTAGTTCTCGAAGGACTGCAGGAAGGCGATCACCGCCGCCGAAAGGATCGCCGGCTTGAGATAGGGCAACAGGATGCGCCGAAACATCTGCCACTGGCTGGCACCCAGGTCCAGCGCAGCGAGCTCCATGGTCCGGTCGAAGCGCTGCAGACGCGCCGTGACCATCAGCATCACGTAGGCGGCGATGAAGGTGGCCTGGCCGAGCACGGTGAGGAAGATGCCCCCGCCGACCCCCAACTGTCGCCAGAAGATCAGCGTCGAGATGCCGATGATCACCCCCGGGGTGAGCAGCGGCGAAAGGATCAGTGCATAGAGAAACGGCTTGGCACGGCTCGAGACAGTATTGAGGAACAGCGCCGTGGCAATGCCGATGGGTACCGCCAGCAACAGCACGCCGACGGCGACGATGGCGCTATTGGTCAGCGCCTGCCACATGCCGCCGTCGGCGGCGAGCTCGCCGAACCACTTGAGGGTGGTGCCATCCCAGGGCGTCACGGTGGGAAAGCGGCTGTCGTTGAAGGTGGCCGCGGCCATGATCACCAGCGGCAGGAAGAGGTAGATGAAGAACACCACCACATAGAAGCGCAGGCCCAGGGCCATCAGTCGCTGCGAGCTCACACCCTGCTCCCCGTCATTTCGCGATGTCTCCCAGACCCACCTTGAAGAATTTCATGATCAGCGACATGAAGCCGATGCACAGCACCAGCAGCAGGAAGGCATAGGCCGCCCCCTGGTTCCAGTTGCCGCCCTCGAAGAACCAGTTGTAGATGATCTGGGTGAACCAGCGACTGCCCGGCGAGCCGAGCAGCGCCGGTACCGCATAGCTGCCCGCCGCCAGCATGAAGGTCATGATGCAGCCGGTGGCGATCCCCGGCTTGGCGTGGGGAATGACGATGCGGCGATGGGTACGGATGGTGCCCGCCCCGAGATCCCGGGCGGCCCGCACCTGGTTGTCATCCAGGCTCTCGATGGCGTTGTAGACGGGAAAGACCATGAACAGGATGTAGGCATAGACCATGCCCACCATGACCCCGGCGTCGCCGCTGAGGAAGCGGATCGGCCGGTCGATCAGCCCCAGCATCATCAGCACCTCGTTCAGGGGCCCGCGGAAGGCGAGAATGATGAACCAGGAGTAGGTACGCAGGATCTCGTTGATCCAGAAGGGGATGATCAGCAGCAGGATGCAAAGTGCCGCCTGTCGCGGAGTGGCCTCCTTGGCCAGATACCAGGCCAGCGGGTAGCTCACCGCCAGGGTCAGCAGGGTCACCAGCACGCTGGACCACAGCGTCTTGAAGAAGATCGCCCGATGGATATCGTTGGCGGCCAGGGTGGCATAGTTGGCCAGCGTCCAGCCATCCTCCGGCCCCCCCTGCTGGGCCGGCAGCAGGTTGGGGCGCAGCGAGTAGTCGATCATCTGCAGCTGCGGGAGGGTCACCATGACGATCAGCCAGATGCCCAGCAGGCCGAGGATCGCCATGGCCAGGGGGCTGCCGAAACGCGACCGCAGCTGACTAAACATTCCGGGCCTCCATCACCTCGCCGGTCGCCTCGTCGACCCGAGGGCTGCCATCGTCAGGCAGCACCACCGCATCCTCGGGATCATAGCCGAAGGTCATGCGACGACCGGCGACCAGGGCGTCCACATACTGCCGGGATAGCTCATGGCCCAGCTGGGCCCTGAGCATCTCGCCGGAGGCATCGAGCCTGGCCTCCACCATGACCCAGGCGCCCTCGAAGTGCACCGCCTCGAGCGTGGCCGCGAAGGTCGGGCCGTCGGCCTCGTCGTCGACCGGCCGCAGGTGCTCGGGGCGGATGTAGAGCGCGGCCCGGTCACCGTTGTCCAGGCGGGTCGAGGCCGCGGCACGGCCGGCCAGTTCACCCAGCAGCCCGCCGTCAAGGCGTACCTGTTCGCCCTGGCGCTCGATCAGCGTCGTCTCCAGCCGGTTGTTCTCGCCCACGAAGGCCGCCACGAAGCCGGTGGCCGGCGAACGGTAGAGGGTCATGGGGTCGGCCACCTGCTGGATGCGCCCCGCCGACATCACCGCCACCCGATCGGACATGGTCAGCGCCTCGCCCTGGTCATGGGTGATATAGATGAAAGTGATGCCGGTCTTGCGCTGGATCGCCTTGAGCTCGGCGCGCATGTGCTGGCGAAGCTTGAGATCCAGCGCCGAGAGTGGTTCATCGAGCAGCAGCACCCGCGGCTCCACGGCCAGCGCCCGGGCGATGGCCACCCGCTGCTTCTGGCCGCCGGAGAGCTCGGTGACCATCTTCGGCCCGCTGCCCTCCAGCGCCACCAGCGCCAGCAGCCGCTCGGAGGCCTCGCGGCGCGCCTGCTTGTCGACTCCGCGCACCTCGAGACCGAACTCGATGTTCTCGAACACCGTCATCAGCGGGAAGAGCGCCAGGTTCTGGAAGATCATCGCCGTGGGACGGCGGTTCACCGGCACCCCGCCCATGGCCTCGCCGCCGATCTGCACCCGCCCCTCGCTTGGGGTCAGGAAGCCGCTGATCATGTTGAGTAGAGTGGTCTTTCCGCAGCCCGAGGGGCCGAGGAAGCTGAAGAACTCCCCCGACCCGATCTCGAGCGACGTCTTCTCGATGGCAGTGAAGTCGCCGAAGCGCATCACCACCTCCTCCAGGCGGACGCTGCCGTCCATGGTCACCTCGGATGTGGATTCATTCGACATCATGCCGAGAGGTAACGGTCCTGGTATTCGTTGCGCAGCGCCACATACCAAGGCTCCTGGATCGGCCACCACCAGAGATTGGCCAGGTCTTCCTCAGTGTAGGACTCGGTGAAGAAGTTGCGCGTCGCCTCCGGCAGCAGCGCGGTGGCCCCCTTGGCGGTGGAATTGTAGCCGGTGGCCTCGACGAACATGGCCCCGGCCTCGGGGGTGTAGTACCAGTTGATCAACTCGTAGACGGCGTCAGGATTCTGGGCGTTGCGGGGGATCACGAAGCCCTCCATCCAGGCGAGTGCCCCCTCCTTCGGCGCGCCGTAGGCGATATCCTCACCCTCCTGCTGCAGGCGGAAGGCGGTGGAATCCCAGGTCTGGCCGATGATCGCGCCGTTGGTGCGAAAGGCCGCCTGAGCCTCGTTCTCGGTGTTCCAGAACTGCGCCAGCATGGACTTGTGCTTGACCGCCTCCTCGAGGATGACCTCGAAGTTGGCGCGCATCGCCTCCTCGTTCTTGTAGGAATCGAGCAGCGGGAACGGCAACCGGCCTTCACGCTCCAGCCATAGGCCGATGCCGACCAGCGCCGAATGGCCGCGCACCGTGACGCCCTGGCCGTGCTCGGGATTCCACAGGTCGGCATAGCTGAGGTTGGCGCGATCGACATCGGCGAAGCGGCGGTGCCAGGTGATCGCCTCGGTGCCCCAGTCGCTGGGCGCGAAATAGCGCTTGCCGTCCACCACGCCGCCGGTCTCGGAACCCTCGATGGCGCTTTCCAGGGCGCCGCTCCAGTTGATACGCGACTGGTCCAGCGGCTGCACCAGGTTGTAGTCGAGATAGCCGGGGACGCGGTCCACGGTGGGCATGATCACGTCGAAGCCGCTGCCGTCGCTGGCCCGCAGCGAGTTCATCAGCTCGTCGTTGGTGCCATAGGGGGTGAAGGTGGCCTTGATCCCGGTCTTCTCGGTGAAGTCCGCAAGCATCCGGTCACTGAAGTAGCCCGCCCAGGCATAGATGCGCAGCGTCTGCTCCTGCGCCAGTACCGTGTTGATGTAGAAGGATGGCACGCTGGCAGCGGCCCCGGCGGCCAGGCTGCCTTTGAGGAAACGGCGACGTGTGATCGACATGACGAGCTCTCCATGGTGGGTAGGGCGTACTCCGTTATCGCGCGACGATGTGACGACGGCATGACCCCTGGATGACGATTCAGTGGCGACTCAATCAGCGTAGCACCATATAGGAAAAGGCCCAGCCGAAGGCTCAGGGTGCCTTGCGCCCCGTTTCCGTCGTGACGTGGCCGGGATCACATCACCGGCACCCCGGTGACCCACGCATGCAGATGAAAGGCGAAGAGGTAGTAGACCGCCAGGCCGATCACCACGGTCGAAACGGTGCCGGCCATGCTCGGCTTGGCGACCAAAGGACGGGGACGACGACGGGCCGCGCGGAAGTCGAACACGGCCCACAGCAGGAAGGCCCCGAAGAACACGATGTCGCCCAGCCGACCGTTGGCCAGCAGGTGGGCGAAGGCCCAGAGCTTCACGGCCAGGATCATCGGATGGCCCAGCTTCGCCTTGATATGGTTGCTGGGCATATAGGCCGCCACCAGCAGCACGAAGGCGGGGATCATCAGCAGCGATACGGCATGGCGCAGGCCCACCGGAGGCTGCCAGACCCACACCGGATCCAGGCGCATCTGGCCATAGCCCCAGATCGCCAGGGTCAGGCCGATGATCGAGACCACCGAATAGGCCGCCTTCCAGGGCATCTCGCCTCTACGCTGTATCTGGGCGGTACGCCAGTCGTCGGCCAGGATGCGCACCGAGTGCACACCGAGAAAGATCAACAGGCCGATTATCATCACGGTCATGGGCAAGCCTCTTAGCCACAGGGGTAGGGGAAGTTCATCGTTCCCATAGCCTATCGGGTCGGCGTGGTTGCCGCGAGCGGCCTCGACGTGAGATTTCCCGGCCCCATCGAGCACCCCTCCCACGGGTGAGGCAACGGACCCTCTGCGTCACCTGTCTGAACGGGTTAAGTCAATTTCCCGTGAAAAATAACTAATGCTTGTCAATGCAAGTCCTGAGATGCTGTTAACAGCTAAGCGCTCGGGCGCAAGGAGCAATACAGGTGAAGGACGAAATCGCACTACTGGAAGATCAGCAGTCCGTACAGGAGCTGATTGCCCGGCACATGCCACTGGAGGTCACCCTCCCGGCGATCTCGCGGATGATCGACCGCCAACTCCCCGATGCGCTGATCTCGATCATGGTGTTCGACCCCGATCAGCGGACCCTCAGTCTGGTGGCGGGCGACAGCTTCTCCCAAGCCTTTCATGACGTCGCACAGAATGTGCAGATCGGCAAGGATATCGGCACCTGTGCGGCAGCGGCCGCCCGGCGGGAGATGGTGATCAGCCAGGACATCCAGGCGGACCCCAACTGGCAGGGCGGGCATGAACTGGCGCGTCAGGAGGGGCTGGCCGCCTGCTGGTCCATGCCGGTCATCTCGGCTGAGGACGAAGTGCTCGGCACCTTCGCGACCTATTACCGAACGCCTCGTGCACCCAGCGATGTTGAGAAAGCGCTGCTGCACCGGGCCGCGGGCCTGGTCGCCCTGGCCATCGGGCGCCACCGTGACCGCCAGGCCCGCGACGAGGTGGAGCAGCGCTTCCGCTCGCTGTTCACCCAGCATCCCGATGCGGTGTTCGAATTCGACCTGGACGGCCGGTTCATCAGCTGCAATGCCTCGGCCACCCGGATCACCGGCTTCAGCGAGGAATGGCTGAAGGGGAAGCCCTATGCCAGCTTCGTTTCCGACGAGGAGTTGCCCACCATCGACGCCGCCTTCGAGCGGGTCTGCAAGGGAGAAACGCAGCAGCATATCTTTAACAGCGTCGATGCCGAGGGTAGGCCCTTCACCCTGGAGGTCACCAACCTGCCCATCGTCGTCAATGACGAGGTCGTGGGCGTCTATGGAGTGGGCCTTGACATCACGCTGCGCCGCCAGCAGGAACAGCAGCTTCGCCTGCTCGCCCGCGGCATCGATGCCAGCCACAATGGCGTGGTCATGGCCGACGCCACCCGGCCGGACCTGCCCATAGTCTACGTCAACGATACTTTCCTGGCCCTCACCGGCTATGGCCGTGAAGAGGCACTGGGTCGCAACTGCCGCTTCCTTCAGGGACCCGATACCGACCCGCAGAAGGTGGCACATCTGCGCCTCGCCCTGGCCGAACGTCGCGAGATCCAGGTGACGCTGCTCAACTACCGCAAGGACGGCTCGACGTTCTGGAACCAGCTCTACCTCGGCCCCGTCCTCGATGAAGCCGGGCACTGCACCCACATCGTCGGTATTCAGCAGGATGTCTCACAGTTCCTGGAGTATGAGGATCGTCTCGCCCACCAGGCCAGCCACGACCTGCTCACCGGGCTGCCCAACCGCCAGCAGTTCACCTCACGCCTGGTCCAGCAATACCGCCAGGCTCGCCGAAAGGACGACTTGCTTGCCCTGCTCTACCTCGACCTGGACGACTTCAAGCCGGTCAATGAGGGCCTCGGGCATCATGTCGGCGACAGGCTGCTGGTGGAGGTGACCCATCGCCTGGAGGCCCTGCTGGCCCAGGGGGACATCCTGTCGCGGCTGGGCAGCGACGAGTTCGCCATCCTGCTGACCGGACTTTCCTTCAAGAACGAGGTGCTGGAAAGAACCGAAGCGATCCTCACCGCCCTGTCGCTGCCCTTCGAGTTCGATGAACACCGGCTTCATATCAGCGCCAGCATCGGCATCGCCTCGAGCCTCGAGCCGGTGCTCGAGGCCCGCGAACTGATCCAGCACGCCGACCTGGCCATGCATGACGCCAAGCAGCAGGGGCGCAATACATGGCAGTGGTATGGCGACAATGTCGCGAGCCTGATGAGTGAGCAGGTGGAAATGCGTCTCGAGATGCAGGAGGCGATCCGCGATGAGCAGTTCCTGCTGCATTATCAGCCCATCGTCGACACCCGCACCGGACAGGTGCGCAGCGTCGAGGCGCTCGTGCGCTGGCAGCATCCCGACAAGGGCATGATCTCACCGGGGTTCTTCATCCCGCTGGCCGAGCAGACAGGCCAGATCGTCGCCCTCGGCCGCTGGGTGCTGCACCGGGCCTGCCAGGACATGGCCACCCTCTTCGCCGATGGCGAGGCTGACCTGCCGGTGGCAGTGAACATCTCTCCACTGCAATTTCGCCGGACAGGCTTTCTCGAGGAAGTCGAGCAGATCCTCGCGGCGACCGGATGGCCGCCCCACCGGCTGGAGTTCGAGGTGACCGAGGGTGTACTCATGTCAGGCACCGACCGGGCCATCGAGGTACTGCAGGCACTCCGCAACCTCGGCGTGCAGGTGGCGATCGACGACTTCGGCAGTGGTTTCTCCAGCCTTCGCTACCTGCGGGACTTGCCGATCAACAAGGTCAAGCTCGACCAAAGCTTCATCCATGACATCATCAACAACCGCGACAATGCCGCCATCGCCCAGGGGGTGATCACCATGGCGCATCATCTGGGCCTGAAAGTGGTAGCCGAGGGCATCGAGACCCCTGAACAGCAGACCGACCTCATGCACCGCCAGTGCGACCTGCTCCAGGGGTTCCTGTTCTCACGCCCCGTGCCCCTCGAACAGCTGAAAAAGCTCCCCGCACACCTGCCGGAGGCGTGACCGGGTCACGCTGGCTCTCAAGGTCTCGCGTCCCCGGCCGGCAGCGCCGGGGTGGCGGTGCCTCAGCCGGACCGGCGGCGCCACAGGACCAGGCCGCCGGCCATGACCAGCCAGGTCATGGCCGCGGCCACGGTGTCGTCGAGCACGATGCCGACTCCACCGGGCAGGGCCTCCGCCTGGCTCACCGGCGGCGGCTTGGCGATGTCGAACACGCGGTAGACCACGAAGGCTCCGGCCAGGGCCACGGGGTGGCGCATCGCGGACAGGCCGACTACCGCTACTGGGAAGGCGACGATCTCGTCGAGCACGATGCGCCCGTCGTCCTTGATGCCCAGTGCGGTCGCGGCCTGTTGGCAGATCGGCATGGCCGCCACCAGCAGCGCCGCCACCAGCACGAACTGCAGGCGCCTCGCTCGCCCCAGCAGCCACCAGGCGAGCGGCAGCCCAAGCAACGTACCGACCGTTCCCGAGGCCCAGGGTGAGAGCCCGAGGCCAAGGCCCGTCGAGAGTGCCATCCATAACGTGTCCACCGCTGCTCCCCTGTCCGTCGAACGCTCGACACCATACCCCCGGGGTGTATCGGCGTCGATGCTGGCATCGGGCTTCGACAAGCGCCGCCCGGCAACGCATCATGGAGGACCATCCACTGCCATGAACTGGCTCCAGCGCCTATGAGTAACGATACCCGGGAACGCAATCGACGCATGACCCACTTCGACGGCCACGACGAGATCTGGCTGTTCGGTTACGGCTCGCTGATCTGGAAGGCCAACTTTCCCTGGCTGGAGCGTCGCGAGGCCCACATCCACGGCTGGGTGCGCCGCTTCTGGCAGGGCTCCCATGACCACCGCGGCACCCCCGATGCGCCGGGCCGAGTGGCGACCCTGGTGCGGGAGCCTGGGGCCATCTGCCATGGCATGGCCTATCGCATCACTCCCGAAGTGCTGGAGCCCCTGGACGTGCGCGAGAAGAACGGCTACCTGCGCGAGGTGACCCGGCTGCACTTCGACGACGGCGCGTCGCCGGACAGCGCCGATGGCCTGGTGTACCTCGCCACCGAGGACAACACCGCCTTCCTCGGCGACGCCCCGCTCGACGCCATCGCCGAGCAGATCGCCGCCTCCCACGGGCCCAGCGGCCCCAACCGTGACTACCTGGTCTATCTGGCCGAGGCCCTTCACGAACTCGGCGTGGAAGACCCCCACGTGTTCGCACTGGCGGCGCGCCTGCCCGACCACCCAGGCGATGAAGGCCCTCACGACACCCTCCACGACACCCACCACAAGGAGAAGAACCTCCCATGAGCGTGACCCTCGACGACGTCCGCCAGGCCGCCGCCCGCCTCGAGGGTAGCGTGGAACACACCGCCTGCCTGCACTCCAGCACGCTCTCCCGTCTCACCGGCTGCGACGTCTACATCAAGTTCGAGAACCACCAGTTCACCGCCTCCTTCAAGGAGCGCGGCGCCCTGAACCACCTGCTCTCGCTCACGCCCGAGGAGCGCGCCCGGGGCGTCATTGCCATGTCCGCGGGGAACCACGCCCAGGCCGTGGCCTACCACGCCGCCCGGCTGGGCATCCACGCCACCATCGTCATGCCCCGCCACACTCCCAACCTCAAGGTGCGCAACACACGTGACTTCGGGGCCGAGGTGCATCTCGAGGGCAACGGGGTCGACGAAGCCGGCACCTATGCCCACCGCCTCGCCGAGGAGCACAACCTGGTCTTCGTGCACCCCTACGACGACGAGCGGGTCATCGCCGGCCAGGGCACCATCGCCCCGGAGATGCTCGAGGAGGTGCCCGATCTGGATTGCCTGGTGATTCCCATCGGCGGCGGCGGCCTGATCAGCGGCAATGCCGTGGCAGCCAAGGCCATGAAGCCCGGCATCGAGGTGATCGGCGTACAGACTCGGCGCTTCCCGGCCATGAAGCAGGCACTGGCCGGCGAGGATATCCACTGCGGCCTGGCCACCCTGGCCGAAGGCATCGCCGTGAAGCAGCCCGGGATCCTGACCCGGGAGATCGTGCGCGAGCTGGTCAGCGACATCGTGCTGGTGGACGAGCCGGAGATCGAGCGCGCCATCCTGATGCTGCTGGAAATAGAGAAGAGCGTGGCCGAGGGCGCCGGCGCTGCGGGGCTCGCCGCCCTGCTCACCGACCCGGAACGCTATCGAGGCCGCAAGGTGGGGCTGGTGCTGTGCGGCGGCAACATTGACATGCTGGCGCTCTCCTCGGTGATCCAGCGCGGCCTGGTGCGCTCCAATCGCATCGTGCGGGTGCGGGTGGGCATCCCCGACGTGCCAGGCTCGCTGGCCGAGCTGACCCGCCTGCTCGCCGAGCAGCGCGCCAACGTCATCCAGATCGCCCACCAGCGCACCTTCACCGACCTCTCGCTGCGCGCCACCGAGGTGGAGGCCACCCTGGAGACACTGGGCAGCGACCACACTCGCGAAGTGATCGCCGCGCTGCGTGCCGAGGGCTATGACCCGGTACTGCCGGCCAATGAGGTGCATCCGGACGAGCGTTGGGCCACCGATCCCGAGGGCCATCACTGAGATGACCACGCTGGCGGTCTACATCGCCGCCGCCCTGGCCGAGATCGCCGGTTGCTTCAGCGTCTGGGCCTGGTGGCGACTGGACAAACCCGCCCTGTGGCTGATCCCGGGGCTGGCCAGCCTGGCGCTCTTCGCCTGGCTGTTGAGCCTGTCCGGGGCCGATTACGCCGGGCGTGCCTATGCCGCCTACGGCGGGGTCTACATCGCCACCTCGGTGGCCTGGTTGTGGCTGGTCGAGCAGCGCCTGCCCGACCGCTGGGACCTCCTCGGCACGGCCCTCTGCCTGCTCGGGGCCGGCATCATCCTGCTCGGGCCGCGGCCCGCGGGCTGATCCCTGGCAGAGGAACGGCGGCAGGCGTACCCTATGGCCATTCCCTTATCCGCCCCCTTCCATCACCTCAACCAAAGGAAGCGTGATGAGCAGCAAGATCAACGTGTCAGCCCCCCTGGTCATCCTGCATGGCGACGAAATGGCCCAGGTGGCCTTCGAACGCATCCTCGAGACCTTCGTGACGTCCCGGCTGGACGTGGACCTCGTGGAGATCGACCTGACCGCGGAGAACCGCCTGGTCACCAACGGCCAGGCCGTAATCGATGCCATCGAGGCCCTCAAGCAGCATGGCGTGGGCGTGAAGAACGCCGGGATGACGGTGAATCGCAACCAGCTCGGCGAACTGCTGGCCGCCCACCCGGAGCTGGACGGCACCACGCTGCACCCGCTGGCCACCAAGTCGCCCAACGGCGCCATCCGCAAGGGCATCGGCGGTAACATCACCCGCGAGGACATCGAGTTTCGCAACCTGCAGTTCAACAAGCCCGAGTGGATCGGCCGCGATATCGAGGTCGACACCATGGCGACCGGCGGCATCAAGGAGAGCTTCAACGAGCTCTCCAGCGCCACCGGCATCGTCAAGCTGCTGTTCGTGGGCGCCAGTGGCAACCCGATGGAGCTGCACCGCCGAGAGGTGAAGAAGGGCGACCCCTGGCTGCTCGCCACCAACGACATCGACCAGATCAAGGCCTGGGCGCACCGCTTCTTCCAGCGCGCCATCGACGAGAAGCGCGACATCTACCTGGGCCTGAAGGACACCGTGATCTCCGGCTACGACGGCGTGATGCGGGCCGCCATCGAGGGCATCTACGAGAGCGACTACCGCGCGCAGGTCGAGGCGCTGGGGCTCTCCTACCACTACGAGCTGATCGACGCCCAGGCCGCCCGCCTCGTCGCCAACCCGCCGCAACGGGCGCTGTGGGGCGTGCCGGACAACACCACCGGCCGCAAGCTCTACAAGCTGGTCGAACAGCTCAAGCTCCACGGCATTCCCACCCGCAAGGCGCACGTCTCGCTATCGCGGATGAGTGCCGGTGGCGGCGACCAGTACGGCAGCTATAATGCTCCCGCGGTGGAGGACGGCATCCTCAAGGTCATCATCGACGGTGAAGAGAAGCATGCGCGCCACGTCAAGCAGGGCGACCCGATCCTGCTGATGTCCAACGACCACGAGGCCATCAAGGACTGGGTCACCCAGGTGTTCCGCGATGCCTCGCGCAAGGACAAGGAGGTCTACTTCGGTCTCAAGCGCGAGTACATGGAATACGACGAGGTGTTCAGCACCGCCATCACCGACGTTCGCCGCGAGCTGGCGAAGGCCGACACCCCGCCTCCCTCGTTCATGATCATGCGGCCCTCCAGGCAGCTCATCAAGATGATCACCGATCCGCCCCGCAACGCCCTCTACCCGGCGCAGAACCTGGACGGCGACATCTTCTCGGACATCTCCGCGGCGCTGGGCGGCAGCCTGGCCACCGCCAGTTCCATCATCGAGAGCAAGAACGGCACCATGCTCTTCGAGGCGCCCCACGGCACCGCCCATGACCTCTACCTGAAATACCTGGAGACCGACGGCAAGGAGGCGCACTTCAACTCCTCCGCACTGATCTTCGCCGTGGCCAATGCCCTGGAGACTCTGGGCGAGCGCGAGGGCAACGAGGCCCTGGTCGACTATGCCACCCGTCTCAAGGCCGCGCTGATCGATACCGTTGCCGATGGCATCATCACTGGCGATCTCAAGGGCAAGACCACCGACCCCGCTTCGGAAACGGTCGTGGACATGCAGGGCTTCCTGGATGCCGTGATAGAGCGCCTGGCCCCATGACACGACCGCCCGGCGGCGAGAGAGGTACTGTCTGCAGGTGGCGCGGCTCAACGGGGAGCCGATCAAGGTCAGCTGATCGGGTCCGTTGATGCTGGTGGTGCCGGAGGATGCCGACGCCGTGCCCAAGAGCACGGCGCCTGGGAGTCGCTGGGTCCGGACGCTCAGAAGGTCAGCGTGAGCGACTCGTCAGGGGAGAGACGGCGGGACGCGCATCCGACGACCCAGGCCCTGACATGTTGCGCACTGCGCCGAAAGAGAGCGACCTCAACGATCATCATCTTTGGGTGTTTCTGATTTTGTAGTTTTTGATGTCGACTTCGGATCTTCATCTTGTTCCGTGCCTTTCGTTCCTTCCGTGCCTTCAGCACCCGCCGTGGCTTCTGTGGATTCCGAGGTTTCTGAGGATTCCGTGCCTTCCCCGCTACCCTTGGATTCTGTGCCTTCCGTGCCCCCGCCTTCCGTAGCTTCCTTAGCTTCCGCGGCTTCTGTGCTTTCCCGGTCTTCCTTGGCTTCTGTCGCTTCTGTCGCTTCTGTCGCTTCTGTCGCTTCTGTCGCTTCTGTCGCTTCCGTGGCCTCCGTGGCCTCCGTGGCCTCCGTGACTTCCGATTCTTCCTCATCTTCAGTGTCGAGCCTTAGTGGCTCGCCAGCCTCATCCTGAAGCTGGTAATCGTAAGCCGCCTGGAGGCCGGTCTCTTCCACAACCACCTCTTCTTCTTCCTCCGGAGCATGGTCAATATAGCGGGGGTACAGAGGCGACAGCATGGCCACCAGGATGCCGACCGCGGAGAAGATGGCGAACGCATTGGCGTAACCGACTTCCTTCACCAGCACACCGACAAGGGGCGAGCCGATCGCCTGCCCGAGCGAGACAGCCATGAATGGCAGTACCGGACCCATCGACAATCGGCCCGGCAACAGGCGGATACCGGTCATCAGGTAAAGCCCGGTCAGACTCATGTAGGCCAGGCCGAAGACCAGCGCGGAAAATGCCGCGATCAAAATCTGACCGGGGCTGGCAGCGAGCAATGCCAGGCTCGCAGAGAGCATCATCAGCATGAGTGCTTGCGTGATGGCAGGGTTGTTGCGATCGGCCAGGTCAGCCACCACGGCACCTCCGAGACCGGCGATGCCAACCGCCAGCCACAGCCACCCGGTTGAGCCTGGCGGCAGGTCGCCGAGAGTGACTACCAGGTCGGGTGCGAATATCCAGTACGCGGAGGAGACCAAGCCCATCGCGAATGCAAACATCGAGAGCCTGAAGAGTCGTGACCACTGCAGGAGGCTGATCGGAGGCGGCGGCGCGGCGTTCGCGGGCAGGACCCGGGACACCGAAGGGATGAAGAACCAGGTGGCAACCACCCCGGCGGCGGCCAGGACAGCAAAGGACAGGTACGCGAAACGCCAGTTGCCGGCCATGAACAGAACGGCAGGTACGGCAACGACCACGCCAATGCTGGTCCCCGCGTTCATGATCGAGCTCACGCGTCCGTGCAGAGTACGTTTCACCAGGGCCTGCATGGCGGCCGTAAGCGCAGGCATCATTAAGCCGGTGGAAATGCCGCACGCAAACACGCCCACGCCAAGCGACAGGGCGCCAGCGGCCTGGCTGATCAGAGCCAGCCCCCCGACACCGAAAGCCCCGGACACCGTCGCCGTGTTACGAGCACCGAGCCGATCGGCGGAGAGCGGTGCGACCAGCGTGGCCAACAAGAAGCTGATGAGCGGCAGCGAGCCGATGATACCGATGACGTAGGACGTCAGCTCCAGCTCGGCGCGGATAGGAGGCACGAACAGACCGAAGGCGAAGCGCGCCAGACCGTAAGTGATCGCGATCAGCGCCGCACCGAACAGAGCAAACCCTGTGCTCGAAATGGACTTGACCATCATCCCGCCTCCGCCAGACAAGCACCATGGATTCCGGCGCGTTTCGATTGCAGGCGACTAACCTGCCACGCGATGACCATTCGTTGTTGCTCGAAACCCGTAGTTGCTCTGTTCACCATGTAGCCTCGAATGAAGGGGGACTGGGGGGGGGCTTGGCGAAGGCTTACCCGAGAATTCATGAAACGCCATGCCCGGCCAGGAGGAAAACAGGCTGGATGGGAAGCAGGGACAGGTGCCAAAGCCGTGATGAAGGGGGATGTCAGGCTTCGGCGGCCCTCATGCACACCGGAAGCAAAACACCCCCAGCGTAGGAGTTCTTCTGGCCTGATTCAAGGGGGCTCCCGCTTATCCAGGTTCAACCATCACCGAAGCTGACGAACACCGCCATAATCTTCAAATGGCCTCCCATATTGATGAATACAAGATGTAGTAACGTCATGCCTTGACGGAGATTAAAGTGTCTGATAAGCACGCCTTACGCCGCTTGTCTTTTTTACATGAAAACGACAGCTCTAACTCTTAAGAGACTCGCAACGCCCTCTATATTGATCCACTAATATCACCCACCTTTCTATTTTATTATATCGCCGCAACCCCAAATTAATGCACCGCATAAAGCCAAAGATACCGCAAAAAAAACTGCATCACTTTATATATTTTTTATACTTGATAGTCAGCTATTTTTGCTGACTGGCTATTGTACCTGAAGGATCTAAATACTCATTAATATTCATTGACTGAAACTCCACCCAGAGTGCAAAAAGCACCGTCAGAGAACCACTCTTCTGAAACCAAATACTCAAGAGCTCGTCCGAGGGAATGAAAAATGAACCCCAAGCTAACAATGGCAACATAACAGCCAGAATAGATAGTGGAATACAAAAAAGAACGTATTTATTATCTAAATTCTAGCATTGCTGACACTGTTATCCCTTGGCGTATTATTACTCATCATCTTTCCTTTCATGAGCATTCCCTGAATATCAAAACAGTTTCTTGTGCCTATTTTATGTACTGTTCAAGGCCGACCTCCTACCCCTGAAGCCTTCCTCCCTGGTACCACCTATCCACAGCAATCCTGGCGAGCGTTCCGTACGGGCCGAACATTAGACGAATCTTGAACATAGCAGCCCCAATGGGGTTTGCAATGCGGGCAGAGGCATTTCTACCGGCAAGGCGGGATGGGCGGGTGATCTGACAGGATGGTGGGCCCAGCTGGACTCGAACCAGCGATCAAGGGAATATGAGTCCGCTGTTATCTCTTAAAAATCAATAACTTGAATTATAAGAAAACTGTTTACCAACATGCCTACCAACATCTTACAATGCGCTTGGCTGCCACGTTATGCGACATTCACTACGTCACGCGCGCGCACGCGCGAGGAAAAAACTCGGTTAGCGATATAACGAAGCTGCCACTCCGGTCGCGGGTGCAAACGGCGCCAGGTTTCACCATCCCCCCGCCCTGCCGGCGCCGGGTGCGTACCTGTTGTGCGTACCAACCGCGCGAACCGGGGTGCGAACCAGCGCCAGCACCTCAACAAAACTCAACATCAAACCAGCAGCTTCAGTACATCGCAGCCGCTCAACCATGCGGGTTTGGGCCAGGAATGCTCAACCCAAGCTTAACTTAAAGAGTGAAAGCATCTACTATGACCGCTCTACGCGGCACCAGCGAATCCTCATAGCTAGGCAAATGGATCTTCCATGCAATACCGCCCTGAAGTTGATGGTCTTCGCGCCGTCGCTGTCCTCCCGGTCATCCTCTTCCACGCCGGCTTCTCGACATTCTCCGGCGGCTTCGTCGGCGTAGACGTCTTCTTCGTCATCAGCGGTTACCTCATCACGACCATCGTCTATCAGGAGATGGCTCAAGGCCGCTTCTCCATGTGGCGCTTCTACGAGCGTCGAGCCCTGCGCATCCTCCCTGCCTTGTTCGTCGTCTGCCTAGCCTGCATTCCCTTCGCCTGGCTCTGGATGATGCCAACCGAGTTCAAGGACTTCAGCCAAAGCTTGGTCGGTGTCGCCACCTTCACTTCTAACATCCTGTTCTCAAGTGACAGCGGCTATTTCGCCGAGCCCGCAGAACTCAAGCCCTTGCTGCACACCTGGTCACTGGCGGTCGAGGAGCAGTTCTACATCCTGTACCCGCCGCTACTCCTCGTGCTCTGCCGCTTTGTTCCCGAGCACCTTTTCCTAATCATCAGCCTCGGCACACTTTACAGCCTCGGGCTCGCGCACCTAAGTGACAACTTCTACCTTTTGCCGTCACGCGCCTGGGAACTCGGCGTTGGCGCACTGGTGGCACTTTACCTGCATCACTCGGACGCACAGAGACTCCCCGACAAGAACACCAGCGCGCCGACCAACAGAAAACTGCGCGAAGTATCTGGCCTGTTCGGCCTCGCCCTGATCGCCTACGCCGTTCTCATCTTCGATGAAACGACACCCTTCCCGAGCCTATGGACCCTGATCCCTGTCCTCGGCACCGCGCTGATCATCCTTGCTGCCGATCGTGACACCCTGGCCGGCCGCCTACTCAGCCTGCGACTGCTAGTCGGCATCGGCCTGATCAGCTATAGCGCCTACCTCTGGCATCAGCCGCTGTTCGCCTTCGCGCGAATCCGTCTCTTCGATGGTGTGCCGATCTGGGTCTATTGGTTCCTGACAGTTCTTACCTTCGCATTGGCCTGGCTGACCTGGCTGGCCATCGAGATCCCCGCCCGAAAGCGACTCAAGCTGCCCAGGATGCAAGTCCTATCCGCCGCCTTAGCTGGCTGCCTTGTAATCGGTGTCGTCGGTGGACTGGGTTCGGCAAATCAGGGGCATACCTCGCGAAATGCTGTTGCGGTTGAGTTGGCGGCTTGGAAGGACAATAAGAGCCCCTATCGGGGTGCCTGCCACAACCCAGATTCACCCCAGGAAGCCTGTGTGATCGGGGAGGATAGCCAACCGCCGATCTATGTTTGGGGCGACAGCCACGGAGTTGAACTCGCATGGCAGTTGAGCGAGAGGCTTCAGCCAAAGATGATTTCGGTAAAACCTTTAACACATAGTGGTTGCCAGCCGACAACTGGTGTTCACCGTCTTGGTGACCGGAAGTGCCCAGAACATAAAGATGCAATATTCCGCTACCTGACTAACAAAGCCGAGCCCAGTACCGTCGTATTAGTCGCTCGATGGCCCTTGAATGCTGAAGGTTCGCGCTTCAACAACCGGGAGGGAGGAGTAGAGTACGGTATCGACGCAACAGTATTTCCTGACGGCTGGAATGGCGGTTCTGAGGATGATCGAATCGATCAGATCGGGCAGGCCGTTGGTGCAACCGTAACTGGGCTACTTCAAGCCAACCACCGTATCGTCATAGTCTATCCCGTCCCAGAGGTCGGCTGGGACGTCCCCGCATATCTAGCTCGAAAGACCCTACTGGAGGGAGAGAGTTCGGCCCTCCTCTCCACCAGTCATCAGGTCTACCTAGACCGAAGCGCCAACGCACGCGACTACCTTGACGCCATCCCTGACAATGAAAACCTACTTCGTGTCCGGCCGGCAGAGCTGTATTGCGACAACTTCATTCCTGATCGCTGCATCGCCCAGCTTCCGGACGGCCGACCACTTTACTTCGACGACGACCACCCTAACGAAATTGGTGCGCGCATGATTGCCAAGGAGATCCTGCGCAGCATGCTCGCGGAAGGCTGGCTATCGAACCAACCGGTTAGCCAAGTGGCAAACAACAAGATTCAATAACGAGGGGTCTGAGCCTCAAGGCGATTGACTACCTGACTGAAAGTCAATTCTACAAGGGTGCTTCAACTGCTAGTGCGGCAGGGTAGGGGGGAGCACCTTTTGTGTCGGCAATGCCCTACAGCAGACAGCAAAGGTGTGGGCCACGCTGAGAGTGGCGCTTTATCTCGCGGCCACGGTCGCCTAGTGGGCGCGCCAGAGGGATGTCCGCACGGAAGCGGCAGGCCACGGACGGCCAGCCCGGATGCTAAAATTTGCGAACATCAGCAGGCGCCAGCAACGGGCGTCAACCTCAGGTTTTCTAGGTCCGCCAGCACCTTAGCCTTTCCCAACCTCGTCAAAGTATGCAGACGCCCTCTCGCGAGTCTTTAGCAATAATTTTAATTAACCTCAAGATCCTCTCTAGTCTTACCTTTACGCAATCCTGTGTAGTAGACAATCTGAGTCGGTATTTCACCTAAATATCTGGAAACATGAGTCCGATATATCCCGTATTTGAAATAGGTCCCACTGCTAGTACGATTATCGCCTTCAAAGGAGTATTTTAACTTTCTGTTGACATACACCTTAATGAAGCCGTCTTCACTCCATGAAACATTAAGCTCTATCTTATGCCAACGCCCTTTGAAATCATCTTTATCAATTATTTCTTGATGATCAATGGTATTACCTGTTCGCTGAACATCAACATGAAGACCACCGTAGAAATTTTGAAACATTATAGCAGGGGTGGTGAGGGACCTCTGATGGAATTGGCCTAGTGCAACTTTAACAGGATAAATGTTCTCATATGTCTCTGGAACGTAGATGTACCAGCCATACCACCCTTTGCCGAAGTTCTCACCGACTTGGCTAAGCTCAGTTCTTTCTCTATTATTTCGACAATCAGACCAACCCAACTCAGTAGCACATTCGCCATCTCTAAGTTCAAAACGCTGAATATACTCAGTTGGCGCATTACCAGTGGGATCTTTAACTACAGAGTAACCATGTGAAGTGTAATTTAACGATCTTTTAAAACCACCAAAGTTACCATTTTCATAAACTGCAGAACAACCTGACAAAACCAGGTAACACAAAGAACATAAAAATAATCTAAACATTTAACGCTCCTTTATATTTATAATCTTTTCCCTATCATGGATGCCCAGTTTAGATCACGCGCCGCCTTTTTCGTCAACGCGCATCTCACGCGTACCCCCTTCTCCTTAACAAGCCTTAACAGGGTGGCTGGTGCGCGAAGAGAGTGCGTGAAGCCAGTACGTGAAGGCGGCGGCATTTCTAAAGTGGGCGTGAATAGAAACGCTCGCGCGCGTACTGGTCCGAAAATCATCAGATAGCCAGGCACAGCGAAGGCGCCCAGCTTGGGGCGCCCTTTGATAGTTGTTGATTGTTTTTCAACCAGCCGCCCCTTTTTAGGGGCTACAGAAATCATCAGACCGGCACCGCGCCAGCTCTTGTTCGATGGCTTGCCGGACAAACTCTGCGCGATTTCGATGGCCGTGGTGCCGCCCCTGGATCATCAGCCGGTCGATAGCCTCCACCACCTCAGCCTCGACGCTCACTATCAACCGCACGGGCAGGTCCGTGCGGCTGGGATTCTTGCTCATCGTTCGCCCTTTCTCGCTGCAATCTGTCCGGCATGGGTTGGCCACCGAGACGCCTCGCTAATGGGCCTTGAGGATGGTGATGACCTACTCTTCGGTATGTCGATGTCGCTTCATCACGAGATCTTCGGCTATCAGGGTAAACGTAGCGGAAATCCCACATTGCCGGTGGACCGGTTTCTGGAGTGAAGGTCAGCCTGTCACCCGTCGAGTACGAACGGCGTTATACCCACAGCCTGACGGGTGTCTAGAATACTCGAGGCGATTCTAAAGTCGAACCACCAAATTCAAGGTGGCTAGCCAGTAGGTAAAGCCGCTTGGCGAACGAAAGTCGAAATTGCCGCCCTCTACCTCGGTACGTAGTGTTAGCTGAGGGCTAAGGTCCACGTCGAGCCTGGCACTCCCCCCAGCGACAAATTGATTCAACTGGTTTTCGAATCGGGTGAAACTCTGCCGACCCACGAAGAGCTCTGCATCGCCGCGCAGCCGTGGACGGTAAATGGTGGTGAAGAGCATCAGGCGATCGGCACCCAGATGGTCCGGGTCAAAATATCCCCCACCGCTCTGCCGATCGAATTTCAGCCAAGTTCGTCGATAGCCGAGCCGAATGCCGGGATCACGCAGGCGCAAAACGACTTGTGGCGTGATTTCGACCTCCGTAGAAACATTGTCATCGGAATAATGCGTCTGCAATATCTCACCCTCTAGACGTAGCCGATCACTGATGGCGTAGTCCAGGTCCAGATCCAGCTCGTTACGGCGAATACGGTTGCTGAGAATCGTGGCCGTTTCAACGAAGACCTCTCTCTCCAGGCGAAGCCGATAGCCTAGGTCTTCGTATCGTCCCGCGCCGCTCAGACGAGCAACTGCATAAAGATCGCTATCGATATCGCTGACCTCCGTGGCGCCAACAGCGGCATTTACAATCAGCCAGTCAGTGAGCCGCGACTCGGCACCCAGCTGCAGTGTCCTCGCCTCGCTATCTTTTTGGAGGCTGTCGGCATTCACTGACTCTACTAGCACGCTGAGATCGATGTTTCCGTACATACCCTCGAGCTTGACCCTATTCTCTTGTCGGCTCGAATCATCGTTGTCGCGGTAATGGGTCCTTCCCAGCAGCAGGGCTGGTAATCGCGATTCCTCAAAACGCGTTTTGAAAGCGGGGATTGCCACCTCACTACCGGCCGAAGCCACGTCAGTTGGAATAGCACTGGCGATCTCGCTCGCCTGATCGAAGTAGCCAGCGAAGATCAGTGCCTGTCCATAAGCTAGCAATGTATCCGTATCGGAATAGCTTTGCAGATAGCGACGGTAGTCAGGCAATGCAGTGGCGAAGTCGCCATTCCATGTCGAGGCATCGGCCCTGACCCGCAGCGCCTGGCGATGTTTGGGTTCGATCGCCAGAACCCGCTCCGCCTGTTCGAGCGCTTCCAGCAGAGCTCCAGACCAGGAAAGCGCACGGGCCAGATGAGCGCGGGTATCGAGGTTTTCGGGATGTCTGTCAAGTTCGCCCAGTAGTGAGGCAATGCTCGACTGCCCCCGCGTCTCTTGCGCATCTACCATCTCTGCAGCGAGAGCAATGACGGCTCCTAACAAGATGACGTTCAGCCATTTTACGATTCCTGTTGTCACAAGAGGATTCTTCATCCAACAGCCTTGCTGGGAACCACCTGAAATGGCTTCAAAGACGGGTCGGGAACAGACTCAAATTGCGCCTCGCCTATCGCCGGCGGTGAGACCTCTGGCTGCCGTCCTCGGAAACCTGCCGTCATGTCTTCAATGCTTTCACGTAATCCTACGAAGATGACTAGACCGTAAAAAAGCAGAGCGGCATTGGTGGCTGCGAAGACACCGTGTACCCATCGCTCGGAGGCGAAGTCAAAGCCCGCTCCGATAAGCCAATGAGCCAAGATCAGATAGATTGCGGCCACATAGAACGGGGCAGATGCTGTGCGTCCCTGAACCTTGGGGGTCCGCCCGAAGGGGATCTTTTCCTTGGTCCAGGCTTGATTCAGAGACTTGGCTACGCCACCCAGATTGACGGGAATCAGCACTAGGTTCAGCGCATAGACACGCAGAATATCGCTGACGCGATAACCGAGACCGATCAGATCCCGGGAATAGAGGGCGAAATAGGGTAACGCCGTCAGGGGCAACCAGATGCTCTGGATGGCATTGGTCAGGGGTGCGGCAAGAATGATCAGGAGTCCGGCATTGACGAGGGCGATCGAAGCCAGATAGTGGATGCGCATGAACGCCTGGGGAAAACGGCGAAGTTTGCCGGGACCTCGTGCGAGATAGCGCAGCAGCTTCGGCAGGATGATTAGTCCGCCATTTGCCCAACGGCGGCGTTGGATAAGCAGTGAACCGAAGTCGGGCGGTGTCGCGCTGTAGGCTAGGCGTTCTGGATAGTTGTGCAGCGTCCAGCCAAGATCAATCAAGTCAATGCTTGATTCCGTATCTTCGATGACAGTACGGTCTTGAATGTAACGGCTGACAGTATAGCCTCTTTCCTTTTCGTGTTGAACGATCGTATGCAAGGCGGTCGAACGAAGTAGTGCATTGGCCCCGACCCAATAGGTCGCTTGCCATCCTGTAAAGCCCTGATGGATGATGTACTGGATGTCGGTCGTGGCTCCGGCGATCCTCTCAAGTGTTCCCGGTGCATCGGGAACCGCACTGTAGGGTGTCTGGATAACTGCCAGACGCTCATTCCCTGGCCGGCGCATCTCATGAACCAGACGCAGGGCGTAGTCAGGTAGGATGATACTGTCTGCATCCAGGGTGATCAGAAACGTTGCATCAGCTGCCTCGATGTCACCTGCGCCTGGTTCGCCAGGCTCCAGCATCAACCCATCGGGAGTGCGCACTTCGCGCCAGGACTTTCCTATAAGACCGATATAGCTGTTGAGATTCATTGCCTTGTTGGGTTCGTGGGAAAGATTTTCGAAGCGCTTACGCTCGAATGTCGTTACCTCGACCTTGAACAAGCTCGCGAGACGGCAATATTCGCGCCGGGCAAACACTGCGAATGATTCTCCAGCCGGAACCGGGCAAGTCTCCAACTCTTTGCACCTTTCCTGCATCGATGCTGCCTGAGCAGCGAGTACCTTCTTGCAGAAAAGAACGTCTACATGATCTTGGCGTGGCCATGCTTCTTTCTGTGCGGTGAACCAGTAAGCGGCCTGCTGGTAGAGGTCCTGCAGATGGCGACGCTCCTCGGTCTCTGTGAGCGGACCTCGCTCGACACGATTCTCAAAGACCTCGAAGGCAGATTGGAATTGATGGCAGGGCGGATCAATCAGAGCCCTGATTTTCGCAGGTATGTCACGATTCCTATCGAGCTGGTGAATATCATCCGGATCGGTCGGAAAGGGGGGGTCATCAATCAGCAGTACAATGCGTCGATTGGGATATTCCTGGAACACCGCGGACATGAGGGTGGTGAAGACGATTCTTGGCTCCTCCTTGTAAGAGGGAACAAGAATGGAAAGCGGTGGTGCAGTTTCGTCGAACACGCGATCCAAGGCGCGGCGGTTAACAGGATGATGCTGCCTGGCACGGAAGAGATATGAGAGGCGGGAGAGCTGATAGACGAGGCCGCCGTAGATGAGAACTGTCATGATCAGGGAGAAAATAGCATTCAGGGCCAAGCTTGCCCAATCTCCGGAGAGAACATCGCCGGTGATCAACATTACCAGCTCATGTCCGGCGAGAAGCATGGTTGTGAGCGTGAAAAGAAGAGCACCTAGTGTGAGCGCGATCTCGCCTCGGCTAGGATGCCAGTTCTCGCCATGAACTGGTGCATGAAATACTCTCGCAACATGCCAACGAATTTTTTTAAGCACCACGGATACCTATATATTACATAAGTTTTAAGGAGTGGTAGCCGGCGATGCATCATTCGGAAGATCAGTATTTTTATATTTTTTAGAACCTGATTTCTTGTTCTTTAAGCCAGAATCAAAACGGGCTATTTGGCAGCATTCTTTGCATTGCCTATCACGCTGCCGAATCAAAGCTCCCGAAGACTACGCCTAATTCAAGAAAGTTAACAGTGTTAGCGTAAGAAACTTTTTGTTTTTTTTGAATTCAGGGATTTCTATTGGTTGTTTTTCAACCAGCCGCCCTTTTACGGGGGTGCGGAAAGCATCAGACCGGCACCGCGCCAGCTCTTGCTCGATGGCCTGCCGGACAAACTCGGCTCGATTGCGATGGCCATGGTGGCGCCCCTGGGTCATCAGCCGGTCGATAGCCTCCACCACCTCAGCCTCGACGCTCACGATCAGCCGCACGGGCCGGCCCAGCCGCCGTGGATTCTTGCTCATCGTTCGCCCTCCTCTCTGGTGTCGTGGTCTAGGTCGATAGCAGGTGGCTCCAGGTCAAGCTCCGGCAGGGTGTCCAGGTCGATAGCCGGAAGCGTCTCCAGGTCCATGCCGCCCTTTTCTAGTCGGGAAGAATCATCATTGCCGCTCATCAATCGCCGGTAGGCGTCCTGGGCGACTTTGGATGGCCGCGCCTTGGGATGACGTCGCTTCATTGGTCAGCACCTCTCAGGAAGGCATTAGCGGCCCGTCTGCCGGCATTGTCCCGGCGATGGGTCTGGGGCTCAGCGGCGACACCAGCGGCCCACGCCTCAACGTAGCGATGGGCCAGGCGCATGGCCTCGGCATCGGATCGGGTGGCCAGGTGGTGCAGCAGATACCAGTGGTCATCCGGCACCAGCTTGCAGTGACGGGCGATATGCGCCAGCCAGGGCGCCACGGGCTCGACGGGACCCGCCGCTGGCCCCTGGGCTTCGGTGAGGAGCGAGGGGTCAGGGTGGGCCGGCCACACCGCCTTGGCGGCCTCCAGCGCCTTAGCATTCCTTAACAACCGCCGGGTCTGCTGGCGGGCAGCCTCAAGGCTCGGCGCCACCTCGAAGGCGTCATCTATCACCGCGACCAGCTCGGCCCGTACCTCCCGGCTCAGGGGCGCCAGCCGCTCGCGTAGCTGGCGCTCCAGGTCCGCCCCAATGTCGCGGCCCACGTCAGCCAGGGCGGCCAGCAGTGTCTCGATCTCATGCGCCGGGCCGTCCTCGCCCTGCCTCTCCTGTCTATTCTGGTGTCCCACAGGGCCAAGGTGTCCCAACGGCTCAACCGTGCGGGTTTGCGGCGGGACACCTTCGGGACAGGGGGTGTCCAGTGGTGTCCCACGAAAGCGGCTCAGCAGGTCATCGAAGCGGGTGGCGCTCATACCTCGCCCTCCTCAGCCGGGCGGATCGCGTAGACGCGGAGACGACTGCCGTGAATCGTCAGCCGTATGGATCGGTTCTCGTTCTCCCGCTCCACCAGCCAGACGGCGGTATCCAGGGCTTCGGTGCCGCGCTTCAGGTCGAAACCGCCCAGCGCCTCGGCCAGCCCCTCGCCGCTGAACAGGTAGGTGCGGCCCTCGGCATCGTCGCGCCACCAGCCGGCGCGGTCGCGGACCATGGGGGTATGGGCCGGGTCGCTCTCGACGCCGCTGAACCGGGCATCACCGTGTCGCTCGATGAAGCCGGCCACGTTGGCCAGTATCTGCTCATGCTCGGACCTCACGCCGCCCTGCCCGATGGCCCATGCGTGGAACGCCTCTATAGCGGCGGCCAGCGCCTCGCCCTCCTGCCAGCACGTCAGCCCGTAGCGGGTCGCCAGCTCGCCGGCCAGCCCGATCAGCGCCAGCACCTTGGCGGCCCGGCCCTGTAACGGGCGGGTCGTGGCGAAGCCGTCCACCTGGGCGAATTCATCCACCTCGGCTGCCAGGTCGCTCTGCTCGGCCACCAGCCGCTCGATGAACGCCGGTCCAAGGTGGCCATAGTGTCGCGTCACTTCCCCTTTCAGGTGATCCGCGAAGGCGCGGCCATCGGCCAGGTGATGCAGATGGTCGAAGGCCCCGTGTGCTCGCTTGGCGGGTACATCCAGCAGTCGGACCGCCTGCCCGGCATGGGGCGCTTGCCGGCCTCGCTCATGTGGGCGGCCAGGGTGCGCTCGCCGCTGCTCAACAACGCGATGCGCCAGCGATAGGGCCGGCGGGCGCTGCCGTTACGGCTGGCACGGGCCTTGCCAGTGCCGTTGCCCAGCGCGTAGACGGTGGCACCAATGTCCCGGCCATCGGCCTCACCTATCTCGTCCAGTATCAGCGCCGTGTCGCTCAGGGCGGCGGCGATGCCTTCCAGCCCGTTGCCGGTGGCACGCCAGGTACGCTTGAAGTCGGGACCGCCCCAGACGCTCGCCGCGACCTCCAGCAGCGTCGTCTTGCCGTTGGATGAATCGCCCACCAGATGGATGCCGGCGGCCTGCCGGTGGGTCAGGTGCAGCAGGGGACCGGCCAGGGCAGTGGACACGGCCAGAACCATCAGCGGATTGCCGCTGCATAACCGGCCAATGTGATCGCGCCAGCTCGCCAGGCTGCCGGCGGTGGCGAAGTGATCTTGGCTGGCGCTCTCGCTCTGGAAGGTGATCCGGTGGGCCAGCGCGCACTGGGCGATGGTGCGCCGGGGCATGACGAACGCCAGACGCTCCTCGACGTGGTGCCAGCCCACGCGCGTCGCCGCCACCACCACCTCCTCGGGCAGACATTGCGATGCCCAGCGGTGCAGCAGCTTGAAGCCGTCGGGGCTGATACGAACGCCCATCCGCATCAGCTCACGGCGCATCTCCTCGCCGCTGCCACTCAGCAGCTCCAGGGGCATCGCCCATTCACGCCACGGCCCATAGGGCGGCTTGAAGCGCATCAGCAGCCCGTGGTTATCGTGGCGCTCGTCATGGGTAGCGGCCTCGCACTCGATAGGACTGCATACCCACTCATCGAACGGCGCCGGGTCGCCGTCGCCCCTGGGCTGGCGCTGCCCGTGGTAGTACAGCCCCGGCGGACCGAACTGGCTGGGGTGCAGGTAGCAGGCGAAGGTGGGGCGCCTGGGCTCCTTCACCTTGGCGGGCGCCGTCTCGCGGGGATCCACCTCGCGGGCGATGGGACACCTGGGCTCGGGTGGTGTCCCGGTAGTGTCCCGGCGGGAAGCCGCGTCATTGCTGGGCGGGGAAACGTGGGACACCTTGGACACGTCCAGCGGGGTATGGGTGGGCTCAGTGGCCGGCGGCTGCCCGAACATATCGACGGTATCGGGATCGCGGTATTCACTCACCATGGCCACCTCCCCGCCGGCACAGGCGCACGTCGGCAAAGTCGGTACAGGTGTCGCAGCACTCACAGAAGCTCGGCATCAGCAGGTCGCCGCCAATAGCCAGGGCAGCGTGGCGGGCCTCAACCGCGCCCTTGTTGGCCTTGCCCTGGGCTGGCAGGTGGCGGTCATCGTCGCCGCAGAGGGTAATGCCCACCTCAGCCGCCAGCCGTTGGCGAAGGCGCCGTGCGACCGGGGCCAGGTTGTCGGCATTGCGGGCCACCACCACAGGGGCGCCCATCGCCTCATGCAAGGCAGCGGCGGTAGACCAGCCCTCGGCCACCAGCACGCGCTCGGCGCCAGCCAGCTCGCCTATGAGGCTCGCCACGCCCTTGACGCGACCGCCGGATAAGGTGCGCTTGCTGCCATCGGGAAAGATCCGCTCCAGGTTGACCAGATCCCCCTCGAAGTACATGGGCATCAGCAGCATCTCGCCACGCTGGCGTAAGGCGTGGGGCGGTAGCCGCTTACGGGCGAGCCAGGGGTGGGCCGGATCGGCGGGACGGGCCTCGGCCCACCAGCGGCGCGCCTTCTCGGCTGCCTGGACCTCTCGCTGCTGGCGCTCGCGGTCGTGGCACTCACGGCCGCGCATGGCTTCCAGCCGGGCCTGGGCGGCGGCCTCGGGATCGCTGGCGCCGTGAAGCGTCACCACCTCGTTAACGTCCAGGTGCCAGATACCCAAGCTCGCGGCCAGGGGTGAGTGGATGCGATACCAGCCGTTGCCGTTGCCCTTGGGCTTGTCGGGCGCGTCGAACCGCTCGAACCGGCCCGACGCCCTGGGCGCCAGCGTCACGCCATGACGGGCCAGTGCCTCGGCCAATGCGGCCTCGATGGTGCTATGCTTGGGGGGCGCTTTGGGTGGCGCTTTGGTATGGGTCCGGCTCCTGAGGGGGAGCCGGGCCTTTTGCGTTTCGGGTGTCATGCCTCGCCCTCCTTGCGTCCACCTTGTTCACTTTGTCCACCTTGGCCAGTGATCCAGCGCCATGCGCCGGCCAGCAGATGCGAAAGCTCAAACATGGCTGGCGCCCTCCTCTACCCTGAGGGACTGCCATTGGCTGCCCACCAGCTGCTCGGCTCTCAGCTCGGCCAGGGGTACCGGGCCGGCAAGTGCAAACCAGTGGCGCGGGTGGCCGCCCTCTTTAGCGCCCACGCTCTCCAGCGCCCAGCGGTCGCGCTTGGGTATGCCCGCAAACTTGCACGCCCGGCGCCAGTCCATCAGCCGTCCATCACAGGTGGGCAGCGCGAAGCGCACGCAACCGAATACGTCGTAGTATTCCTCGAAGGTTTGCGGGACAAGCAGGCCGCCCATCCAGCGCGGTTTGGTGGCGGTGGGCTCCCAGAATGGGTGGGCAGAGAACCAGATCAGTGGGCGCGCGCCGGCCATATCAGCGCGGCCTCTCAGCTCGCCGCTGGCGAGAATCACGGGCAGGTGTTGGCGCTCGCTGGTGTAGTGGTAAAGCGCCTTCATGACGACGCCTCCCGCTGGGCCTGCTCCCAGCTCTCGACCTCGCTCAGCGGCCAACGGGTCAGGTTGCCGGCCAGCTTCACCGGCTGGACAAAACGGCCCTCTCTCGTCCAGCGCCAGATCGTGGCCTCATGGGCGCCGTAGCGGGTGGCCAGTTGCTTGACGGACAGCCAGGCACGCCAGGCATTGCTGGCGCATTGCTTCTCCGGGGCGGGGGTGTCGTGGCCGCCGGTAGTGGCGGCTCGGGTGGGGCTTGTCATATGGCGCTGCCTCGCGTTGTGGATTCACGGGCAGCATGGCGTGGCAGTCAGAGGGAGTGTTCCAATTGGAAAAATCAGTTTCCATTGGAAAAGCATCACGCCTTTTGCTTTCTCCTACCCCATGCCTCAATGGCGTCCTTCAAAGTGTCGTCCAGCGTCGTCTTGCCTAAGCCAATACGATTTATAGGCTGAGGATTAGCTGGATTAGCGTACTCCTCTACAACGCCTTGCATGATGCTGTTTATGCCAGATCTTTTGGGTTTTCCATTGTTGTCATACAAGCCAGGGTGTTGTTGTGCAAGCGCTTCCGCCAGAAGCCCCAGAGTCTCAAGGGCTCGCAACTCCTCGCCTTCGGTGGGCTGTTCTAGGGCTTGTTCCTCAAGGCTTGCGATAAAGGAGTCCAGATTTTTCCGGCGAATTACTATGCGACTGTCACTCGGTAGACGATCCATATCCATCCACTTGGAGGGATTGCGGTGGTGATTATCCCAGCTCGTCAATTCCTCAAGCGTCTTGAAGCCAACACCCTGTTCATAAAGCCTTTCTTGCAAGGAGTAGATGCGGCCTTCTTTCTCTATCCAGACACCATTCGGGGTCCATACATCTAAGTCGGCCTCGCCCCCTACCTGACTGCTATAAAGCTCCTCAACGCTAAACCTCTCACCAGCTAGGAGGGGTAAGTCCCACAGGCCATCGATTGTCACAACACTTCCATGCCAATTGACAAAAGTATTTTCCCCCATTTGAGCGGCCATCGGAATTGCTCGCAACTCACCACTCTCAAGCCATCCACGCATTTCCTGATCGCCAGAAATCACTTCTGAAAGCGTCTTGCCAAATGCATTTGCAGCTTTCTCCTCCATCTTTCCAACTGGTTCTTTTCCAACAAAAAGCAACGGGCTTCCGGGGGGGGGGTGAATAACCACGCGCGTATCCATGAGACTTGTGACTTCACCCTCGATAGCATATACCGGGGCAAGAAACAGAACAGAAAGTTTTATACGCTCTTCAAGCGCCAAATGCAGAATATCTTGGCTTGTCACCTCCTCTGAAAGCACCGCTGAAAGATGGGCCGCTGCATCCTCTAGCGTCAGCCAACTTTTTAAGTGGTACAGCCGTGATTGCATGGCCATAGGCGCTACTCCTTTGCGCTCACTCCAGGGAAGGTTGGTCGGCGGGCGCGGTGGAGTCGCCGCGTTTTCGGGTGTACGGCCCTAGCCGGCCAAATCGGTCATTCGGTGGATGCTTTGCGGATCGCCGTCACCTTCTTGCCGCTGGCGCTGGCCGGGGTGGCCAGGAAGGCGGCCCATTGCTTCATCACGCGTGTGCGCTTGGGCAGGAGGTCGCCCCGGCGGTAGGCGGCTTCGGCTTGGTTGCCAATCGCGTGGGCCAACACCATCTCGGCCACGTCATGCGGGGTCGCGGTGCGCTCGGCCATCCAATCACGCAGGCTGCTACGGAATCCGTGGACGGTGGTGCGCTCGCGGTCGCCCATATCGTCCAGCACGTTAATCAGCGCACGGTCGCACAGCTTGCGCCCCATCTTGTTAGGAAATACCAGTCCCTCATCGGCCAGGGGCAGTGATCGCAGCAGCTCGACGGCAGCAGGCGCCAGCGGTACGCGATGCTCGCGGCGGCCCTTCATGCGCTCAGGCGGGACCGTCCAAACCGCCCCGGCCACGTCAATCTCCTCCCAACGTGCGCCCAGCACCTCGCCGGAACGGCTGCCCGTCAGGATAGTGAACGCCAGAGCCTTGGATGCCGTGTCGCCACGCTCGCTCAGGCGCGCCCAAAACGCCGGCATGTCATCAATGGGCATGGCGCGGTGATGGGCCTTCTTCATTATCTTGGCGGTCGCTGGCAGCACCGCGTCCAGGTTGCCTTTCCAGGCCGCCGGGTTGGGGCCGGCGCGATGCCCGTGGGCGGTCGCCCATGCCAGCACCGACTCGATACGCTGGCGCACGCGGGCGGCGGTGGTGGGCTTGCTCTGCCAGATAGGCTCAAGGGCTTGTTTGACGTGGACCAGCTCAATATCGGCCACGCTCATGGCCCCCAGCTCCGGCAAGGCGTATGCCTCCAGGCTTTGCCGCCATTGCTGGGAATGCCTGGGGCTACTGGCCTCGGCTTGCTTCACCTTAATGACGGCCTCGGCTGCCTGGGCGAAGGTCAACCGGCGACGCTCGGCTGCCAACCGCGCTTGCTGGGCGGCCTTCTTTTGGCTCAGGGGGTCGATGCCCTCGGCCAGCATCTCGCGAACTTTGCGGGCCTTGTCACGGGCCATGGCCAGCGACGTATCGGGATAGCCGCCTAGACCATGATCCCGGCGAACCTTGTAGGGCTTGCCGCTCTGGGCCAGGCGCGTCTCACCAGTGGTGTAGCGTAGAATCCATGAACGGGCGCCGCTCTTATCGACGCGCAGTAGCAAGCCAGCCACGTCGCCAACGGCATGGAAGCCGGGGGTGGTGAGGCGCTTCACCTCAAGGGCGGATAGGGGATGGGCTTTCTTCGGCATGGCGGCTTACCAACATCCTTACCAACATAGGCTGTGTTATTGGATGCTAGTACATGCCACGTCACGCCACAAGGAGAGGTGGGGAAAGCGCTGATTTCATAGGGATAGACTGGTGGGCCCAGCTGGACTCGAACCAGCGACCAAGGGATTATGAGTCCCCTGCTCTAACCAACTGAGCTATAGGCCCTTTCCGGAAGCGCCGAGCGGCGCCGCCGTATGATAGCGAAAGCAGCTGGGCGAGGCCAGCACCCAGGCCTCCGCGTTCACCAATGTGTCCTCCTCGTCGCGCAGGCCCAGAGGGGAAGCCGAGGATGAGGACCTGCTGCCGAATGCCCGCCTGTGCCATGAGGTCGCCTCCTCTCCGTCCATGTGCCTATCCCCCTGATCGGCGAATCGCGACCACGTCAGGGCATGAACCGTAACAGTCCGTTACCGGAAGGTAGTGAACCCGCGAGGGCCGCGTCGACTCAAAGCGCGGAGCGTGCTTCACGCTCGCGAACCTGACAACGTTTCAAGGAGAGAACGCATGAACCACGGCAAGCCGCTGTGCCACACCATCCAAAACGCCATCCTGAGCGCCCTGCTCGCCGGGGGGCTGGCCTTCTCCGGTGGCGTCATGGCCGCGTCCCAGGGCCTCTATTCCAGCAATGAGCTACTCGATGCCGGTGTCTACTCCACCTCCGACAACGAACAGATCGGCGAGGTCGAGGACATCCTGCTCGATAACGACATGACGGTGCGCGCCCTCGTCATCGACACCGGCAATCTGCTCGATCTCAAGGGCAACCAGCAGTTCGTGATCGAGGTCGGCAAGTTCACCGTGGAGACCCGAAACGGCAATAGCCTCGAGGAAATCGAGTACCGGGTGAATGTCGACCTGAACGAAGAGCAGCTTGCCCAGCAGCCGGAATACACCAACGACTGGTGGAAAGGCGCCCGGGAAAGTGCCCAGCAGGCCTGGGAAGAAACCAAGAAAGGCGCCGCCAGCGCCTGGGAAACCACGCAGGAGGGCGCCTCGCGTGCCCTGAACAGCATCGGTAAGGCCCTGGAGAACGTAGGCGAACAGACCCAGGAGGCCGCCGAGCGGACCAGCGAATAAAGGCTCGGCCGCCTTCCGTTCTCGTTGCCCGGTCATCGACCGGGTTTTGGTGAGTCCTCCCCCATCGCTAAGCAAGGATGCCACATGCTCGCCGAACTCTTCGCCGTGATGGCGCCCGTGCTCACCGGGGCGGGACTGGGGTTCATCTGGGTACGCCTCGGTCACGACTTTCCAGTGGCTTTCGTCACACGGCTGGTGTTCAACATCGGCACCCCGGCCCTGGTGCTGGCCTCTCTCGCAGGCGCAGAGATCGACGCCGGCAGCTTCGGGCGCACCATGTTGGCCACGGCGCTGGTGCTTACCATCATGGGCGGCATCGCCTTCCTGCTGGCCAGGCTGCTGGAGAAGGACTGGAGAGTGCTGCTGGCCCCCACCATGTATCCCAACACCGGCAACATGGGCCTGCCGGTGGTGCTTTACGCCTTCGGCAGCCCCGGCTTCGCGTTCGGTATCACGGTGATGGTCACGGTCGCGCTGTTTCAGTTCACCCTTGGCACCCTCCTGACGAGCAGCGGCAACCCGCTGAAGTCGCTGGCCAGGACACCGGTGGTCTACGCCATCCTGATCGCCCTGGGGTTGCTGCTCACCGATACCGAACTACCCCGCTGGCTTTACAACAGCGTCGACCTGATCTCGGGCTTCACCGTACCGCTGATGCTGATCACCCTGGGTGTCTCGCTGGCCAGCATGCATGCCCGCAATCTCGGGGCCGGCATCGGCTTCAGCCTGTTGCGTATCCCGGCGGCGGCCGGGATCGCCTGGGGCATCGGCACACTGCTCGCGCTTCCGCCCATGGCGCTGGCCATTCTGGTGCTGCAGATGAGCATGCCGGTGGCGGTATTCAACTACCTCTTCGCCCAGAAATCCGGTCGCGAGCCGCAGTACGTGGCGAATCTGGTGTTCTGCTCCACCCTTCTGTCGCTGGTCTACCTGCCGATCCTGCTGGCGATCCTGATGTAGTATCGAGCCAGCCGACGGCGGTGGCTGGTCACCTCACTCCCGGCTTGCTGTGGCGCCTTGCATCGATGCATTCACGCTGGTTTTTTCCTCCCGTTCAGCCCTTTCTGGATCGCTGTTCCCCGCCTCATTTTGCTAAGCATACTTTGCCAAATAGGGTGTTTTATTTGATTGGTCATTCAAACACCGCTAGGGTAGAGCGCATTCCATCGCCATCTCACGCCACGGTCAACGTTACCGTCTGGCAAAGTGATGTCGTTTTTTTACGTCACGACACTCGACCCTTCGGCGCTCTCCGCCGGACGACAGGGAGCCGACAAAAGGCAGAGCCAATGAACGAGAATCGAAACGTCAAGATTCGGGTACGCAACCTGAGCAAGGTCTTCGGCAGTCAGCCCAAGAAGGCCCTCGAAATGCGCGACCAGGGACTGAAGCGCCCCGAGATCCTCGACAAGACCGGCCAGACGCTTGGCCTGTCGAACATCGACTTCGATGTCTACGAGGGCGAGCTGCTGGTGATCATGGGGCTCTCCGGCTCCGGCAAGTCGACCCTGATCCGCTGCCTCAACCGCCTGATCGAGCCCACCGAGGGCGAGATCGTCATCGATGGCGAGGATATCCCTCAGCTGGACGACAAGGCGCTGCTGGAGTGCCGTCGCCGGCACTTCTCCATGGTGTTCCAGAACTTCGCCCTTTTTCCCCATCGCACGGTACAGCAGAACGCCGAGTTCGGCCTCGAGATTCGTGGTGTGGAAAAGGAAGAGCGAACCAGGGTGGCCCGCAACGCCCTTCACCAGGTCGGCCTGGACGGCTGGGAGGATGCCTACCCCAATCAGCTCTCCGGCGGCATGCAGCAGCGTGTGGGCCTGGCCAGGGCACTGGCCAATGATTCGACCGTACTGCTGATGGACGAGGCCTTCTCGGCCCTTGACCCGCTGATCCGTGGCGACATGCAGCAGGAGCTGCTCGAGCTGCAGCACCGCATGCAGAAGACCACAGTCTTCATCACCCATGATCTGGACGAAGCCATCAACATCGGCGACCGCATCATCCTGCTCAAGGATGGCGAGATCGTGCAGATCGGCACCCCTGAGGAGATCCTCACCCAGCCTGCGGACGACTATGTGGCGCGCTTCACCGAGGGCGTGGACATGTCGAAGATCCTCACCGCCGAGCACGCCATGCGTCCGGTACGGGCCACCGCCCGCGAGGAAGACGGTCCGCGCACCACGCTGCACAAGATGAGCGAGAACGGCCTGGACTCCATCTGGGTCACCAACCGCGAGCGCAAGCTGTTGGGGCTCGCCGAGGTGAACGCCGTGGAGCAGGCGGCAAAGGAGGGCAAGGACAGCATCCGGGACATCATGACCCAGGACTTCCGCTCGGTCGGCCCCGAGGAGCCCTTGCACAACCTCTTCGCCATGTTCAGCGATAAGAGCTTCCCCATCGCCGTGGTGGATGCCGACAAGCGGCTACAGGGCGTGGTGATCAAGGGCACCGTCCTCGATGAACTGGCACAGGCAGGAGAAAAGTAATGGCTACCGAATTCCCGAGCATCCCGCTGGGCCAGTGGATCGAGGGCGGTCTCGACTGGCTGACCACTGAATATTCGGGCGTGACCCGCGCCATTTCCCAGGTCACCCAGACCGGCATCGACGGACTCAACGACGGCCTGTTCTGGCTGCCGCCCTGGGCCCTGCTGTTGATCATCGTCGGCCTGTGCTGGTGGGTGGCGAGCTATCGCCTGGCCATCGGTGCCGCTCTGGGCATGGCACTGATCTGGAACCTGGATCTGTGGGACCCGATGATCGAGACCCTGACCCTGGTGGTGATCGCCACCTTCGTCGCGGTGCTCATTGCCCTTCCTGTGGGCATCTCCGCCGCGCTCTCCGAGCGACTCTACCGGACGATCATGCCGGTGCTGGACTTCATGCAGACCATGCCGGCGTTCGTCTACCTGATCCCGGCGATCCCCTTCTTCGGCATCGGCTCGGTCTCGGCGATCTTCGCCACGGTGATCTTCTCCATGCCGCCGGCGATCCGCTTCACTACCCTGGGCATCCGTCAGGTGCCCGGTGATCTGATCGAGGCCGCCGATGCCTACGGGGCTACCCGCAGCCAGAAGCTCTTCAAGGTCCAGCTGCCGATGTCATTGCCCACATTGATGGCCGGCATCAACCAGACCATTATGCTGGCCCTCTCCATGGTGGTGATCGCCGCCATGATCGGTGCCGATGGCCTGGGGAGCGAGGTATGGCGCGCCATCCAGCGCCTGCGGCCGGGCGACGGCTTCGAGGCCGGCATCGCCGTGGTGATCCTCGCCATGCTGCTTGACCGCGTGACCCAGTCCCTTCGCAAGGGCCGCAAGAAGTAAGCCGTTGATAGCATCCCCTTGAATCATCAGGGAAATGTATCAAGGTAGCACTGCACATTCTTGAAAGAGGTATAGATTCATGACCAAGCAACCGCTTAGCCGTCGCATTCGTTTCGCCAGCCTGGCGCTGATCGCCGGTACCGGCATCGCCGCTGGCTCCGCCCAGGCTCAGGACAAGGGCACCATCGAGCTGGCCTACGTCGAGTGGTCCTCCGAGGTCGCCTCCACCAATGTGGTCCGCGCCGTGCTGGAACAGGCCGGCTACGAGGTCGATATCACCTCGCTCTCCGCCGCCGCCATGTGGCAGTCCATCGCGAGCGGAGATGCCGACGCCATGGTCGCCGCCTGGCTGCCGACCACCCACGCCAACTACCTGGAGCGGGTAAGTGACGATGTCGTCGACCTGGGCCCCAATCTGGACGGCACCAAGCTGGGACTGGTCGTGCCCGCCTACACCGACGTCGACACCATCGCCGATCTCGAAGAGAACGCCGATACCTTTAATGGCACGATCACCGGCATCGATCCGGGCGCCGGCCTGATGAGTCTCACCGAGAAGGTCATCGAGTCCTACGAGATCGATGAGCTGGACCTCCAGAGCGGCAGCGGTGCCACCATGACCGCGGCCCTGGCCAGCGCCCTCAACAATGAAGAGGACATCGTGGTCACATCGTGGACGCCACACTGGATGTTCGCACGCTGGGATATCAAGTACCTCGAGGATCCGAAGAACGTCTACGGCGGCGCCGAGCAGATCCACACCGTCACTCGTGCGGGCCTGAAGGAGGACCTGCCGGGTGCCTACGCCATCCTGGATGCCTTCGAGTGGACCCCCGAGCAGATGGGTGAGGTCATGCTGGGGAACCAGGCTGAAGACGCCGAGCCCTACGAAGTTGCCAAGAAGTGGGTCGAGGAGAACCAGGACGTGGTGAAGGAGTGGCTGCCCGAGGCGTGAGGGCAGCAGGCTCGCCCCAGGCGAGCCTGACCATTCGATAACGGGAAGGGGGGGCACGAGAACAGGTCTCCCCTTTTCGCATCAGGGCCCTTATTCACAGCAGGCCCCGGCCCAATTCGGGGCCGGCAATACCTGCACTGGAAAGGGTGGTGCGTTCAGTTACCGTAGAGGGAAAGAGCCCTGTCGTTGAAAGACCGTCTGGCCTTTCGACGCCAAGCGGGCACAATGGATGCACCACAGCACAGTCCCAGACCACCATCCTTAGCAACATCCTTAGCAATACGGAGGCGCAGGCATGTTCAAGAAGATCATGGTGCCGGTAGATCTGGCACACCTGGAGCTGATCGAGCCATCGCTGCAGGCGGCAGCGGACCTGGCCAAGCACTACCAGGCCGAGGTGTGCTATGTCGGCGTCACAGCCAGCACGCCGGGAAGCGTGGCTCACACACCCGAAGAGTACGCAGAGAAGCTCGAGGCCTTCGCCCAGAAACGGGGCAATATGCATGGCCAGCCGGTCAGCAGCAAGACCATCGTCAGCCCGGATCCCATTGCGGATCTCGACAACACCCTGATCGAGGCGATCGATGACGTCGGCGCCGACCTGGTCGTCATGCCGACCCATCCGCCCAAACATGCGGATGCGGTGATTCCCTCCCATGGGGGCAAGGTGGCGACCCATACCAAGGCTTCGATCTTTCTGGTCAGACCCTCCGCCGGAAAGTGACCCAAGAACGCTTTACCACCCATCAACTGCAAGGGAGATGACTAGTGGCTAATGACCCCAACGACAAGAGTGCCAAGGAGCCGAATACCGGTTCCGAGGGCATCCCGGCACCGGAAGGGCCGGCGAACCTTATCGATACCGATTACGTGATCGGCCAGGACAATATCACCGCATCACCGCTCGGCATCAACGTGGACCTGCACGGCAAGGTGTTCACGATATCGTCTCTGGTCATCCTGTTCTTCGTGATCATCACCCTGGCGCTGCAGGATTATGTCACGCCGATCTTCGACGCGATCTTCAGCTTCCTCACCGGCAACATGAGCTGGTTCTTCCTGCTGGCGGCCAACATCTTCGTGATACTTGCCATCGGGCTGATCTTCACGCCCCTGGGCAAGGTCAGGATAGGCGGCGCACATGCCAAACCCGAATTCAGCTACACAGGCTGGTTCGCGATGCTGTTCGCCGCGGGCATGGGCATCGGGCTGATGTTCTATGGGGTGTCGGAGCCGCTGACGCACTTCGGCACCGCCATGGGCGGCACCGCCACGGAGAACGGGATGCGCACCGACTGGGCGCCCCTGGGTGCCGCCGCCGGTGACCAGGCCGCCGCCATCGATCTGGGCATGGCCGCGACCATCTTCCACTGGGGCCTGCACCCATGGGGGATCTATGCGGTGGTGGCCCTGGCACTGGCGCTGTTCTCCTTCAACAAGGGCCTGCCTCTGACCATGCGCTCGATCTTCTACCCGATCCTGGGTGAGCGCGTGTGGGGCTGGCCGGGGCACCTGATCGATATCCTGGCGGTATTCGCGACCCTGTTTGGCCTGGCCACCTCGCTGGGCATGGGCGCCTCCCAGGCCGCGGCGGGTCTCGGCTACCTGTTCGGCATTCCCAACAACAACGTCACCATGGTGCTGCTGATCATGGGCATCAGCCTCGTGGCGCTGATGTCCATTCTGGCGGGTGTCGACAAGGGCGTTCAGCGCCTGTCCCAGCTCAACATGGCGCTGGCCTTCCTGCTGCTGGGCTTCGTGATAATGGTCGGCCCGACGCTTGCGATCGCCACCGGGTTCTTCAATAACCTGGCTTCCTATCTGGTCAACCTGCCGGCGCTCTCCATGCCCTTTGGTCGCGAGGATGCCAACTTCAGCCAGGGCTGGACCGCCTTCTACTGGGCATGGTGGATCTCCTGGTCACCGTTCGTCGGCATGTTCATCGCCCGCGTCAGCCGTGGCCGCACCGTGCGTGAGTTCCTGATCGCGGTGATGCTGGTGCCATCGACCGTCTCGGTGCTGTGGATGACCGCCTTCGGCGGAACCGCCATCGACCAGGTGATCAGCGATGGGTTCACTGGCGTGCAAGACGCCGCTCTCGAGCTGCAGCTGTTCGTGATGCTCGGCCAGCTTCCGCTGACCCAGATCACCTCCTTCGTGGGCATCGTGCTGGTGATGGTGTTCTTCATCACCTCCTCGGACTCTGGCTCGCTGGTGATCGACTCAATCACCGCCGGCGGCAAGGTCGATGCCCCCAAGCCGCAGCGCGTGTTCTGGGCCCTCATCGAGGGTGCCATCGCCATCGCCCTGCTGCTCGGCGGCGGCCTGGCGGCGCTCCAGACAGCGGTGATCACCACCGGCCTGCCTTTCACGGTGGTGCTGCTGGCGGCCTGCTACGCCATCGTCAAGGGCCTGATGAGCGAGCCCAGATCGGGCTGAACGGCTGAAATACCATCTAGTGGCCTGATCAATGCATCGGGCCCGGCCCCAAGGGGAGAGACCATCCGGCTCTCCCCTTTTTTCATACTGTCTGATTCATTCTGTCGAGTTCATTCTCCCGGTTCATTCTTCGACCCGTCCTGCCGCACCTGCACGGCATTTTGTCGCAATCAAGAGACATATGCCTGCAAAGGTCGACCCTGATCATGTACAGTGCGAGCTATTCACTGTGCGGGGCGTTGAAGACGTCTCGGGCAGGAGGTTGATAAGCGACAATACCGGATGCACCGGAAGTTTTTCGCCGTCAACAGGGAGAGACAGACATGTATCGCAAGATCATGGTACCGATCGACCTGGCACACATGGAACTGATCGAGCCATCGCGGACCTCGACAACACCCTGATCGAGGCGACCGATGACGTGGGCGCCGACCTGGTCATCATGACGACTCATCCTCCCAAGCACGTGGATGCGGTGATCCCCTCCCGCGGCGGTACGTTGGCGACCCACACCAAGGCCTCGATCTTCCTGGTCAGACCCTCCGCCTGAACGTTCACCCAATCTTCAACACCCAAGGGAGATGACGAGTGGCTAACGATCCCAACGACAAGAGTGCCAAGGAGCCGAATACGGGCATGGAGGGCATTCCGGCACCGGAAGGGCCGGCGAACCTCATCGATACCGATTACGTGATCGGCCAGGACAATATCACCGCCTCACCGCTGGGCATCAACGTTGACCTGCATGGCAAGGTCTTCACGATATCGTCCCTGCTGATCCTGTTCTTCGTGATCATCACCCTGGCCTTGCAGAACCAGGTGGCGCCGATCTTCGACGCGACATTCAGCTTCCTCACCGGCAACCTGAGCTGGGTGTTCCTGCTGGGCAGCAATATCTTCGTGCTGGTCAGCCTGGGCATCGCGCTGTCGCCGTTGGGCAGGGTACGCATCGGTGGTGCTCATGCCAGACCCGAATTCAGCTACGCGGGCTGGTTCGCCATGCTCTTCGCCGCGGGCATGGGCATCGGGCTGATGTTCTATGGGGTATCGGAACCACTGACGCACTTCGGCACCGCCATGGGCGGGACCACCGTGGAGAACGGAGTCCGCACCGACTGGGCGCCACTGGGGGCCGCCGCGGGTGATCAGGCCGCCGCCATCGACCTGAGCATGGCTTCGACCATTCTGCATTATGGCGTGCACCCCTGGGGTAGCTATGCCATCGTCGGCCTGGCATTGGCCATCTTTGCCTTCAACAAGGGCCTGCCGCTCACCATGCGTTCGATCTTCTACCCGATCCTGGGGGAGCGCATCTGGGGCTGGCCCGGCCACCTGATCGACATCCTGGCGGTCTTCTCCACCCTGTTTGGCCTGGCCACCTCCCTGGGCCTGGGCGCCTCCCAGGCCGCCGCGGGCCTGAGCTACCTGTTCGACGTGCCCAACTCCAACGTGACCATTGTGCTGCTGGTCATGGGCGTTACCGCCATGGCCCTGGTCTCGATCATGCTGGGCGTCGACAAGGGCGTGCAGCGCCTCTCCCAGCTCAACATGATACTGGCCTTCCTGCTGTTGGTGTTCGTTATCATCGTGGGTCCGACACTGCTGATCGCCACGGGCTTCTTCGAGAACCTGATAGCGTATGCCGTCCACCTGCCGGCGCTTTCCATGCCCTTCGGTCGTGATGATGCCAACTTCAGCCAGGGCTGGACCGCCTTCTACCTGGCCTGGTGGATCTCCTGGTCACCGTTCGTCGGCATGTTCATCGCCCGCGTCAGCCGCGGCCGCACCGTGCGCGAGTTCCTGATCGCCGTGCTGCTGGTGCCAACCCTGGTTGCCGTGCTGTGGATGACCGCCTTCGGCGGCACCGCCATCGACCAGCTGATCAGCGACGGATTCCAGGGCGCGAAGGACGCGGCCCTCGAACTGAAGCTGTTCGTGATGCTCGGCCAGCTGCCTCTGAGCGAGATCACCTCCTTCGTCGGCATCGTGCTGGTGATCGTATTCTTCGTCACGTCCTCCGACTCCGGCTCATTGGTGATCGACTCCATCACCGCCGGCGGCAAGGTCGATGCCCCCAAGACGCAGCGTGTCTTCTGGGCCGTCATCGAGGGCGCGATCGCCATCGCCCTGCTGCTGGGCGGCGGCCTCAGTGCCCTGCAGAGTGCGGCGGTGTCCACCGGCCTGCCGTTCACCATCGTGCTGATATTTGGCTGCTACGCAGTCGTCAAGGGTCTGATGAGCGAGCCACGCGCCAAGTAGCGGAAACCTTCAACCCGGCGCCATCGGCGTCGGTAAGCAACAGCAAGGCGGCCTGAGTGCCGCCTTTCTTATGCCTGCTACTCACGATCTCCACTGGGGACACTGTCAGGTCCAGAGCTCGCCGACCGGGGTATCGAGGCTGAAGTGCGTGGCCACCTGAGCTTGCAGCAGCTCGGCGGTGGCCAGGGCATCAATCAGGGCATGGTGGCCCGAGTAGACCGGCAGGCCATAGCGCGCCCGGCTGTCATAGAGGCGGATGGAGGCCGGCGGCCGGCCGATCCAGCGCCTGAAACGCGCCAGCAGCGACTGGCGATGCCGTTTTGCCTCCAGCGACATGGTGTCGATGACCGGGAACAACAGCCCCTCCCCCCGTCGCGCCTTCACGGCGGCATCCAGGAAGGGGCGCTCGATGTGCCGGAAGTGCACCACCACCAGGCGTCCCGCCAGGGCCTCCAGCAGCTCGTCGAGGATCTCGTCCAGGTCCGGGGCATTCGCGATGTCGGAGTGGGTAATGTGATGGAAGGTCACCGACTTCTCTTCCAGCGGCCGTGGGGGCCTGAGCACCCAGTAGCGCCGCTCGGAGAGCAGGATGCGCCGCAGCGTGAAGGGCACCAGGCCGATGCTGACGATGGCGTGGCGACGTTCGTCGAGGCCGGTGGTCTCCATGTCCAGGGCGACCATGGGCACCTCACCGATGGGAGTGTCGGGCGCGACGGCCCCGGCGGCGAAGAAGCTTGCCAGTGCCGGGTCCTGCACCTGCTCGGCTCGGCTCGCCAGGAACTCGGGCCAGCCTGGCGCCGGCGGCGGCCGCCTGCGTCGGGGAAGGCGCATCTCAGCGTGACCGCGACGGCATGGGATAACGGAACTTGAGGAATTTCTGGGCGTTGCTCAACACCTGGAAGGCATCCTTGAGGTTGTGGCGCTCGGTATCGGAGACGTTTTCCGGTTCGATGTTGTTGTCCGGCACCTGCTCGTGCTGGAGATCGATCATCTGGTGGCGGATGCGCGACATGCTAAGGAACTCGAAGGCATAGCGCAGCCGGTCGCTGACCCCGGGGGCAAGCAGCTGGGTGCGGTCGATGTCATCCAGGCGGTCGAAGCTGTTCTGGGCCCGTGAACCACAGGCCAGGGCATGGATGCGGATAAGGTCGGTCATGGGTGCGGTGCCCCGGCGCTTGAGATTGATGGAGTTGTTGTGCTTGCCGTCCTTCTCCATCACGAAGGTGCGAAAGAAGCCCAGGGGCGGTGTGCGGTTCAGGGCATTACGCGCCATGGCGGCCAGGAAGAGCGGTGACTTGGGCGCCTGCTCGGCGATCAGGTCCTGGAGCTCCTCGACGAGCGGGTTGTCGCCGAAGACGGTGTCCAGATCGAAGAAGATCGAACTGTGCAACAGACGCTCCGGGGTGGGCTCCTGGATCCAGTCACGGAAATAGCCCTTCCAGACCGAGAGCGGCTGACGCCACCGCGGGTTGGTAGCCATGATGTCGCCCTTGCAGTAGGGATAGCCGCAGGCGGCCAGGCCATCGCTGAGCCGCTGGGCCAGGACGAGGAAATAGTCGTCGTGAAGGGCGGGATCGAAATCGTCGGAGAGCACCAGGGCATTGTCCTGGTCGGTGACGATGGACTGCTCGTTGCGGGCCATGGAGCCCAGCGCCATCAGGCAGTAGGGCACCGGCGGCGGCCCCAGTTCCGCCTCGGCCAGCTCCAGCAGGCGCCTCGACAGGCTGCGCCCGATGGTGGAGAGCGCGCTGCCGACCATGCGTGAATCGGCGCCATCCTCGACCAGGCGCACGAAGGCCTCCTGGACGTCGGGAGTCAACCGGGCAAGGCCTTCGATGCTGGATTGGTGGAAGATGTTGCTGACCAGGTAGAGGCTCGAGTGGGTCTCGTGACGGATGATGTCGGAGAGATGGACGATACCGACCGGCGAGCGACGGTGCATGACCGGCAGGTGATGGATGTTGTTGCGCAGCATGCAGAGCATGGCCTCATGGACCGACTCGTCGGACTGGACGGCGACCAGACGGTGACCTGTCACCTCCCCTATCGGAGTGTCGGCGGGGCGCCCCGCGGCCACCACCTGCTTGCGGAAGTCGCTGTCAGTGAGGATGCCCGTGACCTGCCAGGCCCGACCCTCGCTGTCGCGGAAGGTATAGCGGGGGTTGTCGCTCGGCACATCGAGCACCAGCACCGCCGAGGCCTGGGCCTCGGTGATCTGCCGGGCGGCCTCCTGGACGGTGGTGCTGGCCTCCAGCATCAGGGGGTAGCGGGTCAGCAGCTTGCGGATCCGAGTGACCATCATGTCGTTCTGCTGCTTGTCCTGCTCCACCGTCGACTCGAGCCGCGGGCGCTCCACCTCGACGAAGTCGGCGAAGTGCGCGTCGGCCTCGCAGAGCTGGTAGAAGACCGACTCAGGAATGAAGTAGATCAGGCTGTCTTCCATGGCCCGGGCGGGAAAGCGGACTCGACGGTTCCGCAGCAGGCTGAAGTGGCCGAAGATGTCGCCCTCGCCCAGGCGGTTGTAGAGTTCGCCGCCACGGCGATACACCTCCACCGCCCCACTGCGGATGTAGCAGAAACCCTGAACCTCGTCATCGAGCACCAGGATGTCGCTGCCGGCCTTGAAATAGGCCACGTCCACCTGACCGGCTACCTCGTCGAGCAGCTCGTCCGAGATCCGGTCGAAGGGCGCGAACCGTCCCATGTGCTGGCGAATCTCAAGCAGTTCCACTTCCATGGCCATGACTTCCGAGCGGTGGTGAAAGGACCAGTCTGTAATGGCCTGTTGGCGCTGTAAAGTCGATCGAGCCTGTCGAAGGAGAGCCCACTGCGCAAGCGCCCTCTCGGCAGGCATGCCATGACGCAGGGCCAAAACGAAGAAGGCCACCCCGTGGCATGCACGGGGTGGCCTTTCGGTGGCCGACGAACGGCCACAGGGTGAGACACTCTTCTTACGAACTCTGGTCCTCGGTGGAGGCGCTGACCTTGGCCATCTCCTGCACGCGTTGCATCAGCTCCGGGTCCTGCTGAATGGCCTTGCCGATGGCGTTGAAGGTATCCACCTCGAGACCGCTGTCCTGCACGGCCTTGACCATCACGTCATTGGCCTCCTTGCGGACCTCCATCTGGGCCTCCTCGCCTTCCACCGCCTGCAGCTGCTGGGTGAAGTCCTGGGCGATCACGGCAATCTCCTTGGACGCATCGGCGAACTGCTGAAGCTGATCATCCGAGAAGTCCTGGGCCGGCGCAGTGGCCTGCGGCTGTTCTGCGTTGTCCGCCGCAGCCTCGTCCTGCTGGGCCTGGGCCTGGGTGGCGGCAAGGCCGAGAGAGAGCAGCGCGGCCGAGAACAGTGCAGTCATCCGTTGCATGAATACCTCCAGAAAGTCGTGTGTGTGCCCTCGTGAGACGAGCGATCGCCCACAGGGTTCAGTGTTGTCGTGTAATGATTTGAAAAGACGACGCTCCCCGAAGGGAGCGTCGTGCATTGTGACAGTGGAACTGCCTGCTAGCCATAGGCCAGGTTGGGCAGCCATGTCACCAGGGCCGGGAAGAGGATGACCAGCAGCAGGCCCACCGCCTGGATGCCCAGGAAGGGGAAGGACGACTTGAAGATCTGCGCCATGGTGATGTGCGGCGGGCACACCCCCTTGATGTAGAACAGCGCATAGCCGAATGGTGGGCTCAAGAAGGACATCTGCATGTTGACCAGGTAGATGACGCCGAACCACAGCGAGACATCAGTCGGGTCGACGCCGGGCAGGCCGAACACGCCATCGAAGCTCAGTCCCTGGATCAAGGGCACGAAGATCGGAACGGCCAGCAGCAGAATGCCGACCCAGTCGAGGAACATGCCCAGCGCTACCAACAGCACCATCATCAAGGCCAGCACCGCATAGGGACCAAGGCCGGCGCCGGAGATCAGCTCCTGCACGAACTGCTGGCCACCCTGAAGGATGTAGAAGCCGACGAAGATGCTGGCACCGAAGATGATCCACATCACCATCGCCGAGGCGACCAGGGTGGTCATGCAGGCGGCGTGCAGGTTCGGCCAGGTCAGGCGACGGTGCATCGCCGCCACGATCAGGGCACCGAAGGTACCGATGCCGGCCGCCTCTACCGGGGTGGCGATGCCGGTGAAGATGACGCCGAGCACCAGGATCACCAGGATGATCGGCGCCAGCATGTTACGCAGCAGGCGCAGCTTCTCCTTCATGTCGACCCGGTCCTCGACAGGCATCGGCGGCGCCATATTGATGTTCAGGGTGCCGCGCAGCCAGCAGTAGAAGCCGTACATGAAGGCCAGCAGCAGGCCGGGAATCAGCGAGCCGAGATAGAGCTCGCCGACCGACTGCTGGGCGATGACGCCGTAGATGATCGCCAGTATCGACGGCGGGATCAGGATGCCCAGGGTCCCGCCGGCCATGATCGAGCCGATGGCGATCTCAGGATCGTAGTTGCGCTTGAGCATCGCCGGCAGGGCGATCAGGCCCATGGTCACCACCGCGGCGCCGATGACGCCGACCATGGCGGCCAGCAGGGTGGAGGCGATGACGGTGGCAATGGCCAGGCCTGCCCGCAGGCCGCCCATCCACTTGTAGACGACGTCGAACAGCTCCTCGATGATGCCGGCCTTCTCCAGCACCGAGGCCATGAAGATGAACAGCGGGATGGCCGACAGCTGGTAGTTGGTCATCATCGGGAAGATGCGCGACGGCATCAGGTTGAGCATGGCCTGGTCGCCGACCAGGTAAAGGAAGACCACACCCAGGCCACCGGTGACGAAGGCCAGCGGCAGGCCCGCCACAAGCACCACCATCAGCGAGCCGAACATCACCAGCGTCAGGGCACCGATGCCGACGGAGCCGAGGCTGTTCTCGATGCTCCCCGCAAGGCTGTCATAGTCGGTCACCGCGATGTTGACCATCTCGAACAGGGTCCAGGCCGCGATCACGATGGCGATGATGAGCAGCACCTGGGCAAAGGTCCTGCCACCCTCATGCAGGCGCCAGTGATAACGGAAGGACTGAGCGTCACGGACCAGTTGGCCGAAGCCCTGGAGCAGCAAGAGTAACGCGCCGAAGAAGAGCATGAACTTGATCGGGTAGAACTGGATCGCCCACTCGGTGAAGGAGGTCTCGTTGGCGTAGCTGGAACCGAAAAAGTATGCATCGCTCACCGACTGTGAGAAGAACTTCCAGCCGGTCACCATCAGCGCGAGGGTGAAGATGAAGAAGAAGATCGATGTCATCAGGTCCAGCGCCGCCTTGTTCAGAGGCCTGGCACGCTGATAGAGGATATCGACGCGGACGTGTCCGCCTTCACGCAGGGCAAAGGCCCCCGCGATGAGGTACTGCATGCCGAACATCAGGGTCATCGACTCATGCACCCAGTTGGTCGGCGAGTTGAACGCGTATCGGACCAGCACTTCATAGGCGAAGGCAAAGGGGGCGATCAGCGCCCAGTAGGCCACGTAACGGCCGGAAAACCCTGAAATACGGTCGACGATGGTGGTGAACAGATTGCCGGGGGGCTGGTAGCCGACCTCGACTTCCTCACCGGCGGGCACCTCGGCGGTGTCCCCGCCGTCGACGGAACCGCCACGACGGAAGCTGCGGTCGACGAAGAACATCACCACCAGCGGCAACAGCAGCAGCATCGACCAGTAGAGCCAGTGCGGCAGGACAAAATCAATCTCAAAATTCATGGATACTCCTCCGCGGCACCATCACCTCCCGGCGATGGCAACGGAACCTCGAGTCGGCGGGATGCGGGATTAGTAGTGGTCACTCACCCAAGCCGGGTGCTGCGGCCCGCAGGCCACAACACCCGTGATGGTGGAGCAGGTCAGGTTACAGGTTGAGTTCGTAGTCCTTGATGTCTTCCGGGGTGATCAGCGCCACTGCCGGGTCCATCATGGTGTCGAGGTGTGCCTTGAACAGGCGGGCGGCGTCCTTGTCCTTGTTGGCCCACTTGAACCACAGCGGCACGGCGACTTCACGGAAGCGGTCGGCGTCATTCTCGGTGAGGTGAATGATTTCGACGCCCTTCTCCTTGTACTTCGGCCAGGCTTCGGCGTTGGCCTTCTGGATCGCCGCGTAGTGCTCGCGGGAGTAGGCGGCCACCAGGTCGTGCATGAGGTCCTGGGTCTGGGTCGACATGCGCTCGAAGACGCGGCGGTTGACCGAGATATCCATCAGGTCGACGGCCTGGTGCAGGCAGGGCGTGGAGGGCGGGCCCATGATGATGTAGTCCGCCACCTGCCAGAAGCCCAGCTCGAAGTTGTTGGCCGCGCCAGTGTAGTCGGCCGCGTCGATGGTGCCCTTCTCCAGGGCCGGATAGACCTCGGAGCCCGGCAGCAGGGTGGTACGCGCGCCAGCGGCGGCGAAGGTCTCGGCCACGATCCCGCCCGGCATGCGAAGCTTGACGCCCTTGAAGTCGTCGAAGCTGCGCAGCGGCTTCTTGGAGTGGATCAGGTTCATGTCATGGTGGACATAGCCCAGCAGCTCCTGGCCCTGCTTGCGGTACAGGTCCTTGGCGAGGTCGAAGCCGCCGTAGGCACCGAACATGATGTCCCACTGATGGGGCAGCGACAGGCCCATCGGATAGGCGGTCAGGAACACGCCGGCCGGCATCTTGCCGGGCCAGTAGACGGTGAACCAGTTCTGGCCGTCGAGCACGCCGTTACGCACGGCATCGGCCACCTCGAAGGCACCGGCCACGGCACCCGCAGGGAACGGCTCGATGGTGACCTCGCCGCTGGTCGCCTCGCCCACGCCCTTGGCCCACTTCTCGAAGATGCGATAGCCCGGGGTTCCCGGCGGCCAGGACGACTGCATACGGATGTTGATACCTTCCTGGGCCTGAACGTTGCCAATCCAGGGAGCGGTCACGGCGGCGGCGGAGCCAACCGCGGCGGCCTTGAGGAAATTACGGCGACTGGGGGTCTTGAACGCTTCCTTGACGCCCGCGTTATCGACCGGTGAGATGCTTGGTGTCTGCTTATCGTCTTGCATGGCGTTGACTCCTGATTGTAATGAGCGCGCCCGTTATTCCACGAGCGTCGACCGGACCTTCTTGTTTTGTTGTCATCCCTGGGCCATCTGGGTATGCCGGTGATCCGGAAGACCTGCCGACAAACCGGCCTCACCTCCTGTGAGACCTGAGAAGAAATCGTTTATCTGGAAACGTCTTCCACAGCGGAAGCTATTGAAGATCATGCACCCGGCCAACAGGAACTTTCAACGCTACCGACCTTAGACCATTGGTCAGTCCATACGACAAACAGGTCCAATGGCTTGTATATACAAGTAAAATATGGTCTGACCAATTCTCCGAGAACGAAGTAACTACGACCAAAGCACAATCCCCGAGATTGGCTTCCCGTGCCCTCACCCGCGATGATGCCCCTTTCTCGGACCCCTGAAGCCCCCATTCTCCGACCCCGGAAGCCCCGACATGACATCGGAACGTCACCGCCAGGCAGCCCTGACTGCCATGCCAATCGTCTTCGTGGCTCTGTGGAGCACCGGCTTCATCGGCGCCAAGTTCGGCCTGCCCCATGCCGAGCCCTTTACCTTCCTGTTCGTGCGCTGCGTACTGACCCTGACGCTGCTGGTGCCGATGATCCTGCTGATGCGCGCAGACTGGCCACGAAGTGCCGGGCTGTGGGGGCATATCGCGGTCTCGGGCCTGCTCGTCCACGGCGCCTATCTCGGGGGCGTCTTCTATGGCATCTACCAGGGCATGCCGGCTGGGCTGGCCGCCCTGCTGGTAGGGCTCCAGCCCCTGCTGACCGCGGGGCTCGCCGGCCCCCTGCTGGGTGAGCGACTGGGCGCGACTCAATGGCTGGGGTTGGTGATGGGACTGGCCGGCATCGCCCTGGTGCTGGGCGGCAAGCTCGACCCGGGCGAGAGTCTGTTCCAGGGTTTCGGTATCGGCGCCCTGGCCAGCGTGCTGGTGGCCCTGGTCGGCATCTCGCTGGGCACCCTCTACCAGAAGCGCTTCTGCACCGGCATGCCGCTGCTCTCCGGCACCGTGGTGCAGTATCTCGCCACCGGGACGCTGATGGGACTGGGCGCTCTGCTGTTCGAGACGCGGGAGATCGACTGGACGCCTACCTTCCTGCTGACGCTGGGCTGGCTGGTGCTGGTGCTGTCGATCAGCGCCATCCTGCTGTTGATGGCACTGATCAGGCGCGGGGAGGCCTCGCGGGTGGCGAGCCTCTTCTACCTGGTTCCACCGATGACGGCCCTGGAGGCGTGGTGGCTGTTCGACGAGCGCCTGCCGCCCCTGTCACTGGTCGGCATGGCCATCGCCATCACCGGGGTGGTGCTGGTGGTGAAAAGCCGTTCGGCAGGCACTCAGAGCCCAACGATTCAAAGCCGTTCGAGATAGGCGGTACCGCCGAGGTTGCGCATCTGCTGGCGGATCCAGACACTGCGCCGTTCCACCAGGGGACCTGGACGAGCCGCATCACGGCCGCGGGGGTCGGGGAGGATGGCCGCCAGTCGGCTGGCCTGGGCCTCGCTCAGCTGACTGGCGGAGACGCCGAAATAGTGGCGAGAGGCGACCTCAAGACCGAACACCCCTGTATCCCACTCCACGATATTGAGGTAGACCTCGAGAATACGCTGCTTGGGCCAGAGCACCTCGATCAGCAGCGTGAACCAGGCCTCCAGCCCCTTGCGTACCCAGCTGCGGCCGGTCCACAGGAAGAGGTTCTTGGCGGTCTGCTGGCTGATGGTGCTGGCTCCGCGCAGACGCCCCCCGTTGCGGCTGGCTTCCCAGGCGCGACGCATCTCGGCGATGTCGAAGCCGTGATGACGCGGGAAGCGCTGATCCTCGGCGGCGATCACCGCCAGCTTGGCCTGATCGGAGAGGCTCTCCCAGGGACGCCACTGGTGGCGGATGTCGAGGGATTCCCCGGCAATCCACGACTGGACTTTGCGTTCTACCATCACCATGGAGCCGAACACCGGGACCACGCGAAGCAGCAGCACCAGAACCACCGAGCACACCACGAAGCCGAGCACGGTGCGCCAAAGCACACGCCAGACCCACCGCTGCCAGTCCCGCTTCATTGCACGCCCCCACTCGACCATCGGCTCCCCTCGCCCACTCAAGAATACCCGCTCAGCGCTTCTTCAGGCGCTCCGCATGGTAGCGCAGGTGCTCCTCGATGAAGCTGGCGATGAAGAAATAGCTATGGTCGTAGCCTGGCTGGCGCCGCAGGGTCAGAGGATGGTCGTGCTCGGCGCATACGGCCTCGAGGCGTTCGGGACAGAGCTGCTTCTCGAGGAAGTCATCGGCCTCGCCCTGGTCGATGAATAGCGACTGGCTCGAAGCCCCGCGGGCCACCAGCTCGCAGGCATCATACTGGGTCCACAGCCCACGGTCCTCGCCAAGGTAGCCGGAAAAGGCCTTCTGCCCCCAGGGGCTCTCACTGGGATTGACGATGGGCGCGAAGGCCGACACCGCACGATAATGGCCGGGACGTCGCAGCGCCAGGATCAAGGCACCGTGCCCCCCCATGGAGTGGCCACTGATCGACTCGCGGCCGTTGACCGGAAAATGCTGGCGCACCACCGAGGGCAGCTCCTCGGACACGTAGTCGTACATGCGGTAGTGCTTCTTCCAGGGTTCCAGGGTCGCGTTGACGTAGAATCCCGCGCCGCTGCCGAAGTCGTAGCTATCGTCCTCGCCGGGCAGGTCGGTGCCGCGTGGACTGGTGTCCGGACAGACGATGGCGATGCCGAGCTCGGCGGCTACCCGGTGGGCCCCGGCCTTCTGCATGAAGTTCTCGTCGGTGCAGGTCAGGCCGGACAGCCACCACATCAGCGGCACCCGCTCGGTCTCCGCCTGAGGCGGCAGGTAGATGCCGAAGGTCATCTCGCAGTCCAGCGCCCTGGAACGGTGGCGATAGCGCTTGTGCCAGCCGCCGAAGCTCTTGTTGGCAGAGACCAGCTCGAGGTGTTCGCTCATGCTCATGAATCTTTCTCCTGAAGGCCGGAAAACCAAAGCCTTCCCTGTCACTCGGATGTACCAGCAAATTGGCGCTGGGTGCTCAGGTGCTGCCCTCTTGGCCCGTCACTCAGCTTCGGGCGTGAATAACCCATCACGCGGCTTCGGGCGCGAATAACCCATCACGCGGCTTCGGGCGTGAATAAAAAGCGGCGCATCATCAATAGTGCAGGACGGTGCGGATGCTCTCGCCTAGGTGCAACAGCTCGAAGGCCTCGTTGATCTTCTCGAAGGGCATGTCATGGGTGATGAAATCGTCGATATTGATCTCGCCGTTCATGTAGCGCTCGACGTAGTCCGGCAGCTCGGTGCGCCCCTTCACCCCGCCGAAGGCGGAGCCCTTCCAGACCCGGCCGGTGACCAGCTGGAACGGCCGCGTGGAGATCTCCTCGCCGGCCCCGGCCACGCCGATGATCACCGATTCGCCCCAGCCCTTGTGGCAGCACTCCAGTGCCTGGCGCATGACATTCACGTTGCCGATGCACTCGAAGGAGTAATCGACGCCGCCGTCGGTCAGGTCGACGATGACCTGCTGGATGGGATCCGAGTGGTCCTTGGGATTGACGAAGTCGGTGGCACCGAACTGCTCGGCCAGCGTGAACTTATCCGGGTTGACGTCGATGGCGATGATGCGGCTGGCCTTGGCCATCACCGCTCCCTGGATCACCGCCAGGCCGATCGCACCGAGCCCGAAGACGGCGACCGTGGACCCCGGCTCAATCTTGGCGGTATTCATCACCGCCCCGATCCCGGTGGTCACCCCGCAGCCAAGCAGGCAGATCTTGTCCATCGGGGCCTCCTTGGAGACCACCGCAAGCGAGACCTCGGGAAGCACCGTGTACTCGCTGAAGGTGGAGGTACCCATATAGTGATGCAGCATCCTGCCATCCAGCGACAGGCGCGAGGTGCCGTCGGGCATCACGCCCTTGCCCTGGGTGGCACGCACCGAGCTGCACAGGTTGGTCTTGCCGGAGAGGCAGAACTTGCATTGGCCGCACTCGGCGGTATAGAGCGGGATGACGTGGTCACCTGGACGCACGCTGGTCACGCCTGCCCCCACTTCCTGGACGACGCCGGCGCCCTCGTGGCCCAGCACCGCCGGGAAGTTGCCCTCCGGATCGGCCCCGGAGAGGGTGTAGGCATCGGTGTGACAGACGCTGGTGGCGGCCATGCGTACCAGCACCTCGCCGGCCTTCGGGCCCTCGACATCGATCTCGACCAGCTCCAGGGGCTTGCCGGCCTCCATGGCGACCGCGGCACGTGACTTCATGGCATCTTCCTCGTTCGGCGTGAAGTGATTCTGACGACAGTCTAGGCAATCCCCCTCCCTGGATAAACTGCATCAAATGCAGGACATTATTGTCATACAGCAACAATTCTGTCGGAAGGAGTCATCATGCAACGCTGGGATCGGGTCGAGGCCTTCGTCGAGGTCGTCCGCCAGGGGACCTTCGCGGCCGCCGCACGCCGACTTCGGGTCTCCGGCTCCCATGTCAGCCGCCAGGTCAGTCAGCTCGAGAGCCAACTGGGCACCACCCTGCTCTTCCGTACCACGCGCCGGATCCGCCTCACCGAGGCCGGCACCCTCTACTACCAGCACTGCCATCACCTGTTCGACGGCTTCCGCGAGGCCGAGGCCGCCGTGAAGGACCTTCAGGCCCGTCCCAGCGGCATCCTGAGCCTGACCTCTGCCACCACCTTCGGGGAGCGCTTCGTGGCCCCCCTGGTCAACGACTTCCAGTCCCGCCACCCGCAACTGGGGGTCCGTCTGCACCTGACCAATCGCCAGGTCGACCTGATCGACGAAGGCTTCGACATCGCCATCCGCATGGGCCACCTCGAGGACTCCTCGATGATCGCCCGCCGGCTCTGCGAGCGCCGCGAATACGTGGTCGGCGCGCCGGACTACTTCACCCGCAGGCCACAGCCCCATGCCCTCTCCGAACTCGCCCATCACCGCTGCCTGGTGGGCTCGCGAGATCACTGGCGCTTCGCCGTCGAGGGTGCGCGCCGAGAGGTACGAGTCGTGGGCCCCTGGGAGGGCAACTCGGGACCGGCGCTACTGGATGCCGCGCTCAAGGGCCTGGGGCTGGCTCAGCTTCCCGACTACTATGTGGATCCCCACCTGGCCAGTGGTGAGCTGATCTCGGTCCTCGATACCTACCGGCACGACGACACCGCGGTATGGGCCGTCACCCCGCGCCACCGCCACCGCTCGCCAAAGATTCGCCAGTTCATCGATTTCCTGGCCGAGCATATCGACGGGCAGTTGCCGGGACGTCGTTGATCACCCCGTATAGCTGATCGCCCCATATAATGGAAAGGACGCCCCGAAGGGCGCCCGATGTCGGCGTGGCCTCTCGGCCCTACTTGAAGTTCTTGCGCACCAGCTTGCCGATCTCGCCGACGATGCCGCTGCGAAAGCTCAGCACGCAGATCACGAAGATCGCACCGAGGATCACGCTCACCCAGTTCCCCAGGGGCGACTGGGCCAGTTGGGTCTGCAGGCTGACCACGAGGCCGGCGCCCACCACGGGGCCGAACAGCGTGCCCACCCCGCCCAGCAGGGTCATCAGGATCACCTCGCCAGACATGTGCCAATGGGCATCGGTCAGCGAGGCCAACTGGAACACCACCGTCTTGGTGGAACCCGCCAGGCCCGCCAGGCCCGCGGAGATGACGAAGGCCACCAGCTTGTAGGCATCCACATTGTAGCCCAGCGAGACCGCCCGGGGCTCGTTCTCGCGGATCGCCTTGAGCACCTGCCCGAAGGGCGAGTGCACGGTGCGCTGAATGATGGCGAAGCCGATCACGAAGATCGCCAGCACGAAGTAGTACATCGGGAGGTTTTCACTCAGGCTGATCAGCCCGAACAGTTCCCCCCGGGGAACGCCATGCAGGCCGTCCTCGCCCCCGGTGAACGGTGCCTGGATGAAGAAGAAGAACATCATCTGCGCCAGGGCCAGGGTCACCATGGCGAAGTAGATCCCCTGGCGACGGATGGACAGTACGCCGAAGAAGGTGCCCAGCACCACCGCTGCGAGGGTACCGATCAGGATACCCGCCTCGGGCGTCAGGCCCGGGTAGCTCGAGAGCATGATACCGGTGAAATAGCCCCCGGTGGCCAGGAAGGCCGCATGGCCGAAGGAGAGCAGTCCGGCATAGCCCAGCAGCAGGTTGAAGGCACAGGCGAAAAGCGCGAAGCACAGCACCTTCATCAGAAATACCGGGTAGATGGCGAGCGGTGCCACCAGGGCGAGTGCCAGGAGTACCAGGTAGAGCAAGTTGCGCCGCATCCGCGCGTTGCGTTGGCGCTGCATGGCGGGGGTCAGTGCTTGTGTCGTGGCCATCACGTCATGCCTCCTTGCCGAAGAGTCCCGCGGGGCGCATCAACAACACCAGGATCATCACCAGGAAGATCACGGTGTTGGCCGCCTCAGGGTAATAGACCTTGGTGAGGCCCTCGATCAGACCCATGGCCAGGCCGGTGATGATCGCACCGAGAATAGACCCCATGCCGCCGATCACCACTACGGCGAAGACCACGATCAGCAGGCTCGAGCCCATGGTCGGCGATACCGGATAGAGCGGCGCCGCCAGCACCCCGGCGAAGGCGGCCAGCGCCACGCCGAAACCGTAGGTCAGGGTGATCAGCTGCGGCACGTTCACGCCGAAGGCCTGCATCAGGGCCGGGTTCTCGGTCCCGGCACGCAGGTAGGCCCCGAGCCGTGTACGCTCGATGATGAACCAGGTGCCCACGCAGACCACCATAGCCGCCACCAGCACCCAGGCACGATAGATCGGCAGAAACATGAAGCCGAGGTTCATGCCGCCCTGGAGTGCCTCGGGCGTGGGGTAGCTCGACCCGGATACCCCGAAGATATTGATCAGCGACCCTTCCAGGATCAGCGCCAGGCCGTAGGTGAGCAACAGCCCGTAGAGATGGTCGAGGTGGGCAATGCGTCTCAGGATCAGGCGCTCGAGCACCACCCCCAGACCCCCCACCACAAGCGGCACCAGCAGCAGAGCAACCCAGTAGTTGATGCCAAGATATTCCAGGGCCAGCATCGCCGCGAAGGCGCCCAGCATGTACTGGGCCCCGTGGGCGAAGTTGATGATCTTCAGCAGCCCGAAGATCACCGCCAGCCCCAGGCTGAGCAGGGCATAGAAGGCGCCATTGATCAGGCCCAGCATCAACTGGCCCATGAACACCGCCAACGGCACCCCGAAAATCATCGTCATGTCACGGTCCTCCCGTCAGAGGGGCGACGGCCGAGGCCGCCGCCCTGTCTGGCCCTGCTCAGTTCTGGACCAGCTTGCACTGGCTTTCGGAGAGCGGACGATAGGCCTCGTCGGCGGGAATGGTGCTCTTGATCTTGTAGAGATCCCACTCGCCGGTGGACTCCTCCGGGGACTTCACCTCGGCGAGGTACATGTCGTGGACCATGCGGCCGTCTTCGCGGATGCGACCATTGCGGGAGAAGAAGTCCTCGACGGGCGTCGCGGCCATCTGGGCGCGGACCGCCTGGGACTCGTCGGTGTCCGCCGCATCCACGGCGTTGAGGTAGTGCATGGTGCTGGAGTAGACGCCGGCCTGGACCATGGTCGGCATGCTGCCCACGCGCTCGAAGTAACGCTCGGCCCACTCGCGAGACTGGTCGTCCATGTCCCAGTACCAGCCGGTGGTGAGCAGCAGGCCCTGGGTGGATTCGAGGCCCATGGCGTGGACGTCATTGAGGAAGATCAGCAAGCCGGCGAGCTGCTGGCCAGACTGCACCAGCCCGAACTGGCTGGCGGTCTTGATGGCGTTGACGGTATCGGAGCCGGCATTGGCCAGGCCGACGATCTTCGCCCCGGAGCCCTGCGCCTGCAGGATATAGGAGGAGAAGTCGCTGGTCGGGAAGGGGTGGCGCACGCCCCCGATGATCTCGCCGCCGTTCTCTTCCACCACCTTGGTGACATCGCCTTCCAGGGCATGTCCGAAGGCGTAGTCGGCGGTGAGCATGAACCAGGTATCGCCTCCCTGGTCAACGACGGCCTTGGCAGTGCCGTTGGCCAGCGGATAGGTGTCGTAGACCCAGTGGATGTGATTCGGGGTGCAGTGTTCGTTGGTGATGCTCGAGGCCGCGGAGCCGGAGATGATCGCAAGGCCACCCGCCTCTTCCAGCACCTTGCTCACGGCGATGGAGACCGAGGAGGCCACCATGCCGGCGACGAGGTCGACGTTCTCCTGGTCGACCCAGCCGCGCACGGTGTTGGCACCCACATCGGCGCTGTTGCGGTCATCGGCGCTGAACACTTCGATCGGCACGCCGTTGACCTCACCGCCGAAGTCCTCCACGGCCATGTTCAGTGCCTCAAGGCCGCCCGGACCAGCCAGGTCGCGATAGGTGCCGGACATGTCGGCGAGATAACCGATGCGCAGCTCATCGTCGGTCATCTCTGCCTGGGCGCCGCTCGCGACCAGGGTGGTGGCGGCAAGGGCGATGCTGCTGGCGAGGATCTTCCTGTTGAAGGTCATGTTTATCTCCGTGGCCCCGGGGGGCTGTTTGTTGTTGTCGATGCAGGTGCGTTGTGATGCATGGGTTGTGTTGCATGAACCGGGGGCAGCACGGCGCGGCCGTTAGACCCCCAGTAGGGAATTGAGGTGCTCACGCCGCGAGGACAGCTCGGCGGCACTGATCTCCTCGATGATGCGGCCGTGTTCCATCACGAAGTGACGGTCGGCCAGGGGTGCTGCGAAGCGGAAGTTCTGCTCCACCAGCACGATGGTCATGCCCCGTTCCTTGAGCTTGACCAGTACTTCGCCCAGCGCCTGGACGATGACCGGCGCCAGCCCCTCGGTGATCTCGTCGAGCAGCAGCAGCCGCGCCCCGGTGCGCAGGATGCGCGCCATGGCCAGCATCTGCTGCTCGCCGCCCGAAAGCCGGGTGCCCTGGCTGCGGCGACGCTCGTAGAGGTTAGGGAACATCGCATAGATCTCGTCGATGCCCATGCCGCCACTGCTCACCGTGGGAGGCAGAAGCAGGTTCTCCTCGACGTCGAGGCTGGCGAAGATGCCACGCTCCTCGGGGCAGTAGCCCACGCCGAGCCGAGGAATGCGGTGCGGCTTCATGGCCAGGGTCTCGTTGCCGTTGATCACGATGGAACCGGTGCGCTGGCCGACCATGTTCATGATCGCCTTGAGGGTGGTGCTGCGCCCGGCGCCGTTGCGCCCCAGAAGGGTCACCAGTTCGCCGCGTTTCACGTCGAAGTCGACGCCATGCAGGATGTGCGACTCGCCGTAGAAGGCATGCAGGTCGCTGATCCTCAGCATCTCAGCACCGTCCCGGTCCTGGTACTCGGTGAGCTTCTCTGCTGCCTGACTCATGCGCTGGCCTCCTCTTCCGCCGCGGCATCACTGCCCATGTAGGCCTCCCGGACCTGCGTGTCGCGGGAAACGGCCTCATAGTCGCCCTCGGCCAGCACGCTGCCGCGGGCCAGCACGGTGATACGGTCGCACAGACGGCTGACCACGCTGAGGTTGTGTTCCACCATCAGCACGGTGCGGCCCTTCGAGACACTCCTGATCAGCTCGACGATGCGGTCCACATCCTCGGCGCCCATGCCCTGGGTCGGCTCGTCGAGGAGCATCACGGTGGGGTCGAGGGCCAGGGTGGTCGCCACCTCCAGCGCCCGCTTGCGCCCGTAGGGCATCTCTACGGTGAGCACATCGGCGTAGTCGCGCAGGCCGACCTCGTCAAGCAACTCGAGGGCCCGATCGTTGAGGTGCTCGAGGCTGCGCTCGGACTTCCAGAAGTGGAAGGAGGTGCCGAGACGACGCTGCAGCGCCACCCGCACGTTCTCCATGGCGGTCATGTGGGCGAACACCGCGGAAATCTGGAAGGATCGAACCAGGCCCAGCCGGGCGATCTCGTTGGCCCGCATGCTGGTGATCGGCTTTCCCCGATAGAGAATCTCGCCGCGGGTGGGCGGGAGGAACTTGGTGAGCAGGTTGAAGACGGTGGTCTTGCCGGCCCCGTTAGGGCCGATCAGGGCATGGATATGCCCTTCCCGGACCTGCAGATTGACGTCGTCCACGGCGGTGAAACCACGGAACTCCTTGGTCAAACCGCGAGTTTCCAGTATGAACGCCTGGGTCATGGTTCGTCCTCTCTGGATCGCTGGCGCGATCCGCCGTTGATGCTGTTGTCGTTGTTGTCGTTGTTGTCGGCCGTTGTCGTTGTTCTGGCGCTGTAGCGGCAGCGAGGGCCCGTAGTGAGTTGTCAGGCAGCCCCGAATAACACTCTACACTTTACGTTAACGTAAACTAGATGAGTGGCGACGCCAGGGCAACAGGTGAAGGACGGAACTCGACCAATGGTGTAGACGCTCGCGCTATCAATAGCTTGCAAACTATGACGGACGAACATGGGCGACAAAAAAAGCGCGATGCCCCGCCGGGACATCGCGCCTGCTGTGCGCGGCGGCCAGACCGGTCGCCGGCTCGGGACGTCGTCAGCATTCGATGGCATTGACGGCCAGACCGCCGCGGGACGTCTCCTTGTACTTGTCCTGCATGTCGGCGCCGGTGTCGCGCATGGTGCGGATCGCCTTGTCCAGCGAGATGAAGTGCTCGCCATCGCCCCCCAGCGCCATCTGGGCGGCGTTGATGGCCTTGACCGAGGCGATGGCGTTGCGCTCAATGCAGGGCACCTGCACCAGGCCGCCCACCGGATCGCAGGTAAGTCCCAGATTGTGTTCCAGGCCGATCTCGGCGGCATTCTCCACCTGTTCCACGGTGCCGCCCATGACCTCGGTGAGACCCGCGGCCGCCATGGCACAGGCCGACCCCACCTCCCCCTGACAGCCCACCTCGGCACCGGAGATGGAGGCATTCTTCTTGCACAGGATGCCCACGGCGCCGGCAGTCAGCAGGAAGTCCACCACATGACGCTCGCAGGCATCGGGTTGAAACTTCATATAGTAGTGAAGCACCGCGGGGATGATGCCCGCCGCCCCATTGGTGGGCGCGGTGACCATCCGTCCACCGGCGGCATTCTCCTCGTTGACGGCCAGGGCGAAGACATTGACCCAGTCCATCGCCGAGAAGGTGGAAGCGATCAGGCCATGATCGCCGTCAGAATCCTGCAACCGACGATGCAGGGTGGCCGCGCGCCGTCTGACCCCGAGTCCGCCGGGCAGGATACCCTCGGCGGCCAGCCCCTGGTTGACGCACGCCTGCATGGCTTCCCAGATGCGCTGCAGCCCCGCGCGGATCTCGTCTTCGCCGCGCCAGGCCTTCTCGTTCTCCATCATTAGCTCGCTGATGCGCAGGTCGTGCAATCGGCACAGCGCCATCAGCTCGGCGGCGCTGTTGAAGTCATGGGGCAGCACCGTGGTATCACGGTCGAGCTCACCGCGGGCCGCCTGGTCGGCATCGATCACGAAGCCACCCCCTACAGAGTAGAAGGTGTCGCGGTAGAGTTCCTCGGCGTCGCCATGAGCCACCAGGGTCATGGCGTTGGGGTGGTAAGCGAGGCTCTCGTCTTGCCACTGCAGGTCCCGGTTCCACTGGAAGGGGATCGCCAGGCGGCCGTCGAGCAGCAGGGTCCGGGACTCCAGCAGCTCCTCGATGCGCGGTGCGACGATGGCCGGGTCGATGAGCTCGGGGCGTTCGCCCATCAGGCCCATGATGATGGCACGATCGGTGCCATGGCCCTTGCCGGTGGCGGAGAGGGAACCGTGCAGGTGAACCTCGACCCGGGTCACGCGCTCAATCAGCTCGCGGAGCTTGAGCACCTGCAAGAAGTCGTGGGCGGCCTGCATGGGGCCGACGGTATGGGAGCTGGACGGGCCGATGCCGATCTTGAACAGGTTGAAGACGCTGATTGCCATAGGGATGCCTCGTGTCGAGAGCCGGCGCGTGCCGGCATCAAGGGTCGGGGGCTGTCCGGCTGACGCCTATGCGTCAGTCAGGCTAAAGCCACTCGACGCTTGCCGAGAGTCTTCCTCAGCATGGCGGTGATATGCCCCCCCGGCAATCAAGAATATCTCGCGCATGATATAGAATTTCTAAACCATGAGCCGTCACCTGAATGCCCAGACCCACGCCTGGATGAAGGTCTTCGCCGTCAGAGCCCGCCACCTCTCCTTCACGCGGGCGGCCGATGAACTGCACGTGACCACCGGCGCGGTGAGCCAGCAGCTCGAGCAGCGGCTGGGGTTCAGGCCGTTCCGCCGACTGCCGCGCCGACTGCCGCGCCGACTGGAGCTGACCGAAGAGGGGCGGCGCCTGGCGGCGGTGGTGGACGAGGCCTGCCAGGCCGTGGGGCTGGAGGTGTGCCGCCTGCGCAGCGGGGTGATGAGCGGGGTGATCCGGCTGCGCTCGGCGCCCTCCTTCCTGCACAAGTGGCTGATGCCGCGCCTGCCCCGGCTGCAGGCACGCTTTCCCGACATCGAGCTGCACTTCACCACCGAGGACAGCAGCGGCTCGCAGCGCGACGGCGACTTCGACCTGGCCCTCAACGATGGGCACACCCCCGGGCTCTCCATCACGCCGCTGATGGAGGAGCGGATCTTTCCCGTCTGCGCCCCCGCCCTTCTCCGCGGACGACCGGCATGCGCTACGGTATCGTCCATGCGCCGGGCGGGCTGGACGACCGCCGGGTGGCCGCGGTGCATGACTGTATCGTCGAGGAGGCCCGACGCGCCAACCCGCCAGGCATGCCGGTCGAGTAGGCACGCCGGGGGTGAGACGCTAAACTGGTCGCTACCTGGATGTTATGATTGAGTTGATTCGCGATGTCTCCCCGCCTGCCCCCCGAACGCCCGATGCCGATCGGCTTCCCCGCCACCTGCCTGAGGGCCACTCTCTATATCCTGCTGGTAGCCGGCATCTCCCAGGGCGCCTACTATGAGGCCCTCTACCAGCCCGAGGCCCGCTTCTCGGAACGGGGCTTCACCGAGCTGGCCCAGAGCGTTCTGCTGGCGCTCTCGACACTCCTGTTGCTCTACGTGAGGGTAGGGCTTCGCGAACTCCCGCACGTGAGCCTGATGCTGCTCGCCTTCGTGGCGGGCTCCCTGGTCCGCGAGCAGGATGCCCTGCTCGATGCCCACGTCGCTGACGGAGCCTGGCAGCTGCTGGTGGCACTGATCATCCTGCCCTGCCTCTACAGCGTGATCCGCCACCGGCGGGAATTCGCCGCACAGTTTGTGGGCTATGCCAGCAGCTTCTCCTTCGGCCTGTTCGCCGCCGGCTTCCTGACCACCTATGTCTTCTCGCGACTCCATGGCCGAGGCGAGATGTGGCAGGCGATTCGCGAGGACAGTGCGCGCATCTTCAAGGATGCCGCCGAGGAGGGGGTGGAGCTGTTCGGCTATGCGCTGATCCTGATCGCCATGATCGAGCTGTTCCTGCTGACCCGCCACTGGGCCCGGGCGCGTCGCACCAGCTGACACCTCCTCCCGACGAAACAGGCCCCGCGGGCGATGCCTGCGGGGCCTGTTTCTTCGGGAGGGCACAATGCCCGCCCGATCCCTTCTTGTGACTACTCGTCGAGGAAGGAGCGCAGCGGTTCGGAGCGGCTGGGATGACGCAGCTTGCGCAGCGCCTTGGCCTCGATCTGACGGATCCGCTCGCGGGTGACATCGAACTGCTTGCCGACCTCCTCGAGAGTGTGATCGGTGTTCATGTCGATGCCGAAGCGCATCCGCAGCACCTTCGCCTCGCGGGCGGTGAGGCCGCCGAGCACGTTGCGCGTTGCCTCGATCAGCCCTTCGCCGGTCGCCGAGTCGATGGGCAGCAGGATGGTGCCGTCCTCGATGAAATCCCCCAGGTGCGAGTCATCATCGTCACCGATGGGCGTCTCCATGGAGATCGGCTCCTTGGCGATCTTGAGGACCTTGCGAACCTTGTCCTCGGGCATCTCGAGACGCTCACCGAGCTCTTCGGGCGTCGGCTCGCGACCCATCTCCTGAAGCATCTGCCGCGACACGCGATTGAGCTTGTTGATGGTCTCGATCATGTGCACCGGGATGCGGATAGTGCGAGCCTGGTCGGCAATAGAGCGGGTGATCGCCTGACGTATCCACCAGGTGGCATAGGTCGAGAACTTGTAGCCACGACGGTATTCGAACTTGTCCACGGCCTTCATCAGGCCGATGTTGCCCTCCTGGATCAGGTCCAGGAACTGCAGGCCACGGTTGGTGTACTTCTTGGCGATGGAGATCACCAGGCGCAGGTTGGCCTCGACCATCTCCTTCTTGGCCCGGCGCGCCTTGGCTTCACCGATGGAGAGACGGCGGTTGACCTCCTTGATCTCAGGCACCTGCAGCTGAATCATCTCCTCCTCGAAGGCGATCTTGCGCTGGGAGCGGTGGATGTCCACCCGCAGTGGCTCAAGGCGTGTGGAATACTTCGGGTAGGCGGCACCGAACTCGTCGAGCCACTCGAGACGCGACTCGCTGCCCGGAAAGGCCTTGATGAAGGTCTTGCGGGGCACCCTTGCCTTCTTCACGCACAGCTGCATGATCGCCTTTTCCTGGGCACGCACCTGCTCGACGCTGATACGAACCTGGCCCACCAGACGCTCGAAATGCTTGGGCACCAGCTTGATCGGCGAAAACATCTGGGCGAGACGCGCGAGCTCCTCCTGGGCCTCCTTCGAGGCACGACCGTGGGCCTCGATGGCCGCCTGGGCCGAGGCGTTCAGCTCGCGGATCTGCTCGAAGCGGGCTCGGGACTCCTCGGGATCGGGACCGCCGACGTTCTCTTCCTCCGCCTCGGTATCGTCGTCGTCATCCCCGTCGGACTCGTCATTGGGGTCTTCCTCGGGCACTTCCGCCTCGGCCACGCCGGGAATCCCCTCGTCGGGGTCGATGAAGCCCGAAAAGAGATCGGAGAGGCGGCCCGGAGCCTCCTCGTCCTGAGTGGCATCATAGGCGTCAAGGATGGACTCCACGGCACCGGGCAGGTAGGCCAGCGCCGACATGACCTCGCGGGTACCCTCCTCGATCCTCTTGGCGATCTCGATCTCGCCCTCGCGAGTCAGGAGTTCGACGGTCCCCATCTCGCGCATGTACATGCGCACCGGATCGGTGGTGCGGCCGACGTCGCTCTCCACGGCGGCGAGGGCGGCCACGGCCTCCTCGGCCGCCGACTCATCGGTGGAGTGATCCGACATCATCAGGGTGTCTTCATCGGGGGCTTCCTCGACGACGCTGATGCCCATGTCGTTGATCATGCCGATGATGTCTTCCACCTGATCCGGGTCGGCGATATCCTCGGGAAGGTGGTCGTTGACCTCGGCATAGGTCAGGTAGCCCTGTTCCTTGCCGCGCGCGATCAACTCCTTCAGACGTGACTGTTGCTGCGCATTTCCAGCCATAGAAACCCTATCTCGACGAAGAAGAATGAAGCACCTGAAGCGGTGAAAACTCGATAAGCAGAAAAGTATAGCGGGTAAGGCCACCTTCCTGCCAGTTCGGTCTATTTGCGCGGTCTTTCAGGTGTGTTAGTTTGTCAGGTTGCGCCTTGAAACAGCACATGACTCGTATGTGGTGATGTCGGGAGAAAATTCAACCCCCTCGCCGATGTCCGCATCCGTGTTCTTACGGTCGCGTCCTTTCAGCCATGCCAGTGGCCCGCCTCACCCCTTCAGATCGGCGAGAAGAACCATCAGGCGCTGCCGGTCCTCCTGCGAGAGCCGCTCCCCCCGTTGCTGCTTTGACAGCAAGGAATCGACTTCCTCCTGACGCGAGGGCCTCAGCCGATGCCGACGGAAATGCTCGACCAGACCGTCCAGTTCGGCGGCCCGCGATCCTTGAGGAATCAGCAGTTCCCGGCGAGCCAAGCCGGCCAGCCACTCTCCCTCAGGGGTGCCATGAAAGTGGGCCAGCAATACCTGGGCACTGCGATAGCCGCCAGCCCTCAGGAGACGCTCCACCTCGCGGCACAGTCGCGCCTCGGGATCCTCCCTGGGGTACCAGTCGGTCTCCTCGGGCAGACGCTCGACCAGCCGAGGATCATGAACCAGCAGCTGCAGGACACGCGCCATCAAGCTCAGGGCCTGTCGCCCCTTGCCCGGCCTCTGCTGCGGGTTCGACACGACCCCATCGCCACGCTCGGCCTCCGGTGGTGTTGATGATTCCACCTCCGGCACCTCGCGAGGCCTGACCAGGGCCTCGAATCGCGACTGGTCGACGCCGGTTCGCCGCGAGAGCTCACCCAGCAGCAGGGACTTCAGCACCCCCTCCGGCAACTTGCCGATGGCCGAGAGCACCTGACTGGCGAAACGCTCTCGCGCCTCGATGGTTGCCAGGTCGCGCCCCTCTGCCGCGTGATCGAAGAGGAATTCCGACAAAGGGCTTGCACAGGTGATGCGATCCGCGAAGGCCTCTGCCCCCTCCCGGCGTACCAGGGTGTCCGGATCCTCCCCCTCGGGAAGGAACATGAACCGCGCCTGGCGACCATCGATCATCTGCGGCAAGACCGTCTGCAGGGCCCGGGCGGCGGCCTGACGACCGGCACGATCACCGTCGAAGCAGAACACCACCTCGCCGACCATCCGAAACAACCGACTCAGGTGATCCTCGCTGGTCGAGGTGCCCAAGGTGGCCACGGCATTGCGGATGCCGAACTGCGCCAGCGCCACCACATCCATGTAGCCCTCGACGATCACCACCCGTTCGAGGCGCGCCTCGGCCTGGCGCGCCTCGAATAGGCCGTAGAGTTCGCGCCCCTTGTGGAACACCGGCGTCTCGGGCGAGTTGAGGTACTTGGGCTTGGCATCGCCCAGCACGCGGCCGCCGAAGGCGATGGTGCGCCCGCGGATGTCGCGGATCGGGAACATCACCCGGTCGCGGAAACGGTCATAGGTCCTGCCGCTGTCCTCGTGATGGACCAGCAGGCCATACTCGATCTGCACCGCCTCGGCGATACCGCGCTCCGACAGGTGACGCTTGAGCGCCTCCCAGCCGACCGGCGCACAGCCGATGCCGAAGGTCTGCTGGACCTCCGGCGACAGCCCTCGGTCGGCCAGGTACCGGCGGGCGGCCTCCCCTTCCGGCATCTTCAGCCGCTCCCGATAGAAGCTGGCCGAGAGCTCCAGCAGGTTGACCCCCTCCTTGCGCTTGCGCTCGCGCGCCTGGGCACGAGGATCATCGGCTCCCTCGCGGGGCACCTCCATGCCGAGTCGCCCGGCCAGCTGTTCCACGGCCTCCGGGAAGCGCAGCTTGTCGTACTCCATCAGGAAGCGCAGGGCATTGCCGTGGGCACCGCAGCCGAAGCAGTGATAGAACTGCTTGTCGGCGCTGACGGTGAACGACGGCGACTTCTCCTGATGGAAGGGGCACAGCCCCGAGTGGTTGCGGCCGGCCTTCTTCAGCTTCACGCGCTCGCCGACCACCTCGACCACGTCGACGCGGGCCAGGAGGTCATCGATGAAGCGTTGAGGGATCTGACCGGACATGGGGGCAACCTGCGGGCGGCGGGAAAGAGACGACGAAAAACAAGCGGCCACCGTTAGGCGGCCGCTTGGCGTCCCTCTTGAGACGGCAGGGGCCGAAGGCCCTCACCGGCTCCAGTACGGATCAATAGAGCCGTTCGAAACGCTTGCGCTCACGCTGAAGCTTCTTGGCATGACGCTTGACGGCAGCCGCCGCCTTGCGCTTGCGCTCTGCGGTCGGCTTCTCGTACTGCTCGCGACGACGCACCTCCGAGAGGACACCGGCCTTTTCACAGGAACGCTTGAAGCGACGCAGCGCGACGTCAAACGGCTCGTTATCACGTACTTTGACAGAAGGCATTAAGCACTCACCTACCTTGGGTAACTTGAGTTCGGTTTGTACGCACACCCCGTGGGCCACCTGATCACCACGCAGAGAGCTCCGGACTCGCCAGGCGAACCGGAACGATGCGAGGAAATTCAGGGCATGACCCCTGGGTGCACGACCCAGTCTTGCAGCGGACAGTATTCTAGTCGTCCTGCCGAGCTCGTGCAAATCGTTTGCCTGCTGCCGAGGAGGGGCAAAATGCGTAGAATGCCGCCATCTCCGCATCAACGAGCCTCCATCATGCGCGTACTGGGCATCGAGACCTCCTGCGACGAGACCGGCGTCGCTCTCTACGACACGGAGCGCGGCCTCGTGGCCGACGCCCTCTACAGCCAGATCGCCATGCACGCCGAGTATGGCGGCGTGGTGCCGGAGCTCGCCTCCCGCGACCATACAAGGCGCCTGCTGCCATTGATCCAGCAAGTGCTGGACGAGGCCGGTCTGTCGCGCACGGCACTCGACGCCATCGCCTACACCGCCGGCCCGGGCCTTGTCGGGGCCCTGATGGTGGGCGCCAGTACCGCCCACGGCATGGCCCGGGCGCTGGATATCCCGGTGCTTGGCGTCCACCACATGGAGGGCCACCTGCTGGCCCCCATGTTGGAGGACGCGCCCCCCGGCTTTCCCTTCGTGGCTTTGCTGGTCTCCGGCGGCCATACCCAGCTGGTCGAGGTGCAGGGACTGGGCAGGTATCGACTGCTCGGCGAGTCAGTGGACGACGCGGCGGGCGAGGCCTTCGACAAGGCGGCCAAGATGCTGGGGCTCGACTATCCCGGTGGCCCCCATGTAGCCCGACTGGCCGAGCAGGGCGACCCCGGCCGCTTCCGCTTCCCACGCCCCATGACCGACCGACCGGGCCTGGACTTCAGCTTCTCGGGGCTCAAGACCCACACCCTGACCGCCATCCGCCAGCTGGAGGGGGCGGGCGAGCTGGACGACCAGGCCCATGCCGACGTGGCCCGCGCCTTCGAGGAGGCGGTGGTCGACACACTGGTGATCAAGTGCCGCCGCGCCCTCGACCAGACCGGCCTCAAGCGCCTGGTGGTCGCCGGTGGTGTCAGCGCCAACGTGCGGCTCCGCGAGCGACTCGAGCGTGAATGCGACAAGCGCGACGCCCGGGCCTACTATCCGCGAGGACGCTTCTGCACCGACAACGGGGCCATGATTGCCTACGTGGGGGCCCAGCGTCTGATGGCCGGGGAACATGACGAGACCGGCATCATGAAGGCGGTGCCGCGCTGGCCGATGGACTCGCTCGAGGCACCCGCCGGAGCGTGAAAGCCGCCGCGTGCCGGCTCAAAGCCCGGGCTCGTCGCCGCGCCCGAGGCGCTGGATATTGAACACATGGCGCGCCAGCACCAGCAGCGTGAAGACGATCACCACGCCCACGAAATTCGGGGCCAGCCAGAGGCTTGCCAGCGGCGCCATGGCGGCGCTGGCAAGCGACGCGATGGCCGCCGTGCGCATCCGCCATGCGAGCAGGGTCCAGAACGCGGCACAGCAGAGCGCCACCCAGGGCGTGAGGACCAGCATCACGCCGAAGGCACTGGCCACCGCCTTGCCGCCGCGGAAGCGGTGCCAGGCCGGATAGGCGTGGCCCAGCAGAACGCTGAGTCCCACCATCCCCTGCGCCCAGGGCGGCAGGCCGAGCCACATGGCCAGCCACAGCACCGGCATGCCCTTGACGGCATCCACCGCCAGAGTGGCCAGGGCGAGCCGATAGCCGTGAAGGCGCAGCACGTTGGAGAACCCCGGATTACAGGAGCCCGCCAGCCGCGGATCGCCCACGCCGGCCAGCCGGCACACCGTGAGGGCACCGAGCCAGGTACCGCTGAGATAGCCGATCACCATCAGCGGCAGGATGAGGTCGAATGGCGCCTCCACGGGCGGCCTCCTCCAGGGGGGATAGTTCGATTCTGCCAGCCGGGGGCCTCGGACGACAGGCCGCACGAGCGCGGTGTCGCCGGAGCACGCGCTGGCGTACAATCGCCGCCTGCAAGCGGGACCGGGCGTCACCGGGTCCGCATCACCCAACGACCAGGGAGCCACGATGGATCTTGTGCTGATCGACGCGCTCGAGGTGGACACCGTGATCGGCGTCTACGACTGGGAGCGCAGCATCACCCAGACGCTTCGCCTCGACCTGGAGCTGGGCACCGACATCCGCCCCGCCGCGGCGGGTGACGACATCGCGCTGACCCTGGATTACGCCGCCATCAGCGAGCGCGTCAACGCCTTCGCCGGCGAGCACCGGTTCGCCCTGGTGGAGACCTTCACCGAGCGCCTGGCCGAGACCCTGCGCGCCGACTTCGGCATCGCCTGGCTGCGCCTGACCGTGCGCAAGCCCGGCGCCGTGTCGGCTGCCGGCGCGGTGGGCGTCTCCATCGAGCGCGGCACCCGGCCGGGAGACGCCTGATGGCCAGGGTCACCGTCAGCATCGGCAGCAACATCGAGCGCGAGCGCCACGTGCAGGCCAGCCTGGATGCGCTGGCCGAAAGCTTCGGTCCGCTTTCCATCTCACGGATCTTCGAGAGCGAGCCGGTGGGCTTCGAGGATGGCCGCAACTTCTACAACCTGGTGGTGGCCTTCGAGAGCGACCGCTCGGTGGGCGCACTACAGGCCTGGTGCAAGCGGCTGGAGGCCGCCAACGGCCGCCGCAAGGACCTCCCCAAGTTCGGCCCCCGGACCCTGGACATCGACCTTCTCACGGTGGGCCACCTCAGTGGCACCCATGACGGCGTCGAGCTGCCCCGCGGCGAGATCCTCCACCACGCCTTCGTGCTGCAGCCGCTGGCGGAGCTGCTGCCCGAGGCACGCCATCCGCTCACCGGCGAGACCTATAGCGACCACTGGGCCCGCTTCGAGGCCGGCCATCAGCGACTCTGGCCGGTGGACTTCAGCTGGCAGGGCCGGCGGCTCTCCTCCGCGGAGTAGCCCTCACGACCTTGCGCCCGGGCTCCCGAGCGCTCCGTCGATGGCCTCCCGGCGACGCCGGGCGAGTTCATCGCCCAGCTCACGCCCCTGATAGCCCTCGGCCACCAGCGCCTTCGGCAGGACCTGAACGGCCAGCCGCCAGGCCAGGGCCAGGTCCTCGGCCAGGGCCGGGTCGTCCAGGCTCACCAGGCTTACCAGGGGCGCCACCCGATCGCTGCGGCGCCACCCATCGATGGCATCTAGCCAGCGCATCACCTGCGAGCCGCAGAGCCCGTTCAACGCGACCTCACGACACAGGGTGCGAGTACTGGCCGCCTGAGTGCCCAACTCGCGATGAGCCCGTGGCAGACGCAGCCGCTCGGATAGGGCATCGCGCTCACGGTCATCCAGGTGCTCCACCAGACGCGCCCAGCGCCAGCGTGTCTGCGCCTCGGCTTCGATGTCCTCCGGGAGTCGATGCAGCCGGCCAAGCGCCTCGTCCAGGCCCGCGTGGTCGGCCGCCAGCTCCGGCATCAGCACGACCAGGGCCCCGCAGTCATCCAGCACCTGGACATAGACCTCCGGCCAGGGCTCTCCCAACGCCTTCTCGGTCTCGGCCCAGACCCGCTCGGCCACCAGATGCGAAAGCTCGCCGCTCTCCACCAGCTCGCACATCAGCGCTCGGGTCTCCTCGGCGATGACGAAGCCCAGCTCTGCATAGCGGGCCAGGAAGCGCGCCGTGCGCAGCACCCGCAGAGGATCCTCGACGAAGGCCGGCGAGACATGACGCAGCCGACGCGCCTCGAGGTCGGCCAGGCCCCCGAGGGGGTCGACCAGTTCACCCATCGGGGTCTCGGCCATGGCGTTGATGGTCAGGTCGCGTCGCGCCAGGTCCTCCTCCAGCGTCACCTCGGGGCTCGCGTGGACCACGAAGCCCGTGTAGCCATGGCCCGACTTGCGCTCAGTGCGCGCCAGGGCGAACTCCTCATGGCTCTCGGGATGCAGGAAGACCGGGAAGTCACGCCCGACCGGCTTGAAGCCCCGTCGCTGCATCTCCTCGGGGGTGGCGCCCACCACGACCCAGTCGGTGTCCTTGACGGGCCATCCCAGGCGGGCATCACGCACCGCCCCGCCGACCCGGTAGACCTCGAGTCCCTGCAGATGGGGATCCTCGCTGGGGCTCATGTCTCAGTGCTCCACACGATCGGGATGGCGAAGCTGCCAGTCGGTGAAGCCGCCATCGAGGCTGTAGACCTCGTCGAAGCCCTGGCCGGCAAGCCAGGCCGCCGCCTGCTGGCTGGAGTGGCCGTGATAGCAGACCACCACCAGGGGCGCCTCGCGTGAGGCGCCCTCGATGAAGGCGCCGACCGTGTCGTTGTCCAGGCGTCGGCTGCCGGGTATATGGCCCTGGGCGAAGCTCTGCGGGTCGCGGATATCGACCAGGGTGAGGGCCTGGTCTCCCTCTAGCCAGCCGGTCAGGGTCGGGATATCGAGATGCTGGAAGGTCGTCATGGAAGCCTCATGGTAGATAATGAGTGGGGCTCAACCCTGGCGGCTGGGCACGCTGACGCGCTGGCCGCTCTCGAGGTCCAGGGCGGTCAGGCGGCTGCCCCAGACGCAGCCGGTGTCCAGCGCCTCGGCGCGCACCCTGCTCGCCGGCGTCTCGCCCTGCAGCGCGGCCCAGTGGCCGAACAGCAGCCAGGGGTCGTCGTGGCGGGGATACTGGAACCAGGGGGCAAAACCCGGCGGCGCGCTGTCGAGCCCCTCCTTGGCGGCGAAATCGAGACAACCGGCGGCATCGATGAAGCGCATGCGGGTGAAGGCGTTGATGATCATCCTCAGCCGCTCGATGCCGTCGAGGTCGTCGCGCCAGCAGGCCGGCTCGTTGCCGTACATCTGCTCGAGGAAGGCACCGGCCCCCTCGCCCGCGAGCCGGGCCTCGGCCTCCTCGGCGCGCCTCGCGGCCTGCTCGACCGACCATTGCGGCAGCAGGCCGGCATGGATCATGACGATGTCGCCATGCTCCGGCGATTCCCGACGCACCAGCAGCGGCCGCGACTGCAGCCAGTCAAGCAGGCGCTCGCGGTCCGGGGCGGAGAGGATCGTCGAGAGGGTGTCCTTGCGGTTCTCTCGGGCACCTCCCCGCGCCACCGCCAGCAGGTGGAGGTCGTGGTTGCCCAGCACCGTGATGGCGGTTTCGCCCAGTGCCATCACCTCGCGCAGGCAATCAAGAGAGCCGGGGCCACGGTTGACCAGATCGCCGGCGAGCCACAGCCGGTCACGACGCGGATCGAAGTCGAGCCGCTCGAGCAGGGCGACGAACTCCTCGTGGCAACCCTGAAGATCGCCGATGGCATAGGTGGTCATGTCGGCTCCTTGGCGATGCGTGTCATCGACCCTAGTGCACCTGGTTGGGCCCGGCCAGCCGAAAGGGGGCGATGGCCACCTCGAAGGGACGCTGGCTGGCGGTGTCGACGCAGGTATAGGCGCCTTCCATCACCCCCACCGGGCCGTCGAGGATCGCTCGGCTGGTGTAGCGAAAGCTCTCTCCGGGGCCGATCAGCGGTTGCTGGCCCACCACGCCCTTGCCACGCACCTCCTGCACCTTGCCGCTGCCCTGGGTGATCTTCCAGTAACGGGCGAGCAGCTGAACGCTGTGCCCGGAGTCGTTGTGCACGGTGACGGAATAGCTGAACACGAAGCGCTGTTCATCGGGGGCGGACTCGTCCAGGCGGAAGTCCGGCGATACGTCGACGCGAATGGCACTGTCGAGCCCTTCGGGAGCCGTCTGGGTCATGAGGCCTCTCCTTCTCCGGCCGCGGCCAGGTGGTTGGCGATACGCACGAACTCCTCGACGCCGAGCGTCTGGGGGCGGCGGCCCGGATCGATGTCGAGCGCCTCGAGGGCGGCGGCGTCGATGCGTCCCTTGAGGTTATTGCGCAGCGTCTTGCGCCGCTGACCAAAGGACTCGCGCACCAGGTTGAAAAGTAGCCCCTCATCGAGGGCCGGATGTGGCAGGGCCTCGTGAGGGGTCAGGCGAACGATGGCCGAATACACCTTGGGGCGGGGCACGAAGGCCTCCGGCGGCACCGTGAACAGCGAGTAGACTCGACAGTAGTACTGGGCCATCACCGACAGCCGCCCCCAGTCGGGACCGCCCGGAGTCGCGGCCAGGCGCTCGACCACTTCCTTCTGCAGCATGAAGTGCATGTCGGCCACGGCATCGCCGGCCTCGAGGAGGTGGGCGATCAGCGGCGTGGAGATGTTGTAGGGCAGGTTGCCCACAACCCGCAGCGCCGGCCCGTCGCCTCTCAGGGCCCGGAAGTCCACCTTCAGGGCGTCGCCCTCGTGGATGATGAAGCCGGGCTTGTCGAAGAACTGCACCCGCAGTCCTGGAATCAGGTCACGGTCGAGCTCGATCACCTCGAGGTGGCCGCCGGCGGCATCTAGCAGCGGCTCAGTCAGGGCGCCCTGACCGGGCCCGATCTCCACCATCCGGTCGCCGGGCCGGGGGCCGATGGCGCGCACGATCCGCGAAATGACGCCGGGGTCGCGCAGGAAGTTCTGGCCGAAGCGTTTGCGAGCCCGGTGAACCGGGGAGGGGGATGCCATTCAGGGTCGTCCTTCTGTCGCTGTGATCTTCTTCTGAATCTTGTTCGGGGCTGATACGGCGAGAAACACCGGGGTGCCGGTCCATCGCGGAAGCGCTGTAAGCTAAACCCTTGGCACTGCCGATTCCATCACAGGAACAGGACCTCCGCTTCGTTCTATCCCCGACGCCCCTTTAAGCACGCCGCGCCATCTCGGCGGCCAGGGCCACCGCCACACGCAAGCTCCCGAGGTCGGCACGCCCCGTGCCGGCCAGGTCGAGGGCCGTGCCGTGGTCCACCGAGGTACGCACCAGCGGCAGGCCCAGGGTGATGTTGGCGGCACGACCGAAGCCGGCATACTTGAGCACCGGCAGGCCCTGGTCATGATACATGGCCAGCACCGCGTCGACGCCCTCGAGGTGTCGCGGGGTGAACAGAGTATCGGCAGGCAGGGGGCCGTCAAGGGTCAGCCCCTCGGCGCGCAGTGCCGCGAGGGCCGGAACGATGACATCGATCTCCTCGCGACCCAGGTGGCCGCCCTCCCCCGCGTGAGGATTGAGGCCGCAGACGGCGATACGCGGTTGCTCCACGCCGAACCAGCGACGCAGGTCGGCATGAAGGATGTGCAGCAGACGCTTGAGCCGGGTACCGGTAATGGCATCCGCCACCTCGCGCAGCGGCAGGTGGGTGGTGGCCAGCGCCACCCGCAATGCGGCATTACCCTGCCAGTTCGCCTCGCGGGCATGCAGGGCGCTGTCGGTGGCCAGCATCATCACTACCTCGTCGACCCCGCAGGCATCTCGCAGGTACTCGGTGTGGCCGGTAAAGCCCGCATGGCCGGCTTCCAGGATCACCCCCTTGTGCAACGGGGCGGTGACCATGCCGGCCGCCTGGCCGGTCCGGCAGGCGGCAAGCGCCACATCCAGGGTCTCGAGCACATGGTCGGCGTTGGCGGTATCGAGCTCGCCGGGGCGCGACGCGGCCCGCAGCGTCACGGGCCACACCGGCAGCACGCCCTGACGCGCCGCGGGGGGAGGCTCGTCACGATCGAGCTCCAGGACCCGGACCTCACGTCCGATCATGGCGGCTCGCTCGGCTAGCAGGGCCGGGTCACCCACCGCCACCACCCGGGCCGGGATCACCCCGTCGTCGGCCAGCATCACGGCCAGCTCCGGCCCGATACCCGCCGGCTCGCCGCAGGTCAGGGCCAGCACGGGCGCATCAGCCGGCGACATCAACGCTCCATGAGGCGATCGTCGACGAAGGCCTGGCTGCGGATCTCCTGGATCCATTCCTCCATCTCGGCGTTGACCTTGCGCTGGAACAGGGCCTGGCGGGCCTGGTCACGGCTGGCGCCCTGCTGCTCCACGAAGCGATCCACCTCGCGTTCGGAGATATCGACCCGGCTGGCGACCCGGCGCTGCTGCAGCTGGCGCATCAGCAGTTCCCGGCGCACCTGGTCGCGAACCACGCCCAGTGACAGGCCGTCAGCCTCGAGCGCATCGGCAAACTGCTCCAGCGTCATGCGGTTGCCCTCGGCGATGGCCCGCACCTGACGATTGAGTTCGGTGTCATCGACGCTCAGGTTGGCCTCACGGGCCATCTGCAGCTGGATCTCCTCGACGACCATGCGATCCAGGACCTGCTGGCGCAGGACATCGTCGGGCGGCACCCCCTGCCCCCGGTCGTCCAACTGGTTGCTGACCTGGGCGACACGCTCCTCGAGCTCGCTTGCCATGATGGCACCATCATTGACCACCGCCACGATGCGATCCAGCTGCTGTCGCTCCGTGGAAGCTGACTCCTGTGCCTGCCCCACCAGGGGGAGGCTGGCCAGGCACAGGGCCAGCGCCAGGGTGGCGATACGTCGGCTGCGCATGTCTCTCTTTCCTCTCGTCATTGTCGAATGTTTCAGGGCCGGCCCAGGGCGGCGGCTCGGTAGCCCGGCACCGCCTGCTCGAAGTAGCTTTCGGCCTCGCCGCCGAGGCCTCCCAGCCCCTTGAACACGAAGCGCAGGAAGACCCCCCGGTCGGTGAGATCATCCTCGGTGGTGTTGGCGGTGCCGTTATCGTCGATCCACTCGCGCCAGACCAGCTGCAGACCATAGCAGCAGTCGTTCCACTGGACACCCGCCAGCTGGTCCAGGGCCCGGTCCTTGGTGTTGTCATAGGTGAAGCGACCTATCAGGTCCACCTGCCGGCTGGCCTTCCAGGCGAAGGACAGATCGTATTCCTCGCGGTTGTAGGTCAGCCGGTCCTCGTCCTCAAAGGAGGGATCGAAGTCCTGGAGCTGCCAGCGATAGCCGAGGTTCACCACGTGGCCGGCCGGTGCCAGGTACTGAAGGCCCAGCGAGGTGCTCTCGGTCTGCTCGAAGTTGTCGTCATAGATCCATTGCCAGCGGGTCCGCCACTGGTCGGTGATCCGCCAGTCGGCCCGGGCAACCAGCGGCGAGCGCTCGCGAGTGGCGCGATAGTAGTCGTTGAAATTCGCATAATCATCGCGATCATACTTGTCAGGATCCCCGTCCATGCCGATAGAGCGATCCTCCAGGTAGTAGGCCTGCCCCACGCCCAAAGAGAGCTGTTCGCGCCCGGTCGCGTCCGACAGCAACCGTGACTCGAGGCCTAAAGAGACGCGGTTGAGGTCGCCCACCCGGTCGCTTCCGGAGAAGCGGTAGGGCGACCAGAGCTGGTTCCAGGAGAAGGCGCGCTCGGCGGTGTCGAAGTCCGGGAAGTCGGTCTGGTCCCGCGCCGGCACGTAGGCGTAGTTGGCACGCGGCTCCAGGGTCTGGCGGTACTCGCGTCCCCCCAGCGCCAACTCCCGTTCGAAGACCAGCCCCCCGTCGACGGTGCTCACCGGCACGTTGCGGGTGAGACTCTCATCCCTATCGGTCTCTCGCTCGCCGTAATCCAGCCGGTAGGCGGTGGCGAGCCACTCGACTCGCGGCTCCAGGTGGCCCCAGCTCTCGTCCATGCGCCAGCCCGTGGCCGGCGCGAGGTGCAGGCGGGTTCCCACCGCCGATTCTCGGTCGTAGCGCTCCTTTCCCGGCAATGTGGTTTCGTCCACGTCACGCCAGAAGTAGGTGACATTGGAGCGCCATTGCTGGTAGAAGCCGCTGCCCTGGGACCAGCCGGCATCGGCGGTCAGGCTGGGCAGGCGATAGAACGGCTTGTCGCGCTGCAGCAGTGGGTCGTCGAGCTTCTGGTAGCCCTGGGCCTTGGCCTGCAGTTGCCAGACGTCGCCATGGTGGTCGATCTGGGCCAGGCGCGGCATGCTGGAGACTTCACCCTCACCGAAGCCTTGGCCGAAATCATCGAAGTAGCTGCCGTCGCTGGCCGCCCCATAGCGCAGCCGGTAGGGGGTGCGGGCATCCAGGCGCCCGGCGTGCCGGTAATCGAGGTACCAGCGATCCTCGCCCGCGTAGCTCGGGTCGCCATCGGGATCGCCGTCGTCATCGGCCAGGTAGGCACCCTCGACCTGGCCGGCATCATCCTCGAAAAGGTAGCGATACTCGCCACCCAGCAGCAGGCCGCGGTCGCTGATCCAGCGCGGCGTCAGGGTGGCGTCCTGATCCGGTGCGATGTTCCAGTAGAAAGGCTGGGCATAGTCGAGCGAGTCCGCGGAGAGCCCCAGCAGCGGCCACAGGAAGCCGGTCTGACGCCGATCGTCGAGGGGAAAGCGCAACCAGGGCCAGTAGAAGACCGGCACCTTGCCCACCTCCAGACGAGCGTGCTTGGCGGTGCCGACGCCGCGCTCACGGTCGAGCAGGATGTCGTTGCCCACCAGGCGCCAGACGTCGCTGCCCGGCTCGCAAGTGGTGAAGCTCGCCTCGGTGAGACGATAGCGGCCGTCCTCGAGGCGGGCCAGGCGAACGGCGTCGCCACGCAGGCGCTGCTGATGCGCCACATAGTGGGCCGTGTCGATGCTCGCGGCGTCGCTGTTGAGGGAGAGCTCGGCGGATGCCCCACGCACCAGCAGGCCACGGTCGCGCAGCGTGAGCGGGCCCTCGGCATAGGCGGTCTCGCGGCTGTCGGGCACCCGCACTCGAGGGGCCTCGAGCTGAGCGTCGCCGCGACGCAGGAGCACCTCACCGCCGAGCCGGGTCTCGCCATCCGCACCGTAATCGACGTTGTCGGACTCGCTCGCGACCTTCTCGCCGGAGGGCGGCGGCAGAAGGTAGTCCGGCATCACGTAGCGGCCGCGACACAGTTCGCCGACGGGGCGTGCCTCGCCCCAGGGCTGCCAGTCCAGCTGGTCCGCCGGCAGCGATTCGGGAGGTGCCGCCGAAAGTGGCCCGCTCGCCAGGCCGGCGCCAGCCAGGCCTGCCAGGGCCTTCCATGTCCACGAGAGTCGCTTGCCCATGCTCACGATGTCCTTGGCGGGGTGAATCGGTATTATACAGGCCGCACCCGGCCTGTGCCGCCGGCGTGTGTCCTGCCATCGCCGACGATGTCGGGAACTCAGCATGCGGGGACCCCACGAGGCCGTCAACCGCATCCGCACCCTCACCAAGGAGCCAGACGACGATGCCAGAGGCCAACGACCCCACGCGAACGCAGCGCCTGCATGCCTGGGCGGCCGAACGTCACGGGCTCTCTCGAGAGGCCATCGACCTGCGGCTGGCCGCCGGCGATGCCAGCTTCCGGCGCTACTTTCGCCTGCAACTGCCCGATGGCACGACCCGCATGCTGATGGACGCCCCTCCCGACCGGGAAGACAGCCACCCCTTCGTGGCCATCGCCGAACAGTGGCGCGCGGCCGGCCTGCCGGTTCCGGCCCTGCACGGCGTGGACCTGGCAGCAGGCTTCATCGAGCTCGACGACCTGGGCGACACGCCACTTCAGGACTGCTTGAAGGACGAGGACGACCCCGCCACCCTGGCCTGGCACGAGCGGGCCATGGCGCTGATTCACGGGCTGCAGAATCGCGCCCCCGTCGATGGCCTGCCCGCCTATGACGCCGCCCTGCTGGGCCGCGAGCTGGACCTCTTCCCCGACTGGTGCCTGGGGGAGTGGCTGGACATGGCCCCGCCGCCGGACTGGGCGGCACTGCGCGAGGCGCTGATCGCCGAGGCCCTGGAGCAGCCGGTGGTCGCGGTGCATCGTGACTTTGACGCAATGAACCTGATGGTGAAGGACGACGCCCTGCACCTGATCGACTTCCAGGACGCCGTGGCGGGCCCCCTCAGCTATGACCTGATCTCGCTGCTGCGCGGGCGCTACTGCCGCTTCTCCAAGGCGCGTTTCGCCGCCTGGACCGAAGCCTTCCGTGCCCGGGCCGTCGTCGACGGAAGGCTGCCCGCGAGCGTCGACGCCGCGACCTTCCTTACCCGGGTGCAGGCCATGGCCGCCCAGCGCTCGCTCAAGGTACTGGGCATCTTCTGCCGGCTGACCCTGCGCGATGCTCGCCGGGGCTACCTCGAGCGCCTGCCGCACTTCCTCGACCACCTGGAGGACAGCCTCGTCGACCTGCCCGGCCACCAGGGCCTGCGCAGCTGGCTCGCCGATACCTTCCGCCCGGCGCTGATGGCGCGCCTGGAGGAAAGCGCATGAAGGCGATGATCCTGGCCGCGGGGCTCGGCACCCGCATGCGCCCGCTCACTGACCACTGCCCCAAGCCACTGCTCGAGGTGGCGGGTCGCCCGCTGATCGTCCACCACCTCGACCGCCTGCGCGCGGCGGGCATCACCGAGGTGGTGATCAACGTCAGCTACCGGGCACAGCAGATCATCGCGGCGCTGGGCGACGGTTCGGCCCATGGCGTGTCCATCGCCTGGAGTCGCGAGGAGGCTCCCCTGGAGACCGGCGGCGGCATCCACCAGGCCCTTTCGCTGCTGGGCGACGCCCCCTTCCTGCTGGTCAACGGCGACATCTGGTGTGACCTGGATCCGTCGAGGCTGCCCGACCTGGGCGACGACCTGGCGCATCTGGTGCTGGTGGACAATCCCGACCACCATCCGGGCGGCGACTTCCACCTTGACGCCCAGGGACGGGTCCGGGAGTCCGGCGAGCCGAGACTGACCTTCACCGGGTTTAGCGTGATCGACCCGGCCCTGGTGGCCGGTGAATCCCCCGGGGCCTTTCCCCTCGCCCCGCTGCTCAGGCGCGCCATGGCCGAAGATCGTATCGGAGGCACCCACCACCGAGGCGCCTGGATCGACGTGGGCACCCCCCAGCGTCTGGCCGAACTCGACCGCCGACTTCGCCAGTAACGGTCATCACCGCCGGGGGGGGGCTGAGCCGCCGCTCGGCAGCTGGTATGCTGCCAGGCCTGCTGTCATCGAATTCAACCCAAGGAAGCCGATCCCATGAAAGCCAGCGTGAAATGGACCGACGGTCGTCAATTTGTCACCGAGAGCGGCAGCGGTCACAGCGTGGTCATCGACGGCTCGCCCGACAATGGCGGCCGCAACACCGGCCCGCGGCCCATGGAGCTGATGCTGATGGGCATGGGCGGCTGCACCGCCTTCGACATCCTCAACATCCTGGACAAGGCCCGTGCCGACGTTACCGACTGCGTGGCCAGCATCGAGGCCGAGCGCGCCGACGAGGTGCCCAGCGTCTTCACCAAGATCCACGTGCACTTCACCGTCAGCGGCCGCGGCCTCAAGGAGAAGCAGGTCGCCCGCGCCGTGGAGCTCTCCGCCGACAAGTACTGCAGCGCCTCGATCATGCTGGTCAAGGGCGGCGTGAAGATCACCCACTCCTACACCGTCGTCGAGGCGTAGACGCCAGCACGGCCGGGGGCTGTCGCGCCAGCGCGGGCGGTTGCCTGTCGACCTGTTCAACATGAAAGACCCCGCCGGACATCGATTCCGGCGGGGTCTTTCGTTTCCGGCTGGTTCACGCTAGACGCGATAGACGCTCTTGGTCATCAGCTTGGACATCAGTTTCATGCCGAGCTTGACCGGGGCGGGGAAGCGGCTGCCCCCCGCCTCCAGGGCCAGTTGGGCATGGTGGGCCTCGTCGATGGCCATCTGGCGAAGCACGGCGCGGGAGCGATGGTCGGCCGGCGGCAGCTTGACCAGGTGCTCTTCCAGATGTTGGCCGACCTGCTCCTCGGTGGCGGCCACGAAGCCCAGGCTGACCTGGTCACCCACGGCACCAGCGGTGGCCCCCAGGCCGAAAGATGCCGCGTAGAAGAGCGGATTGAGCAGGCTCGGACGGTCGTGCAGCTCCTGGAGCCGTGCGTCACACCAGGCCAGGTGATCGATCTCCTCCTGGGCGGCCTGCTCCATCTGGCCGCGCACCTCCGGCAGCTTGGCGGTCATCCCCTGCCCCTGATAGAGGGCCTGGGCGCACACCTCGCCGGTGTGGTTGATGCGCATCAGTCCCGCCGCGTGCCGTCGTTCCTCCTCGCTCATCGGCTCGTCATGCACCGCCTCGGTCGCGGGGGTGGGCCGCGAGGGCGACGCCGCGTGGGGCACCAGGGTCCTCAGCACGGCATCGAACTGCTGGATCAGGTTGTCGGCGCGGGAATGGGAGCGGGTCATGATGGAGTCTCTCGAGAAGGCAACTGAAGCGTCATACGCCTGATCGCGCGCGGCGCGAGGCGCCGGCTAGCCAGCCGGCCAGGTGAAGCGACGGCCGCCCATCAGATGCATGTGGATATGGTAGACAGTCTGGCCACCCTGATCGTTGCAGTTCATCACCACCCGGTAGCCATCCTCGGCGAAGCCGGCCTGCTTGGCCAGCTTGGCGGCGGTGAACTGCAGGCGCCCCACCAGCGCCAGGTCGCCGTCCTCCTCGATGTCGTTGAGGGTGGCGATATGCCGCTTCGGCACGATCAGCATATGGGTCGGTGCCTGGGGATTGATGTCGTTGAAGGCGAGCACGTGATCGTCCTCGTAGACGATGTCGGCGGGAATCTCACGATCGATGATCTTGCAGAACAGGCAATCCATGGGCGGTGTCTCCTTGCGTGGTGATCGGTTCCGGCATCAGCGAAAGCGGCGCTGGGCCAGCAGGTGGCGCACCAGCGGCCCCAGGATCAGTTCCATGGCCAACGACAGGCGCGAGCCCGGCACCACCAGGGTGTGGGGGCGGCTCATGAAGGCATCCTGAATCATCGCCAGCAGGTAGGGAAAGTCCACCGTGGCCGGGTCGCGGAAGCGGATGACCACGAAGGACTCGGCGTCGGTGGGGATATCCTGGACCTCGAAGGGGTTGGAGGTGTCCACCGTGGGCACCCGCTGGAAGTTGATATGGGAACGCGAGAATTGCGGCTGGATGTAGCGCACATAGTCATCCATGCGCCCCAGGATGGTGTCGATCACCGCTTCCTGGGAGTAGCCGCGGTGGCGCATGTCACGATCGATCTTCTGGATCCACTCCAGGTTCATGGTCGGCGCCACCCCAACCAGCAGGTCGACATGGCGTGCGATATCGATCTCGGCGGTGACCAGCCCCCCGTGCAGTCCCTCGTAGAAGAGCAGGTCGGTGCCGCAGGGCAGCGGCTGCCATTCGGTGAAGGTGCCGACCTGGTAGCCGGCCTCGATCATCTCCTTGTCCTCGGCATGGATATAGTGGCGGAAGCTGCCGTTGCCATGCTCGCCATACTCCTGGAACAGCGCCTCGAGCCGGTCGAGCAGGTTGGCCTCCACCGCAAAGTGGGAGAGCTCATCCTTGCGATCGGGCTCGTCGAGGATGATCCGCGCCAGCTCCTCTCGGGTATAGCGATGGAAGGCATCACCGTCGACCATGGCGGCATGCACGGCCTCACGGGCGAACATCCGCTCGAAGGTGCGCTTCACCGTGGTGGTGCCGGCCCCGGAGGAGCCGGTTAGGGCGATGATCGGATACTCCCGTGACATCAGCGCGCTCCTGCCAGGGCATCCCGCACGACATCGGGGATCACCACCGGACGACCGCTCGCGGGGTCGACCAGCATCAGGTTGATCCGGGCGGTGGCCACGGTCGTGGCATCGGCCTCGCGCCGGATACGATGATAGACGCTGATCGCCTTGCGTCCCGGCGCCGGGATGGCGGTCTCCACCACCAGCGCATCGGGCCAGCGCGCCTCGGCCTGGTACTGCACGGCCAGGTCCGCCGCCACACAGGGAAAGCCGCCCAGGTCCCACTCGTGAAGCCCGCGCGAGGCCAGCGCGGCGACCCGGGCCTCGTGCAGCAGCGACACCAGCGCATCGTGACCCAGGTGGCGACCGTAGTTCATGTCGGTGATGCGCACCGTCAGCGGGTGGCGATGCACCACGTCATCGACGGGAAAGCTCAGTCTGACACGCTCCATCCTCGCTCCTGATCCTGTTGTTCGGAGACGCCCGCCGTCAGGCCTCCCCGCGCTCCCGGGCGATGGCCCGGTGGGCGATGTCATGGCGGTAGAGCACGTCGGGCCAGGCGATCTCCGCGGCTCCCCGATAGGCCAGATCACGGGCCTCGCCGACGCCATCACCCAGGGCGGTGACGCAGAGCACCCGGCCGCCGGCCGTTACCACCCGGCCATCCCGCGCGGCGGTGCCGGCATGGAAGACCTTGCAGCCAGTGGCCTCGGCGGCGTCGAGGCCCTCGATGACGTCTCCCTTGCGGTAGCTGCCCGGATAGCCGCCGGCGGCCAGCACCACGCCCACCGCGGCTCGCGGATCCCATTCGCAGGTCTGGCCGGCCAGTTCGCCGCGAGCCCCGGCCAGGCAGAGCTCGGCCAGGTCGGATCGCAGCCTCATCATGATCGGCTGGGTCTCGGGGTCACCGAAGCGACAGTTGTACTCGATCACCCTGGGGTTGCCGTCGGCATCGATCATCAGTCCGGCGTAAAGGAATCCCGTGTAGGCAACACCCTCCTCAGCCATGCCATTCACCGTGGGACGGATCACCCGTTCCATGATGCGCTCAAAGACGCGGTCGGTGACGACCGGTGCCGGGGAGTAGGCTCCCATGCCACCGGTATTGGGGCCGGTGTCGCCGTCGCCGACCCGCTTGTGATCCTGGCTGGTGGCCATGGGCAGGATCGTCTCGCCATCGACCATGACGATGAAGCTTGCCTCCTCGCCCTGCAGGAACTCCTCGATCACCACCCGGGCGCCGGCATCGCCGAAGGCGTTGGCCTCGAGCATGTCGCGTACCGCCGTTTCGGCCTCCGCGGGGGTCATCGCGACGATCACCCCCTTCCCGGCCGCCAGGCCATCGGCCTTGATGACGATGGGCGCGCCCTTCTCGGCGAGATATGCAAGGGCCGGCTCCACCGCGGTAAAGGTGCGGTAATCGGCGGAGGGGATGGCGTGGCGGGCCAGGAAGTCCTTGGTGAAGGCCTTGGAGCCCTCGAGCCGGGCCGCCCCCGCCGTGGGGCCGAAGATCGCCAGGCCCGCCTCGCGGAAGCGGTCGACCACGCCCTCGACCAGCGGCGCCTCGGGCCCGACGATGGTCAGCCCGACGCCCTGCTGTCGGGCGAAGGCCACCAGGCCCTCCAGGTCACTGACGCCGATGTCGACATTCTCCATCCCCGGCTCCAGGGCCGTGCCGGCATTGCCGGGGGCCACGAAGACCGTATCCACCCGGGGGGACTGGGCAACCTTCCAGGCCAGGGAGTGCTCGCGGCCACCGCCGCCGATGATCAGGACCTTCATCCGCTGTGCTACCTCAGAACCGTGCAATAAACGTCGCGGCATTATGTCAGAAACTCGCCCGCGGCGCCGCTCACTGCTTGTCCTTTCCCAGGTCGTCGTCGGAGGTACCGCCCTGATTGATGGTCTTCTGCCAGAACTTCATGTTCTCCTCGGCCATCTCGCGCATCAGTTCCATGGGGGAGTGCCGCATGGCCTGCTGCCACTGGTCCTGCATGCGGTTCTGCTGCTCCAGCATCAGTTTGGTGCCCTGCTCAAGGTAGCGGGAAAGGGGCAACGGCTGGGCCATGTCGTAGACCCGAATGAACTGGGCGAGCAGGTCGTTGGAGAACACCTGTGCATCGCCATCGGCCTGCTCCTGCTCGATGATGATCGACAGCAGGATGGTGCGGGTCAGGTCCTCGCCGCTCTTGGCATCCTCGACCCGGAAGGGCACCTCGTCGATGATCAGGCCCCGCAGGTCCTCGAGGGTCACATAGCGGCTCTGTTCGGTATCATAGAGTCTGCGGTTGGCATATTTGCGAATCACGCGCACGGCGCTGCTCCTTGTTCATTGAAGAGGCGGCTGCCCCTATCAGAGCTATTGTGCACCGCGACACCATGCATGCAAGGCATAGACCCTATTCTGTCTCCAACTCGACGTGGCCCCATGAACCTGATCCTGCTATCCCCCGAGGACATCGAGAACCATCGGCTGGCCCGGGTGCGCGACCCGCGCCGACTGGCGCACCTTCGTGAGGTGCATCGTGCCCGCCCCGGGGACACCCTGACGCTAGGCCTCGAGGGTGGGCGACTGGGACGCGGCGAACTGCTGGCCATGGACGACGACGAGGCACTGTTCGATGTCACTACCCTGGATCAGGCGCCTCCGCCGGCGCTGCCGGTGCACCTGGTGCTTGCCCTGCCGCGCCCCCGAATGCTGGCGCGCAGCCTGGAGCATGTCACGTCACTGGGGGTCAAGCGGATCACCCTGCTCAACACCCGCCGGGTCGAAAAGAGCTACTGGCAGTCGCCGGAACTCGATGACGAGAAGATCCGCCGCCACCTGGTTCTCGGCCTGGAGCAGGCCCGCGACACCCTGATGCCCGAGGTGACCCTGGCCAAGGGCTTTCGGCCCTTCATCGAGGACCGGCTGCCGGGCCTGCTCGAGGGCCGCCGGGGCCTGGTGGCCCATCCTGGCATGCCAAACGGCTGCCCCCGCGGCCTCGATGAGCCGGTCCTGCTGCTGGTGGGACCTGAGGGTGGCTTCATTCCCTGGGAGGTGGAGCGACTGCTCGAGGCCGGCTGCGAGGGCATCCACCTGGGGCCGCGCATCCTGCGGGTGGAGACTGCGGTCACCGCCCTGCTCGCCCGGCTCTTCTGACCCGAACCTTTGCGGCACAGAAGGAAGGACCGCAAGCCGCACTAGTCGTCTTCGGCGGGGTCATGGGAGACGAACGGGGAATCCTCGTCACAGTCGGGCTCGGTGAGGAAGGTCTCTCGCACGTCGAGCAGCCCCAGGTGGCCGATGGAACGTCGCCCCAGCAACAGCGGGTAGTTCATCTCCTCGCGGTCGCGCAGTCCGAACTGTTCCTCGTAGATGGTATCGCCCAGGCAGACATTCATCAGCACCACCGGCCGCTCATCGGTTCCACCCGCACCGCGCACCCTGAGGTCGCGGTACAGCGGCAGTTCCATGCGCTCGGAGAAGGTCTCGCCACTGGCCTCGTCCTCTAGCTTCAGGCGAAAGCGGACCCACTCGTCGCCGTCCTTCTCGAAGGTCTCGATATCACGCGCGTCCAGCGACGAGGTCAGGGCCCCGCTGTCGAGCTTGGCCTTCACCTCGACGTCCAGGGGTTCCAGTGTCGCCTTCTCCACCCAGCCGAAGACCCTAACCTCGCCGGAGGCCACGGCCGGAGACGCGGCACACAGCAGAAGGGCGGCAAGCAGGGGCAGGCGGTAACCGGTCGGCCTCATGGTCTCCTCGGGATCAGGGGTCAACGCTGCAGGCGCTCCAGCAGGCTGACGGTCGCGAAGCCATCCGGCGTGGTGCCGATGGCGGCCTGGAACTCGCGCAGGCCCCGGCGGGTATTGGGGCCCATGATCCCATCCGGCACGCCCACCTCGAAGCCACGCTGGTTGAGCAGGCGCTGCATCTCGCGCACCTGGCTGCGGCTCAGCGGCCGCTGCTCCCGGGGCCATCCCTGCACCACGCCCCCACGGCCGGCGATCTCGTCGGCCAGGGTGCCCACCGCCAGGGCGTAGCTGGTGGCATTGTTGTAGCGCAGGATGGCCCGGAAGTTGGGGCCGACGAGGAAGGCCGGTCCCTCGGCACCGCCCGGCACGAGCACAGAGGCCATCTCGAAATCGGGCAACGACTCCCCGTCCAGGGTGCGCACGCCTCGCTCGGCCCACTCGCGGCTGGATTGACGGTGGGTCAGCTCGGTCCGGGCGTAGTCGAAGTCGTCGGGGAGTCGTACCTCGGTGCCCCAAGGCTGGCCAGGCTTCCAGCCGGCGCGGTCCAGATAGTTGGCGGTGGAGGCCATCACGTCGGGAATGCTGCCCCAGATGTCCCGTCGCCCGTCGCCGTCGCCGTCCACCGCATAGGCCTCGAAGCTGGAGGGGATGAACTGTGTGTGCCCCATGGCTCCGGCCCAGGAACCGAGCATGCGTTCGGACGAGATATCCCCGGCGTCAAGGATACGCAGCGCCGCGAGCAGTTCCGCACGAGCGAAGTCGCGCCGCCGGCCGTCGAAGGCCAGGGTGGCCAGGGCCTCCAGAGTCGAGAAGTCGCCGAAGTTCCCGCCATAGTTGCTCTCGATCCCCCAGATGGCGACGATCACCTCGGCCGGCACCCCGAAGCGTTGTTCCGTTTCGCGGGCCGTGGCGCGATGCTCGGCCAGTCGCTGGCGTCCGTTGGTCACCCGGGTCGATGAGACGGCACTGTCCAGATACTGCCAGATCGGCCGCACGAACTCGGGCTGGGAACGATCGAGCTCGATCACCCGAGGGCGATAGCGCAGGCCTTCCAGGGCTCTCGCCAGGGTCGATGCAGAGATGCCCTCGGCCAGGGCCTCGCGCCGAAAACGCGACAGCCAGCCTTCGAAATCCACCTTGGCGGACTGCTCGGCGGTATCGACCACGGCCACCGTGATCGTCGTATCGCGTTCCTGTGCACGCGCTACGCTGTTCTCGCCGGTCGGGGTCGCCTGGCAGCCGGCCAGCAGGGCCAGCAGCAGGGAGGGGGTCAGCATCCGTTTCATCATTGCTCCTGCGGGACATGTCCATGAACCGCCCGATCATCGCCCAGAACTGTCCGCCAGGCCAGCCCGTTCAAGCGCCGATGAGCCGCCAGATCAGGAGGCCGTGACAGGCCAGCACCACCAGGGTCAGGAGGGTGCGCAGGGACTGGTACCAATCGGGAAGCTTCGCCCTTCCTTCCCGGGACAGCTCGTGGCCGCGCACCAGCGCAAAGCCCGCAGCCAGCACCCAGGCAGCGGTGAGCGGATGGAGCAGCAGGGCCGGCCAGGCCAGCAGGCTGGGCACCATCGCGAGCACCATCCGGGCCCGGAAGGGGGCCTCGCCAGGGCGTTCCCGGCACATGGCGACACCCCACTGCACCCCACCCAGGAAGGAAAGGATCACCGCGCCGTAGCCGAGGAAGGCGCGGATGGCGAGGACCTGCCAGGCGATCGGGGCCAGCCAGGCCGCCGCCACAGCGATCAGGAAGGGCAGCAGGCCAGCCAGGCCTAGCCACAGCGGCAGGCGCGGAATCGGTGCACGCATCATGAGACCTCCGGCCGATGGGTCTGGCCAGACGCCTGCCACAGGTCCGCGTACGCGCCTTCGGGATCGTAGCGCTCGGCCTGGTCATGAACGTCAAGGGCCCGCGGACGCGTGTTGCGACCCACCCCGGCCAGGTAGCGCCAGTTGCCCCAGTTGCTGGCGACGTCGTGATCGATCAGGCAGTGCTCGAACCAGGCCGCGCCGAGCCGCCAATCGCCCCCAATGTCGCGCAGCAGGAAGCTGGCTGCATTCTGGCGAGCCCGATTGGAGAGCCAGCCGGTGGCGGCCAGCTCGCGCATCGCCGCATCCACGAAGGGAACACCGGTGCGCCCCTCGCACCAGGCACGGACGTCATCGGCGGCTGTCGGAAGCGCGCGTCGGCCGAACAGCGACGCCCCCTCCTGCCATGCCGCCCAATGGAAGTAGTCGCGCCACAGCAGCTCGAAGATGACCCAGTAGCTTGAGTCGTTGGCGCCGTGCCTGGCCTCCCAGGCGCGCACGGCGTCATGTACCTGGCGCGCGGACAGGCAGCCCTGTGCCAGCCAGGGCGATAGCCGTGTGGAGAAGTCCGATCCGGACAGGCCATTGCGGGTCTGCTTGTAATCCGCCACCGCTCCGCCGTCCCGGAGATAATGGTCGAGCCGCGCCCATCCCGGCGTCTCTCCACCGGCATAGGCAAAGCCGCCACGCCGGTCCGGCGACCAGGAAGCCGCTCGGCCGCAGACCTTGTGCAGCGGCGGGAAGCCTCGCGGGGCACCCTCCGGCCAGCTGGGCAGGGTCACCGGGGCCGGGACGGCGCCGGGGACCGACCAGGCCTCCTCCACCTTGCGGCGGAAGGCCGAGAAACTGCCGGGCAGGTCGCCGATCGCCATGGGCAAGGAGGCTTCATCGAGCAGCGTGCCACTCTCATGGCGGGACAGGGTCACGGAACCGTTGAGCCGTTCGGCCAGTCGCGCGGTGGACTGCCTCTCCTCCCAGCCAGCATCCGCGCGAACCCGCACCTCGTCGATCTCATGCTCGGTGGCCATCGCCGCTACCGCATCCACGGGGTTGTCGATGCGCACCAGCAGGTCGCTGCCGCGCTTGAGCAGTTCGCCACGCAGCTCGATAAGGCTCTGCCAGAGAAACTGCAGGCGAGACGGTCCGATGCGTGGCGCCTCGAGGCCTGGGACGGGCGTCAGCCATGCCGCGTCAAGCACGTAGACGCACAACAGTGACTCGGGCGGCGCCGAGAAGTGGAAAAGAGGGTTGTCGGCCAGGCGCAGATCGCTGCGCAGCCATATCAGCGTCCGGCTCATTGCGCACGCTCCAGTCGACGGGCATCGCCGCGACATCGCTCGCTGCAGTGGCGAACCTCTTCCCAGCAACGCAACCACTTGCGACGCCAGGCGAAAGGACGGGCGCAATGCGCGCACACCTTGGAGGGGAGATGCGGCTTGCGGTGCATGGGAAATCCTGAAAAGTGGACACCGAAATATATTAGTACAATATTTGTACAAATAATACCACCTGCCGGCCCTTGTGTGCCCGGCAACGACCGGGGCCGCCCGAAGGCGGCCCCGTCACGTTCGACCCGATTCAGGAAGGCGTCCGTCCCCCGGGCTCGCCTCGATCATGGGGCTCGGTCTCCAGGCCACTCTTCAGTTCGTGGGTCAGGGGATTATAGTGGGGCTTGAGCTCGTCCTTGACGGTGCCACTCCACAGCCGGACGCCGACGAAATACCCTGCGCGGCCGATCACATGGGCCGCCACCGGAGCGGTCATGAGAATGAAGAAGATCACGCCAAGGGCCCGCGCCACCACGGCCACCTCGGCGAAATGAACAGCCACCGCGAGCATGATCAGGGTGGCCCCCAGGGTCGCGGCCTTCGTGGTCGCGTGCATGCGGGTCAGCAGGTCGGGAAGGCGCACCAGGCCAAGCGCCGCCAGAAACATGAAGATCGCCCCGGACAGAATCAGGGTCCCCTTGAGAAACTCAATCATCTCGAGGTCCTCCGCGCTCCAGGAATCGGGCGAAGCCGATGGCGGCCATGAACGCCATCAGCGCCATGACGATGGCCACATCGAGCAGGCTCGGCACATCAGTGGCGATAGCCACCACGCCGATGATGCCGACGAGGATCGAAGAGAAGAGCTCCAGCGCCACCACCCTGTCCGGCAGGCTGGGGCCGCGAAACAGGCGCACGAAGGCCAGGCACAGCGCCAGGGCCATCACCGCCAGGCTCAGCAGGATCAGGGTCGACAAGGGGTCACCTCCTATCACTAGTGAAACAGCTCCAGAGCCCGACGCTCCAGCACCGCCAGGCTGCGCCGAAGTTCCTGCTCATCGTCCAGGAACATGGCGTGGATGTAGAGCACGCGGCGATCGTCGGAAACATCCAGGCTCAGGGTGCCCGGCGTCAACGAGATCAGGTTGGCGACCAGGGCAATCTCGAACTCGCTGCTGGCTTTCAGAGGCATGGCGATCACTCCCGGCTTCATGTACCAGGGCGGAGTGACGATGTCGTAGGAGACCTTCAGGTTGGCCATCACCAGTTCCTTGAGGAAGAAACCGACGAAGCGGATCAGACGCGGCAGACGCTGCGCGTAACCGGCCAGCGACGGTACCTGGGGCTGGATCAGCGCCAGCACAAGGTATCCGAAGATCAGGCCGGCCAGTAGATTGAGACCACTGAAGTCGCCGGTAAGCACCACCCAGGCGACGCCCAGCAGCAGATTCCAGACGCCCCCGATCATGGCACCACCTCCCCGGTCTCACCGAGCACAGCCTCGATGTAACGCTCGGGTGACAGCAACTGGCCGGCGGAAGCCTCGGCCAGGGCATAGATGGGCCCGGCATTGAGGCCGATGAACAGGGTGCAGAGCGCCAGGCCGACCACCGGCGCGGTCATCAACCACATCTCGCGATGCTTGACCACCGGTTCGGCGTCGCCGTCAGCGTCCAGGGGCGCCGCTTTCCAGAACACCTCGGACCAGATCTTGATCATCGAATAGAGGGTTAGCAGGCCCACCAGCAGGGCGATGAAAGTCACACCGTAGGCCTCGGCCTCGATGCCGGCACGGATCACGATGAACTTGGCGAAGAAGCCGGAGAGCGGCGGCATGCCGGCCAGAGAGAGCGCAGGGATCAGGAACAGGACCGCCAGCCAGGGGTGGGTGCGATAGAGCCCGCCCAGCGACTTCAGCTGGTAGGTGCCGCGCAGCCGGTGGACGATACCGCTGACCAGAAAGAGAGTCGTCTTCACGATGATGTGATGCATGATGTAGAAGACCCCGCCGATGATTGCCAGGGGCGTGAAGAGCGCCAACCCCAGGATCATGTAACCGATCTGGCTCACGATGTGGAACGACAGGATGCGCCGGAACTCGAACTGCGCCGCCGCGCCCAGCACCCCGGAGAGCATGGTCAACCCCGCGCCCCACAGAAGGATCTCGTGGGTATAGCCCGGGTTCTGGTGGAAGATAAGCGTGAACACCCGGAATAGCGCATAGACCCCAACCTTGGTCAGCAGGCCGGCGAACAGCGCCGAGACGGCCACCGGCGGGGTGTGGTATGAGGCCGGCAGCCAGAAGAACAACGGGAAGGCCGCCGCCTTGATGCCGAAGGCCACCATGAACATCATCGCCAGGACATCGACCATGCCGCTGTCCTCCTGGGCCGCCAGGCGACGGGCGATGTCGGCCATGTTGAGCGTGCCTACCATGCCATAGAGCAGCCCCACCGCGACCAGAAAGATCACCGAGGAAACCAGGTTGAGGGTGACGTACTTGATCGCCCCCTCCATCTGCGGCTTCTCGCTGCCGAGGATCAGCAGCGCGAAGGATGCCACCAGCATCACCTCGAACCAGACATAGAGGTTGAAGATGTCGCCGGTCAGGAAGGCGCCGGCGACCCCGGCCAGCAGCAGGTGCATCAACGGGAAGTAGCCATAGGCCTCGTGGCCGCGTCCGACCGTAGCCAGCGAGAAGAGCGCCACGGCGAAGCCGATGATACCGGTGAGCACCACCATGATCGCCCCCAGCAGGTCGGCCACCAGGCTGATGCCGAAGGGTGCCGGCCAGCCGCCCATGTGCATCACCAGGATGCCGTCGCGGTTGACCGTGGTCAGCAGCCACAAGCTGGTCAGCAGCAGGCTGGCGGTGCCGGCCACGGCGATGAAGCGCTGCATGCTCCGGGAGCGCCAAAACATCAGCGACAGGGCCCCGGACAGCAACGGGATGAGGATGGGCAGCGCGATCTGGGGGTTCACGTGTCAGTATCCTTCATCTTGTCCAGATCATCGGCGCCCACGACCTCCCAGGCGCGTCGCACCAGCACCACGGCAAACGACAGCACCCCGAAGGCAATGACAATGGCCGTAAGCACCAGCGCCTGGGGCAGCGGGTCAGCCACCGCGCTCGCCGGCGCCGAGAGGCCCTCGGGCACTAGCGGCGGAGCGCCGCGCACCATGCCCGCCGTAGCGAAGATCAGCAAGTTGGCGGCATTCGATAGCAGCATCAGCCCGATCACCAGCTTGACGATGGAACGGCGCAGCATCATATAGATGGCGGCGGTGAACAGGATGCCGATGGCGATGGCCATCAAGGGTTCCATGGTGCCTCCTCAGCGTGCGTCGTCTTCCTGATCGGTCTTGACCAGGGCGGTGATCGCCGTGAGCACAGAACCCACGACCACCAGATAGACGCCGATATCGAAGATCAGCGGCGTAGATGCCTTGAAGTCGATGACCGGGATGGTCCACCACTGGGCCGTGAAGAAGGGATCACCAACCCACCAGCCCGGCAGCGTCGAGACCACGCCGAGCACCAGCCCCATGGCGACCAGATCGCGAGGCGACACCTTGAGCATCTCCTTGAGGGCATGGCGCCCATAGGCAAAGAGATAGAGCGCGAAGGCCCCCGCCGCCACCAGGCCGGCGATGAAGCCGCCTCCAGGCTCATCGTGCCCCCGCAGCAGCAGGAACAGCGAAAAGAGCAGCTGCAGCGGCAGCAGCAGCCGCGCCGCCACATTGAGGATCAGGGTGCCCGATCTAACCATCGTCGCTCTCCGTCGGCGGGGAGGGGTGCTGAGCATCGTACTCCTCGGCATGGAAGCGCAGCATGGCGAAGACACCGATGGCCGCCAGCGCCAGCACGAACATTTCGCCCAAGGTATCCAGCGCCCGGAAGTCGACCAGGATGACGTTGACGATGTTGTGGCCGTACCCCAACGGCTGGCTATTGGCGACCATGTAGTCCGAGATCCGCGGCAACCGTTCGCCGGCGAGCACCGACAGCATAAGCAAGGTGATCAGGCCGCCAGTGAGACTCGCCACCACCAGGTCGCGCAGCCGCTCGATGGGCGTGGAGAGCGTGGCGAAGCGCGGCAGACGGAACAGCACCAGCACCAGCAGGATCACCGTCAGGGTCTCCACCAGCAACTGGGTGATCGCAAGATCCGGGGCGCTGAAGAGCACGAAGGTCAGGGCGATGGAGAATCCCATGATGCCCAATGCCGCGACAGCCGCCAGGCGCGACCTCATCACGCAGGCCGCCACGGCCCCGGCGACCATCAGACCGGCAACCACGGCCTCGTGCAGGTACACATCCAGGGCGACATCGAGCGTGAAGGTGTGGCGAAAGAACAGCGCATGGCCGACCAGGCCGACCAGCACCAGCAGGGTCGTCAGCAGGTAATTGCGGATATGGCCGTTCTGCAGCACGCGGGTCTGCCAGTCGGCGACGGCCACCATGCCATCCATCAGCGCGTCGTAGCCGGCCTCGGGGCCGCGGGCCATGAGCGGTGCGAGGCGGGCCAGGCGCGCCCGCAGGAGATCCCAGTGGCGGTAGGTCAGAAGGCCCAGCGCAAGGCTCGCCAGTGACAGCAAGAGCGGCAGGTTGAGCCCGTGCCACAGCGCCAGATGCACCTCGGCCGCGGGCGCGCCGATGCCGGCCAGAGTGGCGGCCACCAGCGGGTCAAGCAGGCCCGGTGCCAGGCCGAAGCCAAGCGACAGCACGGCAAGCAGCGCAGGGCCCGCGAGCATCACCACGGGCACCTCGTGGGGCGCCCTCGGGGTCTGGCGCGTAGCACCGTAGAACGGCCGCAGGGCGACGATGGCCGCGACGGCCAGGGTCAGGAAAGCCGCCGTGAAGGCGAGCAGCAGGATCAGTGGCCGCCAGGCCTCGGCGGCCAGCACCGAGGCGAGCATCGCCTCCTTGCCCACGAAGCCCAGCAGCGGCGGCAGCCCGGCCAGCGACAGCGCCGCGACGAACGCGACGGCAGCGCTGAGCGGCATTGCTCGACGCAGCCCACCCATGGCGGTGACGTCCTTGGTGCCGGTCGCGTGGTCGAGGATGCCGGCCACCATGAACAGCGCGCCCTTGTAGAGCGAATGGGCCAGCAGGAAGATCACGAAGGCGACCAGCGCTCCGGACGTACCGATGCCGAGCAGCAGCGTCAGGGTGCCCAGCGCCATCACCGTGGAGTAGGCCAGCAGCGTCTTGACGTTGGTGTGCTGGATCGCCAGGAAGGCGCCGGTGAGCATGGTCACCGAGCCGACGAGCGACAGGGTGGTCACCCAGAGGTCGGTGCCGCCGAGGGTGGGGTGCAGGCGGGCCAGCAGGTAGATACCGGCCTTGACCATGGTCGCCGAGTGCAGATACGCCGAGACCGGCGTGGGAGCCGCCATGGCATTGGGCAGCCAGAAGTGGAAGGGAAATTGCGCCGACTTGGTGAAGGCGCCCAACAGCACGCAGAGCAGCAGCGGCGTATAGAGCGCATGGTCGCGCAGCATCTCGCCACGCTGACTCAACTCGGCAAGCGACCAGCTGTCACCCGCCTCGGCGAGCATGACGAAGCCGGCCAGCAGCGCCAGCCCGCCGCCCACGGTGACGAAGAGCCCCTGCAGGGCTGCCTTGCGGGCCGCGGGGTCGGTGTGATTGAAGCCGATCAGCAGATAGGAGGTGATGCTGGTGAGCTCCCAGAAGACGAAGAGCGTGACCAGGTTGTCGGCGAGCACCAGGCCGAGCATCGACATCATGAAGGCGGTGATGACCACCAGAAAGCGCGGCAGGTCGCGATGACCGCGCAGGTATTCCCCGGAGTAGACCAGCACCAGGGCGCCGATCACCGTTATCAGCAGGGCGAACAGCCAGGCGAGCCCGTCAATCAGGAAAGTCAGGGTGATGTCGAGCCCGGGCACCCAGGACCACTCCAGCAGCAGGACCTCGCCGGCGGCGATTGACGACCACTGGCCGACCAGCCAGGCGGCGATCGACGCCGGCAGCAAAGCCATCACCCTCGGCGTCCGGGCCCCGAACCACTGATGCAGCAGTGGAGCCAGGCTCGCCATCACGAAACCTCCCAGCACGGCAAGTTGCATCGGCCACCCTTCCTGTGACGATGGAGCACGCGATAGCATCGGGCCCCTTCAACGAGGTTCGTCCACTCTAGAGAGACAAAGTGTTGAAAGGCAAGGAGGCAGCGAGGAAATTCGCTTTGCGTTAAAGTGGCAGAGAGCCTGACCATGGGGGGCTCCGACTCAGGGACGGGGTGCGATCACATGTCGCTTGCGTCATCCTGTTCCCCGGGCGCGTTGTCCCGACGCCCTCCCCGTTTCTGAACCCGCGCAGGATGACCGATACATGACACTGCTGTGGATAGCCATGCTGCCCCTGCTGGGGGTTCTGGTGCCCGCGTTTACCGCGCAACGCGGTCGATGCTTCTGCTCCCTGGCCACCGCGCTGCTGCCCGCGCTGGCGCTGCTGCTGATGCTCGGCCAGCTTCCCGCCCTGGCGGCCGGCGAGACGTTGCGTTTCGCCGTCGAGTGGGTGCCCACTCTCGGCCTCGATCTGGCCTTCAGGCTGGACGGCCTGTCGGTGCTGTTCAACCTGCTGATCATGGGTATCGGCCTGCTGATCCTGCTATATGCGCATTATTACCTGTCTCCGGGTGAGCCCTACGGGCGCTTCTACGCCTACCTGATCCTGTTCATGGCCTCCATGGTAGGCATAGTGATGGCCGACAACCTGCTGCTGCTGTGGATGTTCTGGGAACTGACCAGCATCTCCTCCTTCCTGCTGATCGGCTTCTGGTCGCATAGAAGCGATGCTCGCAAGGGGGCCCGCATGGCACTGACCGTGACCGGGGCCGGCGGTCTGGCGCTGCTCGCCGGCCTGTTGCTGCTTGGCGACTTGGCCGGCAGCTACGACATGCAGGTAGTGCTCGAGAGTGGCACCACCATTCTCGCCGACCCACGCTACCCCTGGATGCTGGTGCTGGTCCTGCTAGGCGCCTTCACCAAGTCGGCTCAGTTCCCGTTCCAGTTCTGGCTGCCCCATGCCATGTCCGCGCCGACCCCGGTCTCTGCCTACCTGCACTCGGCGACCATGGTCAAGGCCGGCATCTTCCTGATGGCACGCCTGCACCCGGCCATCGCCGGCAGCGAGCTGTGGTCGGCGATCGTCTCGCTGGTCGGCATGGCCACCTTGCTCTACGGCGCCTGGTTCGCCCTGCTCAAGACCGACCTCAAGGGCATCCTGGCCTTCTCCACGGTCAGCCACCTGGGGCTGATCACCGTACTGCTGGGCATCGGCACTCCCATGGCGGTATTGGCGGCGCTCTTCCACATCCTCAACCACGCCACCTTCAAGGCGGCGCTGTTCATGTGCGCGGGCATCATCGACCATGAGACCGGCACCCGGGAACTGGGCCGCCTCGGCGGGCTGCGCCGGGCCATGCCGGTCACCGCGGTGTTGACCAGCGTGGCAGGGGCCGCCATGGCCGGGGTGCCACTGCTCAACGGTTTTCTGTCCAAGGAGATGTTCTTCACCGAGACATTGGTGAGCCCGGTGCTGGGCGGGCTGAGCTGGCTGCTGCCGGTACTCGCCACGCTGGGCGGCATTCTCTCGGTGGCGTACTCGCTGCGCCTGGTGCATGCGGTCTTCTTCAAGCCGGCCCGCGAGGCAACGCCGCAATCGCCCCACGAGCCGCCCTGGCTGATGCGCGCCCCGGTGGTGCTGCTGGTGGTGCTGTGCGTGGTGGTGGGCCTGGCCCCCGTGCTGGCGGAGGGACTGCTGGGCCTGGCCCTGGCGCCGGTACTGGGCGAGGCGTTCGCCTTCCATCTGGCGATCTGGCACGGGATCAACCTGCCGCTGCTGATGAGCCTGGTGGCGCTGGTCGCCGGGGTGGCCACCTACTGGCGCCACCCCGACCTGCGCCGCTTCCTCAAAGGATTTCGCCCGGTAGATGCCCTGCTGGTATTCGAGGCCGCCGTGCAGCGGCTGGGGCGCGGCTCGGAGGCCGGTCTGGCCCGCTTCGATGGCGGCTCGCTGCAGCGCTACATGAGCTGGCTGCTGCTCGCTGCCCTGTTGATGGGCAGCCTGGGCCTGGCCGGCATGCCACTGCTCACCGGCAGCCAGGGCAACCAGCCCCTCGACGGCATCCTGCTGCTGGGGGCCGGTCTGCTGATCTTCGGCGGCATAGGCACCGCGGCCACCCACCGCTACCGCCTGATCTCGCTGCTGATGCTCTCTGTGGTGGGGCTGGTGGTCGCCCTGACCTTCGCCCGCTTCTCCGCGCCCGACCTGGCGCTGACCCAGCTGTCGGTGGAAGTGGTGACCATGATCCTGCTGATGCTGGCGCTGTTCTTCCTGCCCCAGAAGACCCCCCGGGAGTCCTCACGTCTCCGCAGCCTGCGTGACGTGGTGCTGGCCGGCGCCCTGGGCATGGTGGTCGCCAGCCTCAACTACGCGGTGCTGACCCGCGACAATGCGTCCATCTCCGGCTTCTTCCTGGAGAACAGCGTTCCCGGCGGCGGCGGCCACAACGTGGTCAACGTCATCCTGGTGGACTTCCGGGGCTTCGATACCCTTGGCGAGATCACCGTGCTGGCGCTGGCGGGCCTGGCCATCTTCAAGCTACTCAACCGGCTGCGGCTGTTCATGCCGCACAGCGACGGCGAGGGCCGACTATGGTCTCCGGACCGCTATCCGGCGATCCTCACCTCTATCTCCATGGCCCTGCTGCCGTTGGCCCTGCTGGTGTCGGCCTTCATCTTCCTGCGCGGCCACAACCAGCCCGGCGGCGGCTTCATCGCCGGCCTGGTCACCGCCGTGGCGCTGATCCTGCTCTACATGGCCCGCGGCGTGGAGTGGTCCCAGCAGCGCCTCGACTTCCCCTTTCAACCGGTGGCGATCGCCGGGGTAGCCATCGCCACCCTCACCGGGCTCGGCAGCTGGCTGCTCGGCCATCCCTTCCTGACCTCGGCGTTCGGTCACTTCCACCTGCCGCTGATAGGCGACTTCGAGCTGGCCACCGCCATGCTGTTCGACCTGGGCGTCTACCTGGCCGTGGTGGGGGCCACGCTGATGATCCTCGCCAATCTGGGCAAGGTCACCACCCCTCACCGTCCGGCCAAGGAAGCCACCAGCAGCTTCGACACCTCTCCCACCTCGCGACCCGGCAAGGAGAAACACTGATGGAAAGCCTCTACGCCATCACCACCGGCGTGCTGACTGCCTGCGGGCTCTACCTGGTGCTGCGCGGCCGCACCTTCCCGGTGGTGGTCGGCCTCACCCTGCTTTCCTATGCGGTCAACCTCTTCCTGTTCTCCATGGGCGGGCTGACCACCGACGGGGCCGCCATCCTCGAGGGACCGGCGGACTATGCCGACCCGCTGCCTCAGGCGCTGGTGCTCACCGCCATCGTGATCGGCTTCGCCATGACCGCCTTCGTGGTGATCCTGGCCATGCGCGCGCGCAGCGAGGCAGGCAACGACCATGTCGACGGCCGCAAGCATGAAGACAGGGAGGACCGCTCGTGATGCAGCATCTGATCGTCCTGCCCGTGGTGCTGCCGCTGGTCGCCGGCATCCTGCTGCTCTACCGCCGCCAGGGAGCCACCCGGGCCAAGCGCCTGGTCGGGGTCGTGGCCACGGCACTGCTGGTGGTGGTCGGCATCGCCCTGGTGGCGCGTGCCGCCGGCGGCGAGGTCACCTACTATGCACTGGGCGACTGGCAGCCGCCCTTCGGCATCGTGCTGGTGCTCGACCGCCTCTCGGCGCTGATGGTGCTGCTCACCGCGGTGCTCGCCCTGGGGGCAGTGGTGTTCGCCTGTGCCGGCGATGACGAGCGCGGAAGCAACTTTCATGGTCTCTTCCAGTGGCAGCTGATGGGCATCAACGGCGCCTTCCTCACCGGCGACCTCTTCAACCTCTTCGTGTTCTTCGAGGTGCTGCTGCTGGCCTCCTACGCCCTGCTGCTGCACGGCGGCGGCAAGGCGCGCATCCAGGCCGGGGTGCACTACGTGGTGCTCAACCTGGCCGGTTCCTCGCTGTTCCTGATCGCCGTGGGCGTCCTCTACGGTGCCACCGGCACCCTCAACATGGCCGACATGGCGGTGCGCCTCGGCGAGCTTCCCGCCGAGCGGGCCGGGCTGGTCACCGCCGGCGGCCTGATGCTGCTGGTGGTGTTCGGCCTCAAGGCCGCGATCCTGCCGCTCTACTTCTGGCTCCCGCGGGCCTATGCCGCCGCCCCGGCGCCGGTGGCGGCGCTTTTCGCCATCATGACCAAGGTCGGCATCTACGCCATCCTCCGAGTCTATTCGCTGGTCTTCGGCGAGCATGCCGGACCACTGGCAAACCTCGAACAGGCCTGGGTATGGTGGCTGTCGCTAGGCACCCTGGTGGTGGCCGGCGTCGGCGTGCTGGCCGCCCGGGATCTGCGCCTGCTGGTGGCCTACCTGGTGCTGGTCTCGGTGGGCAGCTTGCTTGCCGGCATCGGCATGGGCTCGCCGGCCGCCGTCTCTGCCCTGCTCTACTACCTGGTGCACAGCACCCTGATCACCGGCGGGCTCTTCCTGCTGGCCGAGCTGATCGGCCTGCAGCGCGGCAAGGCCGGCACCCGCCTGGTCAAGGGCCGTCCCCTGCATCAGGGCGGCTGGCTGGCAGGGCTCTTCTTCGTCGGCGCCGTGGCGGTGGCCGGCCTGCCCCCGCTGTCCGGGGCCATCGGCAAGGCCCTGCTGATGGCCTCGGCCGAAGGGGGGCAGCGCGCCTGGCTGTGGCCGATCCTGCTGGGCACCGGCCTGTGTGCGCTGATCGCCCTGTCGCGTGCTGGCTCCACGCTATTCTGGCGCAGCCAGGGAGAGCCGATGGGCCTGCCCCTGCCCCGACGCCAGTGGTTCGGGGTCGCCTGGCTGCTGGGTGCCTCACCGCTGCTGGTGGTCCTGGCCGGTCCGGTCAGCGACTACACTCGAGCCACCGCCGACCAGTTGGCCAACCCTCAGGTGATGGTCAACGCCCTGTTGAACGATGCCGGAGGCACGCCATGATCAAGCCACGCCCTTGGCTGCCTACCCCACTGCTGTCGATCCTGCTGCTGGCGGTGTGGCTGCTGCTGGTGCGCAGTACGGCCTTCGGCCAGTTCGTGCTGGGCACGGTCCTGGCGGTGGTGATACCGCTCGCCACCCACCGATTCTGGGATGCCCAGCCTCATGTGGCCCGGCCCTGGCTGCTGCTGCGCTTCGTGTTGCGCGTGCTCGGCGACATCCTCGTCGCCAACATCGAGGTGGCCTGGCTGATCGTCAATCCCTGGCGACGGCTGCGCCCGCATTTCGTGGAATACCCGCTGATGCTGGAGGACCGCTTCACCATCACCCTGCTGGCCAACACCATCAGCCTGACCCCGGGCACGGTATCGGCCAACCTGCGCCTGGACGGCCGGACGCTTCTGATCCATGCCCTGGACGTGGAGGACGAGGCGGCGCTGATCGCGCACATCCGTGAACGCTACGAGCAGCCGCTGAAGGAGATCTACGAATGCTAGACCTTGCCCTGTGGACCAGCATGGCCCTGGTGGTGGCGGCCCTGCTGCTCAACGTCTATCGCCTGACGGTGGGGCCGGACATGCCGGACCGGATCCTGGCGCTGGACACCATGTACGTGAACTCCATCGCGCTGATCGTGCTGATGGGACTCTGGCTGAACACCAAGACCTACTTCGAGTCGGCGCTGCTGATCGCCATGCTCGGGTTCATCAGCACCGTGGCGGTCTGCAAGTACCTGCTGCGTGGCGACATCATCGAATAGGAGGCCCCATGACGCTGTACGTGTTCCTCGAGGGCGTGATCGCCTTCCTGCTGATCGCCGGTGGCGCCTTCGCCTTCATCGGCTCTCTGGGCATGGCCCACCTGCGCGACTTCTTCATGCGCCTGCACGGGCCCACCAAGGCCACCACTCTGGGGATCGGCTGCATGCTGGTGGCCTCGATGCTCTATTTCTGGGTGATCGAAGGTAAGCCCGACATCCAGGAGATGCTGATCACGCTGTTCCTGTTCATCACCGCCCCGGTCAGCGCCCACCTGCTGGCCAAGACCGGCCTGCATCTGCAGCTCCGACACGAGGACAGGACCCGCGGCAACCCGCCCGAACTGCGCGACGAGGAGATCGGCGAAAAGCCGGTACCGCACCCCGATCGTGGCCATGGCTGATACGCTTCAGGCCCGTCAATGGCAGGCCTGAAGCGTTAACCTCGGCTAGATACAGACAGGAACCACCCCATGACAGGCACTACACCCAGCCGCCGAGCTCGTTCTCGATCACCGAGAGCAGCGCGGCGATGTGGTCGTCGCGGTCATTCAGGCAGGGGATATAGGTGAAGGTCTCGCCGCCAGCCGCGAGGAAGCTCTCGCGGATCTCCTCCTCAATCTCCTCGAGGGTCTCCACGCAGTCCGACGAGAAGGCCGGCGACACCACCGCAATGTGCTTCCTGCCCTGACGGGCGAGCTCGGCGACATGTTCCACGGTGGCCGGCCCCACCCACTCCTCGGGACCAAACTTGGACTGGAAGGCGGTCTGGATGGCCTCCTCCTCCCAGCCCAGGCGTTCGCGCAGCAGTCGCGTGGTCTTCTGGCACTGGCAGTGGTAGGGGTCACCCTCCAGCAGGTAGCGCTTTGGCACCCCGTGGTAGGAGGCCACCAGCACCTCCGGTGGTGTCTTGGCAGCCTCATATGCCTCGCGCACCGAACTCGCCAGGGCATCCTGATAGGCGGGGTGTTCGAAGTAAGCCGGCACGGTGCGCAGGGCCGGCTGCCACTTGAGCGTCATCAGGGTGCGGAAGGCCTGGTCATTGGCAGTGGCCGTGGTCGGCGAGGCGTACTGGGGATAGAGCGGGAAGAACAGTATCCGCTCGCAGCCCTCGGCCTGCATGCGCCGCAGTACGCTGTCGGTGGAGGGGTTGCCGTAGCGCATGCAGAAATCCACCAGCACTCGGTCGCCGTGACGCTCGGCCAGCCCCTTCGCCACCTTGCGGGTCTGCTCTCGTGTGATGGTAAGCAGCGGGCTCTCGTCCTGCTCGGTGTTCCAGATCCCCCGGTAGGCCTTTCCGGACGTAAAGGGCCGACGGGAGAGGATGACCAACTGCAGCAGGGGCTGCCATTTCCAGTCGGCGTAATCGACCACCCGCTTGTCGGAGAGGAACTCGCTGAGATAACGCCGCATCGACCAGTAGTCAGTGGCATCCGGGGTGCCGAGGTTCGCCAGCACCACCCCGACCTTGCCCCTGGGCACGGCGGGGTGATCGGCGGGGGCATGGGTCAGGCGTCCCTCGCCGGGTCGGTCGAGGTCGCGGGCAGTGGAGGGAGACTCGGGGGCAGCCATGGTGCACGATCCTTTTTGGTGGCACGAGGTGGTGACACGAGTGAACGGTATGTCGTGGTGTTCCTGTCAGGCCTAGAGACTACCACCGGCAGGCACACTCGCGGAATCAAGTTATACTATCAGGATCATTTGTACAACTCTTGGATAATTCATGTCCAACCCCCTGATTCTGCTCCTCGGCGATCAGCTGAGCCACGAGATCGCCAGCCTGCGAGACCTGCCGGAGGGCGCCGTCATCGCCCTGTGCGAGGTGGCAGCCGAGGGGACCTATGTGCCCCACCACCCCCAGAAGATCGCCCTGATCTTCTCGGCCATGCGCCACTTCGCCGAAGAGTTGCGCGAGCGCGGCCGTTTAGTCCACTACAGCGCGCTGGAAGACGACGACAACGTTCAGGACCTGCTCGGTGAGGCAGAGCGCCTGGCCAGCCTGTACGGCTGCGACGAGATCCGCGCGGTGCGCCCCGGCGAGTGGCGCCTGTGGCAAGCGATGCAGGCCCGTGCCACGGCATCCCTCCCCTGGCGCCTGCTCGAGGACGATCGCTTCTTCAGCACGCCCGAGACGTTTGATGCCTGGGCCCGGGGGCGCAAGGCACCCCGCCTGGAGCACTTCTATCGACTGATGCGTCGACGGACCGGCCTGCTGATGGAGGGAGACGAGCCCGCCGGGGGCCGTTGGAACTTCGACCATGACAACCGCGAGCCCCTGCCGTCGGAGGCTCGCTTTCCCGCGCCTCCCCGACACGCCCGGGACGCCACCACCGAGGCGGTGCTGGCGCTGGTGGCGTCGCATTTCGACCGCCACTTCGGGCACCTCGAGAGCTTCCACTGGCCGGTGACCCGCCGGCAGGCCCTGGACGAGCTGGAGCACTTCCTCGAGTACCGGCTGCCGGCATTCGGTCGCTTCCAGGACGCCATCAGCGACAGCGAGCCCTTCCTCTACCATTCCCGGCTCTCCGCGGCGCTCAACCTCGGGCTGCTCTTGCCCCGGGAGGTGTGCGAGGCGGTCGAGCGCGAATACCGCGAGGGTCGCGCCCCGCTGAATGCCGTCGAGGGCTTCATCCGCCAGGTGCTCGGCTGGAGGGAGTACGTGCGCGGGCTCTACTGGACGCGCATGCCCGACTACAAGCGCGGCAATGCCCTGGGGGCCGAGCGCAGCCTGCCGAGCTTCTTCTGGAGTGGTGAGACCGAGATGCGCTGCCTGCGTCGCGCCATCGAGATGACCCGCGACCATGCCTATGCCCACCATATCCAGCGCCTGATGGTCACCGGCAACTTCGCCCTGCTGTGCGACGTGGCCCCCGAGGCCCTCTGCGACTGGTACCTGGCCGTCTATGCCGATGCCTGCGAGTGGGTGGAGCTACCCAATACCCTGGGGATGGTGCTGCATGCCGATGGCGGACTGATGGGCTCGAAGCCCTACTGCGCCTCGGGAAAGTACATCGATCGCATGTCGGACCACTGCCGGGACTGTCGCTTCGACCCCAAGCAGGCCATAGGCGAGGAGGCCTGCCCGTTCAACAGCCTCTACTGGGACTTCCTCGAGCGCCACGCCGACACCCTGAGCGCCAACCCCCGCATGAAGCTGATCTATGGCAGCCTGTCGCGCATGAAGCAGGAGCGGCGCGACGCCATGCGGCGCCAAGCCGCGAGCTTCCTGGACCAGCTCGACGCCGAGCCCGCCTATTCACCCGCCCATTCATCCACCCATGGCAAGAACGAACATAGGGCGGGCTATGACGCCAAGGAGACGACACCATGATACGCCGCAAGACCCTCGAGGCCCGCGCCCCGGTGACACTTTTCCACGACGGCCACTGCCCGCTGTGCCAGCGCGAGGTGGCCTGGCTGGTGCGCCACCCGCGGCGGGAGCGAGTCCGGCTGGTGGATATCCAGGCACCGGACTTCGATGCCGAGACCCTGGGCAGCAGCTTCGAGGCGATGATGGGCAGGCTTCACGTCCGCGACGACGACGGGCGATGGTTCGTGGGCATGGACGCCAGCCGGGCCCTTTATGCGGTGCTGGGCTATAGACGGCTGGTGTGGCTGAGCACCCTGCCGGGGATCGGTGGGCTGATGGACGCGGGGTATCGCTGGTTCGCCCGCCGTCGCGTTCGCCTGGGACGCTGGCTACAACGGCGGGGCAATGGATAGAGCGGAATGGAGCGCGGAAGGCGCCGGCATCGCTCAGAAGACCAGCGGCATGCGCGAGGTCAGGGGATCCTGGTAGTGGGTCTCGCGTCCGATGACCTCGTCATGGGGTACCTGCTGAACCAGGTAGGCGCGGTGAATGCCCGCACGCCTTAGCTCCAGATAGACGTCGTCCAGCGAGCGAAAGAGAATCGGCTTGCCGGTGCGGGTCAGCATGTGGCGCTGGCCCTCCACATCCTCGAGCTCGACCTGATAGAAGCGGCTGCCGGCATGGCCGATCACGCGAATCTCGAAGTTGTCGTGGTGTGCCACGAAGGCTTTCAGTTCCTGGAACTCCATGGGTCCATCCTCCTGATATTCGGATCGGCGATGTCGAGATACACGTTCGGGCAAAGCCTGACGGCACTCGATGACGGAAGCGTGTCGCCGATATTGCTCCCTAATGACCCTGACCATCTCGCGAGGTTCCGGACCTACTGATATTCGGAGGGGTCTATTGCCTTGCCCAGGGAATTGCGGTCGACCCAGTTGCCAGCCCTGGTTTCCTTGTAGCGAAAAACCACTCGATCGCCGACCTGCACCGGCAACTCGGCGTCCTCGGTCTGGTAGCTGTAGGACTCGCCGTCCACCTCCAGGTGGTAACGATAGAGATCGGGCATCCCCAGCCACTCCTTGAAGGGGCCTTCACGCTCCATCGATTGAAGCTCGCCGCGCCCTTCGAGTTTCGGGGTACGCTGGCGATTGCCGCGTCGGAATCCTCCTGCCATGGTGCCTCCTTCCTGTGGGATTCAAGGGGTCGGCATTATACGGGGCCGATGGCGGGACTCAAGGACGCCGTCAGTCGCCGAAGGCCTCGCGATAGCTGTCCGGTGCCAGGTCCTCGAAGCGAGTGTACTTGCCGATGAAGGCCATGTGCACCGTGCCGATGGGGCCGTTTCGCTGCTTGCCGATGATCACCTCGGCCAGCCCCTGGTTGTCGGGGTTATCCGAATTGTAGACCTCGTCGCGATAGACGAAGCCGATGATGTCGGCATCCTGCTCGATGGCGCCGGACTCGCGCAGATCCGACATCACCGGCCGCTTGTTGGGGCGGCTCTCCAGCGAGCGGTTGAGCTGGGAGAGCGCCACCACCGGGCAGCCGAACTCCTTGGCCAGCCCCTTGAGCGAGCGGGAGATCTCGGAGATCTCGCCGGTACGATTCTCCGAGAAACCGGGGATCTGCATCAATTGCAGGTAGTCGATCATGATCAGCGACAGGTTGCCCTGTTCGCGAACCACTCGACGGATCCGCGAGCGCATCTCGTTGGGCGAGAGGGCCGCGGTGTCATCGATGAAAAGCTGCTTGTCCTTGAGGAGGTTCACCGCCGAGGTAAGCCGCGGCCAGTCCTCGTCCTCCAGCTGACCGGTCCGCACCCGGGTCTGGTCGATGCGCCCCAGCGAGGAGAGCATGCGCAGCATGAGCGAATCCGCGGGCATCTCCATGGAGAACACCATGACCGGCTTGTCGCTTGCGATCACCGCGTGTTCGACCAGGTTCATGGCGAAGGTGGTCTTGCCCATGGAGGGGCGACCGGCAATGATCACCAGATCCGAGGGCTGCAGGCCCGAGGTCATCTCGTCGAAGTCACGAAAGCCGGTGGAGAGTCCGGTCATCTCGCCCTGCATGTTGAACAGCTCGTCGATGCGGTCCACCGCCTTGGTCAGCAGCTCGCTCATGCCGATGGGGCCGCCCGACTTGGGTCGTTCCTCGCTGATCTGGAAGACCAGCCGTTCGGCCTCGTCGACCAGTTCGTCGGCGGGGCGTCCCTGGGGGCTGAAGGCGCCATCGGCGATCTGGCTGGCTGCCCGGATGAGCTTGCGCAGCGTGGCGCGCTCGCGAACGATGTCGGCGTAGGCGCGAATGTTGCTCGCCGAGGGCGTGTTGCGCGCCAGTTCGGCAAGGTAGGCCAGGCCGCCCACGGTATCGAGCTGGTCGCGCCCTTCCAGGGCCTCGGAGAGGGTCACCACGTCCAGCGGCCGGCTCGCCTCTGCCAGGCCCGCCATGACGTTGAAGATCAGCCGGTGCTCATAGCGATGGAAGTCGTCCGCCACCAGTCGCTCGGCCACGTTGTCCCAGGCCTGGTTGTCGAGCATCAGGCCACCGAGCACCGACTGCTCGGCCTCCAGAGAATGAGGCGGCACCTTCAGGGCGGCGGTTTCCCGGTCGAGGGCGATGGGTTCGTTCATGGCGAGCGGACCTTCAGGGGAAAAAAGGGACAGGAACAGTCTACCCGATGGCAGGCGACGACCCCATGCCCGAAAACCGCCTACCGCCGCGAGAGGTGGTCTGCCAACAAAAAGGGGGCGAGGATTCGCTCCTCGCCCCCTGTCGAGGCACGCCCCAGTGAGCGTGCCACCGGCATTGGCCTTACTCGGCCACGACCACCACGCGCACGGTGGCGTCGACTTCGGCATGCAGGTGCAGGACGACGTCGTACTCACCGGTCTGACGGATCGGACCCTGCGGCATGCGCACTTCGCTCTTGGCGACCTCCATGCCTGCGCTGGAGATGGCCTCGGCCAGGTCCCGCGGACCGATCGAGCCAAACAGCTTGCCCTCGTCACCGGCCTTGGAGACCAGGGAGAGCTCGATGTCGTTGAGCTGTTCGGCACGCGCCTCGGCCACGGCCTTGCGCTCGGCGGCCTGGGCCTCGAGCTCGGCACGCTGGGCCTGGAAGGCCTCGATGTTGTCCTTGGTCGCCGGTACGGCCAGGCCGTAGGGAACCAGGTAGTTGCGGCCGTAACCGGGCTTGACGGTGACCTGGTCACCCAGACCGCCCAGCTTGCCGATATTGTCTAGCAGAATGACGTCCATTCTCGTAAACCTCTTGTCAGTGGCTGCGGGCCAATCGTCCACGGAAATCCGCGAACGTGTCGATGAAGGCCGCGAGCAGCACAATGAGAATCATGGGCCAGGTGGTGATCAGAAGCACATAGAAGGCGACCAGCCACAGCCCGTTCATTCCCTTCAATCCGATAAAACCATGCACCAGCGCGATGCCAGACACCAGTAGCGGCACCCAGGTCAGCATGCCAAGGGCCGGAAGCCCCAGCACCACTCCAAGCACCCCGAGCACCGCCAGCACGGCGAACTCCCGAGGCGCCAGGCGCAGCCCATGGAACTCCTCGCGGAACCCGCCCGGGTTATAGAGCTCGGCCTGCCAGCCGCGCGCCATGGCCAGACAGACCACGGCGACGAGCAGCACGATCAGTGCCGTCACGCCGCTGATCATCAGGCCGGCCAGACGCTCGGTATCCATGCCCTGGCGGGAGAGCTCACCGAGCATCGCCGCAATGTCCGGCGACGCCTGGCGCAGTTGCTCCAGCACGAGACCTGCGCCGCCCGGCGGCAGGAAGGTGCCCAGTTGGATCATCGCCGCCCCGGCCAGGGTCCCGGCGATCAGGGCCTCGCTCCAGCGCAGTCGAGAGCGCAGCACCACCGCCATCAGCACGACCAGCAGAACGCTGGTCAGCGGAATGACATCCCCCTGAGTCCACCACCAGCCAGCCGGAACGGCCGCGGCGATGATCACGGGCAGCGACGCGGCCAGGCCATGTCGCAGCGTGACCAGGGCCACCACGGCAGCCCCCAGCCAGAACAGCCAGGGAATGGCGGTGGCCGCGGCGGCCCCGAGGGCGGCGTGGGGCGTGCCGCGCATCATCCAGCGGGCAACGGGCATCATCACGTGCGGCGCGTTACTGGTGGCTATCGGTGTAGGGCAGCAGTGCCAGGTAGCGTGCCCGCTTGATGGCGGAAGACAGCTGGCGCTGGTAACGGGCCTTGGTCCCGGTGATGCGGCTGGGTACGATCTTGCCAGTCTCGGTGATGTAGGCCTTGAGCGTATCCAGATCCTTGTAGTCGATCTGCTTCACGCCTTCAGCGGTAAAGCGACAGAACTTGCGGCGACGGAAAAAGCGTGCCATGGGAAGACTCCTTAAGAGGTGCGATGGGTGGGCTCAGGCGGATTCGGCGCTGCGCGGCTTCTCGTCGCGACGGACACGCTTCTCTTCCACCGGCTTCATCATCGGAGAGGCCTCGGTGACGGCTTCCTTGGCGCGAACCACCAGGCTGCGGATGATGGCGTCGTTGAAGCGGAAGATGTTCTCGATCTCGTCGAGGGTCTCGCCGCTGCACTCGACGTTCATCAGAACGTAGTGAGCCTTGTGGATCTTGTTGATCGGGTAGGCCAGGTGGCGACGGCCCCAATCCTCGAGGCGATGCACGGTACCGCCGCTCTCGGTGACGAGGCCGGTGTAGCGCTCGACCATGGCCGGGACCTGCTCGCTCTGGTCCGGATGGACCATGAAGACGATCTCGTAGTGACGCATGAAATCTCCTTGCGGTTTGGCAGCTTCCACAGTGACGACCTCGGGTCGCTCAGGGGAAGCAAGGAGTGATTGTCAAAAAGACAGGAATGCCCGCTCGCAGGACGAGCGGGCGCAGGTATTCTAATGATTCATGGCCCGAGAGGCAAGGCAGGAGCGACTCAGTCGCTCACCCTGCCCCCTGGCGCTGGCGTACTGCCTCGAACAGGCATACCCCGGTAGCCACCGAGACGTTGAGACTGGAGACGCTGCCGGCCATGGGCAGCTTGACCAGGGTGTCGCAGGCCTCTCGAGTGAGACGACGCATGCCCTTGCCCTCGGCACCCATCACCAGGGCCGCTGGGCCGGTGAAGTCGGCCTCATAGAGGCTCGCTTCGGCTTCGCCGGCGGTACCGGTGATCCACACCCCGAGGGACTTCATCTTCGCCAGAGTCCTCGCGAGATTGGTGACCTGGTAGACGGGTATGCTCTCGGCGGCCCCGCAGGCGACCTTGCGCACCGTGGCATTTAGCGGCGCCGCCTTGTCCTTGGGCACGATCACCCCGTGGGCACCGGCGGCGTCGGCACTGCGCAGGCAAGCCCCGAAGTTGTGCACGTCGGTGACGCCGTCCAGCACGAGCAGCAGGGGTGGCGCCGCATGCGGCCAGCCCTCGAGCCTGAGCCACAACGATGCCTCCCCCTCGAAGGCCAGCGGCGTGGCGAAGGCGATGATGCCCTGGTGAGAGGCGCCCTGGGCGAGTCGATCGAGCTCGTCACGAGGACGCGACTGGAGACGAGCGCCTCCCTGGCGTGCGGCCTCGACCAGCTCGTCCAGGCGGGCACCGGCACTGCCCTCCTGGACCCAGACCTCACGGGGCGTCTCGCCACGGTCCAGCAGCGCACGTACTGCGTGAACGCCGAACACGGCCTCGAGCCCCCCGGGTGTCGACGGCCCGTGACCCGAAGCCCTTCGAGATGCGCGCGGCTTGCGGTGACCTGCCGCCATCAGCCACGCGCCCTCGACCGCCGCGGACCGCGACGACGCCTGCCGCCCTTGCCCGCCTTTTCATCTGGCTTCTTGCCCCCCTCCGGCGAGGAGGATGCCGGACCATTCCCGCGGCGCTTACGCGGCTGACGCTTGGGGCGCGGCTTGTCGTCGGCCAGCTCGAAGTCGATCTTGCGATCGTCCAGGTCGACACGGGCCACCTGCACGGTGACCCCATCGCCCAGGCGATAGCTCATCCCGCTGCGCTCGCCCTTGAGGCGATGCTTCTCGGGCTCGTAGTGGTAATAGTCGGACGGCAGCGAGGTGACGTGAACCAGCCCCTCCACGTAGACCTCATCGAGGCGCACGAAGATGCCGAACTGGGTCACCGATGCGATGCTGCCCTCATAGACCTCGCCGAGCTTGTCGGACATGAACTCGCACTTGAGCCAGTCCTCCACGTCTCGGGTCGCGTCGTCGGCGCGTCGCTCGGTCATCGAGCAGTGCTCGCCGAGTTCGAGCATCTGCTCGAAGGTATAGGGCGACCACTTGCTTGGCGGCTCCACCGCGGCGCCATTGGCGCGCAGCACGGTATTGGTCTGGCGCGGCCCGCGGATCACCGAGCGGATGGCGCGGTGGACGAGCAGGTCCGGGTAGCGGCGGATCGGCGAGGTGAAGTGCGCATAGGCCGGATAGGCGAGGCCGAAGTGCCCGTCGTTCTGAGGCGAGTAGACCGCTCGACTCATGGAGCGCAGCATCACGGTCTGGATCACGTCGGCGTCGTCGCGACCCTTGATGGTCGCCGCCAGGTCGCGATAGTCCTGCGGACTCGGGTCATCGCCACCGGGCAGCGAAAGGCCCAACTCGTTGAGGAACAGCCGCAGCTTGTCGAGCCGCTCCGGCGAGGGCTTCTCGTGGATGCGATAGAGCGCCGGCAGGTCATGCTTGTCGAGGAATCGCGCCGTGGCGACGTTGGCCGCCAGCATGCACTCCTCGATGATCTTGTGGGCGTCGTTACGCGAGCGCGGGACGATCTTCTCGATCTTGCGCTCATCGTTGAAGACGATGGCGGTCTCGGTGGTCTCGAAGTCGATGGCACCGCGCTCCACGCGGGCCTCACGCAGCAGCCGGTAGAGCGAATGCAGGTTCTCAAGCGATGGCACCAGCTCGCGGTACTCCTCGCGCAGGGCATCGCCCTGCTCCCCCTGGTCATCGAGAATGGCGGCCACCTTGTTGTAGGTCAGTCGCGCATGGGACTGGAACACCGCCTCATAGAAACGGTAGCGGCTGATCGCCCCGCTCTGGGAGATGTTCATCTCGCAGACCAGCGCCAGGCGATCGACGGCCGGATTAAGCGAACAGAGCCCGTTGGAGAGCAGCTCCGGCAGCATCGGCACCACCTGCCCCGGGAAGTAGACCGAGTTGCCGCGGGTGATGGCCTCCTGGTCCAGGGCAGTACCCGGACGCACGTAGTGGGAGACATCTGCGATGGCCACCAGCAGCTTCCAACTGCCGGACTTGGTCTTGTATGCACAGACGGCGTCGTCGAAGTCCTTGGCACTCTCGTCATCGATGGTCACCAGCGGCACGTCGCGCAGGTCGATGCGATGCGCCTTGTCCGCCTCGGCCACCTCGGCGGACATGCCGGAGATCTGGTCGTGGACATCCGGCGGGAAATCGGCGGGAATCTCGTAGCTGCGGATGGCGATGTCGATCTCCATCCCGGGATCCATGCGCTCGCCGAGCACCTCGACCACCTCGCCCACCGGCTGCACACGCGTCTCGGGCTGCTGGGTGATCCTCGCGGAGATCACCTGGCCATCCTTCGCGCCGCCACAGGCGCTGTGGGGAATGATGACCTCCTGGGTGATACGGGAGTTCTCGGGAATCAACACCCCGAATTCCGGCGTATTGGCCCGATAGACGCCGACGATGGTCTGAGTGTTGCGTGCCAGCATCTCGACGATGGTGGCCTCGTCACGCCCCCGACGGTCGCGCCCGCTGATGCGCACCAGTACATGATCACCATGGAAGACCCGGCGCATCTGCCGAGGTGGCAGGACCAGATCAGGCTTCTTGCCGTCGTCGCGCAACAGGAAGCCGAAGCCGTCGCGATGCCCCAGCACCTTTCCCTTGACCAGGTCGAGCTTGTCGATCAGCGCATAGGCATTGCGCCGGTTGCGCAGCACCTGGCCATCGCGCTCCATCGCCGCCAGGCGACGCCGCACCGCCTCCTGGAGATCCTCGTCCTCGAGGCCCAGCTGTTGGCTCATCACCTCATGGGTGATGGGCTTGCCGACCTCCTCGAGGCGGGCCAGCAGGTATTCTCGGCTGGGAGCGGGCTTGTCGTACTTGTGGGCTTCGCGTTTCGCGTGCGGATCGTCGCTGAGCGTCCAGTGGGTCATGCGGAGGGCATCCTTGGCGGCATCGGGAGCGGCGTTATCGAAAGGGCGCAGGGACGGCGTCCGGCGCGTGACATCTTGCATTTCGGGTAGGTTTTCATGCGCGCAGTATAGCGCCGGCGTCTCCATCACCCAACCATGGCAGTACCAAGGGGCCCCGCCAGCCGGCAAAAAATCCTGATTTTTGGCCCCGGAGCCGCTTGCATCAACGAACGAATCCGGTACCATACGCCTCGCCTGCCCAGATGGCGGAATTGGTAGACGCGCTAGCTTCAGGTGCTAGTATCCTTACGGGTGTGGAGGTTCAAGTCCTCTTCTGGGCACCAACGATATCGGGTCGATCATCGACTGGATATCAGGGAGTCAGCTCCCACGCTCTTTGTCAGCTCGAGTCACTCGTGTTCGCCCAGGTGGCGGAATTGGTAGACGCGCTAGCTTCAGGTGCTAGTGTCCTTATGGACGTGGAGGTTCAAGTCCTCTCCTGGGCACCATCGCCGACGCGATGCGCCCGAACACGATGGCAGCATGATGCGCCCAGGTGGCGGAATTGGTAGACGCGCTAGCTTCAGGTGCTAGTATCCTTACGGATGTGGAGGTTCAAGTCCTCTCCTGGGCACCACTTCTCGCATCATGCAGACGAGCCGCACCACCGAGCCGTAAGCTATAAAGAGCAGCCCACAGGAAACCGCGACCCTTGATCGCGGTTTTTTTGTGTCGTGTTTCTACGCTCCGCTTGCTGCCCGCCTCATGACCGGTGCTCGTTCAGAAGCGCCCGGGCAATCTGGCCACTTCGTCGATGCCCCAGCCCGCGGTCTGCACCCCGCCCTCCAGCGCCTCGGCTGCCTCCCGGGAAAGCTGCGGAAAGAAGTCCAGGCCGGTGCGCGCCTCCACATCGTCGATGCTCACCAGGAAGTCGTCCAGCGGCTCGTCGCCCGACACGCGCTGCGGCATGATGAAGGCCAGCGCCCGGGGCGTCTCCCCCGGCACCACCAGGATCTTGTAGAAGGCCTCCGGCACCTCCACCAGCCCGACGCGATTGAGCACATTGTCCCGAAATCGGGCCGGGAAGACCGGGCCGGTGATCACCTGGATGACAGCGAAACGCGGCACGAAGTGATCCATCACCACCTCCTCGAGCCGCTGCCATAGACGCCGGTTGAGCGCCGGCCTCTGGGGGGACATGTTGCTCATCAGGAAGGTGTCGCGCTGGGCCCCGGCGCCGTGGACCGCCGCGATCGCATAGTTCGGCGCAAGATGGCCGCGGTCATAGCCACTGCCGAAGTAGCTGTCCGGCGAGATCGGCCAGAGGGCCCGCCAGTCACGGCGGAAACCGGGGCGCGGCCCGGCAGCGGGGTCGTCGACTCTCTGCAGCAGGTAGCTGACCCACAGCGGATTGACACGGATGTCGGACCAGCCCGCCAGGTAACCGTCGTTGCGCAGCACCCGATGGAAGGTCAACGGCGTGAGCTCCTCCCAGGTGGTGACACCCTGCCAGCTCAGGCCATCGCGGAGCTCGCGCTCCTGGAAGTACCAGAGCCCCGAGGTCACCGCCAGGAACAGCGCCGTGATGCCGAAACGACGGACCCGGCGCCGCCAGCGGTGACTGGCGCGCGCGCGACTTGCTGCCATGACTGAATCGTCCCTGCCCGTTCATCCATTGGGCCGAGCGGCCCGACACTCCTCACCAGCACAGCGAGGACACTCTTTCACAACCCAGCCAGAACACTCTTTACCAGCCCATTACCAGCCCAACGAGAACATGGTCTCCAGATCGTGGCGGGAATGCACCTGCATGGCATTGAGGGTCTCGGTATCACGAATGCCCTCGACGGTATTGAGCCGCCCGGTCACAAGCTCCGCCAGGCTCTCGAAATCGCGGGTACGCGCGATGGCGACGAGGTCATAGCGGCCACAGGTGGAGTAGACTTCGCTGATTCCCTCGACGTCGGCCAGCCTCTCGGCCACGGCCTTCACCTGGCCCTTGTCGGCATTGATCAGAATCACGGCATTCTGCATCGGACTTCTCCCTGCTCAAGGCGCTGTCGCGCGCATCACGTTCCGGTCGACCTGGCGGCCACCGCAGCTGGGCGAGTATAGCAGCGCCGGCGTGGACGCTGCACCGACAGCAGGTGCGCGGGCGTCAGGACCTTCTCGGCTCGAGACATCTCCACGGGCGATATCCAAGAGCCATATCCGCGAACCATGTCAATGAGCCTGAACCACGCGGCAGATTGCCGCACGAGTCCTAAGAAATTAGCGATGCCAAGGTCACGTGGCTACCATGGGCCCAAGAACTCCGCGGGGAAACGCCTGTCCGAACAAGGGTGGCGCGATCACCCGCCAAGAAAGACCAAGGAAAGACCAGGAAAGAAGAGCGGACACTCAACATGTTCCGCCGCGACCTTATCCCCAACCTGATGATCAGGAGAGACCATGGCCGACCGCAACCGTCGTGACTTCATGCGCAACAGCCTGCTGGGCCTTGCCGCCCTGCCCTTGGGTGCCGGCATCCTGTCGAAGCGCGCCTTCGCCCAGGACCTGCCCGCCCTGGACCCGAGCGGCGCACAGGCCCAGGCCCTTAACTACGTCAAGGTCGCCAGTGAGGCCAGCGATCACCCGGCCTACGAAGAAGGCGAGGTGTGCCAGAACTGCATGTTCTGGAAGGCGGACAGCCAGGGCTGCCAGCTGTTCCCGCAGAACAGCGTCGAGCCAGGCGGCTGGTGCCAGTCCTGGACGGCCCAGGCCTGAATCGCCGTCGAAGCAGGAAACCCAAGACCCGCGCCATGGCGCGGGTCTCTTCGTTCTATGGGGCTTCTCGTTCTATGAGCGTTCAGTCGCGCCGTTCCTCCTCGGCCAGGGGCCATTGGTAGCGGCGGACCACCTCGTCACCCTCCATGGATTCCAGTCTCACCGGGAAGCCCCACAGCTGGTTGAGGTGACGGATGACCGGGTAGACGCTGCGCGCCAGCGGCCGACGACCGTCCTGCACATGGCGCAGGGTCAGCGAGCGATCACCGCGGATATCCGCCGCGTAGACCTGGATATTGGGCTCCCGCACCGCCAGGGCATACTGGGTGGCCAGCGAGTCACGGATGCGCCGGTAGCCACGCTCGTCATGGATCGCCGACACTTCCAGCATCTCTTCCTGGTCATCGTCGACCACCATGAACAGCTTCAGGTCACGCATCACCTTGGGCGAGAGGAATTGCTGGATGAATGATTCATCCTTGAAGTTGCGCATCGCGAACTCCAGTGTCTCCCGCCAGTCGCTCCCGGCCGTATCGGGGAACCACTGGCGATCCTCCTGGGTCGGCGCCTCGCAGATACGCTTGAGGTCGGTGAAGATGGCGAAGCCCAGGGCATAGGGATTGATGCCGCTGAAGTAAGGACTGTCGAAGGCCGGTTGCTGCACCACCGAGGTATGCGACTGCAGGAACTCCAGCATCAATCCCTCGTCCACCAGCCCCTCATCAAAGAGGCGGTTCATCAGGGTGTAGTGCCAGAAGCAGGCCCAGCCCTCGTTCATCACCTGGGTCTGGCGCTGGGGATAGAAGTACTGGGCCAGCTTGCGCACGATGCGCACCACCTCCCGCTGCCAGGGGGCCAGCAGCGGCGCATTCTTCTCGATGAAGTAGAGCAGGTTCTCCTGAGGCTCGGGAGGATAGCGCCCACCCTCATGCAGGCCGAGCGGATCCTCCTCGTCGACCATGCCGGGAAGGGCATCCCCGCGGGGCCGGCCCGGGATGGTTCGCCACAGGGTGTTGACCTGAGCCTGGAGGTGGGCCTCACGCTCCTTCTGCCGGCGCGACTCCTCCGCCGCGGACACAGGCGACGGGCGCTTGTAGCGATCGACCCCGTAGTTCTGCAGGGCGTGGCAGGCATCCAGCAACTGCTCCACCGCCTCCACGCCGTGGCGCTCCTCGCACTCCCCGATGTACTTCCTGGCGAACACCAGGTAATCGACGATGGAGGTGGCATCCGTCCAGGTGCGGAACAGGTAGTTTCCCTTGAAGAAGGAGTTGTGGCCATAGCAGGCGTGGGCCATGACCAGCACCTGCATCATCAGGGTGTTTTCCTCCATCAGGTAGGCGATGCAGGGGTCGGAGTTGATGACGAGCTCGTAGGCCAACCCCATCTGGCCGCGACGATATGCCTGCTCCACGGCCAGGAACTGCTTTCCGAAGGACCAGTGGTGATAGCCAACCGGCATCCCTACGCTGGCATAGGCATCCATCATCTGCTCGGTGGTGATGACCTCGATCTGGTTGGGGTAGGTGTCCAGGCGATACTCGTCGGCCAGTCGGGCGATCTCGCCCTCGAAGGCATCGAGGATCTCGAAATTCCAGTCGGAGCCGGTGGCGATGGGCTTTCGTCGGGTCATGCTGCCTCCTCAGGCCGCCTCAGACGGCGACTCGGCGCTTGAACAGCTCGCGAAAGACCGGATAGATGTCCCCGGCCTCGACGATCTGGCGCATGGCGAAGCGCGTGTCGTATTCGGCCTCCACCCGCTCATACTCCTCCCAGAGCGCCTGGTGGGCGTGGGGGGTGATCTCCACGTAGGTGAAGTACTGCAGCCGCGGCATCAGGCGATCGACCAGCAACTCTCGGCATGCGACGGAGTCGTCGTCCCAGTTGTCACCATCCGAGGCCTGGGCCACGTAGAGGTTCCATTGCCCGGCGGGGTAGCGCGTCTCGATGATCTCGTCGACCAGGGTCAAGGCACTGGAGACGATGGTGCCGCCGGTCTCCCGGGAGTAGAAGAACTCCTCCTCGTCGACCTCCTTGGCCGCGGTGTGGTGGCGCACGAAGACCAGTTCTACCTTCTCGTAGTTGCGCTCGAGGAAGAGGTAGAGCAGCAGGAAGAAGCGCTTGGCGATGTCCTTGTGGGCCTGGGTCATGGAGCCCGAGACATCCATCACGCAGAACATCACCGCCTTGCTCGACGGCTGGGGCTGGTCGATCAGGTTGTTGTAGCGCAGGTCGTAGGTATCGATGAAGGGGACCGACTCGAGACGCTTCTCCAGCCGCTCGATCTCTGCCTTGAGCTCGGTGATGCGGGCCGGGTTACGTAGCACCGGATCCTTGCGTTCCTCCTCGACCAGCGCTTCCCTGGCCTCGCGAAGGGCCCGGCGGATCGGCGCCCGCATGGCGATGCGCCGCGCCTGAGCCTCACGCATGGAGCGCACGATGTTGATGCGCGCAGGCGTCCCGTCTCGGGACACCCCCGCCCGCACCTGGCGCACCTCGTCCAGGTCCACCAGATTCTTGCGCTCCAGGTGGGGCAGCTCCAGGCCGTCGAATACAAACTCAAGAAACTCCTCCCGGGAAAGGGAGAAGGCGAATTCGTCCATCCCCTCGCCCTGGTTGGAGGCACCTCCCTCCCCGGCACCGTCCCCGCCGCTCCCACCCCCGGGGCGGCGCAGCCGATCCCCCTCGACGAACTCCCGGTTGCCGGGCGCCACGATGGCGCGCTTGCCTCCCGGTCCGTGCTGAAAGACCGGCTCGGAGATGTCCCGGGTGGGGATCGAGACATTTTCACCCCGCTCCATGTCGGTGATCGAGCGACGGTTCACCGACTCCTCGACCGACCGCTTGATATGGGTCCGGTAGCGGTCGAGGAAGCGCTGACGGTTGACCGCGCTCTTGTGCTTAGCGTTGGCTCGTCGATCGATGAAATAGGTCATGACGACCTCCTCGGGCTACTGCGACTTGCGCACCCGCAGGTACCACTCGGAGAGCAGGCGCACCTGCTTCTCGGTGTAGCCGCGGTCGACCATCCTCGCCACGAAGTCCTCATGCTTCTTCTGGTCCGACGTCGAGGCCTTGGCATTGAAGGAGATCACCGGCAGCAGCTCCTCGGTGTTGGCGAACATCTTGTGCTCGATCACCCCCCTGAGCTTCTCGTAGGACTGCCAACTGGGGTTCATGCCGTTGTTCTGGGCACGCGCCCGCAGCACGAAATTGACCACCTCGTGACGGAAGTCCTTGGGGTTGGAGATGCCGGCCGGCTTCTCGATCTTCTCCAGCTCCTCGTTGAGGGCCTGACGGTCGAGGAACTCCCCGGTCTCGGGGTCACGGAACTCCTGATCCTGGATCCAGAAGTCGGCATAGGTGACATAGCGGTCGAAGATGTTCTGTCCGTACTCCGAGTAGGACTCGAGATAGGCCGTCTGAATCTCCTTGCCGATGAAGTCCACGTAGCGTGGCGCCAGGAACTCCTTGATGAAGCGCAGGTAGCGCTCGAAGGTCTCCCGGGGCAGCTGTTCCTGCTCCAGGCGCTGCTCGAGGACATAGAGCAGGTGGACCGGGTTCGCCGCCACCTCATGGTTGTCGAAGTTGAACACCTTGGAGAGGATCTTGAAGGCGAAGCGTGTCGACAGCCCCTCCATCCCCTCGTCGACACCGGCGCTGTCACGGTACTCCTGGATCGACTTGGCCTTGGGGTCGGTATCCTTGAGATTCTCGCCATCGTAGACCCGCATCTTGGAATAGACGCTCGAGTTCTCGGGCTCCTTCAGCCGCGAGAGCACCGTGAACTGCGCCAGCATGCGCAGGGTATCCGGGGCACAGGGCGCCTCGGCCAGCGATGAGTGCTCGAGGAGCTTCTTGTAGATGTTGATCTCCTCGGTGACTCGCAGGCAGTAGGGCACCTTGACCATGTAGACGCGATCCAGGAAGGCCTCGTTGTTGCGGTTGTTGCGGAAGGTCTGCCACTCGCTCTCGTTGGAGTGGGCCAGCACCACCCCATCGAAGGGGATCGCGCCCATGCCCTCGGTGGGGTTGTAGTTGCCTTCCTGGGTTGCCGTCAGGAGCGGATGCAGCACCTTGATCGGCGCCTTGAACATCTCGACGAACTCCATTAGCCCCTGGTTGGCGCGGCACAGGCCTCCAGAGAAGCTGTAGGCATCGGGGTCATCCTGGGAGTAGAGCTCGAGCTGGCGGATATCCACCTTGCCGACCAGCGAAGAGATGTCCTGGTTGTTCTCGTCGCCGGGCTCGGTCTTGGAGATGGCAATCTGGTTGAGCCGCGATGGATAGAGACGCACCACCCGGAATTGCGAGATGTCGCCGCCGAACTCCTTGAGCCGCTTGGCGGCCCAGGGCGACATCACGCTCCTCAGATAGCGCTGGGGAATGCCATATTCCTTCTCAAGCAGTTCGCCATCCTCATCCGGGGAGAAGAGGCCCAGCGGCGACTCGTAGACCGGGGAATCCTTGATGGCATAGAACGGCACCTTCTCCATCAGCAACTTGAGCCGCTCGGCCAGGGAGGACTTGCCGCCCCCCACCGGTCCCAGCAGGTAGAGGATCTGCTTGCGCTCCTCGAGGCCCTGGGCGGCGTGTCGGAAGTAGGCGACGATCTGCTCGATGGCCTCCTCCATGCCGTAGAACTCGGCGAAGGCCGGATAGCGGCGGATCACCTTGTTGGAGAAGATGCGGGACAGTCGCGGATCCTTCGCGGTATCGATCACCTCGGGTGCGCCAATGGCCTCCAGCATCCGCTCGGCGGCCGTGGCATAGGCCACCGGCTCACGGCGGCAGAGTTCCAGATACTCCTGCAGGCCCATCTCTTCCTGCTGGACGCGAGCGAAGCGGTTCTGCACATGATCGAAGATGCTCATCTATGCCTCCTTAATGCCCGATTCCCGGGCCACGACGACGTGGTGGTGACAAGCCGGGGTGGGGTCTTCTCAGCGTAGACAGCATCAGCGGATAACGGTTTAGCCCACCAATCAACGATCCCGAGCCCTCATTTGATGAGAGCCCGGGGAGCGTCCATCGGTTCATGAAGATTTTCCAAAGATTGAACGCTGGCCCGACGCTGCCCGCCGGTGGCGATCGGCGGGCAGCCTTCCGGTGTCGCTTCTAGCTCGGCGATCGCGGTCGCCCTGATGCGTCAGAGCGCCGCGGCCAGGCGCGTTCCCTGCTCGATGGCGCGCCTGGCGTCGAGCTCGGCGGCCTCGTCTGCACCGCCGATCACGTGCACGGCCACGCCGGCTGACTCAAGCGGCTCCAGCAGCTCCCGCACCGACTCCTGGCCGGCACACACCACGACGGTATCGACCTCGAGTCGGCGCGGCTCCCCTCCGATCCGCAGCGCCAGGCCGTCGTCGTCGATGCCGAGATACTCGCAGTCGGCTATCATCTCGACGCCACGGTGCGCAAGCGAGGCCCGATGCACCCAGCCGGTGGTCTTGCCGAGACCCTTGCCGGGCCGCGAGGCCCTGCGCTGCAGGAGGAAGACGCGGCGCGGGGTCGCAGGAGCCTGCATCGCCTTGAGTCCCCCGCGATGCGCCAGGTCGAGATCGACCCCCCATTCGTCGCACCAGGCCGAGACATCCCGAGAATGATGCTCGATATGGGTCAGCAGCTCGGCCACATCGAAGCCGATACCCCCGGCGCCGATGATCGCGACCCGGGGACCGACCCGCTCGGGGTGGGTGATGGCCCGGGGGTAGCTCATTACCTTCGCGTGGTCGATCCCCGGCAGCGAGAGCCGTCGGGGGCGCACACCGGTGGCCAGGACCACCGCGTCGAAATCGCGCAGCTGATCGACATCCGCCTCGGTATCGAGCCGTACCTGAACGCCGTAACGGTCGAGCATCACCCGGTAGTAGCGCAGGGTCTCCTCGAACTCCTCCTTGCCGGGAATCCGTCGTGCATAGTTGAACTGGCCGCCCAGCTCGCTCGCCCGTTCGAAGAGGGTCACCGCATGACCACGCTCAGCGGCCGTCACGGCCGCGGCCAGCCCCGCCGGACCGCCGCCCACCACGGCGATGGCCCCGGGGCTGTCGACCGGCGTGACCAGAAGTTCTGTCTCATGGCAGGCGCGGGGATTGACCAGGCAAGAGGCGAGCCGGCCCAGGAAGACCTGGTCCAGACAGGCCTGGTTGCAGGCGATGCAGGTATTGATCTCGTCACGTCGCCCTGCGCCCGCCTTGCTCAACCAGGCCGGGTCGGCCAGGAAGGGGCGCGCCATGGAGACCATGTCGGCATGTCCCTCGGCCAGCACTCGTTCCGCCACCTCTGGCATGTTGATGCGGTTGGTGGTGATCAGCGGCACGCTGATCTCGGCCTTCATGCGTCGCGTCACCTCGGTGAAGGCGGCCCGCGGCACGCTGGTGACGATGGTCGGCACCCGCGCCTCATGCCAGCCGATGCCGGTATTGATCAGGTCGGCGCCGGCGGCTTCTATCGCGCGACCCAGGCCCAGAACTTCCTCCCGTGTGCTGCCCTCTTCCACCAGGTCGATCATCGACAGTCGAAAGATGAGCAGGAAGTCATCCCCCACCGCGGCGCGGATGCGTTGCACGATCTTCACGGGAAATCGGATGCGATGCTGGAAGGTTCCGCCCCAGGCATCATCGCGGTGGTTGGTGCGCGGACAGATGAACTGGTTGATGAGGTAGCCCTCCGAGCCCATCACCTCGACACCGTCATAGCCGGCCTCTCGGGCCAGCTTCGCGCAGCGCACATAGGCCTCGATACGTGACTCAACTTCGTCGGTGTCGAGCTCTCGGGGCATGAAGGGCGTGATCGGTGACTGGATCGCCGACGGGGCCACCAGCTCAGGGGTATAGGCATAGCGCCCGGCATGCAGGATCTGCAGGCAGATGCGTCCGCCGGCCTCGTGAACTCCCTCGACCACGCGGCGGTGATCCGCCACCTGCTCGGGCCGCTCGAGGGTCGCGGCCCCCTGGAAGACGGCCCCCTCGGGATGCGGCGCGATACCGCCGGTGACGATCAGGCCGACCCCCTCTCGTGCCCGTTCGGCATAGAAGGCCTTCAGCCGCTCGACGCCACCGGGCGCCTCCTCGAGGTTGGTGTGCATCGAGCCCATCAGCACCCGGTTGGGGAGCGTCAGGTGCCCGACCCTCAAGGGGCGAAACAGCTGGGGAAAGGCACTCACGGCGGGATCCTCACGGTAGGGATGGCAACATATTCAAACAACTGTATGGCAATAGAGGCAGAGGACGCAAAGGCCCATCGCCACACGTGCGAACGTGCGAACGTGCGAGAACCCAGCGTGAAAGCAGGATGAGAGAGTAAAGGAGGTTAGAGAAAAAGGTGCATAGAGAAAGGAGCGGGGAAGAAACCGGCGGTCCGGCGGCCAAACGAGACAGCCCCGAGACCGGATGGGCCTCGGGGCTGAAGAATTCGTGTGCAGATGGCGGACCGGACGGGACTCGAACCCGCGACCTCCGGCGTGACAGGCCGGCATTCTAACCAACTGAACTACCGGTCCGCATGGTGGGTGATACCGGACTCGAACCAGTGACCCCCAGCATGTGAGGCTGGTGCTCTAACCAACTGAGCTAATCACCCACGCGTTACTGCAAGTTTACTGCTGTCTCATGCCATCATGGCGGACCGGACGGGACTCGAACCCGCGACCTCCGGCGTGACAGGCCGGCATTCTAACCAACTGAACTACCGGTCCGCAAGATGACCTGCGACGGGGAAGAAGATGGCGGACCGGACGGGACTCGAACCCGCGACCTCCGGCGTGACAGGCCGGCATTCTAACCAACTGAACTACCGGTCCGCTGTGATCTTCCTGCTACGCGATCGGGCATTGCCGCAGCAATGGTGGGTGGTACAGGGTTCGAACCTGTGACCCCCAGCTTGTAAGGCTGGTGCTCTCCCAACTGAGCTAACCACCCTCGGTCACGTGGCGCTGCATTCTACAGGGGGGCCGACCAATGTCAACGCTTTTTGCATCGCCGAAACGGACCCTCGAGTGGGCAAGAATCGCCGCCCTTTCATCCACTTGGCTACATCGCCCGCGGTACGGGGCTTTCAGGAATGATCGACCATGAAGGCGGCGATCGCGGCCCCAGCCTCGGCGATCAGACCCGCCTGATCTCGCCCCGAGGCGCGCGTCGGCTTCCAGTCATGATCCCCCTCTCCGAGCCAGTGCAGCTTCGCCACCTTGGGAAGGTCATAGCCCTGCACCTGCTCACGAGTCCCGAAGGGGTCTCGACTGCCCTGAACTACCAGGGTCGGACACTCGAGCAACGACCAGTGGGCGAGCCGAAGGCGTTCAGGCTTGCCGGGAGGATGGAAGGGATAGCCACACAGCACCAGGCCCCGGGCACCGTCCCGTGCCGCCAGCATGCTGGCGACGCGACCACCCATGGACTTCCCCCCCAGCCAGGGCGGCGGAAGGTCTCGATGCGACACAATGTCGCACCAGCGGGCAAGTTCCTCGACCAGGCGATCGACCCTCGGCGGAGGGCGACGTCGCCCTTCACGGCGCATCGACTGCAGGTAGTCGAACTCCATGGCCAGGGTCTGGACCCCTGTCGCGGCGAGGATGTCGCGCAAGCGTTGCATAAAGGTTGAATCCTGCCCAGCGCCAGCTCCATGAGCCATCAGCAACCGCCCGACACGGCATTCACCTAGTACTTCAAGGGGGCCAAGGCCTTCGATATTCCAGCGCCCCTGATCGCCTTCCAGAAGCCGCCGGGCCAGGGTATCGCCATCGATCAGAGGCAAATCCCGACAAGAATAGTCTGACAATTTATGCCTCCTCGCGTTAATAAATCAACAGATTGGCGTGTTCAGCTTGCAGTAAGCCTGCGCTAGAATCACGCTTGGATACAGACCTGCATCATCCTGCGGAGGTCACCCCGAGGCAGAATGCCGCGGGACACCCCCAAACCGCGTTCGATGGGAACCTGACATGAGCACAGCATTTGAACACCCGACCTACAACTACAAGGTAGTTCGGCAGTTCGCGATCATGACGGTGGTGTGGGGCATCGTGGGCATGGCCCTCGGTGTCATCATCGCCTCGCAGCTGGTATGGCCGGAACTGAACCTGGGACTGCCGTGGACGAGCTTCGGCCGACTGCGCCCCCTCCACACCAACGCCGTGGTCTTCGCCTTCGGCGGCTCGGCACTGTTTGCCACCTCCTATTATGTCGTGCAACGAACCTGCCAGGTGCGACTGTTCTCGGACAAGCTGGCGGCCTTCACCTTCTGGGGCTGGCAGGCCGTTATCCTGTCCGCGGTGATCACCCTCCCGCTGGGCCTCACCAGCACCAAGGAGTATGCCGAGCTCGAGTGGCCGATCGACATCCTGCTGGCCGTGGTGTGGATCAGTTATGCCATCGTCTTCCTGGGGACCATCAAGCTGCGCAAGACGTCCCACATCTACGTGGCGAACTGGTTCTTCGCGGCCTTCATCATCACCGTGGCCGTGCTGCACATCGTCAACAGCGCCTCCATCCCGGTGACCTCGACCTACTCCGTCTCCCTCTATGCCGGCGCCATAGATGCGATGACACAGTGGTGGTACGGCCACAATGCGGTCGGCTTCTTCCTGACCGCAGGCTTCCTCGGGATGATGTACTACTTCGTTCCCAAGCAGGCCGAACGCCCGGTGTACTCCTACCGCCTCTCCATCGTCCACTTCTGGGCGCTGATCATGGTCTACATGTGGGCCGGTCCGCACCACCTGCACTACACCGCCCTGCCCAACTGGACCCAGTCACTCGGCATGGTGTTGTCGATCATCCTCCTGGCCCCGTCCTGGGGCGGCATGATCAACGGCATGATGACCCTCTCCGGCGCATGGCATAAGCTGCGCACCGACCCGACCCTGCGCTTCCTGGTGGTGGCCCTTTCCTTCTACGGCATGTCCACCTTCGAGGGCCCGATGATGGCGGTGAAGACCGTCAACGCGCTCTCCCACTACACGGACTGGACCATCGGCCACGTGCATGCCGGCGCCCTGGGCTGGGTGGCCATGATCACCATCGGTTCCATGTACCACCTGATCCCGCGACTGTTCGGTCGTACCGAGATGTATTCGGTGGGGATGATCGGAGTGCACTTCTGGCTGGCCACCATCGGCACCGTGCTCTACATCGCCGCCATGTGGGTCAACGGCATCCTGCAGGGCCTGATGTGGCGAGCCGTGAACGCCGACGGGACCCTGATGTACACCTTCGTGGAGTCCGTGGAGGCCAGCGGCCCGGGGTACATGGTGCGGCTGATCGGCGGCCTGTGCTGGGTGGCCGGCATGCTGATCATGGCCTTCAACGTCTACATGACCGTCCGACGCGGCGAAGACGCGCGTCAGCCGATTCCGCAGACTGCCTGAGCCAACCAGGGAACGAGACACCAATGAGACACGAGATAGTCGAAAAGAATGTCGGCCTGCTCTCCGTACTGATCCTGGTGGTGATCAGCTTCGGGGGTCTGGCCGAGATCGTGCCGCTGTTCTTCCAGAAACAGACGACCGAGCCGGTCGAGGGCCTCGAGCCCCTCGCTCCTCTGGAGCTCGCGGGTCGCGGGATCTACCGTCGCGAGGGCTGCGTCGGCTGCCACTCCCAGATGGTTCGCCCCTTCCGGGCCGAGACCGAGCGCTATGGCCACTACAGCGTGGCCGGCGAGTCGGTCTACGACCACAACTTCCTTTGGGGCTCCAAGCGCACCGGGCCGGACCTGGCCCGCGTCGGCGGCCGCTACAGCGACGACTGGCACCGCGCCCACCTCTACAACCCACGTGACGTGGTGCCGGAGTCGATCATGCCTGCCTATCCCTGGCTCTTCGAGAACACCCTGAGCGGAGAGCGCATCGACGACGAGATGCGCACCATGCAGATGCTGGGCGTGCCCTACACCGACGAGCAGATTGCCGGCGCCAGCGAGGAGGTTCGCGGCGAGCGCGAGATCACCGCCCTGGTCGCCTATTTGCAGCAACTCGGTACCGTGCTCAAGGATTCGCGCTGACCATGGATAACGGGATCGTCAACGGGGTGATCATCATCCTGCTGATCATCGCCTTCGCGGGGCTCACGCTGTGGGCCTACTCGAAGCGACGCAAGCCGGACTTCGACGAAGCGGCCAACCTGCCTTTTGCCGATGAGGATGAGCAGCCGAACCGTGACCAGAGTGCCTCCCGAGAGGCCGATTCCCGACACGACAAGGGAGAGAGGAAGACATGAACAATTTTTGGGGTGACTCCCTTTCCAGCTTCTGGAGCGTCTGGATCATCGTCATCACGCTGGGCACCATCGGCATTGCCTTCTGGCTGCTCTTCGCCAACCGCAAGACCGACAAGGCGCCGGATGCCGAAGGCAATGTCGACACCACGGGTCACGCCGCCGACGGGATCGAGGAGTATGACAACCCGCTGCCGCGCTGGTGGTTCCAGCTCTACGTCGGCACCGTGATCTTCGGGCTGTGCTACCTGGTGCTCTACCCCGGCCTCGGCAACTTTTCCGGCATGCTGGGCTGGAGCCAGGAGGGTCAGTGGGAGGAGGAAGTCGCCCGTGCCGAGGAGCGCTTCGCTCCGATCTTCGCCCAGTATCAGGAGGTGCCGATCCCGGAACTGTCCCAGGACGGCGATGCCATGCAGGTCGCCGAGCGCATCTACCTCAACAATTGCGCGATCTGCCATGGTTCCAATGCCCAGGGCGGCTACGGCTTCCCCAACCTGACCGACGATGACTGGCTGTACGGGGGGGCGCCGGAGAACATCGTGCACACCCTCAACAATGGTCGTAACGGCCTGATGCCCTCCTGGCAGCAGCTGGGCAGCGAGAACATCGAGAATGTCACCCAGCACGTGCTATCGCTCTCCGGCAATGCCGAGGACGCGCAGAGCGCCGAGCAGGGAGCCAGCGTGTACGCCTCGGTGTGTGCCGCCTGTCACATGCCCGACGGCACCGGCAACCAGGCCCTTGGCGCGCCCAACCTGACCGATGACACCTGGCTATATCGGGCGCCCGGCCAGTCACTGGCCGACTCGGTGCGCCAGACCCTGCGCAATGGCCGCAACGGCCATATGCCGGCGCAGGCCGCCTACATCGGCGAGGACAAGGTGCATCTCGTTGCTGCCTACGTCTACAGTCTGAGCCGCCAGGACTGAGGCGACGGCCATCTACAACGGCCATCGGCATGAAAAAGGGTGCGGCCTCCGGTCGCACCCTTTCTCGTTGAGCGGCCGCCCCGATACAATGATGGTCACCCGCAGCGGCCCTTTGCCAGGCCCTGCCCCTCCTTGCCAGCCGTGAGCCTGCCATGAGCGAGAAGATCCCGACCCACGATGTCACCCCGGATCCGGTGAAGCACCACAGCCCGCAGGAGACGGTGACCCAGCACATGTACGCCAGTCGTCGGCATATCTATGTGCGTGAGATCAAGGGCGTCTTCCAGCGCCTTCGCCGTGGATCCAACTGGGGTCTCATGCTGGCCTTCTTCCTGCTGCCCTGGGTGCCCTGGGGCGACCGGCCTGCCATCTGGTTCGATCTTCCCGGCCGGGAATTCCACATCTTCTCGGCGACCTTCTACCCTCAGGAGTTCATGCTGCTCTCCTGGCTCTTGATCATCTGCGCCTTCGGCCTGTTCTTCATCACGGTATTCGCCGGGCGAGTGTGGTGCGGCTATACCTGCCCCCAGAGTGTCTGGACCTTCCTGTTCATCTGGGTCGAACATCGCCTAGAAGGATCGCGAAACCGGCGCATCAAGCTCGACCGACAGCCGACGTCGGCCGACAAGCTACGGCGCAAGACCGCCAAGCACGCCATCTGGCTGCTGATCGCCCTGGCCACAGGGATCACCTTCGTCGGCTACTTCACGCCGATCCGTGACCTGGTGATGGAGCTGCCGACCCTCGAGGCCCATGGCTGGTCCTACTTCTGGGTGGGCTTCTTCCTGGTCTTCACCTACCTCAATGCCGGCTGGCTGCGCGAGCAGGTCTGCATCTACATGTGCCCCTACGCGCGATTCCAGTCGGTGATGTTCGACCGCGACACCCTGATCGTCTCCTACGACACGGACCGCGGCGAGCCCCGCGGGCCCCGGAAGAAGAACCTCGGCCATGAGCAGGCCCGCCAGGAAGGCCACGGCGACTGCATCGACTGCGACCTCTGCGTGCAGGTGTGCCCCACCGGCATCGACATCCGCGACGGCCTGCAGTACGAGTGCATCACCTGCGCGGCCTGCATCGACGCCTGTGACAGCGTGATGGACAAGATGGGTTACCCCCGAGGGCTGATCCGCTACACCACCGAGAACGCCCTGGAGGGCAAGCCGACGCACATCCTGCGGCCCCGTCTGATGGGCTATCTCGCCGCCCTGATGGTGATGATCGGGGTGTTCGCCTGGGCGGTGGCTGACCGCACGCCACTCGACTTCGACGTGGAGCGCGAACGCAATCAGCTTTACCAGATGACCCGAGACGGCAAGATCAGCAACGTCTACACCATGACCGTGCGGAACCTCGACAGTCGCGACCACGTCTATCGCCTCGAGGTAGAGGGCCTGCCGGGACTCACCCTGGACACCCACGAAGTCAGCGTTCCCGCCGGAGAGTCTCGTCAGCTGGTGGTGGAAGCCACCGCCAACCCGGAGGTGATCAAGCGCCCCAGCCACGATATCCTTCTGCGGGTCACCGCCAATGAGGGTGATATCGCCATCGAACATGACAGCCGTTTCCTGGGAGGCACCCGCTGATGAGCGCGGAGCAAGAGATCATCCCCCCCTGGTACAAGCAGTTCTGGCCCTGGTTCCTGATCGGTCTGCTGGCCTCGTCGGTGACCTTCAGCATCGTCTACCTGGTGCTCTCGATCCACTTCTACGATGGCACGGTGGAGCGGGACTATTACAAGCGGGGCCTGGCCATCAACGAACAGCTGGCCAAGCAGGAGCATGCACGTGAGCTCGGTCTCGAGGCGGTCATGCTGGCCGACCCCCTCACCGGGGACATCGTCATCGACCTTCAGGGCGAGCGCCGACCGGAGCGACTCTACCTGGAACTGATCTTCCCGACCGAGAGCAGCCGCGACCGCTCCCTGGTGCTGGAGCACGTCCGTGACGGACGCTACGTGACGATGATCGACGAACCGCTGAACTATCGCTGGTACCTGCACCTGCAGCCCGCCGAGGGCCAGGATGCCGAGTGGCGCCTGACCGGTGAGGCGCACTTCCCGGCGGATAGCGGGATACCGCTGTCCCCCGGGATCTAGATGACCGCCTCACCCGCCACGACCTCCATGACCGACGTCCTCGACTGCTACCACTGCGGCAGCCGGGTGCCGCCGGACGCACCCTGGTCGATCACTCTGGACGACGAGCGTCGGCCGCTGTGCTGTCCTGGCTGCGAGGCGGTGGCCCATGCCATCGTCGACGGAGGCCTGGCGAGCTACTACCGCTTTCGCACCGAGCTGCCGGAGCGGCCGGATGATCGCCAGGCGGTCAATGCAGAGACCTGGGCGGTCTTCGATGATCCGGGGCTACAGGCGCGCTTCGTGCACGCCGATGGGGGCGGTGACACGGTGCACGCCACCCTGGCCGTGGACGGCATCACCTGCGCGGCCTGCGCCTGGCTCATCGAGCACCGGCTCAATGCCCTCCCCGGCATCACCGCCAGCGCGGTCAATCTCTCCCATCACCGCCTGCGTGTCAGTTGGGATCCCGAACGGGTGGCCCTGTCGCGGATCCTCGCCGAGATGGCCGCCATCGGCTATGCCGCTCAACCCTACGAGCCCGATGCGGCCCAGAGCCGGCTGAAGCACGAGGAGCGCATGAACGTGCGCCGGCTGATCGTCGCCGCGGTGGCGATGATGCAGGTCCTGATGTTCTCGATCCCGATCTACGTGGCGGACCCAGGCGAGCTCAGCGCCGACTTCGATGCCCTCTTCCACTGGCTATCCTTCGCCCTGGCCACCCCGGTGGTGCTCTTCTCGGCACAGCCCTTCTTCGCGGGCGCGTTGCGCGACCTGAAGGCCCGTGTCCTGGGCATGGACGTGCCGGTGTCGCTGGCCATCGGCGGGGCCTATCTCGCCAGCGGCTATGCGGTGATCGCGGGACACGGCGATGTGTATTTCGACTCGGTGGCCATGTTCACCTTCTTCCTGCTCTTCGGCCGCTACGTGGAGGTGCGTGCCCGGCGACGCAGTGGACACAGCGGCAATGCCCTCTCCGGCGCCCTGCCCCTTTCGGCCATCCGCCTCACCGGAGAGGGCGAGGAACGCATCCTGCCCTCCAGCGAGCTCGCCGCGGGGGACCGGGTGCTGGTCAAGCCCGGACACGGCGTGCCGGCCGACGGGGTGATCGAGAGCGGCGAGTCGAGTCTCGACGAGTCCATGCTCACCGGAGAGAACCAGCCGGTGACCCGGCGGGTCGGCGACCGCGTGACCGGCGGTAGCCAGAACATCGAGAGTCCCCTCACGGTGCGCGTCACCCACGCAGGCAGTGATGCCCGGGTCGCTGGCATCGTCGACCTCACCGACCGCGCCTTCGCCAGCCGCCCGCGCATCGCCCAGCTCGCGGCGCGCATGGCCCATCACTTCGTGCTGCAGGTGCTGGTGATCTCCCTCGCCGTCGCCGTCGCCTGGTGGTTCATCGACCCCGACCGGATGCTGTGGGTCACCCTGTCGGTGCTGGTGGTCACCTGTCCCTGCGCCCTGGCACTGGCCACGCCCACGGCCCTGACCGCCGGTCACGGACGGCTGCACCGCCGCGGGGTCCTCATCACCCGTGCCGACGCCCTGGAGGCACTGTCCCAGCTGGACCGGGTGATCTTCGACAAGACCGGCACCCTGACCAGCGGCGAGATGAGCCTGGTGGAGACCCGCCGGGTCGGCGACGCCCTCGACGATGACCGCGCACGTGCCCTGGCGGCAGCACTGGAAGCCCAGTCCGAACACCCCATCGCCCGCGCCTTCCGCCCGTTTCGCGACGCAGCCCTCAGCGCCGTCGAGGTGCACAGCCGCCCCGGCCAGGGCCTGGAAGGCCGGATCGATGGACGTCACTGGCGGCTCGGCACGCCGGCATTCGCCGCCCCCGAGACGCCTCCCACCGTGCCTGGCGAGGGCCAGTGGCTGCTGCTGGCGGAGGACGGCATGCCCCGGGCCTGGTTCTGCCTCCACGACCGCCTGCGGGAGGATGCCCGGGAGACCGTCGAGGCCCTGAAGGCGCGAGGCCTCGCGGTGGAGTTGCTCTCCGGGGATACCGAGTCGGCGGTGTCGGCCATGGCCCGACGCCTGGGCATCGCGACCTGGCAGGCGGCGGCCTCTCCGGAAAACAAGCTGGAGCGCATCCGGTCGTTGCAGGCCGCCGGCGAGCGGGTGGCCATGGTGGGTGACGGCATCAACGATGTGCCGGTGCTGGCCGGTGCCGACGTGGCCATCGCCATGAACGGTGCCACCGACCTGGCGCGCACCCGCGCCGACGCCGTCTTGCTCGGCCCGCGACTGGGGCGTATCGTCGAGGCTATCGCGACCAGCCGGGCAACCCGGCGCATCATCCGCCAGAACCTGGCCTGGTCACTGGTCTACAACGTCTCGGCGCTGCCCCTGGCGGCCATGGGCTTCGTGCCTCCCTGGCTTGCCGCCATCGGCATGTCGGCCAGTTCGCTGGTCGTCGTCGGCAATGCCCTGCGCCTGTCCCGCGACACTCCCGCGCGACCCTCCGGTGCCGACTCTCCCAGGCTGGTGAACGCATGAGCATCCTCTACCTGCTGATTCCCCTCTCACTGATCCTGCTGGGGCTGGCGGTCTGGGCCTTCTTCTGGGCCGTCAAGCACGACCAGTTCGAGGATCTCGAGGGCCCCGCCTACCGCATCCTCTTTGACGAGGACGAAAACGACCGTCCCAAGGAGCAGCGGCCGTCGTCCGATCCTGAAGGGATCCACGACGAGGACCGCCACCACTGATGGACCCCACCGGCCTCGACCTGCCGCCGCTGGCCGCAGCCTTCATCTTCGGCCTGCTCGGTGGCGCCCACTGCATCGGCATGTGCGGCGGCATCATGAGCGCCCTGACCTTCGCCGTTCCCCCCAGCATGCGCAGCCCGGCACGACTCTCGGGCCTGCTGCTGGGCTACAACCTGGGCCGTATCACCAGCTACATGACGGCCGGCGCCCTGGTGGCCGGGCTCGGCACACTGGTCGCCCTCAGCCCCCAGGCGCGCCTGGTGCTGCAGGCCCTGGCCGCGGTGATGCTGATCCTGATGGCGCTTTACATCGCCGACTGGTGGAAGGGCCTGCTGCGGGTCGAGGCCCTGGGACGCCGACTCTGGAAGCATCTCGAACCGCTGGGGCGTCGCCTGATGCCGGTCGTCAGGATCCCCCAGGCCTTAGCTCTGGGGGCCGTCTGGGGTTGGCTGCCCTGCGGCCTGGTCTACTCCATGCTGGCCTGGAGCCTGGCGATGGCCGATCCCTGGCGGGGCGCCGCCCTGATGGGCGCCTTCGGCCTCGGCACCCTGCCTGCCCTGCTGGCCACCGGCCTGGCGGCTCGCCAGCTTGGCTCCCTGATCCGCCACCCGGCCACCCGGACCCTCGCCGCGCTATCGATCATCGCCTTCGCCCTATGGCAGGTATGGACGCTGCTTCCCGCCACAGGGACCCACTGACGCCGGCGGCGATTCCGGCTTAGCTTGACACAGCTCAACGCGGCTCGAGATCCATGTCACTAGCATGAGGGCATGTTCCAGCGGAGTGCAGACCATGCCTGCTCGCGCGTCAGCCGCCGACCGTGACGGGGCCCTCTTCTCAGCGGCGTCGCCGGCCCCCGCCTATGCCTTCTACCCCACCACCCATGCGCTGAGTGACGATATCGGTGCCGAGGACTATCGCCAGGCGCTGGAGCACAGCAATGCGGCGGCACGCCCCCTGGCACTCTACGTCCATCTGCCATTCTGCCGGCAGGCCTGCTTTCACTGCACCCGCCAGCCGGTCATCACCTCGGATACCCGGCTTCCCGAGTCTTATCTCTCACGCCTCGACCGGGAGATGGTCCTGATCCGTCGCCACCTGGATCCCGCACGGGAAGTCCGCTCCCTGCATTGGGGTGGGGGCACTCCCACCTTCCTGGGCCTGAACCAGCTGAGTGACCTGATCGATCGACTGGATGCCCGCTTCCGGTTGGCCAGCGATCGAGGCAGGGAATATCTGGTCGAGATCGACCCACGTGAGGCGGATGTCCTCACCCTGCGTCATCTGGAAGCGCTGGGCTTCAACCGCCTGAGCCTGGAGGTGCTGGACCTGGATCCCGAGGTCCAGCAGGCGATCAACCGCATCCAGGGACGCGGTCTGACCGAGCAGCTGATCGACGAGGCAGAACGGCTGGGGTTCCACTCCGTGAACCTGGACCTGATCATCGGCCTTCCCCGCCAGACCCGGGACGGCTTCACCGCCACGCTTGCGCAGGTCATCGCCATGGCGCCGGAACGGCTGTCGCTGTTTCACTACCGCCACCATCCCGAACGCTTCCCGATCCAGAGACACATCCGCATCGCGGAGCTACCCGGCCCACAGGAGACCCTGGCGATGATGGATACGGCCTACCGGATGCTCGCCGCCGCGGGCTATGTCCATCTTGGCAGGGAGCGCTTCGCGCGGAGTGACGACCGCCTGACCAAGGACCGGCTGGCGGGGAGGAAGTGCGAGCGCCATGACCTGCTGGGGCTGGGCGTCACGGCCGTCTCCCGCCTGGAGGACCTGCATGTCCGCAACCCGCTGACCCTGGAGGCCTATGAGGCGGCCCTGGACCAGGGCCGCCTGGCCACCGCCGCCGGACACCGACTGAGCCTGGACGACCGGCTGCGCGGCGCCGCCATCGAGACGTTGATGAGCGAACTCACCCTGGATCTGGCGGCCCTCGGCGACGCTTTCGACCTGGACGCCGAGGCCCATCTCGCCGAACCCCTGTGGCGCCTGGCAGTGGCCGAGCGGGAGGGACTCGTCGAACGCCAGGACCAGCGACTCCTTGTCACGGCCAAGGGACGGCTGCTGGTCCGCCAACTGGCCACGGCCTTCGACGCCTATCCCCTCACGCCCTTGCCCAGGCAGTCATCACACGCCTCCTGAGGCATGTCGAGGAGGACTTTGCCGATGGGCGACAATCCCTCCATACTGTGGCTGGAGTCGTCATTCATGGAGGACAGCATGGCCGACACCGCTACCGGCAGCCCCCGTACACTATTGAACGAGACCCGCTGTCAGACCTGCAGCCTCAGTTCCCTCTGCCTGCCGCTGGCGCTCGAGTTGCAGGACATGGACCAGTTAGATGCCATCATCCGCCGTCGCGCACCGCTGAAGAAGGGAGATTCGCTGTTCCGTCAGGGCACCCCTTTCACCAGCGTTTTTGCAGTGCGCTCCGGCAGTCTCAAGCAGATGACCACCGAGGGCGGCGGCGAGGAACAGCTGACCAACTTCTATCTGCCCAGCGAGTTGGCAGGACTGGACGGCATCGGTGAGGCAAGCTATCCGGGCACAGTGGTGGCGCTGGAGACCACCACCGTCTGCGAGATCCCCTTCGACCGGCTCGAAGCCCTCTCCGAGACCCTGCCGGAGCTAAGGGGCCAGCTCTATCGCAGCATGAGCAAGGAGATGCGCGACGATCGCCGCATGATGCGCCTGCTCTCACGAAAGACCGCCGACCAGCGCCTGGCCACCTTCTTCACCAACCTGTCGGACCGCTTCCGTCGCCGCGGTTACTCCCCCTTCAGTTTCCGGCTGTCCATGTCCCGTGCCGATATCGGCAACTACCTGGGGCTTGCGGTGGAGACCGTCAGTCGCATCCTGGGCCGCTTCCAGACCCAGGGTCTGGTGGCCGTGTCCGGCCGCGAGGTGAACATCCTCGACCTTGAGGCGCTGATCGAGGTGGCCGAGCAGGAAGGCTGCCGTTGAGAGCGCCCATCAATTTCCGACCTCGACGACCACTCTTCACCTCGACAACTACTCATCTCTGCCCAGAAAAAACCCCAGCGGACCGTTCCAGTCGCTGGGGTTTTTCTTGACCGCGCGGACCTCTACGGCTCGTTGTGGAGGTCGATTCTGTCGGCCTGCATGCGGTCCTGCTTCTCCTCGAGGCCGGTGAAGTCGAAGAGCGCCCGGTCTGCCAGTTGCGAAGGTGCCACGTTGGTGACGGCCTTGAACATGCTCTCGAGTCGTCCGGGGTGAGTCTTCTCCCACTCCGCCAGCATCTCCTTGACCACCTGGCGTTGAAGGTTCGGCTGGGAGCCGCAGAGATTGCAGGGAATGATCGGAAACTCCATCAGCCGGGCAAACTCTGCGATGTCCGCCTCCCGACAGTAGGCCAGCGGGCGGATGACCATGTTCCTGCCGTCGTCCGAGAGCAGCTTGGGCGGCATCGCCTTGAGGCTGCCGCCGAAGAACATGTTGAGAAACAGGGTCTCGAGAATGTCTTCGCGATGATGCCCCAGCGCCACCTTGGTGGCACCGATCTCCTCGGCGAAGCCGTAAAGGGAACCGCGCCGCAGCCGAGAGCAGAGGGCACAGGTGGTCTTGCCCTCAGGGGTCTTCTCCTTCACCACCGAGTAGGTATCACGCTCGAGGATACGATAATCGACCCCGATGCCCGTCAGGTAATCGGGCAGCACGTGCTCGGGAAAGCCGGGCTGCTTCTGGTCCAGGTTGACCGCCACCAGGGAGAAGTTCACCGGTGCGTTGCGCTGCAGGTTGCGCAGGATCTCGAGCAGGGTATAGCTGTCCTTTCCCCCGGAGAGGCAGACCATCACCCGGTCCCCCTCATGGATCATCCCGTAGTCGATGATGGCATTGCCCACCTGCCGACGCAGCCGCTTCTGCAGCCTGTTGAATTCGCGCTTGCCTCGCGCATCGAGGCCTTCTGTGAGGGTCGCCGGTTCGGCGGGGCGGGAAGCGGAGTCGCGGGGGTCGAACATGAGGGCGTCTTGCATGGTCTCGGCGCTGCCTGGGCGGCTGGAAATGACGGGCGACTATCCTACCATCCTCGCCGCGACCAGGCGAAACGGCACCGGACCGCGCCAGGAATCAGCAGAAACGCTCGGCCTGCAAGAGGCTGTGCGCCATGCGCAGGTGAATCAACGCCGTGGTGACGGCATCACCCAGCGCCGTGTGCCGCCCCATCACCGGCACCCCCAGACGCTCGGCCACCTCCTCGAAGTGCGGCCGGATGTCCAGTTCGGGGCAGCGGCGACGCAACTGGCGATAATAAGCCTGCGCCACGTCGATGCCGGCATTGGGCAGGTCGAAACCGAACCGGGGCCGCAGGTAGCGGTTGAGGATGGCCAGGTCAACATCCAGGCGCCAGCCGATCAGGGGTCGATTTCCGACGAAGTCCAGGAACTGCGCCAGTGCCTCGTCGATGCCGGTTCCATCGTCCAGGTCGATGCCACGCAGGCCATGGAGTCGAATCGAGTCGCCGCAGAGGCTGGCGGGGCGCGCCAGCCGCAGGTCAAGGGAATCGCTGGTCAGGACCCGGTCGCCACGCACACGAACCGCCGCCAGCGAGACCAGTTCAGGCTCGCGGGCATCGTGGCCGGTCGTCACACAATCGATGGCGACCATCTCTTCCCCGGTATAGGGAGCGAAGAGCCAGCCATAGTCACCGTTGGCCTGTCGCCGTCGGTCAGCGGCGCGCCGCAGGGCCCTGAGCATCAGGACACCTCCTGTTTATCATGGTGATCGTTGGATGTGGAGATCCGAGTCGAGGCGCGTCACGCGTCAGGAGTACTCGAGGTGGAATCGATGTGACAGCCGCTGCTTGAATTCCTTGACGATGTGCAAGGCCTCGCGAAGCAGGTCCCGTTCCAGGGAGGAAAGTTCCTGAACCACCACCCGGTCAGGCTCCTGGCGCCGGCCGTCCGGATCCTCGAGGCGCTCGAGCTGCTGCCGGAGTCTCATCTCGGTGAACAGCGACAGGGCCTCGCCCAGGTCCTCGGCAAAGCGCTCATCCAGCCGACCGTCGACCACCAGGGCCTCGAGCCGGTCCAGGGTGGAGGTCGCCTTGATGCCTCGTTCGAGTGCCAGAGTGCGCACTCCGTGGACGATGGGGAAGATGCCCCCCTTCTTGATGTCGACGCCATGCTGCGGCTTCTTCAATGAGCCGAACAGAGTCAGGGGGGTGGAAAAGCGCAGGGCCGCGCGGGCGAAGTAGGAGAGCAGAATCTCGTCCCGGCTGCAGCGCTCGAAGAGCTCCTCGCGCAGCCGCTCGAGCAGCGCCGCATTGCCGGCCACCGCATGGGCATCGAGCATGATGGCAAGGTGCATGAGGCTTTCCCCGTCCCGGCTAGCCGCCCAGTGCGCGATGCGGCCACGCCACTGGGTCTCGGTCCCCACCCATTGCGGGTTGGATACCATGATATTGCCGGGACAGGGCGGGTAGCCCAGCTCTATCAGGGTCTCGGTGAGGCGTTGCATCTGCTCCTGGCAGTCAGGCCACTCAAGATCGTCGGACAGGATCAAGCCATTGTCCTGATCGGTCTTGAGGATCTGTTCGCCACGCCCCTCGCTGCCCATCACGATCATGCAGCTGTCGCGATGGTAGCGCTCGTCGATCAGAAACTCCCAGGCCTTGTTCATGATGCGTCCGTTGATCGCGGCCAGGAGCCCCATGGCGAAGCGCAGCTTGACGCCCTGGGCCATCAGCGCATTCACCAGCTCCGGCGTGCGACGACTGGCGGCGGCCAGCGTCTCCAGGCTGTTCGCCTGCTCCACCTGCAGGCTGACCACATAGCTGCGGCTGGAGAAGTAGCTGAGCACATCGGTCAGCTCCACCACGCCGCAGGGCTGCTCCTGCTCCATGACCACCACCCGCTCCACCTTGAAGCGCGTCATCTGGACCAGCACCTCGAACAGGTACTTCTCTGGGGTCGCCGTGACCAGTTCGAAGTGAGCGACCGCCTTCACCGGACTCTCCTGAGCCAGGCCCTGAAGGACCAGGGCATTGAGCAGGTCGGTCTTGGTGACCATGCCCGGCCCGTTCTCACCCTTTACCAGCAGGCTGTCGGCGTGGCTGTCATTCAGTGTGTGTACCGCCTCCGCAATACTGGTCGTGGCCTCCACGACCAGGGGGGGACGCATACACTCGCTGACACGGGCGAGCATGAACCCCGCCATGGTGACACCGCCCTCGGCGCGGTGCTCGGCGAGCAGCCGGGTCTTCTCGGCCAGGCGCTGGCGGAAGAACTCGGCAAAGGCCGGATAGGCCTTGCAGAGCTGTTTGAACAGCCCCTTGGGCAGCAGGTAGCAGAGGCACTCCTGTTCGGCCCTGAAGCGGTAGCGGCTCTTTCCGTTGAGGATGCTGATGGCCCCGAACAGGTCCCCGGCCGTGTAGTGGCCGATATGCGATTGCGCGCCCGGCAGGGTCGGGTCCAGCTCGGCGACCTCCCCCTTGTGGATCAGAAAGACGTTCTCACCCGCCTGACCGGCATCGAGGATGATCTCTTCACGGTCGAAATAGGCCAGGTCCATGCCACTGCGGACGCGCTCCCTCCCTTCCTCGTCCAGAAAGGTGAAGGGGGGGTGTGAAAGTTCTACATCGACCATGGGGCTGTCCTCATCGCGCGGCTTACACCACCCCGCTGACCTCGGTGCACTTGGCTTCCATCGAGGGTTCAAGATAGCAAAGTCGTGATTCCGCAAAGACCTAGACAATCGTCCTATCCTGGCCGTCTTAGACCATCGTCAAACGCCGCCGGCTAACTCGCATCAACCCACCGACTTTTTCGGGCTATACCATCGTCCTATGCTCGGCCAGGCCAGGATACAACCACGCCCAAAAACATACTACAACCCATTGATTATTATCTTATTTTAAAGATATCAGTCCATCGGTATCTTTTCATGATACGAAAGTCTGGGATTTATTTTAGCCGTTTGCTGGCCACTATTACGCCTGAGCCATACAGGGCAATACCGCGTCGACACTTGCGCCTCGAACGTCGCGGGCAACCCGGTAACAAGCCGGTACAGATTCCGCCATCAAGGCTGGCTCCGTCGGCACGACTGTCCTGATGAGCAAACTGAACGCTCGGGGCAACTTCCCAACCTCAATGACACGTGGAGAGCAACACTATGGCAGACGACAAAGCCAATGCCACTGCTTACTGGAAGGCGAACGTACGCCTGATCACGGGGTGCCTGATCGTCTGGGCCTTCGTATCCTACGGCTGCGCTATCCTTTTTCGCCCGCTGCTGGCTGGCATTTCGGTAGGGGGGACGGACCTGAGCTTCTGGTTCGCCCAGCAGGGTTCGATCCTGACCTTCATCGGCATCATCTTCTTCTACGCGTGGAAGATGAACCGTCTCGATAATCAGTTCGGACTCGGGGAGTAAGCCAGCATGAGTCAGTTTGCAATCAATCTGCTGTTTGTAGGGGCCTCCTTTGCCCTCTATATCGGCATCGCGATCTGGGCTCGCGCCGGGTCGACCAAGGACTTCTATGTCGCCGGTGGCGGCGTGCATCCGATCACCAACGGCATGGCCACCGCCGCGGACTGGATGTCCGCCGCCTCGTTCATCTCCATGGCCGGCCTGCTGGCCTCCGGCGGCTATGCCAACTCCACCTTCCTGATGGGCTGGACCGGGGGCTACGTCATCCTCGCGATGCTGCTCGCACCCTACCTGCGCAAGTTCGGCAAGTTCACGGTGCCCGACTTCATCGGTGACCGCTTCTACAGCAATACCGCCCGTCTGGTCGCGGTCATCTGCCTGATCGTGGCATCGATCACCTACGTCATCGGCCAGATGACCGGTGCCGGCGTCGCCTTCTCGCGCTTCCTTGAGGTCAGCAATACCTGGGGCATCTGGATCGCCGCCTTCATCGTATTCCTCTATGCCGTGTTCGGTGGCATGAAGGGGATTACCTACACCCAGGTGGCCCAGTACATCGTGCTGATCATCGCCTACACCATCCCGGCCGTGTTCATCTCCCTGGAGCTGACCGGCAACCCCATTCCCGGGCTGGGCCTGTTCAGCACCCACACCGAGTCCGGTGTGCCGCTGCTGGCGAAGCTTGATGACGTGATCAATGCACTGGGCTTCCGCGACTACACCGCCGACGTCGACAACAAGCTGAACATGGTGCTGTTCACCATGTCGCTGATGGTCGGTACCGCGGGCCTGCCCCACGTCATCATCCGCTTCTTCACCGTCCCGAGGGTGGCCGATGCGCGCTGGTCCGCCGGCTGGGCCCTGGTCTTCATCGCCCTGCTCTACCTGACCGCGCCCGCCGTGGGTTCCATGGCACGCCTGAACCTGATGACCACCGTCTATCCGGACATGGCCGGCCAGGTCGAGAACTACGAGGACGCTGCCACCAACCCGATCCTCTATTCCGACCGTCCCGAGTGGGTCCGGACCTGGGAAGAGACCGGCCTGATCACCTTCGAAGACAAGAACGGCGACGGTCGCGTCCAGGTCTACAACGACGGCAACGACGCCTTCGCCGAGACCGCCGCACAGCGTGGCTGGAACGGCAGCGAGCTCAACGTCAACAACGACATCCTGGTGCTCGCCAACCCGGAGATCGCCAACCTGCCGAGTTGGGTCATCGGCCTGATCGCCGCCGGTGGTATCGCAGCCGCGCTGTCCACGGCCGCCGGCCTGCTGCTGGCCATCTCCTCGGCCATCAGTCACGACCTGATCAAGACCATGATCAACCCCAAGATCACCGAGAAAGGAGAGATGCTGGCAGCCCGGATCTCCATGGGTGGTGCCATCCTGCTGGCGACCTTCCTGGGGCTGAATCCCCCCGGTTTCGCGGCGCAGACGGTGGCGCTGGCCTTCGGTATCGCCGGTGCCTCGCTGTTCCCGGCACTGATGATGGGCATCTTCTCCAAGCGGGTGAACAACAAGGGCGCCGTCGCCGGCATGCTGACCGGCCTGGGCACCACCCTGCTCTACATCTTCACCTACCTGGGCTGGTTCTTCATACCGGAGACCAATATGCTGCCCAACACGCCGGACAACTGGATCCTGGGCATCTCGCCGCTCTCCTTTGGTGCGATCGGCGCGATCTTCAACTTCACGGTGGCCTTCGCCGTCTCCAACGCCACCGAGGAGCCTCCGCAGGAGATCCAGGACCTGGTGGAGAGCGTTCGCTTCCCGAAGGGCGCTGGCACTGCAGTTGACCACTAGGCCATAATGGCCTCCCGGCCCGGCCAGTCCGGGCCGCGGAACCTCACCCGATCGGGCTTCCTCAGGGAAGCCCGATCGCTTTAAGGACTCATGATTTATGATATGGCACTTGATTGCGGCGGTCTTCGCTGGCCTGGGGGCCGCGGGAGTCGGTCTGATCCTGCGCATGGCAAGCGGCAAGCGCCTGCCGCGCTGGATCGTACCGGTCTGCGGTGGACTAGGGATGCTCGGCTACCAGATTTACAACGAATACGCCTGGTTCGACCACAAGCAGCAGCAACTGCCCGAGACGGCCGAGGTAGTCTCGGTGGAAGAGGGCCATATGTTCTGGCGCCCCTGGACCTTCGCCTTCCCCATGACCACGGCCTTCACCATCGTGGACCAGGACGGCCTGGCGGTGAGACGGACGGATGAGGGGCGCCTCGTCGAGTTCATTCTCTACCGATTCGAGAAAGAGTACGTGGACCAGGTGAGCCATCAGGCCTGGCTGATGAACTGCGCGACAAGGGAAATACTGCCACTCGAGGGAGAGACGCGTACTCCGCGCACCGACGAGATGCGCCGCATCGACGAGTCCGCCCCGCTCTATCGGGCGATCTGTAAAGAGGCCTGATCAGGCACCCCTTCGCTGCCCCTGCCGCCGCCCCACGCCTTGCCCTAGAATGGGTGCATCAGGAAGGGAGTAGAGTGCATGTTCGCTGGCTGGCTGCTGATCGTCGTTTCACTGCTGTACATTGCCGTGCTGTTCGCCATCGCTTGGCGCGGGGATCGCCACGCCCGAGAGCACGGGGCGAGTCGGCGCCGTCCGGTGATCTACAGTCTGGCCCTGGCCATCTACTGTTCGTCCTGGACCTTCCATGGCGCCGTTGGCCAGGCGGCTACGGACGGCTGGTCCTTCGCCAGCATCTTCGTCGGACCGATCCTCACCCTGCTGTTGTTCTGGCCGGTACTGGCCAAGATGATCCGCGTCGCCAAGCACCAGAACGTCACCTCCATCGCCGACTTCATCGCCTCACGCTATGGCAAGACCCAGTCGCTGGCCGCCTTCGCCAGCCTGGTGGCGTTGATCGGCACCCTGCCCTACATCGCCTTGCAACTGAAGGCCGTCTCCACCTCCTTCAGCGTGGTCACCTCGGCCTCGGACTTCACCCGGGCACCGCTGTTCGGTGACACCGCCTTCTACGTGGCGATCGTGATGACCGCCTTCGCGATCCTCTTCGGCACCCGCCATACCGACGCTACCGAGCACCACGAGGGGCTGATCCAGGCCGTGGCCTTCGAGTCGCTGGTGAAACTGCTGGCCTTCCTCTGCCTGGGGGCCTATGTCACCTGGGGAATGTTCGATGGGCTGGGCGACCTGCTGGGCCGCGCCGAGTTACAGCTGGAGCTCCAGCGCCAGCTGGCCGACCAGAACTTCGGCCAGAGCTTCTGGGCCCAGACCCTGCTGGCGATGCTGGCCATCCTCTGTCTGCCCCGCCAGTTCCATGTCGCGGTGGTGGAGAACATCCACCGTGACGATGCCACCAAGGCCCGCTGGCTCTTCCCGCTCTATCTGCTGGTCTTCGCCTTCTTCGTCATCCCGATCGCTGCGGCCGGACTGACCATCTTTGCCGACAGCCCCATCGAGCCCGATACCTATGTGCTGGCCCTGCCCATGGCGGCCGACAACGCCTGGCTGACGCTGCTGACCTTCATCGGTGGCTTCTCCGCCGCCACCGGCATGGTGATCGTCGCCGCCGTGGCGGTCTCTATCATGATCTCCAACGAGATCGTCATTCCAGCGCTGTTCCGCCTGCGCTGGTTCGACACCAAGCCGCGCGATTACGGTCGCCTGGTGCTTCGGGCCCGGCGCATCACCATCGCCGCGATCCTGGCGATGGCCTATGGCTTCTACCATCTGATCGGCGAGATCAGTTCGCTGGCCAACATCGGCATGCTCTCCTTTGCCGCCGCGGCCCAGTTCGCCCCGGCACTGATCGGCGGCCTCTACTGGAAACGCGGCAACCGCCTCGGGGTCATCACCGGCATGAACGCAGGCTTCGCCATCTGGGCCTACAGCCTGTTGATGCCAACGATGATCAGTACCGGCGTGCTGCCGGCCGACTGGGCCGTCGGCGGCCCCCTGAACATCGCCTGGCTCGCCCCCACCTCGCTGTTCGGCCTCAATGTCGGCGACAGCTTCACCCATGGCGTGATGCTCTCCCTGGGCGTGAACCTCTTCTGCTACATCTTCGTCTCCCAGATGACCCCACAGCGGGTAGTCGAACGCATCCAGGCCTCGCTGTTCGTCGACAGCGTCGAGACCCGCCAGACCTCTGTGAACCGCCCCTGGACGGGCGCCACCACCGTGGGCGACCTCAAGGTGCTCTGCGAGCGCTTCCTGGGTGCCGGACAGGTGAGTCGCGCCTTCGATGACTATGCCCGGCGCATCGGCAAGCCACTGGAGGACAACACCCGGGCCTCCATCGACGTCATCCAGTTCACCGAGCGATTCCTGGCCTCGGTACTCGGCGCCTCCTCGGCACGGATCGTGGTCAACTCGGCCCTGCAGGGCCGCGGCATCGGTATCTCGGACGTGATCTCCATCGTCGACGAGGCCTCCCAGGTGCTGGAATTCAACCGCGCCTTGTTGCAGGCCACCATCGAGAACATCAGCCAGGGCATCAGCGTGGTCGACCAGAACCTGCGCCTGGTGGTGTGGAACCAGCGCTATCTGGAACTGTTCCGCTTCCCGGACCATCTGATCCGGGTGGGTGCCCCGATGGACAAGATCTTCCGCTACAACGCCCACAACGGAGAATATGGCCCCGGCGATCCGGAGGAACATGTCCGACTGCTGATCGACAACATCCGTGAGGGGCAGCCCCACCGCTACGTGCGCTATCGCCAGGACGGTAGCGTGCTGGAGGTTCAGGGCAACCCGATGCCGGGCGGCGGCTTCGTCTACACCTATCAGGACATCACCCAGCAGAAGCGCATCGAGGAGGCGCTGATCCGCTCGGAGAACAACATCCGCATCTACACCGACAACGTGCCGGCGCTGATTGCCTACTTCGACAAGGAGTGTCGCTACCTCTTCACCAACCGCGCCTACGAACATGCCTTCGGGATCGACCGCAACGCGGTGATCGGCAAGCGCGTCGAGGAGGTCATTGCGCCCGACATGGCACGCGAGCGGGCCCCCTGGATCGAGCGCGCCCTGGCCGGCGAGCGGGTCAACTTCGAGGTATCGCTGCCCATCGGCGACGAGCGGCGCTACATGCTGGTCACCTATACGCCGCACTTCGGCGACAGCGGAACCATCCTCGGTTTCTTCGCCCTCTATCAGGACATCACCGAACGGCGCCTGGCCGAGATCGCCCTCAAGGAGACCAACGAGACCCTCGAGGAGCGGGTCCGCGAGCGTACCCAGGCGCTCTCCGAGGCCAACGCCGCGCTGCGTCAGGAGAACCGGGTTCGCGCCGAGGCAGAGCTGGCCCTGCGCCAGGCCAAGCAGCTGGCAGAGGACGCCAACGCCTCAAAGACGCGCTTCCTGGCCGCCGCCAGCCATGACCTACTGCAGCCTCTAAATGCCGCGCGACTCTTCACCTCTGCCCTTGCCCAGGAGATGGATGCCAAGGACATGAAGCGCACCATCGGCCATATCGACAACTCGCTGCAGGCCGCCGAGGAACTGCTCGGCACCCTGCTCGACATCTCCAAGCTCGACGCCGGCGCACTCACACCACGGCGCAGCCACTTCGCCCTGGCCGACATCGTCCAGCCTCTTCGAGCCGAGTTCGAGGTGATGGCCGAGGAGCGTGGCCTGGACCTGGTGGTGGTGCCGACCCGCCAGTGGGTCGACAGCGATGCGCAGATGCTGCGTCGGATCATCCAGAACTTCCTCTCCAATGCCATCCGCTATACCCAGGCGGGACGGGTCCTGCTGGGCTGCAGGCGCCATGGGGAGCGCATCACCATCGAGGTATGGGACTCGGGTCCCGGGATTCCCGAAGCCAGGCAGGACGAGATCTTCCAGGAGTTCCGGCGCCTCGACCAGGCCACGCGGCATAAGGAGAGCGAGAAGGGCCTGGGGCTCGGGCTCTCCATCGCCGACCGCATGGCCCGAGTCCTCGATCATCCCATCCGGGTTCGTTCGAGGGAGGGGATCGGCACCATGTTCTCGGTCAGCGTGCCGGTGGTGGCTCCCCGCACCGCTACACAGCAGGCCGATGACGCCCCGAAGCGAGCCGGCAACAAGCTTGCCGGTACCCGCATCCTGTGCATCGACAACGAGTCGCTGATCCTCGAGGGCATGAAGGCGATGCTCTCGGGCTGGGGCTGCGAGGTCTTTACCGCCACCACCATCGGCGGCGCCAAGTCGGTGCTTCGCCACCTGGACGGCGGCCCGGATGCGATCCTCGCCGACTACCACCTGGACAACGAAGTCACCGGACTGATGGCCCTGGAGGCCCTCGGCGAACGCCTGGAGCATGCCGTTCCAGGCATCGTGATCACCGCCGATCGCACCGAGGAGGTGGCCGAGGAGATCAGGCGCGCGGGCTACCAGTTGCTCCTCAAGCCGGTGCGTCCCGCCGCCCTGCGTGCCCTGCTCACCCGCACCCTGCAGGCCAGCCGGGCCGCGCAGTAGCCCGGGGCCACGAGTAACCAGAGACCATACGCGAGAAACCCCACCAGCAGATGCCGTGGGGTTCCAGTGACTGGCTTCTCGACGCTTGCCGCTCCAGGCGAAGCCCGATCAGGATTGGACTTTTGGCGGCTCGACCTCGAGCTTCTGGGCGGCGATCACCGCCTGAGTGCGGGAGTGCACGCCGAGCTTGCGCAGGATGGCGGTGACATGGGCCTTGATGGTCGCCTCGGAAACGCTCAGCTCGTAGGCGATCTGCTTGTTGAGCAGCCCCTCGGTGAGCATGTTGAGTACCCTGAACTGCTGGGGTGTCAGCGAGGCGATCGCCTCGGCGAAGCGGGTCTCATCCTCGTTCGAATCGCCCATGGCATTGGCCATCTCGGCCGGCAACCACACCTCGCCGTCGAGGATCTCGCCCACCGCCTCGGCGATCAACGCCAGCGACGAGGACTTGGGAATGAAGCCAGAGGCACCGTAGTCGATGGCGCGGCGTACCACATGGACCTGATCGCTGCCCGAGACCACCGCCACCGGGATGTCCGGGGTCTGGCCGCGTAGCTGGATGAGACCGGAGAACCCATGGGCCCCCGGCATATGCAGGTCGAGCAGGATAAGGTCGGCATCGGGATGACGGGTGACCACATCAGTGGTGGCCTCCATGGTATCGGATTCGACGATCTCGGCCTGGGGCGCCAACTGACGCAGGGCCTGGGTCAGAGCCGCACGGAACAGCGGATGGTCATCGGCGACGATGAATTTCTGGACATAGGCCATGGATATTCCTCCGGTTCCTCGAGCAGCGGACAGACGACCGCCACGCTGGGCTCTACAGGTATTGACGGCATGGTACCCCATGGCCGAGGCGATTCCCAAGGTCTCTTTGGATATTGTCGACACTCTTTCTGTCGGCCATGAAGAAGCCGGCCCCGTGGGGCCGGCTTGAGGTATCGTGGTGCAGCAGCAGAGGGTCGCCACCCGCGGTGGCCAGCCCCCTCAGCGATTGGCGCGATGCTCGATCAGCTCATCGACCACCGAGGGATCCGCCAGCGTGCTGGTGTCGCCCAGGCCATCGCACTCGTTGGCGGCGATCTTGCGCAGGATGCGGCGCATGATCTTGCCCGAGCGGGTCTTGGGCAGACCCGGGGCCCACTGGATGACGTCCGGCGAGGCGATGGGACCGATGTCCTTGCGCACCCACTGGGTCAGCTCCTTCTTGAGCGCATCGCTCTCCTCGAAGCCATCGCCCAGGGTCACGTAGATGTAGATGCCCTGCCCCTTGATGTCGTGGGGGAAGCCGACCACGGCCGCCTCTGCCACCGCCTCATGCGCCACCAACGAGGACTCGATCTCGGCGGTCCCCATGCGGTGACCGGAGACGTTGAGCACGTCATCGACGCGGCCGGTGATCCAGTAGTAGCCATCCTCGTCACGGCGACAGCCGTCGCCGGTGAAGTACATGCCCTTGTAGGTGGAAAAATAGGTCTGCACGAAACGCTCATGGTCACCCCAGATTGAGCGCGCCTGACCCGGCCAGGAATCGAGGATCACCAGATTGCCCTCGGCGGCTCCCTTGAGCTCGTTGCCCTCGTTGTCGACCAGGGCCGGCATCACGCCGAAGAACGGCAGGGTCGCGGAGCCCGGCTTGAGGTCGGTGGCACCGGGCAGCGGTGCGATCATGATGCCGCCGGTCTCGGTCTGCCACCAGGTATCGACGATGGGACACTTGGAATTGCCGATCACCCGATGGAACCATTCCCAGGCCTCCGGGTTGATCGGCTCACCCACCGAGCCGAGCAGACGCAGGCTGTCACGCTTGCTGGAGTCCATGACGTTGTCGCCATGGGCCATCAGCGCCCGCACCGCGGTAGGAGCGGTATAGAGAATGCTGACGTTGTGCTTGTCGACGATCTCGCCCATGCGTCCATGGGTCGGATAGCTCGGCACGCCCTCGAACATCAGGGTAGTGCCGCCGTTGGCCAGCGGCCCATAGACGATGTAACTGTGGCCGGTGACCCAGCCCACGTCGGCGGTGCACCAGTAGACTTCGCCGTCCTGATAGTCGAAGACGTACCGGTGGGTCATGGACGCATGCAGCAGGTAGCCACCAGTGGTGTGCTTCAGCCCCTTGGGCGCGCCGGTAGAGCCCGAGGTATAGAGAATGAACAACGGATCCTCGGCATTCATCTCCTCGGCCGGACAGTCGGTGGACTGCTTCGAGACGGCATCGTCGTACCAGACATCGCGACCCTCGTGCCAGTCGACCTCGCCGCCGGTGCGCTTGACCACCAGCACCTTCTCGCACACCTCGGTACCGTCACGCGTCAGGGCAGCATCGACATTGTCCTTGAGCGGCACCTGCTTGCCGCCGCGCACGGACTCGTCGGAGGTGATGATCAGCTTTGACTGGGCGCCGACCACGCGCTGGGCGACGGCATCCGGCGAGAAGCCACCGAACACCACCGAGTGCACCGCACCGATGCGGGCACAGGCCAGCATCGCCATGGCGGCCTCGGGAATCATCGGCATGTAGAGCGTGACCACGTCGCCCTTGCCGACACCCAGCTCCTTCAGACCGTTGGCCAGCTGGCAGGTCTGCTCGTAGAGCTCACGGTAGGTGAGCGTCTTGTCATCCTTGGGATCATCGCCTTCCCAGATGATCGCCGGCTGGTCGCCGCGGGTCTCGAGATGGCGGTCGAGGCAATTGACGCTGGCGTTGAGGGTGCCGTCCTCGAACCAGCGGATATCCACGTTGTGCGAGTCGAAGGAGGTGCTCTTGATCTTGGTGGGCGCCTTGAACCAATCGAGGCTCTTGGCCTGCTCACCCCAGAACCTCCTGGGATCCTCGACCGACTCCCGATACATGGCCTGGTAGGTGGCCTTGTCGGCGTTGGCCTGGGCGGCGAAGTCGTCACTTACCGGATAGACTTTCTGCTGTTCGGTCATGGAAATGCCTCTGTCCGGGAGGGCAAGCCCTCCTGGTGGATGTTGCCGACTGCGTTGTCGTTGGTCGCGCCGGCCCCATAAAACTGACCCCAGCATATACGCCCAGGCGCGGCCGTCCCTTTAGACATTGGTATGATCAGATTTCTTATTCATAACAAAGACTTAAATGGTCTTTTCCAACGCCGATCGAGCGCAATAGACCAAGGTCTGAGCGCAGTGCCGGCAACGGTAACGGCTTCCCTTTCGGGCCAGGGCATGACGACGGGCCGTGAAACCATGTTCTCGGCAGCCGCAACGATAGCGGTAAGGGGCGGGGCTCGCCCGATCGGTGTCGAAGCGATGGGTGGTGCGGGGAGCAAGGCCGAAGAGACGACGCATCACGGTCTGCCACTCTCGGCCGTGGGGGCGCACCCGTTCACCATCCTCGAGGTGATGGACCAGCCAGTGGGCCATCTCGTGGGGAACCACCTCGACCAGGAAGGCGAGGCGGTTCTCCTCGAGCAACAGAGGGTTGAAGCGCAGTCCGCCGCGGCCGAAGTGGGCCTGGCCTGCCGACTTGCCACGCAGGTCCAGCCAGACGGTCGGCCGTGGCAAGGCCGGATGAACCTCGAGACACAGTCGCCAGGCCGCCTCGACCCGGTCGATCAGGGCGCGGTGCAGGGCCTTCCGGTCGAGGGCATCGAGCCGGGCGGGGTCGGGGGAAGGAAGCGCGGGAGCCATCATGGGATGCTAGAATGGCCGGCCGATCTCGAAGCGTAAAGCCCCAGGCGTAAAGCCAGAGGCGAAAAGCCTTCCCCAACGCAACGTTTTCCTGCGAGAGCCGTCATGTCCGATGCCGATACGCCCCTGCCCCAGCCGCTGCTCGAGGACGAGGAACTCGATCTGCTGGATGACTTCCTCGATTCCGAGCGAGTCGATGCCGATGCCCTGGACCTGATCGGAGCCCATGGCTTCCTGGTCGCGCTGGCCGTGGCACCCCGCGATGTGCCGGCGGCGACCTGGGTCGCCGAGCTGTTCCATGGCGAGCCGGCCTTCGATGACGACGCCGAACGCGAGGCGATCCTGGGGCTGCTGGAACAGCTTCGGCACACGGCGATCGAGGTGCTGGAAGGCGGTGGGCTGCCGGAGCTGCCCTTCGAACTGGAACTGGGCGACCTGGCACCCGAAGAGACGCCGATCGGTGACTGGTGCGCCGGCTTCATGGAGGGCGTCTTCCTCGACGAGGCCGCCTGGTTCGCCGATGACGAGGAGGCCGCCGCCACCCTGCTGCTGCCCTTCATGCTGCTGTCGGGGCTGTTCGACGACGAGCCCGACATGGCCGAACTGGCCGGCGACAACGCGCGACTGGAGGGCCTCATCGCCCAGTTGCCGGAGCTGCTGCTGGACCTCTACCTCCACTACCGCGTCCCGCCCGAGACGCCCAAGCCCAGGCCTCGACGCAAGGCCCCCGCCGGTCGCGGCAAGGGCCGACGCTAGCGGAGGCGCGTCAGCATCCCGTCCAGAGTGCCGAACAGCCACTCCTTGAGGCGCTGCCAACGCGGCCGCCGGGACCAGGTCTCTGGGTCGATCTCATGGCTCGCCAGGAAGTTGCGCTCGAACAGCTCGGCGACCTCGGCGGCGAAGCGGGGATCCTCCACCTCCTGATTGGCCTCCAGGTTCCACTGCAGGCTCCAGTGGTCGAAGTTGCAGGAGCCGAGGCTGACCCAGTCGTCGACCAGCGAGAACTTGGCATGGATGAAGGAGGGCTGGAACTCGAAGACGCGCACCCCCGCGCGCAGCATCCTGCCATAGAAGCGCTGGCCGGCATAGCGAATCCCGGGGTGGTCGTGGGCCTCGCCACCAGGCAACAGCAGGCGCACGTCGACCCCGCGCCGGGCCGCCTGCACCAGGCGCCTTCGCAGGGTGAGGGTGGGCACGAAGTAGGGCGTGCAGATCCACAGACGCCGCGATGACAACGAGACCCGTTGATGAAGAGAATGACGGATCGCCTGGTAGCGATACCCCTGCCCCCACACCACGCGACCACGCATGCTGCGATAGCCCTCGTTGCTACGCGTATCAAGCCCGATCCCCCGCACCAGCGAGGGATCTCCGGGCCCGCGACTCATGGGAGAGTCCCAGACGCGACAGAACAGCCGCACCCAGTCGGCGACCACCGGCCCCTCGATGCGCACAGCGACCTCGTACCAGGCATCCAGGAACTCGTCCACCGCCCCGAAGCCTCCTGTGAAGGCCTGGGCACCGTCGACCACCACCAGCTTGCGGTGGTCACGGGTGAGGTTGCGCACCAGCGATTCGACCCCAAGGGGGTTGAAGAAGCGCAGCGCCACCCCACCGGCCTCGAGGCGCTGGCGATCGGCGTCCTCGAGGCCCATGGCGCCGTAACCATCGAGCAGCAGCATCACCGACACGCCTCGCTCGGCGGCCCGCAGCAGCGAGCCGGTCAGGGCCGTAGTCAGCCGACCTGACTCCATCAGATAGAGTTCGATCAGCACGAAGTCACGAGCCTGGTCGACGGCCTCGAACATCGCCGGCAGGAACAGTGCCGCCTCGGGGAGCAGTTCGAATTGATTGCCGTCTCGCCACATGCCATGCATGGCGTCGTCCCTGTCACATATCGTTACAGCATTGACGCATGTTTGACGGCCGGGGAAAAGCCTGGCCCCTGGCCCCCCGATCGAGGGCCGCTATAATGACGGCTCATACCCGGCCGGGGCGACAGGATGGACCTTGTACGCATGCTGTCCGGCGCGTTGAGCAAACCGTTCAAGCAACTGATGGTCCGCTGGATCCAGGTGCGGCTGATCGAGCCCTCACCGGACGACCTCGCCCTCGAGCCGACACTTCCGATCCTCTACGTGCTGGCGCACCCGGCGCTCTCCGACACCCTGTTGCTGGATTCACTGACCCGCGCCCATGGCCTGCCGCCAGCCAGCGGGCGGCGCAACGTGGGAGAGGTCAGCGTGCCCGCCTGCCTGGCGCTACCCTCACCTGGCCGTGGCCTGTGGCGCCGAGGTCGGCAGCCGACGGCGCCGCTCCAGTCGCTGATCGAACAGTACCACCTCGACCCTGCCCGAGACGTGCAGCTGGTGCCGGTGAGCGTCTTCTGGAGACGCGCCCCGGACAAGCGCTTCGGCGTCTGGCAGATGCTCGCCGCCGACAGCTGGAGGCTCACCGGGCGACTGCACCGCCTGCTGGCCGAGCGGCTGGCCCTGCTCTCGGGACTGGATGCCCCGGAGTTCTTCGATACTCGGCTGTTCGCCGGGCTGGTGGAGAGCCTGGAGGCACAGGGCTGGATCAGGACCGACGACGGCCGCCTGACGTTCGATGATGAGCTGCGCGAGGCGGCCCGGCGCAGCCGGGCGCTGTTCGACCCGGCGCTTCGCTACCGGCTGCAGCTGGTCAGCCGCCAGGGTGAAGGCTGACCTCAGGCAACCAGGCGGCGATGGACGTAGAGGTCATAGCGGCTGGTCTTGTCCTCGATGACGTGACGCGGCGGGGGCCCCTTCAGGGGCGGCGCCTTGCGCGGTCGCTTGACCACCACCCGGTGGGTCGCCACATCGAGCGCCGCCTCCAGCAGCCGCGGGGAGTCGGGGTCGTAACCGGCCAGCGTGCGGAAGAGCCGCATCTCCTTCTTGACCAGCGCGGACTTGTCGCGATGGGGAAACATTGGATCGAGATGGATCACCTCGGGGGCCACGCCACTGCTCGCCACCAGGGATGCCAGATCGCGGCCGGCATCCCCGCGCACGAGGTGCATGCGCGCCGCGACCTCACGGGTCTCGGGATCGACCAGGGCCCTCGCCAGGCCGTCCTCCAGGAGCGCGAAGATCGCTGCGACCCGCTCCACCAGCAGCACGTCCGCCCCCAGGCTCGCCAGCACGAAGGCATCGCGCCCGAGCCCCGCAGTGGCATCCACCACCGAGGGCGTCACGCCCTTGGCGAGCCCGCAGGCCCTGGCGACCAGCTGGCCGCGGCCGCCGCCGAAACGCCGCCGATGGGCGGCGCGTCCCGTGACGAAGTCCACGGCGAGGGGGTGACCATGACGCCTCGGGTCACCGGCCAGCACCAGGCGGTCGTCCTGGCGGGCCAGCGTCAGTTCGGCCTCGCCGTCATCGATCTCGCCGTCACCGACCATGGGTAGCCCCAGGCGCCGGGCGAGCGGATAGAGCGATACATCGCGGATCACGACGTGGCTCATCGGCTCTTCTGCCAGGCGACCTGGTCGCGCAGGTAGACGGGCTGCACCTCGTGAGGCGCACGTGCCTCACCCCTGGCCAGCGCCTCCATGGCCAGCAGCGCCATGTCGGCGGCATCGGCCTCGACCTCAGGCAGGCAGAGGCCGAGCCCTGCCTGCACCTCGGCGGGCATCTCGTCCCAGAGGGTCCACCCCGACCCGATGCCGACCCAATCGTGGTCGTCGTGGGCATTGTCCTTTAGTTCGGGCAGGCGCAGACGCGACGGTGGCATGACCGCCTCCTCCATCAGTGGCAGGACGCGACCATCCCGACACTGCCAGGCGGCCACATAGATCTCGCCCATGCGAGCGTCCAGGGCCGTGATCAGCTGGCGATAGTGGTGACGGCGATGCCCCCCCAGCGCCAGCGCCTCCAGGGTCGAGACCCCGACCAGGGGGCGGTCGAGGCCGAAGGCAAGTCCCTGGGCGACCCCGGCCGCGATGCGCAGCCCGGTGAAGGAGCCGGGACCCCGGCCATAGGCCACGGCATCCAGCGCCGAGGCCGGGAGTCCGGCCTCGGCAAGCACCTCGTCGACCATCGGCAGCAGCCGCCGCGTGTGTTCCCGCGGAGTCAGGGCGAAGCGAGAGACCAGTTGGTCATCAAAGCCGTCACGGCGGCTCAGCAGGGCGGCGGAACAGGCGCTCGAGGAAGCATCAAGGGCCAGCAGGATCGGCATGGGACATCACGTCGTGGCGAGAAATGTCGGAGCATTATACGCCCGCCGTCGCCAACGACGAAGGCCCGCAATGGCGGGCCTTCGTCAGGGTGCGCGGCGTGAGGAATGGAGAGGGTCTCAGCCTTCCAGGGCCTGGATCACCTGGCCGGTGATGTCGTCGATGCTGCCCACCCCCTCGACACGATGATAGACCGGAGCCGTCTGCGCAGACTCCTTGGCCCACTGCTGATAGTAGTCGACCAGCGGAGCGGTCTGATCATGGTAGACCGACAGGCGATTGCGCACCGTGGACTCGCGATCGTCGTCACGCTGGATCAGGGCTTCGCCGGTGACGTCGTCCTTGCCCTCCTCCTTCGGCGGCTGGTACTCGAGGTGGTAGACACGACCCGACCCCGGGTGGACGCGGCGTCCCGCCAGGCGCTTGACGATCTCCTCGTCATCGACGGCGATCTCCAGCACGTGATCGATCTTTACCTCGGCATCCCGCATGGCCTGGGCCTGAGGAATGGTGCGCGGGAAGCCATCGAAAAGGAAACCATTGTCGCAATCGGGCTGGCTGATACGCTCCTTGACCAGGGCGATGATGATGTCGTCGGACACCAGACCGCCGCTGTTCATGATCTCCTTGACCTTGAGCCCCAGCTCGCTGCCTTCCTTCACCGCGGTACGCAGCATGTCGCCGGTGGATATCTGCGGAATATTGAACCGCTCGCAGATGAACTGGGCCTGAGTGCCCTTGCCGGCACCCGGGGCGCCCAAAAGGATCAAACGCATCTGACTGCTCCTTAAGAAATGTGGTTCTGGTCGACGAAGAAAGGGAAGAAGCGAACGATAACCGCGCCGCCGGGCCCAGACAAGCGAAGGGTCCTGCATCACGCCGCTAAAAGGGGAAAAAGATGCCACACATCAAGCGCCTGCGGGCCGAATAGCACTTTGGTCTGCCACGCATCAAGCAGCATCGTCCGGAAACGACAACGGCGCCTTGCGGCGCCGTTGTCCCGGGCAGGATGCATACCTACAGCAGCAGGCGACGGATGTCCGTCAGCACCTGACCCAGGAAGGCGGTGAAGCGCGCGGCATCGGCGCCATTGACCGCCCGGTGGTCATAGGAGAGACACAGCGGCATCATCAGCCGCGGCTGGAAGGCTGCGCCATCCCACACCGGCTTCATCTGCGCCTTGGAGATGCCGAGGATGGCCACCTCCGGAGCGTTGACGATCGGTGTGAAGGCGGTGCCACCGATGGAGCCCAGGCTGGAGATGGTGAAGCAGCCACCGGTCATCTCGTCGCGCTTGAGCTTCTTCGACTGGGCCTTGCCAGCCAGCTCCACGGACTCCTTGGCCAGCTCGATCATCGACTTCTGATCCGCATTGCGGATCACCGGCACCATCAGGCCGTCCGGAGTGTCCACGGCGATGCCGATGTGCACGTACTTCTTGTGCACCACCGTCTCGCCGTCGCTCTTCAGGCTGACATTGAACTGCGGGAACTTGCGCAGCGCGAAGGCGCAGGCCTTGATCAGGAAGGGCAACGGCGTGAGCTTGGCGCCCTGGGCCTCTGCCTCGGCCTTCATCGACTTGCGGAAGGCCTCCAGCTCGGTGATATCCGCCTCATCGAACTGGGTCACGTGGGGAAGGTTGACCCAGCTTCGATGCAGGTTGGTGGCGCCCATCTTCATCAGGCGACCCATGGATTTCTCTTCCACCTCGCCGAACTGGCTGAAGTCCTGATCCGGGATCGGCGGAATACCGCTGCCGGCAGAGGCCGGTGCCGCCGCGGAAGCCGTCTTCGCCTTGCCATCCATGACCTGCTTGACGTAGGCATGTACGTCATCCTTGAGCACACGATCCTTCGGGCCGCTGGGCTTGACCAGTCCCAGGTCGACACCCAGTTCGCGGGCCAGCATGCGTACCGCCGGGCCGGCGTGAACCAGCTTGCCATCACGCGGCTTGTGGGCGGCCATCTGGGCCTCGGGGCTGGGTGACCCGGCAGGCGTCGCTGCGGACTTGGCAGCAGGCGCGGCTTGCTGTTGCGCCTTCTGCTCGGGTGGCTTCGCTGCCGGCTTGGCGGCGGGCTTGCTGCTGCCGGCCACCTCGATATAGCCGATCAGGTCGCCCTCGGAGACGGTATCCCCCTCCTTGACGGTCAGCTCGAGCAGCTTGCCCTTGTAGGGGCTGGGCACATCCATGGAGGCCTTGTCGGACTCCAGGGTAATCAGCGGGTCCTCCTCGTCGACCTCATCGCCGACAGTAGCGGCGATCTCGATGATCGGCACGTCGGAGGAGCCGGAGAGGTCCGGCACACGCACTTCCTTGCGCTCCGGTTCACCGCCGCCGGCGCTCTCCTCCTCGGCCGGGGCCGCTTCCTGCGGGGCACTCGCGGCCGGCTCGGGCGCCGACTCGGCGGCGGGCGCGGCATCGCCGCCTCCCTCGCCCTCGACTTCCATGGTGCCGATGACGTCACCCTCGGAGACGGTATCGCCCTCCTTGACGGTGAGCGAGACCAGCTTGCCGGCATGGGGGCTCGGAACGTCCATGGAGGCCTTGTCGGACTCCAGGGTGATCAGGGTGTCCTCCGCGGCGACCTGGTCTCCGGCGGCCACCGCCACCTCGATGATCTCCACATCGGAGGATCCACCGAGGTCCGGCACCTTGATCTCGACGGTCTGCTTGCCGCCCCCGCTCTTGGCCGCGGGCTTCTCGGCGGCCGGCTTCTCTGCAACGGGCTCAGGCGCAGGCGCTGCCTTCTCCTGCTTGGCGGGCGCCTCGGCATCACCGCTACCCTCTGCCTCGATCTCGACGATGTCGTCGCCCTCGGAGACGGTATCGCCCTCCTTGACCAGCACCTTCAGTACCTTGCCGCCCTTGGGGGAAGGCACGTCCATGCTGGCCTTGTCGGATTCCAGCGTGATCAGGGTGTCCTCGGGCGAGATGACATCGCCCTCCGCTACCGCGATCTCGATGATCTCGACATCGGTATCGCCACCGATGTCCGGAACTTTGATGATTTCGCTACTCAAGGTCGCGCTCCTTCAAACTCTTGACGGGGGCGGGCCCGCGGGCCCGCCATGCCAACGGTCGGTCGACGCCTCACACGGCAAGCGGGTTGGGCTTGTTGGGGTCGATGCCGTACTTCTTGAGCGCCTCGCCGACGACCTTGCGATCCAGTTCGCCACGGTCTGCCAGCGCCTTGAGCGCAGCCACGGTGACGAAGCGACGGTCGACCTCGAAGAAGTGACGCAGCTTCTCACGGGTGTCGGAGCGGCCGTAGCCATCGGTCCCGAGTACATGATAGTCGGTCGGCACCCAGGCACGGACCTGGTCGGCGAACAGCTTCATGTAGTCGGTGGAGACGATCGCCGGACCCTCGCGACCCTCCAGGCAGGCGGTCACGTGGGGCTTGATCGGCTTGGCCTCGGGGTTGATGAAGGCCTGACGGTCGATCTCCAGCGCCTCGCGACGCAGCTCGTTGAAGCTGGTGACGCTCCAGATGTCGGCACCCACGCCCCATTCCTCGGCAAGCATCTCGGCGGCCGCCTCGACCTCGCGAAGGATGGTGCCTGAGCCCAGCAGCTGAACTCGGCCCTTCTTGCCCTTGGTCTCGCGGAGCAGGTACATGCCCTTGATGATGTCCTCGGCGGGCACCTCGTCCAGGGCGGGGTGCTCGTAGTTCTCGTTCATCACCGTCAGGTAGTAGAAGCAGTTCTCCTTGTCGGTGAACATGCGCTTCAGGCCGTCCTGGACGATCACCGCCACCTCATGGGCATAGGTCGGGTCGTAGCTGCGGCAGTTGGGGATCATCGACGCCTGCAGGAGGCTGTGACCGTCCTGGTGCTGCAGCCCCTCGCCGTTGAGGGTGGTGCGCCCGGCGGTGCCGCCGACCAGGAAGCCACGTGCCTGCATGTCGCCGGCGGCCCAGGCCAGGTCGCCGATGCGCTGGAAGCCGAACATCGAGTAGTAGACGTAGAACGGCAGCAGCGTCGTGGCATTGTTCGAGTAGGAAGTCGCGGCGGCGATCCATGCCGACATGGCGCCGGCCTCGGTGATGCCCTCCTCGAGGATCTGACCCTTCCGGTCCTCGCGATAGAACATGATCTGGCCCTTGTCGACCGGCTCGTACTTCTGCCCTTCCGAGGTGTAGATGCCGAGCTGGCGGAACATGCCCTCCATCCCGAAGGTACGGGCCTCATCGGGAATGATGGGCACCACGCGCTCACCGATCTTCTTGTCCTTGACCAGGCCATTGAGGATACGCACGAAGGCCATGGTGGTGGAGACCTCGCGACCCTTGGAGCCTGCGGTCTGGGAGGCGAAGGTCTTGTCCTCGAGGGCCGGGATCGGCAGCGACTCGAAGTCGTTGCGGCGGCTCGGCAGGTAGCCGCCCAGACGTTCGCGCTGAAGGTGCATGTACTTCAGCTCCGGGGAGTCGTCCTCGGGCTTGTAGTAAGGGACTTCCTTGAGCTGCTCGTCGGTGAGCGGGATGCCGAAGCGATCACGGAAGCGGCGCAGTGCCTCGTACTCCATGGTCTTGACCTGGTGGGCCTCGTTGGCGGCCTCACCGTCACCGCCGCCCATGCCATAGCCCTTGACGGTGTGCGCCAGGATCACGGTGGGACGACCATTGGGGTTCTGGGTCGCCTCATGGTAGGCCGCATAGACCTTGAACGGGTCATGGCCGCCACGATTGAGCTTCCAGATGTCCTCGTCGGACATGTCCTTGACCATCTCGGCGGTCTCCGGGTACTTCCCGAAGAAGTGCTCCTTGGTGTAGGCACCCCCGTTGGCCTTGTAGTTCTGGTAGTCGCCGTCGACAGCCTCGTCCATGCGCTTCTGCAGGATGCCCTTCTTGTCCTTCTCGAAGAGCGGATCCCACAGGCGGCCCCAGACGACCTTCTGTACGTTCCAGCCGGCGCCGCGGAAGACGCCCTCGAGTTCGTCCATGATGCGCGAGTTGCCACGCACCGGGCCATCGAGGCGCTGCAGGTTGCAGTTGATGACGAAGATCAGGTTGTCGAGCTTCTCGCGGCTGGCCAGGTGAATGGCCCCCAGGGATTCCGGCTCGTCGCACTCGCCGTCGCCCATGAAGCACCAGATCTTGCGATCGTGCATGTTCTTGAGCTCACGGGAATCCAGATACTTCATCACGTGGGCCTGGTAGATGGCCTGGATGGGGCCGAGGCCCATGGATACCGTGGGGAACTGCCAGAAGTCCGGCATCAGCCAGGGGTGCGGATAGGACGAGAGGCCGTCGCCATCCACCTCCTGACGATACTTGTCCATCTGATCCTCGGTGAGGCGGCCTTCCAGATAGGCGCGGGCGTAGACGCCCGGCGCCACGTGGCCCTGGATGTAGACCAGGTCGCCCTCGAAGTCGCCATTCGGGGCGCGGAAGAAGTGGTTGAAACCCACGTCGTAGAGGGTCGCCGCCGACATGAAGCTGGCGATGTGGCCACCCAGGCCCGGGTTGGCCCGGTTGTTGCGGATGACCTGGGCGATGGCATTGTAGCGAATCAGCGAGCGGATTCGACGCTCCATGAACAGGTCGCCCGGCATCGGCGCCTCGCGGTGCACCGGAATGGTGTTGCGATGCGGGGTGGTTACCGAGAAGGGCACCTGCATGCCATCACGCCGCACCCGGTCGGCCAGACGAGTCATCAGGTACCGGGCGCGATCCTCGCCCTCACGATCCAGGACCGACTCCAGGGAATCCAGCCATTCCGTGGTTTCGACCGGATCGAGATCTTCTCTTGTTTCCAGACTCATAGACGTCTCTCCGAATGACGATGGGGTACTACAGCCCCCCAGGGGGGCGAAATGGCACTCATGTTCGGGATTGGCGACCCGACGCGCCAGACCCGTAGTTGTTTTACGAGGCAGTGCATAGAATGCATCCGCTGATGGCGCGAAGATACCGTAATCGCCAGTCCCTGCCAATTCAAGATGAAATGGAAATGATTTTCACATATTCCATATTGCACCGCAGCACAAGGGATTACGCAATTCTTCCTCCCCGAAACCGCACTGACTCAGACAGTTGTAGCTGAACTACCGTATGAAGCAAGCGTGCCAATGTTGCTTTGTAGTTACAGCGACTCATTCGTCGCCCAGGACCGATTTTTTTTCCAGCTCCTGGCGGAAATAGGCCCAGTCGAAGGCGGGACCCGGATCGCTCTTGCGCAGCGGAGCCACCCGGGCATGGCTGGTGATCCGGTCGGATGTCAGCTCCGGATAGCGCGCCAGCAGCGCCGCCGTGGTCCGTGCCAGGGCACGATACTGGGCGCCGGTGTAGGGCGTCACCTCATCACCTTCCAGCTCGATCCCCAGGGCGAAGTCGTTCAGCGCCTGTCGCTCGTTCGGCCCGTCCCGCCAGCGGGAGCGCCCGGCATGCCAGGCCCGCGCCTCGAAGGGCACGAACTGCACGCACTCCCCGTCGCGACGAATCAGCAGGTGGGCCGAGACACGAAGCCCGGCGATGGAACCGAAGAAGGGGTGCACCGCGGGATCGAGCCGATTGGTGAATAGCCGTTCGATATGCTCGCCGCCAAACTCTCCCGGGGGCAGGCTGATGGAATGCAGTACCAGCAGAGAGACCTCTCCCGCGGGGCGTCTGTCCTGGTTGGGCGAGGGAAGTCGTCGTGCCCCCTCGAGCCAGCCGTCGTCGATGCGCATGGTTTTTCCCTGACGTGGATGCATGGGTTTCCCTATAATGGCCGCCTGACGTTTCCCCGCACAGAGATGGACCCGCCATGCATTATCAGGACGCCCTTGCCGAAGAGATCCGTGACAGCGCCGCCCGGCTGCTGGCCGAGGACGTCGGCCCCGGCGACATCACTGCCCAGCTGATTCCCGAGAAGCAGATGGCCCGGGCTCGGGTGATCACCCGCGAGGCCGCGGTGCTGTGCGGCGTGGCCTGGGTCGACGAGCTGTTCAGGCGCCTCGATACCCGGGTAAGCCTCCATTGGCAGGCCGCCGACGGCGATCGCCTCGAGGCCGGCCAGGCCTTCCTCGAGCTGGAGGGTCCTGCCCGCAGCCTGCTCACCGGCGAGCGCGCCGCGCTCAACCTGCTGCAGACCCTCTCGGCCACGGCGACGCGCACCCGTCACTATGCCGACCTGCTCGAGGGCACCGGGGTGCGCCTGCTCGACACCCGCAAGACACTGCCGGGCCTGCGCCTGGCGCAGAAGTACGCGGTGACCTGCGGCGGTGGCCACAACCACCGCATCGGCCTCTACGATGCCTTCCTGATCAAGGAGAACCATATCACCGCCTGCGGGGGCATCGCGGCGGCGGTGACAGAGGCTCGCGACATCGCCCGGGACCTGCCGGTTGAGGTGGAAGTGGAGACCTTCGAGGAGCTCGACCTGGCGCTGGCCGCCGGGGCCGACGTGATCATGCTCGACAACTTCAGCCTCGACGACATGCGCGAGGCGGTAGGACGCAACCGGGGGCGCGCCACCCTGGAGGCCTCGGGCAATGTCGACGAGCGCACCCTGCGCGCCATCGCCGAGACCGGTGTGGACTGCATCTCCAGCGGGGCACTGACCAAGGACCTCAAGGCCATCGACCTCTCGATGCGCATCATCGAGCAGGAGGCCTGAACTCAGCCTCAGGTCTCGATCCGGACGAGCCGCTTCTCGAGCCGCTGGCGATAGAGCCGCTCGCCACCCCGCTCGACCCAGTCGTCGCCCAGCCTGGACCAGCCCCGGCGCACTAGGCCATCGGAAAGCATGGCACTGGCCTCTATCCTGACCCGCGTCACGCCCTGCTCCAGCAACAGGCGCTCGGCATGCATGAGCAGGGTCGAACCGATGCCTCGCCGCCCCAGTGATGGCCAGACGTAGAGGGTCTCGACCCGCCCCTTGGGCAGATCCAGCTCGATGAAGCCCACGCAGCGGCCTTCACAGTCGGCCACCAGGGTGGTGAAGAGCGCCTGGCGTGCCGACCATGCGCCGGCATCCCTGGGCAACGCCATCGCCCAGGCCTCGCGCTCGGCGAAGGTATAGTGGCCCGCGGCCCCCTGCATCACGGCATGGTGGAAGACCTCGGCCTGATCGGAGGCGTCGCGCACGCGCGCGGCTCGATAGACGATCCGGGGGGCTCGACGGGTTTCCATGTGCGGCTCGGTGCCGGCACTGTGGTAATCGGCATGACTCATGCGTGAGCTTCCTGCGATGATGGCCAGGCCAGCAGACTACCCAAGCCACGTCGCGGGGCCAATCCCCACGGTATGGAAAGTATCAGGATGCGCCATGAACGACCGCCCTGCCCTGCCCGACCCCCTTTGCCTGAACCCCGTCGGAGTCATCGAGAGCGACTTCCCCGACAAGTTCGGCATCCCGCGGCAGCCGGGGCTGGCGACGGCGGCCCGGGCGACCCTCGTGCTGGTCCCGCCCTACGATGATCCCCTGACGGTGCGCGGCCTTTCGGCCTTCAGCCACCTCTGGCTGACCTTCGTCTTCCACCAGAGCCCCGAGCGCTGGACGCCGCTGGTGCGCCCGCCGCGCCTGGGCGGCAATGCCCGGGTGGGGGTCTTCGCCAGCCGCAGCACCCATCGGCCCAACCGCCTGGGCCTCTCGCTGGTGGAGCTGATCGACATCGACACCTCGCGGGGCGTGCGCCTGACGCTGCGCGGGGCGGACCTGGTCAGCGGCACGCCGGTACTCGACATCAAGCCCTACCTGCCCTGGGTGGAATCACGCCCCGAGGCCCGCGCCGGCTTCGCCCCCGAGGCACCATCCACCCTGGCCGTCGGCCTCTCACCCGAGGCCGAGGCCGCGCTGCAATGCCGGGAGGATGGAGACACGCTGCGCGAGCTGATCCTCCAGGTCCTCGGCCAGGACCCGCGACCGGCCTACCGTCGCGACGCCGAGGCGCGGATCTACGGGGTGCGCCTGCGTGACCTGGACGTGCGCTTCAGGGCCCTGCAGGAGCCGGACGGAGCGACCCGCCTCGAAGTCGTCGAGATCGTGCCGGCGTGAGCCCCGCTCACGACGAAGGGCCCCGCAGGGCCCTTCGTGATGGCGGCGCTCGACGCGACACCCAGCGCGACACCCGATGTCAGCCGAAGTCGACGCCGATGCGGCGACCGACCTCCTCGTAGGACTCGATCACGTTCCCCAGCCCCTGGCGGAAGCGGTCCTTGTCGAGCTTCTCGCGGGTCTCGGCATCCCACAGGCGACAGCCGTCCGGGGAGAACTCGTCACCCAGCACGATCTGGCCGTGGAAGAGCCCGAACTCGAGCTTGTAGTCCACCAGCAGCATGCCGCCCTCGGCAAACAGCGCCTTGAGCACCTCGTTGACCCGGAAGGTCAGCGCCTTCATCTCGGCCAGCTGATCGGGGGTCGCCCAGCCGAAGGTCTCGGCCAGCGACTCGTTGATCATGGGATCATGGAGGGCGTCGTTCTTGAGAAACAGCTGGAAGGTCGGCGGGGTGAGCGCCTGGCCCTCCTCGACCCCGAGGGTCTTGACCAGGCTGCCGGCGGCGATGTTTCGCACCACACACTCCACCGGAATCATCTCGAGGTTCTTGACCACGCACTCGGTATCAGAGAGCAGGCTCTCGAAGTGAGTGGGGATCCCGGCTTCCTGCAGCTTGCCCATGATGTAGGCATTGAAGCGGTTGTTGACCTGTCCCTTGCGCTCCAGCGATTCCACACGCCGGCCGTCGAAGGCACTGGTGTCGTTGCGAAAGTGCAGGATAAGGCGGTCCGGATCATCGGTGGCATAGACCGACTTGGCCTTGCCGACAAAGAGTTCTTGGCGCTTTTCCATGGGAGCCTCCACAGGCGAGGATACGGGTAAGAATGGTCGGTCAGTCGAGGGTCTGCCATGCCAGGCCATCGTCCTGGGCGGCGACCCTCAGCCGGGATTCATCGCCGTCGAGCAGCGGCACCAGGGCCTCCAGGGCCAGCTCGGGGCGATTGTTGTGTTCGGAGAGGTGCGAGCAGACGATGCGCTGAAGGCGGTCGAGCCCCAGCCGCTGAAGCAGCCAGGCCGCCTGGCCATTGGCCAGGTGCCCCCAGTCGCCGCCCACCCGGCGTTTCAGGCTCGCGGGATAGGGTCCCTCGGCGAGCATGCGAGGGTCGTGATTACACTCGAGCACCAGGCCATCGCAGCCTGCGAAGGCCTCTACCACGTGCGCGCTGGGATGCCCCAGGTCGGTGAGCAGGCCGAGGCGCTGCCCGACGCCGGTGATGCAGAACTGCACCGGTTCGCGGGCGTCGTGGGGCACGGTGACCGGGTCGATGACAAGCCCCTTGACGGCGAACCTGGCCTGGGGAGTGATCCAGTGGCGGTGCGGCAACTCGCCGAGGCGCCTCGACAGCCAGGTGCCTGGGGTCAGGTAGACCGGCACCCCGTGGCGGCGGGCCAGGGGGCCGACGCCACGTACATGGTCACCGTGCTCGTGGGTCACCAGCAGGGCGTCGAGCTGGCGGGGGTGCAGCCCCAGGCGGGCCAGGCGGCGCTCGGCCTCGCGCAGGCCGAAGCCGCAGTCAACGAGCAGGTGCGTCTCGCCATCGCTGACCAGGGTGGCGTTGCCCTTGCTGCCGCTGCCCAGGGAGGCGAAGGTGAGGCGCCCGGGGGCGCCCGACGCCGGGCCCCTCATCAGCGCAGCAGGCCCGCCACCCGTTCGATCAGCTCGCGCTGGTCCTCGCCGGAGAGTTGGCCGGCTTCGCCGACACCGACCGCCATGAGCACGGTCTCCTCGGACCCCAGGGCCTCGAGTTCCAGCCTGACAAGGCGCGGCGAGGCGACCAGATCCAGCGAGGCCAGCGAGCTCAAGAGGCCGCGCTCGCGCTCGCTGAGGGTCAGGTAATTCACCAGAAAGGCATGCGCAGCAGGGTCGCTGTCGATCAGCTCGCGACGGCCCTCCACGGCGAAGTCGATCTCCAGCTGATGGCTGAGTTCGGCCCAGAGACGGTCCACACCGAAGGGCAGGATCACCCGCCAGTCGTCACCGCGCTGCTCGAACCGGGCGCGATCCTGCTCCTCGGGCCGCTGGGCGGTCAGCGATGCGGCGCTCGAGGAGGCGCTGAGCGACTGGAAGTATCGCTCCAGCGCCGTCAGGCAGGCCGCCTCGGCGACACCGCCGCGCTCGCAGTGTATCTCGCTGTCACCGCTGCGCAGCCCCTGCCGGATGCTGAACCTAGCCTGATCGGTCTCCAGGATGCCGCGACCAGGATCACGGGCGGTGACGTCCAGTCCGCGACGACTCACGAAGCGCTCGAGCTCCGGCCATACCGATGCAGGGGCGAGACCCACCACCAGCCAGGCGTCGCTGCCGATCTCGCGAAGCTCGACATAGCCGCGCTCCCTGGCACGTCCCGGCGACAGGGCCTGGGGGAGCGGAGCCTCCACGACCCCGTCCTCGGCAGGACGCGTGCCACTCACCTCGGGTACCGGCATGGCATCCCGGTAGCGATTGGGGTTACGGGCATCCGGCAGCACCAGGGGAGCACCCTTCCTGGCCTCGGCGTAGTCGAGGTTGCGGTCATCATAGAAGCCATCACGGGCACAGCCGGCCATGGCCAGGGCGATCACCGCCACCAGCGGCATCCCTTTCAGCGCAGAGTTCATGCGTCCACCTTGCCTAGTGTTGTGCAGAGAGCGATGCCCGGGCATCGCTCAGTCGTCGATCAGGCCCGCCAGCTGCAATGCCTCGCTGACGGTGGAATGGTACTTCTCGGATAGCCAGGTCAGCGGAAGCCGGATGCCGGGCTCGAGGTAGCCCATGCGGTACAGCGCCCACTTGACCGGAATCGGGTTGGACTCGATCCCCAGGTTGGTATGCAGCGGCATCAGGCGGGTGTTGATCTGGTGAGCCTTGTCGGAATCCCCTGCCACGGCGGCGCTGCAGAGCTCATGCATGGCCCGCGGTGCCACGTTGGCGGTCACCGAGATATCGCCATGGCCACCCATCAGCATGAAGTCGCAGGCGGTGGCATCATCGCCGGAATAGAGGATGAAGTCGCTGCCCTTGAGCCGCGCGATCAGGTCCTCGGCGCGCTCCAGGTTGCCGGTGGCGTCCTTGAGACCGATGATCTTGTCGACCTCGGCGAGACGCACCACGGTCTCGTTGTAGATGTCGGAGCAGGTGCGTCCCGGCACATTGTAGAGGATCACCGGCAGGTCACTGCTCTCGGCGATGGCCTTGAAGTGTCGGTAGAGGCCTTCCTGGGTGGGCTTGTTGTAGTAAGGCGCCACCGTCAGGCAGCAATCTGCCCCGACCTCGCTGGCGTAGCGGGCCAGTTCCACCGCCTCGGTGGTATTGTTGGAGCCGGTACCGGCGATGACAGGAATGCGTCCGTCTACCTCTTCGACCACGGTGCGGATGACGTCGAAGTGCTCGGCGAAGGACATGGTCGTCGGCTCGCCGGTGGTGCCGGCCGCCACGATCGCGTCGGTGCCGTGGTCGAGATGAAAGTGCACCAGGCGGCGCAGGGCCTCCCAGTCGATATCGCCGTTGACCTTCATCGGCGTCGCCAGCGCGACGATACTACCAGTGATCATCCTCTCGATTCCTCTTCGCTTCACCTGCATTCGTGGCCTCATGGACCCCGGGCAATGCGCCGAGACCTGCCTCGGCGCCAAGGGCCAAATGGTACTCAGGCCTCGAGAGACTGTACAGCCGCGACTTTACAGTTCGCTGTCGGTTGCGTGTAATCGGGGTTGCTTCCCACCCATCAAACGCCACCACCACAGGAGTGCGCCCATGAGCGTCAGCCTCGGCGAGCCCGTTCCCGACTTCACCGCCACCGCCACCGGTGATACCACCGTGTGCCTCTCCGATCTGAAGGGGCGGCAGGTCGTGGTCTACTTCTACCCCAAGGCCAGCACACCGGGCTGCACCACCGAAGGAGGCGACTTCCGCGATCACAAGGCGGAGTTTGAAGCCGCCAACACCGTTATCCTGGGAGTCTCCCGGGACGGCATCCGAGCCCAGGAGAACTTCAAGGCCAAGCAGGGGTTCAACTTCGAGTTGATCTCCGACAAGGACGAGGCGGTATGCCGGCTGTTCGACGTCATCAAGCTCAAGAAGCTCTACGGCAAGGAGCACCTGGGCATCGAACGCAGCACCTTCCTGATCGATGCCCACGGCCAGCTCGCCCGGGAATGGCGAGGCGTGAAGGTCAAGGGGCATGCAGACGAGGTTCTTGAGGCCGCCCGAGCGCTGCACGCCGGGAAGTGATGCCCGCGCATCCGCCGCGCGGCGGATGCGCTCAGGACCCGGCGGCGCGCTCCCCCTGGGAGACTTCCTGGCGTCGCTGCTTGATGCCCCTGGGCCAGGCATAGACCAGGGCCTTGAGCAGCGTCGCCAGGGGAATGGCGAAGAAGATGCCCCAGAAGCCCCATATCCCGCCGAAGAACAGCACCGCCAGGATGATCGACACCGGGTGCAGGTTGACCGCCTCGGAGAACAGCACCGGCACCAGCACGTTGCCGTCCAGCGCCTGGATCACGCCGTAGGCGATAAGTACATAGAGAAACTGGTCGCCGAGGCCGAAGTGGAAGCCCGCCACGGCCGCCACCGGCAGGGTGGCCACGGCGGCGCCGATATAGGGCACCAGCACCGAGAGCCCCACCAGCACCGCCAGCAGTGCCGAATAGGGCAGTCCGAAGAAGGCGAAGGTGAAGAAGGCCACGCTGCCGACGATGATGATCTCGGTGAACTTGCCCCGCACGTAGTTGGCGATCTGGTCGTCCATCTCCTGCCAGATCCGTGTCATCAGCCCGCGATGCTTCGGCAGCAGCGAGACGATGAACCCCACCAAGCGGTCACGATCCTTGAGCATGAAGAACACCAGGATCGGCACCAGCACCAGATAGACGATCAGCGCCACCACGTTGCCCAGGGAAGCCAGCGAAAGGGTCAGGGCACGCTGGCCGAGCTGGGTCACCTCGCGTCCTGCCATGCCGATCCAGGCCTGGATCTGGTCCGGGGTCACCAACTGGGGGTAGCGCAACTGGAGGTCATCGAGCAGTTGCTGGACGCTGGCGAACATTCGCGGGGTCTCCTGGACCAGGTTGATCAACTGGTTCCAGATCAGCGGCATCAGGATCAGCGCCATCGCCAGCAGTACTCCGATGAAGCCCAGGAAGACCAACATCACCGCCAGGAAATGCGGCACCCGACGCCGTGTCAGTCCGTTCACCGCCCCCTGCAGCAGGAAGGCGATCACCAGGGCGGTCAGGAAGGGCGCGAGCATCTTGCCCAGCCAGATCACCACGGCGAAGCCGAGCACCAGCACGATCAGCAGGATGACCGCCTCCTCGTCGGAGAAATAGTGGTCCATCCAGCTGCGAAACACCGACCTCAGGGTCATGAAGCCTGCTCCCCACCCTTGCGAATCCAGTAGTGGTAGACATCGCCACGCTCCTCGCGTGTCGGCATCTCATGATCACTCTGATCGATGAAGGTCTCGAAGTCGCGCCAGGACCCTGCGTCGGTCGCCACCACTTCCAGCAGTTGCCCCGGTGCCATCCGCGACAGGGCCTGCTTGGCCTTGAGCAGCGGCAGCGGGCAGGGAAGATCGCGGGCATCGAGCAGGTCGTCGGGTTGCAGCGCCATGTTGTCTCCCGGGAGAATGCAGTGAGTCGTGCAGGCCAGCGGGTCCACACGCAAGCCCTTGCGATTTAAAGGCACTTTGCGGGCCGAATCAATGTCAGAGCAGGACGTCCGCTCCCGCTTTCACCCCTTGACGAGGATGGCCATGCTGCGCCGAACCGGATACCCCCTCACCGCCTTTGCCCTCTTCATGGCGCTCGCCCTGCCTGTCCAGGCCCAGTCCACCGGGCGCTATGAGGCCCCCGGCCTGACCCGCGAAGGCGGCCAGCCGGCAACCGAAGGCGACTATGGCTTGCCCAGCCTGAGCCAGAGCGGCAGCCAGGCCATCAGCGGTGAGGAGGTCCGCCTGGGACGTGCATGGCTGCGCCAGTTTCGCGCCCGCGCCCCCGAGTGGCAGGATGCCATCGCTCAGGACTACATGGAGTCGCTGGTGGCCCGCCTGCTGCCCCATAGCGGCCTAGGGGATGCCCGCACCATCGTGACCCTGGTGGAGAGCCGTCTGCTCAACGCCTTCGCGGTGCCTGGCGGGGTGATCGGGGTCAATGCCGGGCTGCTGGCCTTCGCCGAGCGGGAGGCCGAACTGGCCTCGGTAATCGCCCACGAACTCGGTCATCTCTCCCAACGCCACTATGCTCGCGGCCAGGCCCGCACCGAACAGACTCAGATTCCCGCCATGGCTGCCATGCTGGCCGGCATGCTGATCGCCGCCGGTGGTGGTGGCGATGCCGGCATCGCCGCCGCCATGGGCGGCCAGGCGGCCTTCATCCAGGACCAGCTGCGCTATTCCCGACGCTTCGAGCAGGAGGCCGATCGTGTCGGCCTGCAGGCGATGGCCGACGCCGGCTATGAGCCGGACGCCATGGTGGAGATGTTCCGCGCCCTGCAGCGCATGGTGAGCCTGCAGGGCGGCGCTCCCCCGGAGTTCCTGCTGACGCACCCGATGACCGAAACACGCATCAGCGACACCCAGGCCCGCGCCAACCAGACTTCCGTGATGACACCGCGCGGCGAAGACGTCGAGTACCAGCTGGTGAGGGCCCGTGCCCTGCTGGCGATCAACTCCCGCGATCCCCGGCAGGCCGACACCCGGCTGGCTCAGGACCAGGCACCGCAGGTGGCGCGGCGCTACCTCTCGGCATTGGTCGACGCCCAGACGAACCGCACCGACCGAGCTCTGAAAGAGCTCGACGCCCTGTCCCGGTCGCTACCGGATCTGGCGATGTTGCCGGCAACGGCCGCCCAGGTGGCCTTCGAGGCCGGACGCCTGGACGACGCCATCGAGCGCAGCCGCCGCCAGTTACGGCTGATGCCTGACTACGCCCCGGCCAGCCGACTGTTCGGGGAGGCACTGTTGCAGCGTGATCCCGATGAGGCATATCGCGTGCTGCGCGAGCTGGCCGAACGTCGCCCCGAGGACCCTCAGGTGTTCACCCTGCTCGCCGAGGCCGCGGGACGCAGCGGACGGGAGGCCTGGGGCCACCTGGCTCGAGCCGAGCAGTTGCAGCTCACCGGCCACATCGACCGAGCCATCCGCCAGCTGGAGGTGGCCGAGGACGTCGCCGAGCGCCAGGGTGAGCCAGCTGCGGCCAGCGCGATCGAGCGGCGCAGGAAGGACTTCATCGGCTACCGGGAGACGCTGGAGGACTTTCAGTAGCAGCTACAAGCTGCAGCCTGAAATCACTCACAGAAAAATGAAAACCCCGAGAGTCTCAGCTTTCGGGGTTTCTTGTAGACCTGCGCGTGTAGCTCGGCGCTTACTTCTTGAAGTTGAGCATCCGCTCCAGGGGCTTGAGTGCGGCGAGACGCAGATCGGCATCGACGAAGACCTCGCCCGTGCCCTCGCGCAGCGCCCCTGCCAGGTTGTCCAGGGCGTTCATCGCCATCCAGGGGCAATGGGCACAGCTCTTGCAGGTGGCACCGTTGCCGGCGGTGGGTGCCTCGAAGAGGGTCTTCCGCGGTACCGCCTGCTGCATCTTGAAGAAGATGCCGCGATCGGTGGCCACGATCAGCCGTTCATTGGGCAACTCCCTGGCCGCCGTGATCAGTTGGGAGGTGGAGCCCACCACGTCGGCCAGCTCAACCACCGAGGCCGGCGATTCCGGATGCACCAGCACCGCGGCATCAGGGTAGAGTTCCCTGAGGTCCTCGACGCCCTTGGCCTTGAACTCCTCATGGACGATACAGGCACCGTCCCAGAGCAGCATGTCGGCGCCGGTCTGCTTCTGGATGTAGCCCCCGAGGTGCTTGTCCGGGGCCCAGAGGATCTTCTCGCCGCGCGCCTGGAGGTGCTCGATCACGTCCACCGCGATGGACGAGGTCACCACCCAGTCGGCGCGCGCCTTCACCGCCGCGGAGGTGTTGGCATAGACCACCACGGTGCGGTCGGGATGGGCATCACAGAAGGCGCTGAACTCGTCGGCCGGGCAGCCCAGGTCCAGCGAACAGGTGGCCTCCAGGGTGGGCATCAGCACCCGCTTTTCCGGGGAGAGGATCTTGGCCGTCTCGCCCATGAAGCGCACGCCGGCCACCACCAGGGTATCCGCCTCGTGCCGGGCGCCGAAGCGCGCCATCTCCAGGGAATCGGCCACGCAGCCGCCGGTCTCCTCGGCGAGCCGCTGGATGGCATCGTCGGTGTAGTAGTGCGCCACCAGCACGGCATTGTTGGCCTCGAGAAGCGCCTTGATCTCCTCGATGCGCGCCTCGTCCTCGGCGAGGATGCGGGTGGGGCAGTAGGTGCGTGCCAGCTGCTCGCGCAGCTCGACACGGGAAGTCATGATCGTCATCGTGTCTACCACTGTGACCGGCAGGGGCTCCCCCTGCATTGCACCAGGTGCCGCCGCTCGTGCACTCCGCACGGGGCAACACGCCAGAGGGTCAACCGCTGCGTCTGTCGCGATGGCTGACCCAATGCCATTCTAGACCAGAATACCCGGGCATTGTTCGATTCCGGGCAGAAAGTGTGGCATGGGGGGGCGAAAATTATCGGCGGTGTTGGTGTGCCAGCGCACCGACCGCTGGCCCCAAGTGCCGCTAAGGTGGGCTCACCGATGCTTCACGATGTCGTCAAGCCCGCACCGCAACTCGAGCACATCACGCCCCCATCCAGCCCCCAACGATTCACCCCGGCCCCGATACGGCGGCGTGCGTCTCACCCGGCCCAAGGGGGACATCAACCAGACTGAAGGGGTGAAGACGTCACTTGTGCTTCGTCCCTCAACGTGTCGCGCTTGCGACAGGGGGTTATTCCCATGAACACACTGCACCCATCCAAGCTTGCTATCGTGATGATGGCATTGCTGCTCACTCTCTCGGGCTGTTCCGGCATGTCGGAACAGGACAGGAACACCGCCCTTGGCGCGGGCGCGGGCGCCATCGGTGGCTCCGTGCTGACCGGTGGCAGCACGATGGGCACCATCGGCGGTGCAGCCGTCGGCGGCGTCATTGGCCACGAAACCAGCAAGACCGAATGATGTGACCGAATAGCTGGGTGGCGCGATGGGCGAAGACATCAGTGCGTTCCGAGCCGACCATCCAGCCTGAGATTCATGGCCGGCCGCTCCGATCATGCCGGCTCTTCAAGCAACCGTGTATAGAGCTCGCGGTCCGCGACATAGCACCCACAAGAAGCCTCTATCAGACCCGCCCGATTCACCACCGTGATATCCCCACGGTGATAGTGAATCAACCCGCGTGCCTGAAGCGCCATGGCGGCCAGGGTGATGCCGGCGCGCCTCACCCCCAGCATCATGGCGAGAAACTCGTGGGTGAGATGCAACTGATCCGAATGCGCCCGATCCTGGGTCATCAACAACCAGCGCGCCAGGCGCGCCTCGACCTGATGAAAGTGCGTACATGCCGCCACCCGAGTGAGCTGATGCATCAGCACGAAGAGATAGCGCTTCAACAGCGCCTCAATTGCGGGGCTCTGCTCCAGGTGATGGCAAAAGACAGCCGCCGGCATGCGCAGCGCCTGCCCTGCCCCCTGCACCATGGCGCGCAAGGGCGATTTATCGAGACCCAGGATCAAGGGCATTCCGTACATGCCCTCACTACCGACCATCGCCACTTCCAGCTGCTCACTTTCACTCAAATTCGCAATCAGGGAAATGAAGCAGTCGAGCGGAAAAAAGACATGCAGGATCCGCCCACAGGGTTCGGTGATCACTTCACCAAACACCAGATCGATGGTCTCGCAGTCTGCAAGGAAAGACACCCGGTCCTGGCGCGGCAAGCTGTCGATAAGGTAGTTGGTTATCGTACTGGGGATAGGGGACTGCATGTGCACGCTCCTGGTGAAGACCCGGCAATCGGCACATGGCAATGAATCACTCAGCTCCGACGTCGAGGGCCGCCAGGAAGGGATCAGACATCCTCCACAAGCCGCCGAGCGAACAGTGGCATATCCACCATCATGCCGTCGGTGCGCCAGGAGACATACGAGGGAAAGGCCCTGCTCGGCACCATGCCGCTGGGCGAGGGACAGGGCCCCTTCACCCGGGACGCTGATAGCTTAGCAGGCGATCGTACTCCTTCTTGACGACCCCATAGCACTCACAGACCCGCGCTTCCAGACCAGGCCTGTCCAGGACTCTGATACGCCCGCGATGGTAGGAAATCAGTCCGACTTTCTGCAGCTTGCCGGCCGACTCGGTGACGCCCTCTCGGCGCACGCCGAGCATGTTGGCGATGAGTTCCTGGGTCATGACCAGTTCGTTGGTCGGCAAGCGATCCAGGCTCAGCAACAGCCAGCGACACAGCTGCTGATCCAGGCTGTGATGACGATTGCATACCGCCGTCTGCGCCATCTGGGTGATCAGGGCCTGAGTGTAGCGCAACAACAGGAACTGGAGCGCTGAGGCGCGATCAAACTCGTCCTTCAGCAGCTGCCCCTTGAGGCGATAGGCACTGCCGGCACTCTGCACGACGGCGCGGCTCGGCGTGGTTTCGCCGCCCATGAACAGCGAGATGCCGACGATCCCCTCGGCACCGACGACGGCAATTTCCGTCGAATCACCCGCTTCCATGACGCATAGCAGCGATACGATGCAATCCGTCGGAAAATAGACATGGCGCATCTCCATGCCTGACTCGACCAGCGACTCCCCCAGCGTCAGCTCGACCCGCTCGAGGTGGGGCGCCAGGCGCTCGTATTCGTCCCGCGGCAGGGAGGCCAGCAGGTGATTCTGGCGAGGATCATGTTGCAGGGCCATTACTGACACTCCCTAATCGGTCAGGCCAGCTTCGACAGCAGGGTCAGCAGGGTCAGCAGGGTCAGCAGGGAAGATTTGGCCGATGATGGTTGACGATACGAGCCGCGCACACACCTTGCCGGACTCACCCCGGATCGCCATCAAGAATCAGGCAACAGGCTGCCCGACAGCGCCAGGCAGGCAATCACCCCTGGAAATACACCGAGAAACCCCGACTCGCTGCATTCCCCCGCCGACACAGGCCCAGGGCGCGATGCCCATGCTGTGTACGTTAACGCACGGAAGCGACCCCGTCACGCAACTAGGCTTGATGACTATCGGCCCATGCGCGCCAGGACAGGGACCGGGGGCAGGCGACGCCTTGCCACCCGGGGCTCGCAGGCAGGCGGAACAGGAAACAAGCTCATGCAAGTGCCGACCTTTCGGATGATCACGTCGCTGGCCTCACGGTCTCGGGCGCCCCACCGGGCCCCGCCGCTCTCGACTCACCGTCGGGCGTGCAGCCCATGGCTGATGCACCCACCCGGGGCGAGTGCATGAGAGACGACGACCCGGTGCCTCAGGGCATCCTCTGGACGCCGCTCACTGCCGCCTCCTTACCCGGCGGGCAACCGGTGCCGCAAGGGGCCCACCCGACGGTGGTCGTCACCTCCGAGCGAAAAGCGACCACCGCCCCGAGACGGGACGTCGCCGCCATCCTGGAGGCCGAGAGGGCATGGGCGCGGGTGGTGCTCGACGCCATTGATGAGGGTGTCCTGACCATCGACCTTCTGGGGAGGGTCACCCACATGAATCGCGTGGCGGAGACCCTGACAGGCTGGACGCAACCGGAAGCGATCGGCAAGCCACTCTCCCACGTGTTCCATCTCGTCGACGGCAAGACACAGCAGACGACCATCCCCCCCGGGCGGCGCGCCATCGAGGAGAACAGGAGGGCAGGCTTCGCCCTGGATTGCGTGCTGGTCCGCCAGGATGGCAGGAAGCTCGAGATCGAGGATTCGGCGGCGCCCATCCATGACCGGGAAGGTCGCGTCACCGGCGCCGTGATCGTGTTCCACGACGCCACCCGGTCCCGGGCCATGTCGGAGCGGATGGCCTATCTGGCGCAGCATGATGCCCTCACCGGCCTGCCCAATCGCGCCCTGCTGACGGAACGGCTCTCCCGGGCCATCAGCCTGGCCCGGCGACACCGACACCTGGTCGCCCTGCTCTATCTCAACCTGGATGCCTTCAAGTCCATCAATGACGCCCTGGGTCATGAGGTGGGCGACCGCCTGCTCCAGGCGGTGGCGGGTCGTCTCCAGGGGTGCATGCGCGACACCGACACCCTTTGCCGTCAGGGCGGCGACGAATTCGTGATCCTGCTCGCCGAGCTCAGGCAACCCGAGGATGCCACCACGGTCGCGGAAAAACTGCTGGCGGCCCTGGGCAGGCCGTTACATGTCCAGGGCCATGAACTCCTCGTCACGCTGAGCATCGGCATCAGCCTCTTCCCGGATGATGCCGATGATGCCGATGCCCTGATGCAGAACGCCGACACGGCCATGTACCACACCAAGCGAAATGGCCGAAATGGGCATCGGAGCTTCACGGCCGAGATGGATGTCCGGCAATGTCAACGAAGGCGGGGCGACTCAGGCCTTCAGCGTCTGAAGCCGCCGTCGCAGGGCGAGTTCGACTTTTCATGAGCCCCATGTACGCCAACGCACAGACGGTATGGCACCGTTCGCATAGTCTAGGCATTGGTGAGGCAAGGGAACCGCCAGTACATGGAGTTACACCAACGCGTCGCAGGGACCGCGACGCCATCACCACAACCATGGCACAGCGTCCTCACACGGGATCATGTGCCGCAGAGGAGTATCTCATGAACAACATCGTCTGGATCGTCGGCGCCGTCGTCATCGTGCTGGCGGTTCTGTCCCTCCTCGGCCTGCGTTGAGACGGGCGAGCCGATCGCCGCACGCTCGACAGAGACATGACCCCATAATGACAAAGCGCCCTCGCTTCCTGGAAGCGAGGGCGCTTTGTCGTCAAACTGGTGGGTCGTGTAGGATTCGAACCTACGACCAATTGGTTAAAAGCCAACTGCTCTACCAACTGAGCTAACGACCCGGTACTTGCGAGGAAGCATACAGGTCCGGATGGTGGGTCGTGTAGGATTCGAACCTACGACCAATTGGTTAAAAGCCAACTGCTCTACCAACTGAGCTAACGACCCCTCCGAACGGGTGCAGATATTACTGATCTGCCCCCGTGATGGCAAGCGATTTTTGCCTTTGGTCGAAGCACGAGAGGCTCATCCGCGACCGCGCTGGCCCTTGGGCTTACGCATGGCCTGCACCGGCCGACGCTTGTGCTTGTCGCGGCTCCAGCGGTTCTTCTCGTCCGGGGTCAGCTCCGGCACCTTGCGCGCCGCCAGCCCGGCTGTCTCGGCCAGATCGTCGATCTCGTCCTGGGAGAGCTCCACCCACTCCCCGGCCTTGGTCCGCTTGTCGAGGAAGATGTTGCCATAGCGCACCCGCTTGAGGCGGCTGACGGTCAGGCCCTGGGACTCCCACAGCCGGCGAACCTCGCGGTTGCGCCCCTCCATGATCACCACGTGGAACCAGGTGTTGATCCCTTCGCCACCGAACTCCTGCACGTCGGAGAAGTTCGCCGGACCATCGTCGAGCATCACGCCCTCGACCATGGCCTTCACCTGCTCCTTCTTCACCTCGCCCATCACGCGAACGGCGTATTCCCGCTCCACCTGCGTGGAGGGATGCATCAGCTTGTTGGCCAGCTCGCCATCGGTGGTGAACAGCAGCAGGCCGCTGGTGTTGATGTCCAGCCGGCCGATGGCGATCCAGCGCTCGCCCTTGAGGCGCGGCAGGCGATCGAAGACGGTGCGGCGCCCTTCGGGGTCCTTGCGGGTGCAGAGCTCACCCTCGGGCTTGTTGTACATGATCACCCGGCGCGGCACGTCCTCGGCGCCGCGCAGGGTCACCGGGCGGTCATCGAGGGCCACCCGGTCGCGCATGTCGATGCGGTCGCCCAGGGTCGCCACCTGGCCGTTGACCTTGACCCGCCCATCGGCGATGGCCGTTTCCATCTCGCGGCGCGATCCCAGCCCGGCACGGGCCAGGACCTTCTGCAGTTTCTCGGTGGTAGTGCTCATCGGTCATCTTTCTCACTGGATGTGGATTCCGTGCCCGTGGCAGCGTCATCGTCGACGCGGCCCCGGGCACGTTCGGACAGGCGAGCCTCAAGATCGGCGAAGCTCAGTCCTGCCCGCTCGGACGCCGTCCCGGCGTGGTCATCGTCGTCGGCCCTCCCGGCCGTCGCGTCGGTCGTCGCCTCTCCCGCCTCGGCGGTCTCCGGCACGACCTCGCCGCCCTCCTCGGGCGGCGCTGTCTCGTCGTCTCCCTCGTCTTCCGCGTCCTCCGGCGCGTCCGCCTGGGCCAGCAACTCGGACTGGGGGGGCGGGGCCTCGTCCTCGAGGATCGGCTCCTCGAACTGCTTGAGCTCGTGCATCGGCGGCAACTCGTCGAGGGTGCGAAGCCCGAAGTCGTCGAGGAAGCTGCGGGTGGTGGCATAGACCGCCGGGCGGCCCGGCACGTCACGATGGCCCACCACGCGCACCCAGCCGCGGTCGAGCAGGGTGCGCATGATCGAGCCGCTCACCGTGACGCCGCGCACCTCCTCGATGTCGCTGCGGGTCACCGGCTGACGATAGGCGATCAGCGCCAAGGTCTCCAGCAGCGCTCGGGAGTAGCGCTGGGGCCGCTCGTCCCACAGCCGCGACACCCAGGGCGAGAGCCGCGGACGGATGCGCAGCTGGAAGCCCGATGCGGTCTCGAGCAGCTCCATGGCGCCCCGCTCGTGGCGAAGCCCCAGACGCTCCATGGCCTCGCGCAACGCGCGACGCGGCGGGCGCTCGTGGTCGTCGAAGAGCCCCTCCAGGCGCTCCAGCGAGAGCGGCTCCCCGGCCGCCAGCAGCGCCGCCTCGAGGATCTCGTCCAGGGCATCGGGAAATTCCATGGCGGTCATGCCGGGTCACTCCCTTCCTGGTCATCACGATGGTCATCGGGGGGACGGTCATCGAAGGGGCTCTCGCCGCCCTCCTCTTCCTCCACGGCCTCCTCCTCGAAGGCGTCCTGCTCGTCCAGCCGGGCCCGCACGTGGATCGGCGAGAGCGGGGCATTCTGCACGATCTCGATCATCGCCTCCTTGGCGAGCTCGAGGATCGCCATGAAGGTCACGATCACGCCGACTCGCCCCTCCTCGAGGGTGAACAGCGCCTCGAAGGGGGTGTAGTGCTCACGTGACAGCCGCTCCATGATCGCCAGCATGCGCTCCCGGGTCGAGAGCCCCTCGCGGGTGATCTGGTGGGTCTGGTTGAGCTCGGCACGCCGCAGGATGCCGGCCAGGGCCCCGAGCAGTTCATCGAGTTCCACTTCCGGGTGGATCACCCGGGCCTCCAGCGCCGGCAACGAGGCCCGGGCCGGGAACCAGTCCCGTCCCAGGCGAGGCAGCTCGGCCAGCGCCTCGGCGGCATTCTTGAGCCGCTCGTACTCCTGCAGGCGACGGATCAGCTCGGCGCGCGGATCTTCCTCGTCGTCCTCGACCCCTTCCTTCGGCGGGCGCGGCAGCAGGGTACGTGACTTGATCTCGGCGAGCATCGCCGCCATCAGCAGGTACTCCCCGGCCAGCTCGATCTCCATGGCCTTCATCAGTTCAACGTATTCGATGTACTGCCGGGTGATGGCCGCCACATTGATGGCCAGGATATCCAGGTTCTGCCGGCGGATCAGGTAGAGCAGCAGGTCCAGCGGGCCCTCGAAGGCCTCCAGGAAGACTCGCAGGGCCTCCGGGGGGATATAGAGATCCTCCGGCAGCTCGGTGATCGGTTCGTCGAACAGGCGGCCCAGCACGTCGGCCTGAACCTCGGCCGCCTGGAGGGCATCGCTGTCGGCCCGCTCGGGCGCATCACTCTGGGGCGTATCGCTCACGCGGGGCCTGGCCTCCCGACTGCAGGGCGGATCATCGATCGTGCAGTCTAGCAATTCCTGGGCCGTGAAGGTAAATCGCCGGGGCTCATGCCAGCGACTCGGCCCTCCGGTAGCGCCCGGTATAGTCGAACAGCTTCTCGCGCACCTGCCAGTGGCGCCCCACCTGGCGACCCACCACGAAGTCCGGCGACCGCAGCCGGCGCTGCTCGGCGATCACCTCCTCCGGGGTGCGCGGCGACCAGCGGACACCCGGGGCCCTCAGGTGGTCACGCAGGAAGGCCGCGGCGAAGGCGCCGCGTTGCGCCGGCGTCTCCAGGGCGAACCACTCGCTCAGGGTCACGCCTTCCTCGTCATGATAGGTGACCTTGAGTCGCGGCAGGCCACGGCCGTTGAGTGTCGCCTCGAGCTGCATCCCGCCGACCCTCAACACCCGGGCATCGCGCAGCCGCAGCGCCGCCTTGAGCTTGTCGTCGGCATCCACCAGCAGCCCCTGGCAGCCGTGACAGCGCCGGGCGGCGATATCGTTCTCGGCGCCGCAGTCGCCGCAGACCTTGAAGCGGAAGCGGAACGAACACTGCTCCATTGCCGACGTCGCCGACGTCGCCGGTTTTGACGGTGTATCTTTCGCGCGGGGTCGGGCGCGATACTCGGAGTTTGAATTTACGCTTTTCGCGCGGGGTCGGGCGCGTTTATTGGAAGCCACAAGCCCCTGGCAGCGCCGCCCGAAGTGCTCGATGACGAGTTCGCCGTCACGCTTGCCCCAGAAGAGGTTGGGGTGGTCGCACTGGGGGCACGGCACCTGCACCGGCTCGCTGTCACCGTCCGGCTTCGGGCTCCCCACCTCCGGGGCGTAGAGGTCCCAGGGGTTGCCGGCATAGTCGAGGACCAGGCAGTCATCCTTGCCCGGCGAGAGGCGCAGGCCACGACCGACGATCTGCTGGTAGAGGCTCACCGACTCGGTGGGCCGCAGGATGGCGATCAGGTCCACATGGGGGGCATCGAAGCCGGTGGTCAGCACCGCCACGTTGACCAGGTACTTGCCCTCTCGGGCCTTGAAGGCGGCGATGATGCGCTCGCGCTCGGCGGAGGGGGTCGCCCCGGTGATCAGGGCCGCCTCACCGGCCGGCAGGTACCCCAGGATCTCCTCGGCATGGGCCACGGTGGCGGCAAACAGCATCACCCCCCGGCGCTCCCGGGCGCGCTCTATCACCTCGGCGATGATCCCCGGGGTGGCCCGATGGCCGGCGACGACCCGGTCGAGTGCCGCCTCGCTGAATACCCCGCTCGAGGTGAGCGAGAGCCGGGAGAAATCGTAGCGCAGCTCTTGTCCATTCTTGAATAGCGCGGCATCGACTCGCCTGGGGGTCGCCAGATAGCCCTGGCTCACCATCAGGCGCAGCGGCTGCTCGAAGACGCAGTCGCGAAAGAAACACGCCTCGTCGCCGCGCACCATTCCATGGTGATGACGATGGTAGATGAAGCCCTGGCCCAGCCGATAGGGTGTGGCGGTAAGCCCCAGCACCTTGAGGCGAGGATTGGCACCACGCAGGCGGTCGATCACCTGGCGGTAGCTGGAATCCTCCTGTGGCGACACCCGATGGCACTCGTCGATCACCAGCAGGGTGAAATGGCCGGCGTCGAAGTCGTCGAGATGGCGCACCACCGACTGCACCGAGCCGAACACCACCTGGCAGGAGGCCTCCCGGCGCCCCAGCCCCGCGCTGAAGACGTCCGCCGTCAGGCCATAGGCCTGGTACTTGGCGTGGTTCTGCTCGACCAGTTCCCGCACATGGGCCAGCACCAGCACTCGCCCCCGAGCCAGGCGCGCCAGCTCGGCGATCACCAGCGACTTGCCGCTACCGGTGGGCAGTACCACCACCGCGGGGTCGTCGGACGCCCGGAAGTGCTCGATCACCCGGTCCACCGCCAGGGACTGGTAGGGGCGCAGCGACGGGGCGCCGCCTTCCCCGGCACAGGTCTTGTCGGCGGAACTTGTCATGCGTCAACTCTTGACCTCGAAAGGTAGTGCCATGATACCTAGAGAAGAATCCGGGACGATAGCCGTCGTCCATTTCCCCGCAGAAGGAGAAACGCCCATGCAAGTGAAGACCAGCCCCGAGTGCCCAAAGTGCGGCAGCCGTGTGAAGCGCTTCCCGCCGGGCCGTCAGGACCAGTACCACGTGTACTGTGACGAGTGCAGCCACGACTTCGGCCGGTTCGACCACTTCCAGGCCCAGTTCCGCCATGTCCTCGATGATCTCGAGGCGCACCTCAAGCACCACGATGATGCCCCGGACGAAAACCGTTCCTGACGTCCCCGGCATTACCCCCACAGACGCCGACGCCCGGGGTCGTGGCCCGGGCGGCGGCGTCGGGGGGGGGGCCACTGGGTGGGAGGGGGGGGGCGGTGTCAGTCCAGCCAGGCCCGGGCGTTGCGGAACAGGCGCATCCAGGCGCCGTCCTGCGTCCACTCGGCGGGACGCCAGGAGTTGGTCACCGCCCGCACGACCCGCTCCGGATGGGGCATCATGATGGTGACCCGACCATCCGGCGTGGTCAGGCCGGTGACGCCTGAGGCTGAGCCGTTGGGATTGGCCGGATAGCGCGTGGTCACCTGGCCGTGGTTGTCCAGGAAGCGCAGGGCGACCTGGCCGCTACCCTGGATGCCCCGCAGGTGGGCGCTGTCGCGGAACTCGGCACGGCCCTCGCCGTGAGCCACGGCGATGGGCAGGCGCGAGCCCTCCATGCCGGCGAGCAGGATCGACGGGCTCTCCTCCACCTGCACCATCGAGACCCGGGCCTCGAACTGCTCGGACTCGTTGCGCACGAAGCGCGGCCAGGCCTCGGCACCGGGAATCAGCTCCTTGAGCTGGGCGAGCATCTGGCAGCCGTTGCAGACGCCCAGCGAGAAACTGTCGTCGCGGTCGAAGAAGGCCGCGAACTGCTCCCGGGCGCGTGGGTTGAAGAGGATCGACTTGGCCCAGCCGCCGCCGGCCCCCAGCACGTCCCCGTAGGAGAAGCCGCCGCAGGCCACCAGGCCCTTGAAGGCCTCGAGACTCACCCGCCCCTCGAGGATGTCGCTCATGTGCACGTCGACGGCCTCGAAGCCGGCCCGATCGAAGGCCCAGGCCATTTCGAGCTGGCCGTTGACCCCCTGTTCACGCAGTACCGCCACGGCTGGGCGGGCCTTGTGGACATGGGGTGCCTGAAGATAGGGAGCAGCGATGTCCTCGTCGACATCGAAGGCCGGCTGGGCCGAGAGGCCCGGGTCGCGGCCATCGAGCAGGCCATCGAACTCGCTCTTGGCGCAGTCGGCGTTGTCGCGCAGCGCCTGCAGCCGATAGCTGGTCTCGGCCCAGGTGCGCTCGGCCAGCAGCCGGGTGGTCTCCAGCAGCGGCTCCTCGAAGAGGGTGACGCGCACCTGGTCGTCGTAGCGCGGCCGCGCGATGACGCCGCAGGTCTCGATGCCCGCCGCGGCGAACTGGGCCAGCACCTCCTCGGTAAATTGGCGATTCACCTGGATGACCGCGCCGAGCTCCTCGGCGAACAGCGCATTGAAGGCGTCGACGGGCTCGTCGATCAGCCAGTCGAGCTTGATCTCGAGGCCCGCGTGGGCGGCGAAGGCCATCTCCAGCAGGGTGACCAGCAGGCCGCCGTCGCTGCGGTCATGATAGGCAAGCAGCTTGCCCTCGGCGTTGAGCCCCTGGATCACTGCAAAGAAGGCCTTGAGGTCCTCGGGGTCGTCCAGGTCTGGACACTCGTCACCCACCTGGCCATAGACCTGAGCCAGGGCCGAGCCGCCCAGGCGATTCCGGCCGCCACCGAGGTCGATCAGCAGCAGGTCGGACTCGTCCTGTTCCAGGTTGAGCTGCGGCGTGAGGGTCCGCAGGGCATCCGTGACCGGGGCGAAGCCGGTGATCGACAGCGACAGCGGCGAGGTGATGCTCTTCTCCTCGACCTGCCCTCGGGCATTCTCCCCCTGCCAGGCCGTGCGCATGGACATGGAATCCTTGCCCACCGGGATGGCGATGCCCAGCGCCGGACACAGCTCCATGCCCACGGCATGCACGGCATCATAGAGCGCCTGGTTCTCGCCGGGATGATCGGCGGCACTCATCCAGTTGGCCGAGAGCTTGATGTCTCCGATCTTGCCGATCGGCGCGGCGGCCAGGTTGGTGATCGCCTCGGCCACCGCCAGGCGCGCACTGGCGGCGGGGTCGATCAGTGCCACCGGTGGACGCTCGCCCATGGCCATGGCCTCGCCGGCATGGGTGTCGAAGCTGGCCGTGGTCACCGCCACGTCCGCCACCGGCACCTGCCAGGGCCCGACCATCTGGTCGCGGGCCACCTGGCCGGTGATGGAACGGTCGCCGATGGTGATCAGGAAGCTCTTGGACGCCACGGCGGGCAGGCGCAGCACTCGGTCCATGGCCTCGCGCAGGTCGAGGTTATCGAGCATCACGCCGGAAAGCGTGTTGGCCTGTCGCGTGAACTCACGCTGCATCTTCGGCGGCTTGCCGAACAGCACGCTCATCGGCAGGTCCACCGGCTGGCTCTCGAAGTGGCCGTCGGTCACCGCCAGGTGGTGGGCCTCGGTGGCCTCGCCGACCACGGCATAGGGGCAACGCTCGCGCTCGCAGAGTGCCTCGAAGGTGGCCAGGGCCTCAGGCGCCACGGCGAGCACGTAGCGCTCCTGGGCCTCGTTGCACCAGATCTCCAGCGGGCTCATGCCGGGCTCGGCGTTGGGCACGGCGCGCAGGTCGAACATGCCGCCGCGCTCGGCGTCCTTGACCAGCTCGGGCAGGGCGTTGGAGAGCCCGCCTGCCCCCACGTCGTGGATGAAGCGGATCGGATTGTCCTCGCCCAGTGCCCAGCAGCGGTCGATGACCTCCTGGGCGCGGCGCTCCATCTCGGGATTGCCACGCTGCACGGAGGCGAAGTCCAGGTCGGCGCTGGAGGCGCCTGAGGCCATGCTGGAGGCCGCACCGCCACCCAGGCCGATCAGCATCGCAGGCCCCCCCATCACGATCAGCTTGCCGCCAACGGGAATCTCGCCCTTCTGGACATGGCCGTCGCGGATGTTGCCATAGCCGCCGGCGAGCATGATCGGCTTGTGGTAGCCGCGCCGCTCGATGCCGTCATTTCCCAGGACATCCTGCTCATAGGTGCGGAAGACGCCGGTCAGGTTGGGACGGCCGAACTCGTTGTTGAAGGCGGCCCCGCCGATGGGCGCCTCGAGCATGATCTGAAGCGCCGACTGGATGCGCTCGGGCTTGCCGTAGTCGAAGGCCTCCCAGGGCTGCACGTATTCGGGAATGCGCAGGTTGGAAACGGTGAAACCGGTCAGGCCCGCCTTGGGCTTGCCGCCGATGCCGGTGGCCCCCTCGTCGCGGATCTCGCCACCCGCGCCGGTGGCCGCGCCCGGATGCGGCGCGATGGCCGTGGGGTGGTTGTGGGTCTCCACCTTCATCAGGATCTGTATCGGCTCGTGGGAGGCGCCGTAGACGGCACGCTCGTCGCCCTGGCCGATGAGCGGCGCGGCGAAGAAGCGCCCGGCCTCGCTGCCCCGGATCACCGCCGAATTGTCGCTGTAGGCCGAGAGGATGTCGTCGGGCGACTGCTGGTGGGTGTTCTTGATCATCTTGAACAGCGAGTGCTCCTGGGCCTCGCCGTCGATCAGCCAGTCGGCATTGAAGATCTTGTGACGACAATGCTCGGAGTTGGCCTGGGCGAACATCATCAACTCGACGTCCGAGGGATTGCGGCCCAGCTCGCGAAACGCCTCGCAGAGATAGTCGATCTCATCCTCGGCCAGCGCCAGCCCCAGCTCGACGTTGGCAACCTCGAGGGCCTCACGGCCACCCTCGAGGATATCCACGCTGCCCAGCGGTGCCGGCTCGTGGTGGGCGAAGAGCCGGGCGGCGTCGGAGGCATCGGCCAGCACGGACTCGGTCATGCGGTCATGCAGGGCCGCCTGGATGCCCTCGAAGGCGGACTCGGAGAGCGCCCCGGCCACCCTGACCCGATAGACGATGCCGCGCTCGATGCGACGCACCCGGGACAGGCCACAGTTGTGGGCGATGTCGGTGGCCTTGGAGGACCAGGGAGACTGGGTGCCGATACGCGGCACCACCAGGAACAGTTGGCCTTCGGCATGGGGCCCATGCTCACGCGCGGGGCCGTAATCCAGCAGTTGTTCCAGCAGACGCTGCTCGTCCTCGCCCAGGTCGCCGTCATGGTCGACGAAGTGCACGTGGTGGGCCTGCAGGGACTCGACCTCAGGAACGGATGCGCGCAGGGCGTCCAGCAGCTTGGCATGACGGAAGGCAGATAGGGCGGGCGCGCCTCGCAGTTCGAGCATATCCTGGAGCCTCTGAAGCAGGAGAGAAATTCGGGGCCGCGGCCGGCGGCAAGGAGGGCACATGATACTGGAAAGCATCGGGCTCGAGAAATCGCGGGAGGTGACAGCCGTCGGCCGGCTGGTTATGGTTGAAGGCCTTATCGCCGCACATCGTTCGTATGCCCGCATTCGCGACCGCCTCTCCCCGGCGCCTATGGCGCGGGGCCGTCCTCCTGTGCAGTGCCCTCCTGCTGGCGCTGCTGCCCCATCATGGCGGCGCGCCGAAGGAACCACACCTGCAGGACGTGCTCGACCGCGACTTCCTCAGCGTGCACACCCGCAACACACCCACCACCTACTACGAAGGGCGCCAGGGCCCCACCGGGTTCGAGTACGAACTGGTGCGACGCTTCGCCAACTATCTTGAGGTCAGCCTGACCCTGGATGCCGATCACAATATCCAGGGCGTGCTGGAGGCCGTGCGCGAGGAAGGCGACCTGGGCGCTGCCGCCCTGCCCCTGGACCCGACCCTGGACGGCCTGATGTTCAGCCGGCCGATCATGCTGCTGCAGCCACTCCTGGTCTACCGCCGCGGCCTGCATCCGCCGGAAGGGATCGAGGAACTGGAGGGGTTGGAGATTGGCACGCTGCTTGGATCCGGCACCGACCGGGTCCTCCGCGAACTGCAGGCGGAACACCCCTGGCTGAGCTGGAAGGAATCCGACGAGCTGGAAGTGGCCGACCTGCTCGGCCAGGTGACACGCGGCACCCTGGATGCCGCGGTCGTCTTCGAGCACCAGTTCCGTCTCAACCGGCTGTTCTTCCCCGAGGTCGAGGACGGTTTCTCCCTCGGCAAACCGCTCTCCCTGGCCTGGGCCTTCCCCGCCGGCCGGGGCCTGGGGCTGGTCAGTGCCGCCAACCGTTTCCTCGATGACCTGCGCCGGGACGACGAGCTAGACGCCCTGGTGGCCAGCTACTTCGGCCATGACGACTACCTGGAATACGTGGGGGCCCGAATCTTCATCGCCCAGGCCCGTGAGCGCCTGCCTCGCTACACCGAGCTGTTCCGCGAGGCCGCCCGCAACACCCGCTTCGACTGGAAGCTGCTGGCAGCGCTGGGCTATCAGGAGTCTCACTGGGAGCCCAGGGCCACCTCCCCCACCGGGGTACGCGGGTTGATGATGTTGACCAACGCCACCGCCGGCGACCTGGGCGTCGACAACCGGCTCGATCCGGCCCAGAGCATCCATGGTGGCGCCCGCTACCTGCGCAGCATCGAGGAGCGACTACCGGAATCGATCACCGGCGAAGACCGCCTGTTCATGACCATGGCCTCCTATAATGTCGGCCTCGGCCACCTGTATGACGCCCGGAAGATCACCGAGATGCGCGGCGGCGACCCGGACCTGTGGCGCGACGTGCGCGAGTCGCTGCCCCTGCTCCAGGAGCGCGAGTGGCACAGCAAGACCCGCTATGGCTACGCCCGGGGCGGCGAACCGGTGATCTACGTGCGCAACATCCGGCGCTACTACGAGATCCTGGCCTACCTCGACCGCAGCCAGGAGCAGTTCCACGAGCTCAATGCCCGCCTGCCCGACCAGGCAGAAAGAGAACTCTTCGAACAGATTCCCCCGGTCCTCTAGCCGGCCTCGGCCCCTCAGGGCTCGTCACCATCGCGGCGGGCGACGAAGAACGCCCTGAGCAGCCGGGAAGAGCGGGCCGCCAGCACGCCGCCCTCCACCGCCACCCGGTGGTGGTGCCAGGGCTGCGCGAAGAGATTGGCCTTCGACTCCACCATGCCGCTGCGCGGCTCGGCCGCGCCATAGACCAGCCGTGCCAGGCGGGCATGGATGATCGCCCCGGTGCACATCAGGCAGGGTTCGAGGGTCACGAAGAGGGTACAGCCCTCCAGCCGGTAGTTGCCCAGCCGCTCGCCGGCATCTCGCAGCGCGCGGATCTCGGCATGGGCGCTGGGGTCGTGGCCGCCCACCGGGGCATTGAAGCCGGCGCCGACGATCTCGCCTGCGCCGTCCACCACCACCGCGCCCACCGGCACCTCGCCGGCATCCAGGCCCAGCCGAGCCTGATCCAGCGCCCGATGCATGTAGAACTCGTCGCTGCGCAATGTCCTGAACTCCCGTAAAATGGATGCCATTAAGACGATCGTATGATACCGATGGCTCCCCTGCACGCCATCGACCCCGGAGGAACCCATGACACCCGACGCCCTGAACGCGCTGGCCGACCTGCTCCGCCTCGAGACCCTGGAGGAGAACCTGTTCCGTGGCCGCAGCCAGGACCTCGGACTGCCCCAGCTATTTGGCGGTCAGGTGCTGGGCCAGGCCCTCTCCGCTGCCAGCCAGACCGTCGACCCGAGCCGGCAGGCCCACTCCCTGCACGGCTACTTCCTGCGGCCTGGAGATCCGCACCGCCCGGTGGTCTACCAGGTCGACGCGGTACGCGACGGCGGCAGCTTCACCACCCGTCGGATCAGCGCCATCCAGAAGGGACGGCCGATCTTCTTCTGCAGCGCCTCCTTCCATGGCATCGAGGAGAGTATCGCCCACCAGACGACCATGCCCGAGGTTCCCCCTCCCGAAGCACTACAGGGGGGGGACGCCCGTCTCGAGCGCTTCCCGGGCCACCCCATCGAGTTCCTGCGGGTCAGCGAAACGGCCGAGCCCGGCCAGGCGGCCCGCAAGCGCCTGTGGTTCCGCCTGGTCGGCGAACTGCCCGATGACCAGGCGCTGCAGCGCGCCCTGCTCGCCTACAGCTCCGACTTCAACCTGCTGACCACGGCGCTGTTGCCCCACGACATCGAGTTCCGCGACCCGAGGCTGCAGATCGCCAGCCTCGACCACGCCCTCTGGTTCCATCACGACGTCAGGGTCGACGACTGGCTGCTGTATGACATGGACAGCCCCTGGGCCGGAGCCGCGCGTGGTTTTGCCCGCGGCAGCCTCTATGACCGCCAGGGCCGACTGGTTGCCTCAAGTGCCCAGGAAGGGCTGACGCGGCTTCGCCCTTGACATCTGGCATCGCGCCGATACCGGCGCTACCATGCCACAGTCGCCGCAATAGCTCAGTTGGCAGAGCAACGCATTCGTAATGCGTAGGTCGGAGGTTCGAATCCTCTTTGCGGCACCAGAAAGGTCTTTAGTAACGGTCACTTAGCGAATCATCGCAGTGGCCGTTTTTCGTTTCAATATTTCTAGGTAGCAAATAGGTAGCAGTCAGCAGAATCAGGCCAAGCCAGATAGCCAACGGCAACCGGCTTGCACCAGCACCTTGCCCACATCGTCCTGCTACCTGCACGGCAGCAGGTGGCCATCGCGGGCCGGGCAGATCCAGCACCTCAACAAACCTCAACATTCATATCGACGAGCACCGGCTTGATCGCGCGCGCACGCACGCGAGGATTTTTCTGGGTTAGCGATATAAGCAAAGGGCCGCTCCGGTCGCAGGCGCCAGGGGCTCAATAATCAGCCCACCCCCTTCCCTGCCGGCGCATTGGCTATTGACTACCAGCGGGCAGACTGACGTTTTCTGACGTAGCGGCCTTTCCTGTTTTGCCCCGCAACCTGGGCGGGGCAAGAAGCTATTCGGTGTTGTTGCGGCGGAGGTGATCCACCCTGCCGTTGCATAAGCGAATGTAGTCGGTCCATTCGTAGTCGTCGCGCCAATGCAAATGATGGCACTGCTGGCCACCGAGGGTCTCCTGATTCACTCGATCCGGGCTGCCCATGATGTGCTCAACATCCTCGCGGTGCATACCCATCAGGATATTGCCGCGGCTCCTCGCCCCGACAAGATCGTTCCGGCTGATGCCCATGTCTCTGGCCCACTGGGAAATGGACATCAGTCTTTGGGGTAGCAGCTTCGGCCCGGTTCGCGCCTGCCGGGATGACGATGGCTGCTGTTGGCGTTTGATCGATGCGAGGGAGCGTTTATGCGCCTGCGACGCGGCGTAGCTGGACATGCCACCGGTTTCTATCTCTTGCCCCCTGCCGCTGGGGCAGTTATCGCGATAGGAGCCATCCTGGCACTTCATGACCTGAGCCTGACCAGCCAGCGGCAGAAGTACCAGGGCAATAGCAATGCGTCACATTCCGTCCTCCTACGCAAACTTCTCAGGGTAGCAGCCTGCGAAGGGCGCGATACGCCGTATCGGCTTTCGCTTACATGCCGTGTAAGCAATGTCTTACATGGCTTCTCCATCTCATGGGTCACCATGGACGGCGCTTTATCTCGCGGCCTCGGCCGCCTAGTTCAGGAACTCCGCATATGAGCACCCCCAACGATGGCAACATACTAAAAGCTTCCCTACTAGCTCCGCTTATACTGATGATCCCCGGCTTTGCACTCTTATATTCGAAAATGTGGAAGTCACTATCATTCTTAATTCTGACCATATTAATTTTCGGATATATATCATCTGCAACCATAGACTCTGAGTGGGTAATGGTCACAGCCGTCTTTGTTGCATACCACCTGCTCTCTCTTTGCTACGCAGCCATCGTAAAAACCAGGAATATTACATGAGCGCACCTGAGCGCCATCAGACACATCGGGCAGAAAGTGACGAGATAGATCTCAGGGATATTGCGCTGGCAATTTATGCGGGCTGGAAATGGATCGCGATCAGCATTCTTGCATGCGTTGCAGCCGGGAGTGCCTACGCCTTTATCGCAGATCCACAATACTCCACCGACATAGCCTACATTCCAGCACCAGAAGGTTTGCGCGCACTCGAAAGCATGCCCGGAAGCTACGAGAGCCTTTCAGTTTTTGAAGAATTCAACAAAAGACTCTCAAGCTACAATAATTTCAAGTCCTTCTACGATCAAGACCCCGGATATTTCACCTCCATCAAAAAAGAAAATGAGCTTCCGGAAATCGAGCCTAGATCGTTTTTCACTAAAAACATTAAACTAACATCACCCTCTGATGATTCCGATTCATCTCGCACCATAGCTATCAATTATAGCAACTCTTTGGAGGGGCCCACGCTCCTGAATGATTATTTTCAATGGACTGAAAAAAACCACATCAATGACCTTGCAGACAGGGCAGATCGAGCGGTTGATCGCATCGTCGATCAAAATAGGGCAACCATGGATGCCCACCTGAAGTCACAAGGAGAAGATACAGAAGCCAGGATCACCAGGCTCAGAGAAGAAGACCAGATCCGAATCGCTGAGCTCGAAGATGAATTACAGGCAGTGAAGCAATCGATCGTATCTTCTCGCGAAGAAAGGATTCGGATCTTGGAGAATGCCGAACAAATCGCCTTGCGACTCGGGATTGAAAAACCCACGACCCCCAGGGATCTTGGGCGACAGTCATCCGAAAACGATGTGGTCTATGCCGAAATAAACTCCCAAGATGGCATTCCGCTTTACTTCATGGGTACTGAGGCGCTGAGTGCCGAGAGAGTCGTCATCGAATCTAATCTTGAAGAAGAGGTCAAGACAGCTGAAGTACGGAACATAGAACAGCAGCTCCAGCAGCTAAAAGAGAACCAGACCATCAATGCCCTGCTCCGTCGCGAAAGCCTTTCTCCGTTTTCCGTGCAGCACAATGAACTGCGCCAACAAAATGCCATACTGGCGGCCAAAAACATCTCTGAGGAAGAAATCGATGTAGCCTCGGTGAGCCACTGGGCATACCAACCAGGCTCTCCTGATTCTCCGAGAATCAGGTTGATTGTATCACTATCGCTGATTCTGGGGGCCATGATTGGCATCTTCTTGTTGTTAGCAGCTCGGTTTTTTGCCAGCGTGAAGAACCATAGAGAAAAGGTCGCATAATGCTGAACGGCCGTGGAGCAGTTTCCACGGCCCTTTCGAGACAATCCATGCGAGATATATAACGCTTGCCTTCAACAACCAAGCATGACGCACCCAATATAGCGAATTAATAGTGCTGAAGTGCTTGCTGCCCTGTGAGACCCGCAATACTGGCGCCCAGAGGACAACTCAAAATTGAGGCGCCGCGCGGAGCGGCACGGCCAAGGATGGCCAACCCCACGCCTCACGCACCTTCACGCATCAGGTGCACGCATGTCAGCTTTTGTTAGCTTACTGGCGCGCTCAGCATGTGAACATTTGTCTACATCACAGATGCGTACCAATGCTGCGAACCACGCGCGAACCTCAATATGCTGGATTTCGTCACACGCGCGTACTGGTCCGAAAATCATCAAACGCCCACACGGCAAAGGCGCCCAGCCTGGGGCGCCCTTTGATTTCCGTTGATTGTTTTTCAAACAGCCGCCCTTTTTAGGGGGTGCGGAAAGCATCAGACCGGCACCGCCCCAGCTCTCGCTCGATGGCCTGCCGGACAAACTCGGCCCGGTTTCGATGTCGATGGTGTCGTCCTTGGTTCATCAGGCGGTCGATGGCCTCTACAACCTCCTCCTCGACGCTCACGATGAGCCGCACGGGCCGGCTCAGCCGCCTGGGATTCTTGCTCATCGTTCGCCCTCCTTTCCGGTGTCATGGGTCAGGTCGATGGTGGGCGGCTCCAGGTCAAGCTCCGGCAGGGTGTCCAGGTCGATAGCCGGAAGCGTCTCCAGGTCCATGCCGCCCTTTTCTAGTCGGGAAGAATCATCATTGCCGCTCATCAATCGCCGGTAGGCGTCCTGGACGGCTTTGGATGGTCGCGCCTTGGGAGATGACGTCGCTTCATTGGTCAGCACCTCTCAGGAAGGCATTAGCGGCCCGTCTGCCGGCATTGGCGCGGCGATGCAGCGCTGGCTCACCCTCAGCAGCGGCCTGCCAGGTGGCCACATAGCGCTCGGCAGCCGAGGCCATAGCCGGCTGAGACATCAGCATCAGGTGCTTGGCCAGGTAGGACGTGTCACCTGTCTCAAGTGAGCATCGAGCCGTTATCCACTCCAGGGCCTCGCTGAAGCTGCCCAGTGCCTCACCCTGGGTTACCGGCTCCCTCATCAGCTCGGTGGCCTGATGGCGCCCTGCCTGCTCGCTCTCCACACGCTCGAAGCAGTCGTCGATAGCCGCCGCCAGGTCGGCACGCGCTTGTCGGCTCATCGGGCGCATGGTCTCCCGCATCAGCCCGATCAACTCATCGCCCAACGGTCGCCCTACCTGCTGCGTCATCACCTCGATGATGGTGTCGATGTCCCTGGCCGGGCCGGCCGGATCAACGGCCGGCACCGGGTCATTTTTCGCAAAAGCGCCGGATGGGGCACTGACAGAACCGACAGAACCGGGTTGTGTCAGTTGTGTCGGCCGGCTGTCCGGGGTGTTCTGCACTTTCTTGAGCCAGCGTCCCATGGTCACACCTCCCTCGGCGCGAGCGCCGGATGCCAGGTGTAGCGCGTCGTCGGCTGCCCACCCTGCACGCTCGGCGGCACGTCCAAGGCGCTGAGGTGCTGGTACTCGATCAGCGCCTCCAGGGCATCGCGCACGCTCTCGCGGGTATCCAGCCCCGCCCATCCCTTGCGCTGCACGTCCCGAGCCGTGAAGGAGACGGGCAACTTGTCACGGCGGGTATGGATGAGCCGGGCGCCCTCGATGCCACCATTCATGCTGGCGCTGTAGAGGCGTTCGGCATGGCTGCGCAGATAGTCCGCCCACTCCAGGGCGCGGGCGGTGGCCTGCTCCTCCACCCTGCCCTCGCTGCCGTCCAGCACCTCGAACAGCAGCGCCAGCCCGGCCACGGTCTTGGGCATCTTGAGCAGGTGGCTCTCCAGGGCCGGAGCAATGTCAGGCTGGCGGGCATAGCGCTGCACCTCCTCCATCCACTCGATGAACAGCGCCTGGGCCGAGGGGGTGAAGCGCCAGCAGGGTGGCTCGCCGTCCTTGGTCGGGAAGGCCATACCGTGAACACGGTAGAACGCCTGGTGGTAGCGCTCACGGGCCTGGGCATCGGGCGCCCTGTCGATCCAGCGCCAGCGATGCCGGTCATCGGGCCACACGGCCAGTTGCATGCGCTGTATCAGGCCATCGTCGGCGGTGCCTCGGGTGGCGCCTCGGACCAGCGGTGCGATCTTGCTCGGCTGGATGCCGCCGATGACGGACAGGGTGCAGCTCTCGATGTCGATGGTGCCGCGCCCGATCCGGTCATAGGTGAAGCGCCCATTGCCGTCGAAGCTCTCCAGGTAGAAGGCACGGTCGGCCTGGTGGTCATCCTGGGCCATCTTGCTGAGCCAGCCGGCCAACTCATCGCGCGCCAGCAGCATGCCGTTGGGGTTCTCGTTCAACAGCTCCCCCAGCTTCTCCACGCTGGCATCATTGACGATGAGCCGCTGTCGCGTCGGCGGGGGATCTCCCGCGTCAGACTCGGCCAGCAGCGCCACGGCATCAGAGCGTCGCCCCTCCTTAGCCAGCTTCTTGGCCTTGGCCTCGATGTCCTTCTTCTCGATGTCCCGCAACCGCGACTCGGCCGCATGCTGCTCGGCCTCCTGCTTGAAGCGCTCGCGGGCGTCCCGCTCGATGGTGGCCAGGGGACGCAGCGCCTCCTTGAGGGAGGGCGACTTCATCGCGCTGGGCCGACCGATGATGGCGCCCCACTGGGTCGGGGTGACAGTCCAGTCGTCGTGCTGCTTGGGCCGCATCAGCACCTTGCGTCCCAGCAGCGCCGACAGCCCGCAGATCGCCGCCACGGCCACGAAGTCGGCCGGGCCTTGCTGTCGGTCGGCCACGTCCATCACATGATCGCGGATCGCCTCGGGCAGCAGCTCGGGGTCGAATGGCGCCACGGGCGGCAGGCTGTTCGGTAGCGGTAGGGGCTGCATATCCTCGGCGGTCTGCTCGACCTCCTGGCGGATCGCTTCGATGCTCATGCCGTCACCTCCCTGCCCAGCAGAGCCAGGTCGTTGTAGTCGCTGGCACCCTCGATACCGTCCACGGCCGGCCAGATGGCCCTTCCGCCTACGGCGTCGGCGGTGGCCTTCCCCTTGGTGACACCGGGATTACCCTCGGTGGCGTGATCGTTGTCGCAGGCCACGATGAGGCTGGCGCCGGGATAGCGGCTGCGCAGGTAGCGCGCGACGGGCAGCAGGTTGCCGGCATCCATGGCGCAGGCAACGGCCGAGCCGGTCGCCGCGTGCAGCGTCATGCCGGTCGCCCAGCCCTCGCAGATCAGCAGCGGCCGATCAGTGTCGAAGGCCCCGATGGGGTGATAGCAGCCCTGCTTGCGGCCGCCGGTCAAAAAGCGCTTGGTGCCATCGGGTGCGATGAACTGCCAGTTGATCAGTGCCCGTCCATCGGTCAGCGGCACCATCAGCAGTTGCCGGTGTTGGCGCGTCCAGCCGTTGCCGACGCCTTTGCGCAGCGGGTAGGGGTGCTGGTGCCCTCGCAGCGCCCCGTGCCATATCGGCATGCCGCGCTCAGTCGCCTGGGCCTGCTGCCGGGCAAGGGCTTCCTGCTGGCGCTCACGGGCCGTCTGGGCCTCCTGCCGCGCCTTCTGTCGCCGCTGCTCTCGCTCAGCCTCGGTGGCCTGCTCATCGCCCAGCACGACCAGGTGCTGCTCGCCGGTATCCCAGCGGCCAAGCAACGCGACCTCATGGCCGAGGATCGCCGCGTAGCCGTTCAGGTCGCGCTTGCCGGGCGGGGTGAAACGCTGCCACTGGCCACGGCCGCGCAGCACGATACCGCCGCCGTACAGGTCGCCCAGCGCCAGCATCAGGGCGCTGTCGATGGTATGATGGCGGTGATCCAACTCGATGATGCTATCGAAGCGCGCCCGGCCCCCACAGCCGGGCGCTTTCCGTTGAGCCGTCATGATCTGCCCTCCCTGCGTCCACCCTGTCCATTTCGTCCACTTCTGTTCACCAGGCGGCGCCAGGCAGCCGCCAGCATGTGTGCGAGTTCAAACATCGTCGGCACCCTCCACTGGCGAGGTCGGCAGGTAATAGTGCGCCATGCGGCTATGCGGTCGGCCCCACGGGTCAAACTCATCGATGAGGTGCGTGCGGATGTCGTGGCCTTTCTCGCGCAACTCCGAGATGCGGGCGCCAGGGCGCAGTACGTTCAACTCGAGCATCAGCTCCGAGGTGGTCGCGGGGCCTTCACGCAGCCGGGCCAGGATGCGGAGGCATTGAGAGGTGGCGTCGGTACGGGTGATGTCCATCAGATCACCCCCTGCGCAAGCGCGGCCACGGACGCCTCGGCGGTGCTGGAGGAACTCTCGCCTTCGGCCAGCCAGTCGAGTACGTCCTTGAGTCGGTAGCGGATGGCACGACCACGACGCACGAAACGCGGAGCCGGCCGACCCAGCAGGGTGCCGGTGCAACGGGCCTTACGGGCGGTGGTGGGCTGGGCGGGGATTAGGCCGGGGAAGACGGCCAGCTCGGGCAATTCGATCAGTGCCGGATCGAAGCCGTCGCGATAGCGGGTCAGGGCATTGGCCAGGATGTTGCTGGGGTCTTGGTGCTTGGTAGACATCGAAGAGTCTCCAGATTGCTGGTTGACTCTTCTAGACTCCCCAATCAGGTGGACAAAGTATTTGTCACGTTTTGTCCATGATTGACAAAATTGCGCGTTTCAATCGCTCGCGAGAGGCGGGGGGCTTATGAAAATTCTGGGAATAGTAAGCGCGGGAAACTGTACGTGAAGACATGCCATAGCGCTTACCAGCCTCCTCAAAAAGCGCTTCATCAACGGGGTACTTCCGGGGGTCGCTATTATGAAGGTTATAGGCGTCGCGTGCAGCGGCTGTGCGCGCCCGCTTTCGTCGGTCAACTTCACGTTTAGGCGTAAGAGTCAGTCCAGCTGACTCTCCTATGAACTGACATTCCTTGTCTGCCCATGCTGTAACGGCATCACGCAATGCCTCTAAATGCTCATCTTCCAGAGGCCAACTGGTACCCCCAGAATCGACAACAGCCATAAGGGCTTCCAGCAGCTCAACATGCTCGCTTGGCAAGCCTTCGGTTTGAACACCCAGCCGTGCCGAGGCGGCATTAGAGGACGGACCAAACTTTGCAATCCTTGAAATCTCGATAGAGCAGATTAAGTGATGCGTGGATGCATAGTGTAAGGCGACACGCGCAGCATCTTTGCGGCTGGAAGGATGCGCCTCAATTACTGACTCGAGCTTGTCACTGCTCATGTACTCGGCCAACCGGTCTAGCACGCTATCCAGATCGGCCTGGATCGCCATCAACTCTTCATCCATAAGTATCGCCTCCTAGGCCAGCGCCAGCCCTATAGAATCCTTGCCAGCGACGAACCCTCCTTAACGGGTGTGTCGGATTTGTCAGTATTGTGTCCGGGCGCTTGGTGAGCAAACGCCTCCACCATGTCCCGCGTGTGATCGGGCCGCAGGTGGGCATAGTGCGCGATGGTCGTCTGGATGTCGGCATGGGCCATCAGCTTGGAGACGGCCAGCAGGTCGGCACCGGCCATGACCAGTTGGGACGCGAAGTTGTGGCGCAGGCTGTAGAGCAGCAGGTCATCGGGCAGGCCGGCCAGTTGGCGCACGGCCGCCCACGGCTTCTGCATCGCGGTCGCGCTCATGCGCTTGCCGTTGCGCGACGAGGGGAAGACCAGGCCAGTCTTCGGCTCGCCCTGCTGTCGATGCCAGGTGGCCAGCACCTCTACGGCCTTGCTGGATAGCGGGAAGGTCATCGGCTCGGGGCGCTTGTGCGCTGTCTTCTCGACCACCTTGCGGATCGTGGCGAACGTCAGGTTGACGTGATCCCAACGCAGGCCGAACAGATCGCCCGGCCGGAAGCCGGTGTAGTACATGGTCAGAATCCACGGCATGACGTGATCCACATAGGCCACCCCATCCAGGTCGGGCAGATACGCCTTGCCGTGGGCGCGGCTGCGACGACGCTCCTCCCGCTTCTTCTGCTGGTACGCGTCCAGGCCGGCAAACAACGCCTCGACCTCCTCCTGCTCCAGGTAGCGGCGCTGAGCCGCCTGCTCGGCCATGTCGTCCTCGGTCATGGCGGGCTTCTGCAACTTGATGCCCTTGAGGGGATGCGCCGGTATCACCTTGCGCTCGGCCGCATGCGACAGCAGACCGCACAGGGCATCGTAGGAGCGTTTCAGGGTGCCATAGGCACGCGGCTTCGCCTTGGCCTCCTCAGCGGCCTGCCAGCGCTCCACGTCGGCATGCTTGAGCGACCCCATCGGCTGATCGAGCCAGTCGGCAAAATCCTTCTCGATCCGCCGCAGATTGGCTTCGCCATCCTTCATACGACGCTGATAGGCCGCATAGGGGCCGGCCAGGTAGGCGCGAAGGGTCTGCTGCTGCTGGCGCTGCTCCTCGGCCTTGGCCTGCTCCAGCACTTCGCGGGGGTCGCCGCCCTGAGAGACGATCGCCAGTGCATCCGTGGCTCTCTTGCGCGCCTCGGCCGCTGTCGTCGGCGCACCGTAGCGGCCGAGGGTGAGGATTCGCTGCTTGCCGCTGACCTTGGAACGGTAGAAGAGCCGGAAGGTCAGGCCACGCTTGCCGGGCCGAATATGGAAACCAGGTAGCTCGGTGTCGAAGACGTTATCGACTGGCGGCTGCTTGGAAAGATGCTCCAGCGCCTTGGTTGTCAACTTCAGCTTGTTTTCGCCTGCCATGCCCGGCTCCATTTTCCAGGTAGCAAATAGGTAGCAGATGAAGGATAGAACGGGCACTGAAGGGCAACAAGCAGCAAACGGAGAATTAAGGCAAGCTACTGTTTTTACTTGTATGTAAGGCGTTTCTTGTTTCTGTTAGTTTCTGCTGAAATACGGGGTGAACGCATTCGTAATGCGTAGGTCGGAGGTTCGAATCCTCTTTGCGGCACCAGAAATACATTTAATAACGGACACTTAGCGAAACATCGCAGTGGCCGTTTTTCGTCGTTGGCCTTCTAGGTTCCAAGTCGTTGGCCTTCTAGGTTCCAAATAGGTTCTAAGCATCAGGAAGTCACCGGCCGCTAGCCAGCTCGCGCGAGCACGCGCGAGAAAATTTCTGGGTTAGCGATATAAGAAAGGGGCTGCTCCGGTCGCAGGCGCCAACGGCTCAGGAATCAAACCACCCCTGCCCAGCCAGTACGCGGCCTCAAGTGCGTACCCATGGTGCGTACCAGCACAACCTCAACAACAGTTCGGCACCTAGAAACGGCTCAACCATGCGGGCATGGTCCAGAGCGGGCTATCCGGCAAGGTACGGCCTATTGTGTCCATGATTGTGTTTCCGCAGCCATCGCCTTGAGCCACAGAATGTCAAAGCCTGCGATGATGCGGTAACCCTTTGCGAAAAGCGCATCAGCCTGAGGCTTTGCGAGGCCAACGTTACCCAGTGGGATGCCGGCCGTGTTCGCGGCTTCTTCGACCTTTGCAATGGCCGCAAGAAAATCCGGATGGTCGAACTGGCCAGAAATGCCCAAATCTGTCGATAGGTCAAACTGCGCCGGAATAATGGCATCGATCCCCGGCACCGCACATATTGCCTCAATGTTTTCAATCGCATCCCGTGTCTCGACCAGCAAACAGCAAACCAGGCTACCATCGACAGCCTCGCGGTAGTCCATTAGTGATGTACCCCAACGGGAGTGTGCGAGGAATGGCCCGAAACCACGCGTGCCATTTGGCGGGTAACGAAGCGAGGCGACAGCCCGTACAGCATCTTCGGCACTGCGGATCAACGGAAACACAATACCTTCAGCACCAAGATCCAGCACACGTTTTACTTGTGCCGCATCGTTTTCTGTGACCCTGACAAGCGGAGCACATGACGTACCAGCAGTTGCTGCGATCATCGCATGGGCTGTCGCGTAATCGATCGCACCATGTTCCAAATCAATTATGACCGCGTCGCTGCCAGCCGCTGCCATGGCTTGGGTCACTGTTGCAGAGGGAATGGTGCAGACATGCGCTGTTAGTCGTTTGGTAGGATCAGATATCTTTTTTTTGAATGCCATTGGCTGGGATTGCATGGGAGCCTCAAGAGAATGATTGGCTTAGGAAAATGATTGTCGGTCAAGTTTGCGCATCAAACAGAACTTTTCAATCGTCTTCTTACTCCCGCGTACAAAGCCGACCTTCATGCATTTTGCAGCATTTGTGACTATGGGCTCAGAGCGGACTTGCGGCAGCACCTCAGCATCATCTCCAGATCGTGCTTGTGCGATTCGGCATAGGCATAGGTTTGCTTTCCATCCACCATGCCCTGCTTACCTGAAACTTTAAGCGCTTCTTCACTACTCAAGGAGAACTGCTGGCTGGTAGGGCTAGGGCTGTCGACCTTTTCCACTTCACTATTAGCAACCCCATTTGAGGTTTTTTGAGTGGCTGTCTTATCAGTGAACATCCTTTTCAAAAATCCTAGCATAGTAATTCCCGCCTTTGCTGAATCGGTCCGGTAAGGCTAGACGTTATCGGCTAGGGGCGCAGACTGGGCCAGGGATGGCCAGCCCAATGCTAACATTTGCGAACATCGGCACGCGCCACGAGTGGGCGCCGATGTTAGGTTTCGTCAGGTCGCTGACGCCTTCGGCATGTCAACATTTGTCAACATGCTGGCGCCTCCCCGGTGCGTGAAGGTCGCGCGTGACGCCAGTACGTGAAGGCGGCGGCCTTTGTAAAGTGGGCGTGAATAGAAACTCACGCGCGCGTACTGGTCCGAAAATCATCAAACGCCCACACGGCAAAGGCGCCCAGCCTGGGGCGCCCTTTGATTTCCGTTGATTGTTTTTCAAACAACCGCCCTTTTTAGGGGCTACTGAAATCATCAGACTGAATCGCCCTACCCGCTCCCCATTGGTGCCCACTTAGACTGCGTAACTGAGCCGCTACCTTGCCTCACTACCGACGCTGGACGAGGGTCGCGGCGCGCGGTTCTCCTTGACGGTTCCGCATGGACGGGCTCGCGCCCTCGTGGATCCGCCTCGACCTCTCGGGTGCAGGAAGCGAAGGAGCCCGGCCTGGGACGCCCTTGATGCCGTCGATGGCCAGGCTCGACTGGCGGCGATCACTGAACCCGTACAGTTTGGGTCTGCTCGGCTTGGCGTGCCTGGATGCATTCAACTCACCTCTAGTAGACCCCGAACTCATTGCCACCGCACATAGCGCCAGACCCACGAAAGCAAGGAAAATTTGCGTGGTAGGCGAACCCTGAGCGGTGATCGCCAGGAAAAAGGCTATCGTTCCAACTGTCAGGGCAAAGATGGATTTCATGACACTTTCCTCGATATCGGCACCTGTCTGGCCGAGGTAAGAGATGACGCGGCGCGAATAGCACCTGGTGGCGTGCCGATGCCAGGAACGAAGCGCGGGCGGAAGAACGAGGGACTGTCGAACGAGCGGTCTACTAAGCGAAGGTGGCGCTGCGTTCCCTGCAGCGCATAGTGCAACATCCTGTATCAGGCATTGTCCGTTGCCACACTCGATCCGATGATGAACCTCATGGCACGCACTCACCGTGCGCTGGCGAACGAAACGTTGCGGAATCTCCAGACGTGAAGGCTGCGGCCAGTTTCCCTGGTCCCTTCGGTTGGCGCATGTCAAGGATGAGTGGTTTGAAGTGGTCCCCGAAATTCGGACCAGGAGACCCTGATCATGAGCAAGAAACGTCGGCATTACAGCGGCGAGTTCAAGGCCAAGGTAGCCCTCGCCGCGCTTAAGGGCGACCAGACCACCTCGGCACTAGCTGCTCGCTTCGAGGTGCACCGTCCATGGTGAGCCATTGGAAGCGCGAGCTGCTGGACAACGCCACCGGTCTCTTCGAGGGCAGCAGCGGCAATGCTGCCAGGAAAAACAGGTGAGGTGGTCATGTCTTGACCGCTGAGACGATGATCTGGCCAGGCTGAACGGTTCAGCTGACCAGTACCGAATTGTTCAGCGGTTCCTTAATGCGCCTTCCCTGAACAACTGGCGATCCGCCGAAATTTCCTTACATCAAGGAACGACGGATTGGCGTGGAAATCAGCGGGGTAGTTTACGATAGCCTCATGAACAGCCCGGTTACGCAACGGCAATCCAAGTTAAATCCTGGTCAAGTCAACGACTGACGCTTACATATCCCCTCGTCTTACCGTCATTTGCAGAGTCAGTTGTATTCATGGCGTCAAATAGGGCTGTCGCCTCGACCCAAATGGGCGGATATTTGTATCGGGTAACGTCGAGAATGAGGAACCGATCCGTATCTTCGTCATAGGCACCCAAGGGGGAGATATGTCCACCTTCCTCCTGGCCGATAGCTTTCCTAAGATAGTTCACGAGAATAAAATGATCGTCGTCCTTGAGTTGAGTGATGGCGGCGTCCCGAAAGGTGTCGAGGTCGGAGTCCGCGGCGTGGACGACCTCCACATCAAGGTTGTGCGCTGCAAGCACGCCGCCGAACTGATTGATGGTCATGCCGTAGGGCGGGTTCACGATCGCCGTGGCCGGCATCACTGATTCTGCCGCAGGTGTGAAGATATTTTCCTGGTCAAACATCCCGAGACCAAGAGTCATGTCTGAAGCGGGACGCGGCACATCCAGTGCATTTAACACCATCGCAATCGTCGCCGGCCCGCAATACGCAGGGTTGTCTTGCGTGGCAAAGTGGATGCTAAGAGGAAAATAGTCTGTGTTAGCCTCAGCACCAAATAGCATCGCTCCGCCCTCGGGTGAAGCGAGGCTAATCACGCCGTCAGGTAGAGGCAGTGTTTCTGCCTGGGCGGACGAAAAACCTACTGCCACCGCAACTGCTGCAATAAACTTCAATCGATTCATTAAAGTCTCTCCTGCACCGAAGGCCAATATACTCAATAAACTCGGCTGGGATCTTAGTTCTTAAAGGCCGCTTGGTCTACTTTTGAGTTCCAAGACGATAAATTTGAAAACCAGCCGCGGGCTGGGTGTGATGAAGGACGTGGTCTTCGTCAAGGACGTCGACGGCTACTGGATCGAGGGGGTCAAGGTGGCCCGCAGGCAAAAGCGGACCGAAGAGGCCATTTCTAGCCGGGAACAATCATCATTGGCGCCTTCCGGCAGCCGCCGATAGGCGTCCCGGGCAGCCCTCCCGGGTCGTGCCTTGGGGTAACGTCGTTTCATGGCGCAACACCTCTCAGCGTGGCATTAGCGGCCTGCCGGCCGGCATTGAAAGATCCTCTTCGACCTCGACACCACCCGCCGACGCCTCTTCGAGGAGATGAGCCCGCAACGAGCCGGCGACGAACCCGAAGCGACCTCGCAGCCGGAAAGTTGCATGCAACATTAGCCTAAAGTCGACGTTGTGCTGGCTTTACCTACTGCCCTATTCTCCTAATTGCATACAATTACGAGGAAATGCCGGTGGCAAAGGCCAGTTCGTCCGCCCCCGACGGTGCCCATCGAACCGCGACGGCCCAGGTGCACGCGGCCATCAAGCAGCGCATCCTCGACGGCATCTACCGCCCCCATGACTACATTCGCGAGACCAGCATGGCCCGCGAGCTGGAGGTGAGCCGTACCCCGGTGCGCGAAGCGCTGCGTGAACTGGTATCGGAGGGGTGGCTCGAGGCAATTCCCCATCACGGCGCGCGAGTGGTGGCCTGGACGGAGCGTGACGCGCGAGAGGTCTTCGAGTTGCGCCTGGTCCTCGAGCCCATGGCCGCCGGCATGGCCTGTCGGCACATGGACGACGCGCACCTGGCACACCTCGAGACCCTGGCCTCGCGTATGGAGGCCCTGGCCGAACCGCAGCAGGTGACCGCGGAGGCCCGCAACGAGATCGCCGACCTCAACCATGAGTTTCACCGGGAGCTGATGCAGGCAAGCAACAACCAGCGCCTATACACGATGCTCGACATGGTGGTACGCACCTCGGTGATCCGCCGCAACTTCGACACCTACGACCGTGATGCCCTGCGGCGCAGCATGCACCATCATCGCGAGATCCTGCAGGCCATCGGGGCCAGGAACCCCGCCTGGGCGGAGAGCGTGATGCATGCGCACCTGCTCGCTGCCCGCGAACTGCACCTGAGCCTCGCCGAGTCCGAGATGGCGAGCCACGAAGCGCCCAAGGGCTTCCGACGACCGACATCACGTCAAGGACTACAACAACAATGAACGACCCGACTTCTCTCACCGACCTTCCCCTCGACGACCTCAAGGTGCTCGAGCTCGGCCAGCTGATCGCCGGCCCCTACTGTGGCCAGGTACTGGCGGACTTCGGCGCCGAGGTGATCAAGGTGGAGCCCCCCGGAAAGGGCGACGCCATGCGCGAGTGGGGCGAAGCCGACAGCGAGACCGGCGAGCCGCTGTGGTGGAACGTGATCGCCCGCAACAAGAAGTCGCTGACCCTGGATCTGCGCCAGCCCCGCGGCCAGGAGCTGCTGCGCGAACTCGCCAGCCAGGCCGACGTACTGATAGAGAACTTCCGTCCCGGCACCATGGAGCGCTGGGGGCTGGGCTACGACGTGCTTTCCCTGGACAACCCGGGGCTGATCATGGTGCGGGTCACCGGCTTCGGCCAGGAAGGCCCCTATGCCTCCCGCGCGGGCTTCGCCTCCGTCTGCGAGGCCATGGGCGGCCTTCGCTACGTCAGCGGCTATCCCGACCGCCCGCCGGTGCGGGTGGGCATCTCCCTGGGCGACACCCTGGCCGGAGTGCATGCCGCCATGGGGGCCCTGATAGCCCTCCACCAGCGCGAGCGCAGCGGCCGCGGCCAGGTGGTCGACAGCGCCATCTTCGAGTCGGTGCTGGCGATGATGGAGAACCTGATCCCCGAGTACGCCCGGTCGGGCAAGGTGCGTGAGCGCAGCGGCAGTTTCCTGCCCAAGATCGCCCCCTCCAACGCCTACCCCGCCCGCGATGGCCGCGACGTGATCATCGGTGCCAACCAGGACACCGTCTTCCGACGCCTCTGCGAGGCCATGGGCCAGCCCGGCCTCGCCGACCACCCCGACTTCGCCACCCATCGAGCTCGCGGCGAGCACCAGCAGGCCATCGATGAGGTGGTGACGGGCTGGACACGCAGCCATGACGCTCAGGACATCGTCGATCGCCTGGCAGAAGCCGGCGTGCCGGCCGGACTGGTCTATACCGCCCCCGACATGCTGGCCGACCCCCATATCCGGGCCCGCGAGGCCATCACGGAGGTCCCCGACCGCCACGGCAAGCCCCTGCCGATGCAGAACGTGTTCCCACGCCTGAACCAGACCCCGGGGCGCATCCGCCATGTGGGCCCGGCACTGGGTGAGCATACCGACGAGATCCTGGCCGACTGGCTCGGGGTCGGGCCCGAGTCGCTTGACGGCCTTCGTGCCGATCACGTGATCTGAGTGGAGTGACCTGATGGATCCTGTTCTCGTTGTCCTGCTGCTCATTGGCCTCATCACCATCGGCTTCCCGATCTTCCTGGCTCTCGGGCTCTCGGGGCTGCTGGGCCTCTACATGGCGCGGGGCTCACTGGCATTCTTCTTCGCGCCGTCGTCGCTGTTCGGCCAGCTCAACGCCTTCGAGTTGATCGCCCTGCCGCTGTTCATCCTGATGGGCAACTTCCTGGGCGCCACCCCGGTAGGCTCGAGCCTGTTCACGGCCGCGGTACGCTGGCTGAACTGGCTGCGCGGCAGCCTGGCCATCTCCTCGGTGGGCGCCTCGGCCATGTTCGGCGCGGTATCTGGCGTCAGCCTGGCCGGTGTCGCCGCGGTGGGCTCCATCGCCGTGCCGCAGATGCTGGCGCGCGGCTACAGCCGCTCACTGGCTGCGGGGTCCGTGGTCAGCGCGGGCGCGCTGGCTATGCTGATCCCGCCCAGCGTGCCCTTCATCATCTATGGGGCGGTCTCCAACGTCTCGGTAGCCGACCTCTTCATCGGTGGCATCGTGCCCGGCATCGTGCTGGCCCTGGCGCTCTCGGTGTTCATATACGTGCGCGTGCGACTCAACCCGGAAGAGGCGCCGGTCAGCCATGAGCGCTTCACCTGGAAGCAGCGCTGGATGAGCCTGGCCAACATCTGGCATTCCGCGCTGCTGGTCGTCGCCGTGCTGGGCTCGATCTACTCCGGCCTGGCCACGCCCAGCGAGGCCGCCGGCATCGGCGCCCTCGGTGCCTTCCTGATCGCCACCCTGATCTTCAGGAGCCTCAGCTGGAAGGGGTTTCTCGGCATCCTCGGCACCACGGCCCGCATCAGCGGGGCCATCCTGCTCATCATCGGCTGCGCCAAGATCTTCGGCGACTACCTGAACATGGTGCGCGTGCCCCAGATGCTCACCGAGGCGCTCACCGCCAGCGGCCTGCCCGACTGGGCCATCCTGCTGGCGGTGATGCTGCTGCTGATCCTGCTGGGCATGATCGTCGACGCCGTCTCGCTGATCGTGGTGACCACACCGGTGCTGCTGCCGCTGATCTCGGCGCTGGGCTACGACCCCCTGTGGTTTGGCATCATCATGGTGCTCAACCTGGAGATCGCCGTGGTCACCCCGCCGGTGGGACTCAACCTCTATGCCCTACGCGGCGTCTGTCCGGAGCTCTCCGTGGAGGAGATCATCAAAAGCGCCCTGCCCTTCGTCGCCGTCCAGTTCCTCGTGCTGATGCTGTTCGTGTTCTTCCCCAGCCTCAGCCTGTGGTTGCCGGGACTGATGTAGCCCCGGTGTTGCAACGCCAGTGAAGTGACCCCCAGTCACAACAAACAGACACAACAACAAGCAGGAGACTCACCATGACCCTCACTCGCCGCCAACTGCTCAAGTACGGCACCTTCGCCTCCGCCGGCGCCACCCTGTTCGGCGGGCACAGCCTGTTCTCCCCGCGTGCCATGGCGGCCACCACCGCCACCGGGGTGACCTACCTGCCGCCCTCCTACAAGGCGCTGACCTACGGCTCCAACCGCTTCGTCGAGATCCTCAAGGAGAACGGCGGCGACGTGCTCAACGTGGAGTTCTACGACTCCGGCCAGCTGCTCAAGGCCGACGAGCAGCTGCCGGCGCTGCGCGCGCGCAGCATCGACTTCATGTTCCACACCACCTCCTACATCACCCGCTCGGTGCCGATCCTCGGCATCACCGGCCTGCCCGGCGTGGTCGGCGAGCTCTATCGCCATCCCGAGCGCCTAGCCAAGGGCAGCCCGCTGATGGAGCTGATCAACGAGGTGCTGGCCCAGGAGAACCTCTACATGCTCAGCTCCGGCGGGGGCATCCTCGAGCCAGAGTACATCTGGAGCACCGAGGCCAGCCCGATCCGCAGCCTGGATGAGGTCCGCGGCAAGAAGGTGCGCATCGTCAGCTTCGAGGCCACCAAGGCCCTGGAGAAGTACGACATCGGCGCCACGCGCATTCCCTCCTCCGAGACCTACATGGCCCTGCAGCGGGGCACCGTGGATGCCGGCGTGTTCAACATCTCCACGGTGATCGGCCGCAGCCTCCAGGAGCAGCTGCACTACTGCTACAAGCTGCCCATGACCGGCTTCACGGTGGCGCCCTTCATGCTCCGCGACACCTGGGACGGACTGGACGACGATACCCGCGCCGTCTACCAGCAGGCCGCCGACTGGTATGACGAGAACTTCATCAGCCACTGCAACCTGGGCATCTATCCCGACGAGTACTGGCCGCAGATCGCCGAGGCCGGCGTCGAGATCATCGAGCCATCCGAGGCCGACACCACCACCTTCAACGACTCCAGCCACGAGGTCTGGGACCACTGGAAGGGCGAGGTCGGCGAGGAGGTCGGCAGCCGTGCGATCGCCCTGGCGCTGGGCGAGGCCTGAGGACATATCCCATGACCGCGATCGTCATGCGCAGCTGGGACGGCCTGATGGCCGTCCTGCGCTGGACCTCCATGGCCGTGCTGATGTTCATGATGCTGTCCATCGCCTACGACACCATCATGCGCTATGCCTTCTCGGCCCCCACCAACTGGAGTCTGGAGATCAACTCCTTCCTGCTGGTGTACATGGCCGTGATGGGCGCCGCGGAGGCCCAGCGACACGACGCGCACATCCGTATCTCCTTCTTCAAGGACAAGCTGCCGGCCAGGGGTCGCAGCATGATCGACATCCTGACCGGGCTGTTGGGAACCGTGTTCTGCGGCGTGCTGGTCTGGCGGGGCGGCATCATGGCCCTCCAGGCTCTCGAGTACGGCGAGCGCGTCTCGAGCTCGCTGGGCACGCCGATGGTGATTCCCTACGCCCTGATGCCGATCGGCTTCGCCGCCCTGGGCCTGCAGTTCCTGTTCGACACCCTGGGCAGCGTACAGCGCCTGCTGCACCCCGACGACGCCCGGAAGGACCCTACCCATGGCTGACACCCTGAGCCATCAACTGATCGCCGCCCACCTGGTCGGCGGCGAGATGATCCCAGGCAGCGAGATCGCCCTGCACATGGACCAGGCCCTGCTGCAGGACATCCTCGGCACCCTGGTGATGCTCGAGCTCGATGCCATGGGTATCGAGCGCGTTCATACCAGGACGAGCGTGCAGTACATCGACCACACCCTGCTCCAGCAGGACAACATCAACGCCGACGCCCACCTCTTCCTGAAGAGCGCCTGCGAACGCCTCGGCGTCTGGTACAGCGGCCCGGGCAACGGCATCAGCCACCCGGTGCACATGGAACGCTTCGGCGTGCCGGGCCAGAGCCTGGTGGGCTGCGACAGCCACACCACGGCCGCCGGGGCGCTGGGCATGCTGGCCATCGGTGCCGGCGGCATCGAGGTCGCCATGGCCATGGCCGGCGAGCCGCTCTACCTGGCGATGCCCGAGATCATGGGCGTGCGCCTGGAGGGCGAGTTGCCCGACTGGGTGAGCGCCAAGGACATCGTCCTCGAGTTGCTGCGCCGGCATGGCGTGGCGGGGGCCAAGAACTGCATTCTCGAGTACCACGGCCCCGGCCTGGCCACGCTCGACGCCATGGACCGCCACGTGCTGGCCAACATGGGCACCGAGATGGGGGCGACCAGCAGCGTCTTCCCCAGCGACGAGGTGACCCGCGACTTCCTGCGCTCGCGGGGACGCGAGGCCGACTGGGTGGCGCTGGCCGCCGAGCCCGGCTGCCGCTACGACCGCGACGAGGTGGTCGACCTGTCCCGCCTCGAGCCGCTGATCGCCCTGCCCTCGAGCCCCGACCGGGTGGTGCCGGTGGCCGAGGTCGCCGGCGAGCCGCTTCACCAGGCCTACATCGGCTCCTCGGGCAATCCCGGATACCGCGACATCGCCGTGGTCGCCGAGATCGTCGCGGGTCGAAGCGTGGCCGGCAACGTCTCGCTGGACATCAACCCCTCGACTCGCCGGATCCTGTCCGCGCTGATCGACGAGGGGCATCTGGGCAATCTGGTTGCGGCCGGGGCCCGCCTGCACCAGCCCGGCTGCAACGGCTGCATCGGCATGGGCCAGGCGCCGGCCGCCGGGCGCAACAGCCTGCGCACCGTGCCGCGCAACTTCCCCGGGCGCTCCGGGACCCGCGAGGACAGCGTCTTCCTGTGCAGCCCCGAGACCGCGGCCGCCTCGGCGCTTCACGGGGTGATCACCGACCCGCGCCGCCTCGACATGCCTTACCCGCGGCCCCGCGAGCCGGGCGACATGCGCGTCAACGATGACTGGTTCGAGCCGCCGCTGCCCCCCGAGCAGGCACGTACCGTCGAACTGCTGGCCACCGACAATACCCCGCCACTGCCGCTGATCGCGCCGCTGCCGGAGACCCTGGAGATCCCCGTGCTGCTCACGGTGGGTGACAACATCTCCACCGACGACATCATGCCCGCCGGGGCCCGCGTGCTGCCGCTCTGGAGCAATGTCTTCGCCTCGGCCGAGCATGTCTTCGAGGCCGTCGACTCCGGCTATGTCGCCCGGGCCCGTGAGCGGGGCGAAGCCGGCCACGCGATCGTCGGCGGCGCCAACTACGGCCAGGGCTCGAGCCGCGAGAATGCCGCCCTGGTCCCTCGCCTGCTGGGGTTGCAGCTGGTCGTGGCCGAGAGCATCGCCCGCATCCACTGGCAGAACCTGCCATGCTTCGGAGTGCTGCCGCTGACCTTCGCCGACCCCGCCGACCGGGCACGCCTGAAGCAGGGTCAGACGCTGCGCATCGAGGCCTGGCGCGATCAGCTCGCGGCGGGCCGCGAGGTCGTTGCCACCCTCGAGGGCGGCGAGACCCTGACCCTGACCCATGAGCTGAGTCCCCGCCAGCGCGAGATCCTCTCCGCCGGGGGCGTCATCAACTGGTTGCGTCAAGAGGAGACGTCATGAGCCTGCTATCGCCCCCCGAGCGGGTAGACATCGTCGAGGTAGCCCCGCGCGACGGTTTCCAGTCGATCCGCGAACCCCTGCCCACCGACGACAAGATCCGCTGCATCCAGCGGCTGATCGATGCCGGCGTCACGCGCATGGAGATCGGCTCCTTCGTCAGTCCCCGGGCCATCCCGCAGATGGCCGACACCGACCAGCTGGTCGCCGCCTTCGCCGACCGTGCCGCCATGCGCTTCTCGGCGCTGGTGCCCAACCTGCGCGGCGCCGAGCTCGCCCTGGCCCAGGGCGTTCGCGAGCTGGTGTTCGTGGTCTCGGTCTCCGAGTCCCACAACCAGGGCAATGTGCGGCGCAGCGTGGCGCAGTCGCTGGAGGATCTCGCCCGCATCGTCGATCTGCTCAAGCAGAAGGGCAACGCCTGCCTGCGCCTGGACCTCGGCACCAGCTTCGACTGTCCCCATGAAGGCACCATCGCCTGGCATCAGGTCGATGGCGTCCTCTCCCGGGCACGCGACCTGTGCGGCGATCTGCACCTCGAGGTGGCGCTCTGCGACACCACCGGACGCGCCACGCCCTATCAGGTGGCCAACCACTTCAGCCGACTGGTCGAGCGCCATCACGGGCCGCGCCTGAGCTGGGCCTTCCACGGCCATGACACCTTCGGCATGGGCGTGGCCAACGCGCTGTTTGCCATCCACCATGGCGCCACCACCCTGGATGCCGCCTGCGCCGGCCTGGGCGGTTGCCCCTTCGCCCCGGGCGCCACCGGCAACACCGCCACCGAGGACCTCGTCTATGCCCTCAACGGCGGCAATGTCGACACCGGCATCGACCTGACGCGCCTGCTGGAGGCGGCCGATGCCATCGCCGCGCTGCCCGGTGGGCAGACTGCCAGCCACCTGCGGCAGGTGCCCCGGGAACGGGTGACCTGACCACCGTGCCGATCGTCCTTCTGTCCACTACCCTGGTCCTGGCCTTTTCCTCACTTGTCGCACTCTTTCCCGCAGCCATCGCCCCGGAGGTGGCCAGGGCCCTGGGGGTCTCCTCGGCCACCGTGGGCCTGCAGGTCAGCCTGATCTTCGCCGGCGCCATGCTGACATCCCTGGTGGGCGGCCCACTGACCCGGCGCCTGGGCCCCTGCCGGACCAGCCAGCTCTCTCTGGCCCTGCTGGGTGGCGGTGCCGGACTGATGGCCATCCCCGCCCTGTCGAGCTTCGCCGTTGCGTCGCTGCTTGCCGGCCTGGGCTACGGCCTGACCAACCCTTCGGCCTCCCTGCTGCTGGTGCGCTTCACGCCACCCGAGCGGCGCGGTCTGATCTTCTCGCTGAAGCAGTCGGGGGTGCCGCTGGGGGGAGTGATCGCCGGCGCCAGCGCGCCCTTCCTGGCCCTGGTGGTCGGCTGGCAGGCGGGGCTGCTGCTGCTCGTGGGCCTGGCGCTCGCCGGTATCGCCGCCCTGCAGTTCGCCCGACCACGCTGGGACGACCAGCGCGAGCGACACACGCGCTGGCTGCGCACGCCCTTCGCCGGCATGCTGGTGGTCTGGCGCCAGCACTCGCTGCGCTACGTGGCGCTGCTCAGCCTGTGCTTCTCGATGCTCCAGCTATCGGTCTCGGCCTTCACCGTCGCCCTGCTGGTCGAGGACCTGGCCTTCGGCCTGGTCGAGGCCGGCCTGGTGATGTCCGCCGTGCAGGTCTGCGGCATCGCCGGCCGCATCGGCTGGGGCTGGGTCGGCGACCGGCTGGGTGACCGCCTGACCACCCTCGCCGTGATCGCCTGCACCACCGCCACCTGCGCCCTGCTGGTGTCGTCGATGACGCCGGCCTGGCCGCACGCCCTGGTCACCGCCCTGATGTGCCTGCTCAGCCTCTCCTCGCTGGGCTGGAACGGCGTCTTCATGGCCGAGATCACCCAACTGGCACCGGCGAGTCGAATCGCCGACGCCGCCGGGGGCTGTCTGGTCTTCACCTATGGTGGCGTGCTGCTTGGTCTCCCCCTGGTCACGGCGCTGCACGGCCTGTTCGACCGCTACACACCGGTCTTCGCCATGCTCGCGGGCGTGGCCCTGGTCGGCCTGTGGCTGATTCGCCAGGCCCGCCTCGCCGCCGGGCGCGAGGCCGTCTTGTCGCCGTGACCGGTCGCCCACGGCGAACGTCACCCGCCGAAGGGCCCCTCAGCCGGTCCTGACGCGCATCAACTCGTCCCAGCGGGTGGTATAGCGCGGGGTTCGCCGCTCGCAACGCAGCGCCCAGGCGGTACCCTGGCGCGGCAGGCCGAAGCGCACGGTGTCGCGGCCCATCTCGCGGTTGAGCCGGTCCACCGCCGCCATCAACCGCTGGCTGCGACCACGCTCGACCTCGCTGCGCGGCGCCAGCAGCGAGAGCTGGTGGCGGTCGGCCTCCACCAGGTCTAGCAGCATCACCCCGCACTTCTGGTAGCGCATCCCCTCGAGGAAGATCGCCGCGAGCCCCCGGGAAGCGGCCTCGAGCAGCTCACGGCTGTCGTCGCCGGGGGCCGGCAACGGCACCACCACGCTGTTGCGGTACTGGTGTTCGCCGGCGAGATGGGGGTTGGTGCGCAGGAAGACCATCACCGCTCGGGCCTGGCTGCCCTGACCGCGCAGCTTCTCGGCACCCCGGGCGGCATGCTGCCGCACCGCCTCCTGCAGGTCGGCAAAAGCGCCGGTCAGCCGCCCGAAGGAGCGCGATACCATGATGCGCTGGCGCGGCTCATTGATGTCATCGAGCACGATAGCCGGGCGACCGCGCAGTTCCCAGACGATGCGCTCCAGCACCACCGAGAAGTGACGACGGACCTGCTTGGGGTTAGCCTCGCGCAGTTGCCAGGCGGTATAAATGTCCATCAGCGCCAGTCGCTCGGCGGTGCGCCGCGCCACGCCCCACAGCTCGGTCACCGGCAGCGCCTCGAGCAGGGCGCGGGTAGCGTGGCCTTCGGCCTCGAGCCGGCAGACGCCCTCGAAGGCCGCCTGCTTCTTGGCGGCGTGGTTGGCCACCTTGGCCAGCACCCGGGTGGGGGCCAGCCCCACGCAGACCGGGATGCCGGTATCCCGGCGTACCGTCTCGCGAAGCCGCTGGGCATGCGCCTCCAGACCATCGGGGGCGAAGCCGGAAAAGCCCACGAAGCTCTCGTCGATGGAGTAGGCCTCCACGTCCGGCGAGAACTCGTCAAGGATCAGGTTGACCCGGCGGCTCATGTCGCCGTAGAGCGCATAGTTGCTGGAGAGCAGCACCGCCTGGCGGCGGATGGCCGGCGGCAGCAGATGCATGGGCGCCCCCATGGCCACCCCCAGCGCCTTGAGCTCGTTGGAACGCGCCACCACGCAGCCGTCGTTGTTGGAGAGCACGCCCACCGGCCGCCCCTCCAGGCGGGGGGCAAAGGCCCGCTCGCAGCTGACATAGAAGTTGTTGCAGTCGACCAGGGCGATCACGACCCGCCCCCCGCCAGGGCGTGTATCACATGGGTGACCACTCCCCACACCTCGCATTCGCGCCCCGTCAGGGGAATCGGCGCGAAGCTCGGGTTGCTGGCCACCAGGAAGGTCTGCTCGCCGCGACGCGCCAGGCGTTTCACGGTGGGCTCTCCATCCACGGCGACCACCACCACCCGCCCGGGCAGCGGTTCCAGGCTGCGGTCCACCACCAGCAGGTCGCCGTCGTGGATGCCGTCGCCGAGCATGGAGTCGCCCTCGGCCCGCACGAAGTAGGTGGCGGCCGGGCGGCGCACCACATGGGCATGCAGGTCGATCTCCACGTCCAGGTGGTCATCGGCGGGGCTCGGGAAGCCGGCCCGCACCCGGCAACCCATCAGCGGCTGGGCCGCGCCACCCGGCACCGGAACGGCGCGGCCGATCACCCGCAGGGGGGAGGACGTCGGCGAGGTCATGGGCATCTCCATAAATACTGTATTCATATACAGTATTCTCCACCCACCTCCCGTCTGGCAAGCCCTGCCGGCACGCCATGGGGCGTGCTACCGTGAGGAAAAATCACAAGAAGGACGCCCGCCATGCCCCATCCCCTGCTCTCCCGCCAGCCCTTCGCCGAAAAGGGCAAGGTGGTCTCCGCCCGCGAGGCCGTGAACCTGATCCGCGACGGCGATGCCCTGGCCACCGGCGGCTTCGTCGGCATCGGCTTCGCCGAGGGGCTCGCCGTGGCCCTGGAGGAACGCTTCCTGGAGACCGGCGAGCCCCGCGACCTGACCCTGATGTACGCCGCCGGCCAGGGCGACGGCAAGACCCGCGGACTCAACCACCTGGGGCACGAGGGACTGGTGGCGAGGGTGATCGGCGGCCACTGGGGGCTGGTGCCCGCCCTGCAGCGGCTCGCCATCGAGGGGCGTATCCAGGCCTGGAACCTGCCCCAGGGGGTGATCTCGCACCTCTTCCGCGACATCGCCGCCGGCAAGCCCGGCACCCTCACCCGGGTGGGCCTCGGCACCTTCGTCGACCCGCGCCTGGGCGGCGGCAGGATCAACGACGCCACCACCGAGGAACGTGTGTCACTGCTGCCCATCGACGGCGAGGAGTACCTCTTCTATCGGGCCCTGCCACTGCAGGTGGCGCTGCTGCGCGGCACCACCGCCGACACCCTGGGCAACGTCAGCATGGAGCGCGAGGCCCTGACCCTGGAGGCGCTGGCCATCGCCACGGCGGTGCGCAACTCCGGGGGCGTGGTGATCGTGCAGGTGGAGCGCCTCGCCGAGCACGGCACCCTGCACCCCAAGGACGTGAAGATCCCCGGCATCCTGGTCGACTGCGTGGTGGTCTGCGAGGATCCGGCCCACCACTGGCAGACCTTCAGCACCGCCTACAACCCGGCCTTCTCTGGCGAGATCCGCGCGCCCATGGCGACGCCCGAGCCGCTGCCGCTCTCGGCGCGCAAGATCATCGCCCGGCGCGCGGCCTTCGAGCTCAAACCCAACAGCGTGGTCAACCTGGGCATCGGCATGCCCGAGGGCGTCGGCGCGGTGGCAAGCGAGGAGCGCCTGCTGGAACACCTTACCCTTACCGCCGAGCCGGGAGTGATCGGCGGCCTGCCGGCGGGCGGGCTCGACTTCGGTGCGGCGCTGAACACCCAGGCGATCATCGACCAGCCGGCCCAGTTCGACTTCTACGACGGCGGCGGGCTCGATATCGCCTTCCTCGGCATGGCCCAGGTCGACGTCGCAGGCCACGTCAATGTCTCGCGATTCGGCCCGCGACTGGCCGGCGCCGGCGGTTTCATCAACATCAGCCAGAACGCCCGCAAGGTGGTGTTCATGGGTACCTTTGTGGCCACCAAGGAGGCGCTCGCCATCGTCGACGGGGCACTGAGATTGCCTGCGGGGGGGCAGAGCAAGTTCGTCGCCGAGGTGGAGCATCGCACCTTCAGCGGGACCCTGGCCGCCGCGGACGGCAAGCCCGTCTGCTACGTCACCGAACGGGCCGTGTTCGAGCTCACCCCGGAGGGACTCGTCCTTACCGAGATCGCCCCGGGGGTCGACCTGGAGCGCGACGTGCTGGCGCTGATGGACTTCACCCCGCGGATGCCCGAGCCGCCACGCCGGATGGACGAGCGCATCTTCCGCGAAGCCACCATGGGGCTCGTCGAGGAACTGCTGGAGCAGCCTCTGGCGCAGCGGTTCAGCCTCGACGAGGCCGGAGACGTGCTCTTCATCAACTTCGAGCACCTGCGCGTCGCCTCCCGAGCGGACATCGACGCCATCGAGCAGGAGGTCGAGCGCCGCCTCGAGCCCCTGGGCCGACGGGTCCTGGCCATCGTCAACTACGACCACTTCCGCATCGACGACGCCCTCCTCGCTCCCTACACCGAAATGGTGCGCGGCCTCGAGCAGCGCTTCTACACCCGGGTGACCCGCTACACCACCAGCGGCTTCATGCGCCGCAAGCTCGGCCATGCCCTGGAGGAGCGAGCCGTCTCGCCGCACATCTACGAGAGCGCCGAGGAGGCCCGCCAGCATCTGAAGGGGTGACGGGGCCCGGCCCCAAATGAAAGCTGGCGGCCCCGTGGGGCCGCCAGCCTGATCAATCGACGAGGCGGCATGGATCATGTCGCATGTATCGCCGCCTCCAGGTCTTCGACCGGCACCGGTCGGCTGAAGAGGTAGCCCTGGAAGAACCGGCAGCCGTGTGCCATCAGCCAGGCCCGCTGGGCCTCGGTCTCGACCCCCTCGGCGATCACCTGCAGTTGCAGGCTCTCGGAAAGCGCGATGGTGCTGGCGACGATGGCCGCACTGGCCTCGTCCTCCAGCAGGTCAAACACGAAGGACTGGTCGATCTTGAGCTGATCCAGCGGCAGGCGCTTGAGGTAGGAAAGCGAAGAGTAGCCAGTACCGAAGTCGTCGAGGGCGAAGGTCACGCCGTGCTCCTTGAGTGACAGCATGGTCTCGCGGGCGTCGTCGCGGTCGCGGACGAACAGGCTCTCGGTCACCTCGAGCTTGAGTCGCTCAGGCCGGGCTCCCGTTCGCGTCAGGATGGCCAGCACCTTCTCGGCAAGACCGCCCTCGCGAAACTGTTGGGAGCTAACGTTGACCGAGAGCGTCAGGTCGGCCATGACGGGGTCGGCGGCCCAGGCCGCCAGCTGTCGACAGGCGGCCTCCAGCACCCAGGCGCCGATGGGCAGGATCAACCGATTCTCCTCGGCCAGGGGGATGAAGTCGCCAGGCGATATCATGCCGCGCGTCGGATGCTCCCAGCGCACCAGCGCCTCGGCCCCGACCAACTTGCCGTCGTCTCTCACCTGGGGCTGATAGTGAAGCAGCAACTCGCCCCGAGGCAGTGCCTGGCGCAGGTCCGCCTCGAGCCGGGCACGCCGCTGCAGCTGTTCCTGCGTGGCGGGGTCGAAGAAGCGCAGGGTGTCGCCCCCCGCCTGCTTGGCATTGAACAGCGCTATGTCGGCCTTCTGGAGAATCTGCTCCAGGGTCGTCTCGTGATCAAGATAGAGGGTAATCCCCAGGCTGGCGGTCACCTCCACCTCCACCTCCACCTCGTCTTCATTCAGGCGAACCGGTTCCTGGAGCACGCCAAGCAGCTTGTGCGCGATCCGCTCCACCACCACCGCCACCTGAGTCTGGTTGCGGCCGATGTCGTGCAACAATATGGCAAACTCGTCGCCAGCCAACCGCGCCAGGGTATCGGTCTTGCGCAGCAACTTCCCCAGCCGCCAGGCGACCTGCTGAAGCAGGTGGTCGCCGGCCAGGTGGCCATGGATATCGTTGACCTGCTTGAAGTTGTCCAGGTCGAAGAAGAGCAGCGCACCGAACTGGCCGGTGCGGTCGCTGTCATTCAGCTCGCCCTCCAGGCGATCCAGTATCAAGCGGCGGTTGGGCAGCCCGGTCAGGGGATCGTAGAAGGCGAGCTGGTGGATCTCCTTCTCGGCCGCCTTGCGCCGGGTGATGTCGCTGAAGGTCGCCACATAGTGGGTCAGCTCGCCGGCCTCGTTGCGCACCGCGCTGATGGTGAGCCACTCGGGGAAGACCTCTCCGCTCTTGCGCCGGTTCCATATCTCGCCCTGCCAGCTGCCGCTCTGCTGCACGCTCTTCCAGAGCTCCTGGTAGAAGGCATCGTCATGACGTCCGGAGCTTAGCAGGCTGGGATTGTGCCCCAGCACCTCAGACTCCTGGTAGCCGGTGATGCGGGTAAAGGTCTCGTTGACCCTGATGATCGCGCCCTGATGATCGGTGATCATCATCCCCATGTGGGTCTCGAAGGCCATGGCGGAGATGCGCAACTGGGCCTCGGCCGCCCGGGCGCCGGTCACCTCGCGCACCACGGCCAGCACGCCGCTGAAGGCCCCACCCTCCTCGGCCAGCGGGCTGATGACCGCATGGAAATCACGAGGCACGCCGCCCAGGGAGACGCGATATTCGAGCTCCACGGGTTCGCCGCTGGCCCGCAACTCGTCCAGGGCCTGGTCTAACTGTCGTGCCACGTCCGGCGACAGGACGTCGCGGTAGTGGCGCTGCAACATATCGTCGACGTCTGCGATCAGTTGATCCCGCTCCACGGAATGGACATAGACGAAGCGCCCCTCGGCGTCGAAGACGAAGATCATGTCCTGGATCGAGCCGACCAGGGCCTTCAACCGCGCCTCGCGCTCCTGCAACGACCGCCGGGCCTCTTCACGCTCCACCAGGCGACAGCGAAGCTCGGCTCCCAGGCGCCGCAGACCGAGATAGTGCTGCAGTAGCCACCCGCCTAGCGCTGCCGTCCCCAGGAAGACGCCGCCCAACAGCCAGATCCGCTGCCACCAGCCGACCAGCAGCACCTCTAGCTCCTCGCCGACCACCACCAGCAGGGGCAGATCGGCCACACGCTGCATGGCATAGAGCCGCTCGCCGCCATCCAGCGGCGAGACGGCACGCAGGGTCGTCGATGCCTCGCCGCTATCAAGGAAGGCCCGGGTCTGCGGCTCCCGAACCGGCACGCCGAGCACTCCCATGGGGCCACGATCATCGAAGGCAGGCCGTCGGGTGATCAGCTGCATGTCGGTGTCGAGGATGGCGATGCTCTCCCCTCGGGTCATGCCCAGCCGCGCCAGCGACTCCCCGAAGATCGCCGGGTTCAGCCACATCACGACCAGGCCACGGGGGCTGCCGCCAAACCATTCCAGGCGACGGGCATGCGCCATCAGGAAGCCCTGGTTCACGGCCGGCCGGTAGAGCGGGGACACCCATTCATGCAGGTCGTCATCCTGCTCGAAGGCCTGAAAATAGGGCGAACCGGTGACATCAAATCCGGGGGGGGATAGAGAGCTGGAAGAGGCCAGCAGCCTCCCTCCCAAATCGACGATACCGATACGCTCGATCAAGGGATATTGGTTACTGTCCTGGCGAAGCAGCGCCTGGATGGCCGAGTCATTGTCCTGGCGTGCCAACAGCGCATTGCTGAAAGGGGTCTCGAGCAACTGCACCAGGCTCGAGAGCGAATGTTCGCTGGCATGGAAAGTACTGGACACCCATTCGGCCACCAGGTCGGCCCTCGCGCCGGTGCGGGCCCGGGCGCCATCGAGCGCACGCTGACGGTGGTCGATGAGCACCCAGACAAGGAAAGCGGCCAGCGCCAGCATCGCCAACAGGTAGATACCGATGGCTTGTCGCCGGGCCCGAAATTGCCGTTCGCCGGCCACGCCTGGGGAGCCTGTCATGCCAACGATGTTCCTTGTGTCGAGCGGGCACACCGTTGTGCCGAATTGTTTTTCATTGTTCTTACCATAAGGTCGCCGGTCCTGCTAGCGCCTTCGCCCGTTCACACCGGTATGCCACTCCCGAAGGAAGGCATTGAAGCGGCGGCCCGCAGCGGCCACCCTGAAGACACTCGCCGATCACCGGACGACACCGGAAAGCCCTTGCCATGGATGATGTCGCCAGCGATTTCCTCACCGCCAATGAACCCGCCATCCGCTTGGGCGTGGCGCTGCTGCTGGGCGCGCTGATCGGCATCGAGCGCGGCTGGGTCGCCCGGGAGCAGAAGTCCGGCGAGCGCATTGCGGGGATCCGCACCCACTCGCTCGTCGGCCTGCTCGGCGGCATCGCCGCCATGCTCTCGCAGACCCTCACCGACTGGGCCTTCCCGCTCATCTTCGTGGCACTGGCCGCCATCAGCCTGGTCGCCTGGCGTGCGAGACTGACCCAGCACCATGACTACAGCATCACCGGCCTGGTGGGCCTGCTGCTGACCTTCTGCTTCGGAGCGGTGGCGGTAGGTATCGACCTGGCACTCGCCACCGCCGGCGCGGTGATCACCGCCGTGATCCTCGACAACAAGCACGAGATACATGGCCTGCTGAACAAGCTGCAGGCCCACGAACTCGACGCCGGCCTCAAGCTGCTGCTGATCAGCGTGGTGATGCTCCCCCTGCTTCCCGATCGTGGCGTCGGGCCCTCGCAGGTACTAAACCCGTACGAGATCTGGTGGATGGTGGTGCTGATCGCCTCGATCTCCTTCGTCGGCTATTTCGCCATGCGTGTGGGCGGCGCCGAGAAGGGCATCTTGTTCACCGGGCTCTTCGCCGGCCTCTCCTCCTCCACGGCACTGACCCTGAACTTCGCCCGGATGTCCCGCCAGAACCGCGAGATCGAGGCGATGCTGGCCGCCGGCATCCTGCTGGCCTGCGGCACCATGTTCCCGCGGATCCTGATCTATGCCGCAGTGATCAGCCCGGGATTGCTGCCCCGGTTACTGCTGCCGATCACGGTGATGGGACTGATGCTCTACCTGCCAGCGATCCATCTCTGGCGCCGCCATCGACAGGCCCTCAAGGTCGACATTCCGACACCGATCCAGAACCCCCTGGAACTGCGTACCGCACTGCTGTTCGGGGGGCTGCTGGCGCTGATCATGATGCTTGGCGAGTGGCTGCGCGACTGGCTGGGCGAGGCCGGCATCTACCTACTGGCGGCCTCCTCGGGAATGGCCGACGTGGACGCCATCACCCTGTCGTTGACTCGCATGTCGCTGGAGCGCATCACCCCCTCCACCGCGGTGCTGGGAATCGTCATCGCCGCCACGGCCAACAACCTCATGAAGTCGGGACTGGCCACGGTCCTCGGCACCAGGCCGCTCGGCAAGCGGGTCGCCCTGCCGATGGTCGCCTCGATGGTGGCGGGGCTGGCGCTGGCCTGGCTGGGGTGAGGCAGGGCCGCTCCCCCCGTGGGTCTGCTTGAACGCGGGCAAGGGAGACCTCTCCTTACTTACTGACTGACTGTCGTGTCGTGTCGTGTCGTGTCGTGTCGTGTCGTGTCGTGTCGTGTCGTGTCGTGTCGTGTCGTGTCGAGATAGCTCCCGGCACGACTTGTCTCAGGTCAAGCCGGCACCATGGCGGGCGGGCGGGAACAGACCCGCGGACTACGCTGGAAGAAGACAAGAATTCACGAGGTCGCCACTCATGGAGATTCTCCGCAAGAGTCGCCGCGAGGCCCAGACAGCGGTACTGGACGATTACCCGAAGACCTGCGCGAGCTTCTCCTGGGACGAGGCCCGGGAGTGGCTCGACGGCCTGCCCGACGGAGGCGGGTTGAATATCGCCCACGAGGCTGTGGACCGCCATGCCTTCGGCGAGACAGGCGAACGCACCGCGATCCACTGGCTCGGCAAGGCAGGGGCGCGACGCGAGATCAGCTACCGCGAGCTGGCCGCCCTCAGCAGCCGCTTCGCCAATGTGCTCGACGACCTGGGGGTGACCCACGGTGCCGGCGTCTTCCTGCTGGCCGGGCGGATTCCCGAGTTGTACCTCGCAGCGCTGGGAGCGCTGAAACATGGTGCCGTGGTCACTCCACTGTTCTCCGCCTTCGGCCCCGAGCCCATCGCGACCAGGATGACCCTGGGCGAGGCCCGGGTGCTGGTGACCACCACCAGCCTCTACCGTCGCAAGGTGGCCGCGATCCGTGACCAGCTTCCATGCCTCGAGCACGTGCTGGTGGTCCGCGACGACGACCTCGAGGCGCTGCCAGAGGGCACCCAGGAGCTCGGCCCGCTGCTCGACTCGGCCTCCCCCGACTATGTGATCCCGGCTACCGACCCCGAACAGCCGGCCCTGCTCCACTTCACCAGCGGCACCACCGGCAAGCCCAAGGGGGCAGTTCACGTCCACCAGGCCGTGGTCGCTCATCACGCCACTGCCCGCTTCGCCCTCGACCTGCGCGCGGGTGACGTCTTCTGGTGCACGGCCGATCCCGGCTGGGTCACCGGCACCTCCTACGGCATCATCGCCCCCCTCTCCCTGGGTGCTACCCTGGTGATCGACGAGGCGGAGTTCGATGCCGAGCGCTGGTACCAGATACTGGAGAGCGAGGCCGTCAGTGTCTGGTATACCGCGCCCACCGCCGTGAGGATGATGATGAAGGGTGGCTCGGAAAATGCCCGCTCCCGGACCTATCCATCGCTGCGCTTCATCGCCAGCGTCGGCGAGCCGCTCAACCCCCAGGCCGTGCACTGGGGCGTGGAGGCCTTCGGGCTGCCGATCCATGACAACTGGTGGCAGACCGAGACGGGCGGGATCATGATCGCCAACTTCGCCAGCATGGCCATCCGACCCGGCGCCATGGGCAAGCCGCTGCCCGGCATCGAGGCCGCCGTGCTGCGCCGCCTGCCTGATGGCAGCGTCGAGCCGGTTGACCATCACGACGATGAGGGCGAGCTCGCGCTGCGCGTCGGCTGGCCCTCGATGTTCCGTGGCTACCTGCACGAGGAAGCGCGTTACCGTCGCTGCTTCGTCGACGACTGGTACCTGACCGGCGACCTGGCCCGCCGCGACCTCGATGGCTACTTCTGGTTCGTGGGTCGCGCCGACGACATGATCAAGTCTGCCGGCCACCTGATCGGTCCCTTCGAGGTGGAATCGGCGCTCATGGAGCATCCGGCAGTGGCCGAAGTCGGTGTGATCGGCAAGCCAGACCCGATGATAGGCGAGATCGTCAAGGCCTTCGTGTCCCTGAAACCCGGCCATGAGCCCAGCGAGTCACTGCGCCGCGAGCTGCTCGGTTTCGCCCGCCAGCGTCTCGGCCCCGCGGTGGCACCCAAGGAGATCGACATCCAGCCCTCGCTGCCCAGGACCCGCAGCGGCAAGATCATGCGTCGCCTGCTCAAGGCCAGGGAACTGGGCCTGCCCGAGGGTGACACCTCGACCCTGGAGACCATCCGATGACCGCCCCGGACACTCGAGAAAGCCCAAACACCAAACAAGGCCCCGACATCCGTCCCGCCATCGGCGCCGCCGGCCTGGATGACCCCGACCGCGCCCGGGCGCTGCTGTGGCAGATGGTGCGCATCCGCCGCTTCGAGGAGAAGTGCGCCGAGCTCTACAGCGCCGGCAAGATTCGCGGTTTCCTGCACCTCTATATCGGTGAGGAGGCGATCGCTGCCGGCGCCATTCCCGCCCTGCGCGACATCGACAACGTACTGGCCACCTACCGCGAGCACGGCCATGCACTGGCCCGGGGGTTACCGCCCGGCGAGATCATGGCCGAGATGTACGGCAAGCAGGAGGGCTGCAGCCGAGGCCACGGTGGCTCCATGCACCTGTTCGACGCCGGCCGACGCTTCGTCGGCGGCAGCGCCATCGTGGGCGGCTCCCTGCCGCTGGCGGTGGGCTTCGCCCTGGCCGACAAGCTGGCCGGCCGCGACAGCGTCACCGCCTGCTTCTTCGGCGACGGCGCCGTGGCCGAGGGGGAGTTTCATGAATCGCTCAACCTGGCCACCCTCTGGCAGTTGCCGGTGCTCTTCCTGTGCGAGAACAACCTCTACGCCATGGGCACCGCCCTGGAGCGACACCAGTCTCAGTCCGATCTGGCCGCCAAGGCCGCCGCCTACCAACTGCGGAGCGAGGCGGTGGACGGCATGGACGTGGTGGCGGTGGCCCGGGCCACCGAGGCCGCGCTGGAGTATGTGCGCGGCGGCCAGGGGCCGATGTTCCTGGAGTATCGTACCTACCGATTCCGCGCCCACTCGATGTTCGACCCGGAGCGCTACCGCGACAAGGAGGAGGTGGCGCAGTGGAAGCAGCGCTGTCCCGTCGAGACCTTCGCCCGGGACGCGGTGGCATGCGGGCTGCTCGGAGCATCGGTGCGCGACGAGATCGAGCGCGAGGTGGCCGAGGAGATCGACGCCGCCGTGGCCTTCGCGGAGGAGGGCACCTGGGAGCCGGTGGAGAACCTCTGCCACGACGTCTATGCCCGGGAGGTGCGCCCATGACCACCCAGACGATCGCCTACCGCGAGGCCTTGCGTCAGGGGCTGCGCGAGGCCCTGATCCGCGATGAGCGGGTCTTCCTGATGGGCGAGGACGTGGGTCGCTACGGTGGCACCTACGCGGTCAGCCACGGCCTGCTGGAAGAGTTCGGAGAGGCGCGCATCCGCGACACCCCGCTCTCGGAGTCCACCTTCACCGGAGCCGGCATCGGCGCGGCCCTCAACGGCATGCGCCCCATCGTCGAGATCATGACGGTGAACTTCAGCCTGCTGGCCCTCGACCAGATCATGAACAATGCCGCGACCCTGCGACACATGTCCGGCGGACAGTACAACGTCCCCGTGGTGATCCGCATGACCACCGGCGGTGGCCGCCAGCTCGCCGCCCAACACTCACACAGCCTGGAGGGCTGGTATGCCCATATCCCCGGGCTGCGCATCGTCGCCCCCGCGACCCACGAGGATGCCCGCGGGATGCTGCTGGCTGCCCTGGAAGACCCCGACCCGGTACTGATCTTCGAGCATGCCCTGCTGCTGAATGCCGAGGGAACGGTCGAGGGCGAACCGCACCCCATGGAGCTCGACCATGCCGCCATCCGCCGCGAGGGCAGTCAGGTCAGCCTGATCACCTACGGCGGCATGCTGCACAAGACCCTCGCGGCCGCCGAGCAGCTGGCCGCTGAGGGCATCGACGCCGAGGTGCTCGACCTGCGCACCCTGCGCCCACTGGACGACGCGGCGATCATGGCCAGCGTGGCGAAGACCCACCGGGTGGTAGTGATCGACGAGGGATGGCGCAGCGGCAGCCTGTCGGCCGAGATCATCGCCCGCATCAACGAGCAGGCCTTCTTTGAGCTGGATGGCCCGCCGGTGCGGGTCTGCAGCCAGGAGGTACCCGTGCCCTACGCCAAGCACCTCGAGGATGCGGCGATCCCCCAGGTCGAGGATATCGTCGTCGCCGTTCACGGGTTGCTCGGCTGAAGGCTGGGCGAGGCAAAGATAGGCAGATAGAGAGGGATGCACGCATGAGCGAGTTCCACATGCCCTCGCTGGGGGCCGACATGGAGAGCGGCACCCTGGTCGAGTGGAACGTTCAGCCGGGTGACCGGGTCGAGCGCGGGCAGATAGTCTGTGTGGTGGAGACCCAGAAGGGGGCCATCGACGTGGAGATCTGGGAGAGCGGGATCGTGGAGCGGCTGGCAGTGGAAGAAGGCCAGAAGGTCCCCGTGGGCGAGGTGCTGGCGGTGATCCGAGGCGCGGGCGAGGAAGCCGGAAAGGAGACACCGGCTGGACAGCCGACGCCAGCACCCGTCCCTGACGCCTCAGGACCCGGCCAAAGGTTGCGCATCTCTCCCGCCGCGCGCAAGCGGGCCGACGAGCTGGGGCTCGACCCGGCGAACCTGACCGGCAGCGGATCCGACGGAAGCATCACCCTGGCCGATGTCGAACAGGCCGCCGCGACGCCTGAGCCCGAGCCAGAGGCACCGGCCCCCCAGACGCCAGCAGGGCGCCCCACAGCCGGTCATGAGGCCCACGCTGCCATGCGCCAGGCCATTGCCGCCGCCATGACGCGCTCCAAGCGCGAGATTCCCCACTACTACCTGGGCAACACCCTCTGCGTGGAGCCGGCCCTCTCCTGGCTTGCGGCCTACAATGGAGAACGCTCGGTGGCCGAACGGCTGATCTTTCCAGTGCTGCAGCTGCGCGCCGTGGCGATGGCGCTTCAGGAGGTGCCGGCACTCAACGGCTGGTTCATCGACGGCACCTTGCGCGCCGCCGAGGGGGTGCATCTCGGCGTTGCCATCGCCCTGCGCGGCGGAGGCCTGGTGGCCCCGGCGCTGCATGATGCCGACCGGCTGGCCCCGGACGCCATGATGGCCGCCCTTCGCGACCTGCTGACGCGCGCCCGCCAGGACCGCCTGAGAAGCTCGGAACTCACCGATGCCGGCCTGACGGTGACCAACCTCGGTGACCTCGGCGTGGACAGTGTCCAAGGCGTGATCTACCCACCCCAGGTGGCACTGGTCGGCTTCGGGCGCACCGCCGAACGGCCCTGGGTGCGCGATGGTCAGGTCGTGGCCGCCCCCTGCCTGCAGGTGTCGCTCGCCGCCGACCATCGGGTCACCGATGGCGCCATCGGCGCCCGCTTCCTGGCCCGACTCACCGACCTGCTGACGGAGCCCGACCGCCTATGGCCCCCCTGAGCCGCGACACCCTGCGCGACACCCTGCGCGACACCGTCACCGACGCCATCCTGGCGGTGGCCCCCGAGGCCGACCTCGACGCCTTGCCCCCCGGCCGACCGTGGCGAGAGCAGATCGAGATCGACTCCTTCGACTTCCTCAACATCCTGGTCGACCTCGAGAAGCGCCTCGGCGTCAGCGTGCCGGAGAGCGACTACCACGAGCTCGAGACCCTTCAGGGCCTGCTCGACTACCTGGAGAGCCGGCTGGCCGGCTGAGGATCCCCCACCCCACCGCGGGTATCGAGGCCCAGGAAGCCGCCGGACTGGCGACGCCACAGGGCCGCATAGAGCCCATCCCGGGCCAGCAGCTCGTCATGCCGGCCGGTCTCGACGATGCGGCCATCGTCGATCACCACCAGCCGGTCGAGCATGGCGATGGTCGACAACCGGTGGGCGATGGCGATCACCGTCTTGCCCGCCATCAGGGCGTAGAGCTGTTCCTGGATGGCCGCCTCCACCTCCGAGTCCAGCGCCGATGTCGCCTCGTCGAGCACCAGGATCGGCGCGTTCTTGAGCAGCACCCGGGCGATGGCGATGCGCTGGCGCTGGCCCCCCGATAGCTTCACGCCGCGCTCGCCGACATGGGCATCCAGGCCGCGCCGCCCCTCGAGGTCGACCAGTTCCTCGATGAAGGCGTCGGCGTGGGCACGGTGCACCGCCCGGCGGATGTCCGCCTCGCTGGCCTCGGGGCTGCCGTAGCGGATGTTGTCGCGCACCGAGCGATGCAGCAGCGAGGTGTCCTGGGTGACCATGCCGATGTGGCGCCTGAGCGACTCCTGGGTCACCTCGGCGATGTCCTGGCCGTCGGTCAGGATCCGTCCGCCCTGCAGGTCGTAGAAGCGCAGCAGCAGGTTGGCCAGGGTCGACTTGCCGGCCCCCGAGCGACCGATCAGGCCGACCCGCTCCCCCGGGGCGATGGTCAGGTCGAGGCCGTCGAAGACGCGCCGGGTCTCCCCTGTCGTTTGCCCCGCCGCCTGCCCATAGCCGAAGCGCAGCCCCTCGAGACGGATCTCGCCCCGCGACACCGACAGCGCCCGGGCATCCGGGGCATCCAGCACCGCCGGGGTACGGGCGATGGTGTTGATGCCGTCCTGCACGGTGCCGATGTTCTCGAAGAGACCGGCCACCTCCCAGAGGATCCAGTTGGACATGAAGCGGATGCGCATCACCAGGGCGATGGCCACCGCGATCGCGCCCAGGGACACCGCCTCCAGGGACCAGGCCCCGATGGCCGTGGCGGCGACGCCGGCCAGCAGCAGGGAGTTGAGCATCGTCAGGGAGAGCGTCAGCTGGGTGGCGAGGCGCATCTGGCGATGCACCGTGACCAGGAAGCGCTCCATGGCATCGCGGGCATAGTCCTGCTCAAGTCGGGTGTCGGCAAACAGCTTGATGGTCTGGATGTTGCTGTAGCTGTCGACGATCCGTCCGGTCATGCGTGCCCGGGCATCGGCCTGGTCCATGGAGACCCGCCTGAGCCGCGGCACGAACACCCACATGATCGCCACATAGCCGGCCAGCCAGGCGCCGAGCGGCGCCATCAGCCAGGGCTCTGCCTGGCCCATCAGCAGCATGGCGCCGGCGAAGTAGACGAGGACGTAGACCATCAGGTCCATCAGCTTCATCACCGTCTCGCGGATCGCCAGGGCCGTCTGCATGACCTTCTGGGAGACGCGCCCGGCGAACTCGTCCTGATAGAAGGCCAGGCTCTGGCGCAGCATGTGCCGATGCGCCAGCCAGCGGCCCAGCATCGGGTAGTTGCCGAAGATGCTCTGGTGGGTCAGCAGCGACTGCAGCAGGGTCAGCAACGGAAGGCCGACCACCACCAGCGCCGCCATGCCCGCCAGGCGCCAGCCGTAGTCGGCGAAGAAGCCCTCGCGCTCGGCCCCGGCGAGCCAGTCCACCAGCTCACCCATGTAGTGGAAGAACAGAACCTCGGCCGCCGAGATCAGGGCGGTGACCAGCGACATGGCGATCAGCAGCGGCAGAACCGGCCGCGAGAAGTGCAGGATGAACGGCAGCAGGCCCCGAGGCGGAACCTCCGGCTCGCCTTCCGGGTAGGGATTCACGAGGGACTCGAAGAAGCGGAACATGCAGGCCTCTGATGCGCCGCCGGGGCCCGGCGGGCGGAATGCCACCGGGGCCCGAAGGCCGCGGAATTCTCTCAGGATGGCCCCTCAACCTGCGCGTCGCCACCCTCCCGGCCCTCGGCCGGGAGGCAGGCGGACTCGAACAGCCGACGACAGCGTCCGTTCAAGTGAGGGGCAGTGCCCATCGGATGACCAATGACCCAGGCCCCCTCATTACTGGCTGCCCTGTCGCCCGGGCAGCACGACCGTCTGGGTCTGACCGCCGTAGCCGTGTTCCTGGTCACGCCCCTGGACGGTCACCCGCTCGATATCGGCGGGAATCTGCACGCCGGAAAGCCGGCGCGTGAAGGGCTGCTCGTTGGCATGGTCATGCAGCAGCTCGCGCACGCCAAGTACCTCGCCGTCCGGTCCCTGCACCCGGAAGGCATCCGCATAGCGCGACGGCGAGTCGTAGGGTGAGGAGAGGGTCGCGTCGAAGTGGAAGCGGTTCTCGCCCGCACGATCCACCTCGACGCCGATGACATCGGGAAAGCGCTGGATGTCACCGGCCATGACGCTGCCCGTCAGCAGCAGGGCCAGTGCGGCCAGCGGGACCTTGAAGGTTCGCATCATGTCCTCCGGCATATCAGGAAAGGGGAGTGTCATGAGGCAGCTACAACCCCAGCTCGCTGAGTCCGGGGTGATCAAGGGGGCGAGGACCCTGAGGCCAGTGAAACAGACGCTCGGATTCAGTGATCGGCAGGTCATTGATGCTCGCGTAGCGTGTTTTCATCAGCCCCTGCTCGTTGAACTCCCAGTTCTCGTTCCCGTAGTCGCGATACCAGCTCCCCGCGTCATCGCACCACTCGTAGGCGAATCTCACGGCGATTCGATGGCCGGTGAACCCCCATAGCTCCTTGATCAGGCGATATTCATGCTCGCGTTCCCACTTGCGGATCAGGAACTCGACGATCTGTGCCCGCCCGTGGGGAAACTCGGCACGATTGCGCCAGCGGCTGTCCGGGGTATAGGCAAGGGACACCTTTTCCGGGTCGCGACCGTTCCAGGCATTCTCGGCCAGGCGTACCTTCTGCTCGGCGGTCTCGCGGGTGAACGGCGGCAAGGGTGGCCGTATCTCGGATGATGTATCAGCACAGGCCATGAATGGGCTTCCCTAAAGGTCCAGCGTGAGTGTATCGGCGTTGCACGTGCGGAGTAGCGTCGTGTCGCCTCCTTGGTGCCGGGGATGAGACCACATCATGACAGCAACCCCACCTCGATGATGATAATACCCGTGAGGCGTTGGCCCCATCGGAAACGCGAAGTGGCCGCCCCCTGTTGCCAGGGGGCGGAGCTTGATACTGGAGGGGCGTCGGGGACAGGTCGTAGAGGGGGTCCTATGCCATGGATGGCATCGGTAGCGCCCATGGAAGGGTTCACAGCGCCCCTCGCGGAGCTTTCGACGAATCCGCCCCGAGCGATGTACTAGTATGGGTTACCAGGTCAGGCAGATCTTGCCGAAGTGGCGGCCGGCTTCCTGGTGGCGGAAGGCGTCGGCGATCTCGGCCAGCGGGAACTCGCGGTCGATCACCGGCACCATGCCGTTGGCCTCGACGGCGCGGATCATCTCCTGCTGCTGGCTGCGGCTGCCGACGATCAGCCCCTGCAGGCGCGCCTGCTTGGCCATCAGCTTGGCCGTGGGCACCTCGCCACCGCGACCGGTCAGCACACCGATCAGCGAGATATGGCCGCCGATGCGCACCGCCTCGATGGACTGGGACAGGGTGCCCGGGCCACCCACCTCGACCACGTGGTCGACGCCCCGGCCGTCGGTAAGCTCCTTCACCTTGCGGCCCCACTCGGGCTCGTCGCGGTAGTTGATGACATGCTCGGCGCCCATCTCGCGCAGTTTCTCGAGCTTGGCGTCGGACGACGAGGTGGCGATCACTCGCGCGCCCATCATGCGGGCGAACTGCAGGGCGAAGATCGACACGCCGCCGGTGCCCAGCACCAGCACGGTATCACCGGCCTTGAGGCCACCGTCACCCACCAGCGCCCGCCAGGCGGTCAGCCCGGCGGTGGTCAGGGTTGCCGACTGAGCGTGGGACCAGCCTTCCGGCTGACGGGTGAAACTGGTCGCCGGGCGCACCACCGCCTCGCGGGCATAGCCGTCGATGCCGTCGCCCGGCACGGTGGTAAAGTCGCCGTGGCGCGCCGGGCCATCCAGCCACTCCGGGAAGAAGGTGGAGACCACCGCATCGCCGACGGCAAACTCGCTCACGCCCTCGCCGACCGCCTCGACCACTCCGGCACCATCCGACATCGGAATGCGGCCGTCTTCGGTGGGCATCACGCCGGCGACCACACCGTAGTCATGGAAGTTGAGCGAGCTGGCGTGCAGCCTCACGCGGATCTCGCCGGGGCCGGGTTCGCCGGGTGCCGCCTGCTCGCCGAGTTCGAGCTTGTCGAGCCCGCCCGGGGCCTTGAGAGTGACGACCTGCATGCTGCCTCCTGATTCAGCTCAATTAATAGCTTGCTAACGTACTCGACAGTGAGGGCACTCGCGCGAGTTTTAAGCCCGCTCGTGCAATTGCCAGTCGTTGTCGGTGAGCGGCTGCCCGCCCTCGGGCGTGACAAGCACGGTATCGCTGAGGCCGATGCCCCACTGGCCCGGCAGCCGCAGGCAGAGCGGCAGGTGGAAGACCATGTCGGCCTCGAACTCGCGGTCCTGGCCGCGGGCGATGTAGCCGGTCCCCTCGACCCAGCTGGGCGGGAACTGGGCCCCCACCGCATACCCAAACACGCCCGAGAAGAACGCCCGGTCAACATGGGGGGCCAGCACGGCCTCGGCGGCCCGGGCCGCATCGTCGAAGGAGTGCCCGGGGCGCATGTTGGCGGTCAGCGCCTCGAACATCCCGCGACAGACATCGCGCAACGCCTGCATCTCGGCGCTGGCCCGGCCCGCCACGGCGGTACGCATCATCGGCGCGGTATAGCGTTGGTAGGCGGAACCGAACTCCAGGAACACCGGCTCGTCCGCGGCAATCACCTGTCGCTTGTGGTTGACGTGGATGATGCTGATGCGACGGCCGGTGGTCACGATGGGCTGCAGGCTCATGAACTCGCTGCCTGCGGCCAGCAGGGCCCGGCTGCCCTCCGCCGCCACCTCGTTGTCGGTGACGCCGGGGGCGATGACCGCCATGGCCGCCTCAAGACCGATGGCGGTGATCCGCGCACTCTCGCGCAGACAGTCGAGCTCCGCCGGCGTCTTGACGATGCGGAGTCGGTCGAGAAGCTCCCCGCCGTCATCGCGGAAGCGCCCGACACCGAGGCGGGCCTGCAGCTCGCGGATGACGCCATGGCGCAGGCCGGCCCCGAAGGCGTCCACGCCGATGGCCTGGAACGGCGCGAGCACCTCGGCCAGCGGATCGATGACCTCCTCCATCCCTTCCCAGCGATAGCCCAGTATCTCGTCCACCCTGGCCGTGACCACGGCCGGACCGGTCTCGATGGAAGGCACCTGCAACACCAGCCGGTCGGCCGAGACCACCAGGCAGGTGAACACCGAGACCTCGAAGGTGTGATAACCCGTCAGATAGAAGATGTCGGCGGGATCGGTGAGCAGCAGCGCCTCGAGCCCGGCACCCCGCATGGCCTGTCGTACGCGACGGCGACGGGCGTCGAACTCCTCGGGGGCAAAAGGCAACTCGCTCTCGGCGAGGCAGTCGGCCAGGGCATGGCGGTAGGCGTGGTGATCCATCTAATGAGACTCCAGGGGGAACGAGGTTCCCTGGCAGTGTAGCCGTGACGGGCGCCAAGACACCGCGGCGGGCAGGAAAATATCCCTGTTACCGTCCGCGTCGGTTTCGTAGAATCCAGCTTCGTGTTTCGACGCCACAGGACAATGCAATGGGCAGGGCCTTCCAGAACCGCAAGGAATCCATGGCCAAGACGGCCGACGCCAAGACCAAGGTTTACAGCAAGTATGGCCGCGAGATCTATGTCTGCGCCAAGCAGGGGGGCACCGACCCGGCGGGAAACCTTTCCCTGCGCGGCCTGATCGAGCGTGCCAAGAAGGACCAGGTGCCTTCCCACGTGATCGACAAGGCGCTGGACAAGGCCAGCGGCGTGGGCGGCGAGGACTTCTCTACGGCGCGCTACGAGGGTTTCGGACCGGGAAACTGCATGGTCATCGTCGACTGCCTGACCGACAACCCGAATCGCACCTTCGGCGACGTGCGTGCCTGTTTCAACAAGGCCAAGAGCAAGCTCGGCACGCCGGGCAGCGTCAGCCACATGTTCGATCACTGCGCCATCCTCGCCTTCCCGGGCGATGACGAGGAGGCCACGCTGGAGGCGTTGATGGAGGCCGACGTCGATGTCACCGACATCGAGAACGAGGAAGGGCACATCACCGTCTTCGCCCCTCATACGGAGTACGCCAAGGCCAAGCAGGCACTGATCGATGCCTTCGGCGAACTCGAATTCGAGGTCGACGAGATCCAGTTCGTCCCCCAGACCGTGACCCCGGTCGAGGGCGACGACGTGGCGATGTTCGAGAAGCTGCTCGACACCTTGAACGACCTGGACGATGTGCAGAACGTCTTCCACAACGCCGAGATCCAGCAGGAGGCGTGATGCGGGCTTCCACCGCCGCACTCCGACTACGGCCGGCCCTGGGGGCCGGCCGTAGTCATTGAGGGGCATGGGTGTCACGCCATGCCGTGGTGGTTCATGAAAGGCCGTGGTGGTTCATGGAAGGCCGTGGTGGTTCATGAAAGGCCGTGGCGAATCATGCAATGGGATGCCCAGGAACGCTCAGTCACGCGCCCCGACGGGCACCATCAGGTGCTGGTAGTCGGTGCCTTTCCACATCACGTAGGGGCCGCCATTGTCCGGGTCGGTCGGGTAGCCCTCTAGCAGCGCCGCCGGGGCGATGATCATCAGGTGCGGCCCTTCCTTAATCCACTCGTTGTCGTCCGTCATCCCCTCGGCGTAGGGGTCGACATTGCTCGCCCCTTCGTCGCCGGCCAGCATGTAGGCGATGCCCATCGACCCGGCCTCGAACGGCTGCTTGCTCTGCCAGGCCTTAGCCCAGTGCATCCAGGCCTCGTCGAGGCACAGCGGCGCCGTCCCCGTCATGCTCGGCGGCGTCGGCATGCAGGTATAGCCGTTGTCGCCCTCCTGCAGCACATTGCCTTCCCAATCGACCACCTGGGCCCCGCTCTTCATGCCCGGCCAGGTGGCCGCCAGGGCGTCATCGACCATCGCCTGGTCGGCCATGACCACACCACTCCCGGCCAGGCTCGCCAGCAGCGCGACCAGGCCCGGTCCGACCATCCATTTCATACCACCATGCAGGTTCTTCATTGCAGCTGTCCTCCCTTACGCGCTAGGGAGCATCACCGCGGTGGCCGCGCCGTCAGGCAGGTCATCGCCGGCAGGGCAAAAGCCCTCCCGGAAATCCGGGGCTCTCCCTTTGCGGCTTCATCGCTTTCGCGATGATTAAGTACAGCCCCAAATGCTCACGCCAACCAGTGGAAGGGGGGCAAACCAGTAGTGGAAGGGGGAAAAACCAGTAGAAAGTATCACCCGACACATCGAAAGACGGCAGGCGTCCGGGGCATGGTCGGCTCCTTTACCTCGTGGCGAAGGCAGGGCCAGACAGCAGAAACCCGCCTTATGGCGGGTTTCGGGAGAGCGGTGGGTAGCGCCAGCATCATCGTTCGTCGTGGGACTCCCGCCAGGCCTCCGCGGCCTCCTCCACGCCGGGCTCCCGGTCGCCGTCCAGCGCGGCCCGACGCTCGGCCTCCTCCTCGCGAACGTCATCGATCACGGTCATCAGCTCGTCCACATCAACGGTGCTGGTATCGTGCTCGAAGCAGCCGGTCAACTGGCTATCCGGGTGCAGGTCGCCGGCTTCATAGAGCGCCCAGATCTCCTTGCCGTAGTCGGTGGCCAGAAGCTCCGGGGCGAAGCGTCCGAAGTAGCGGCGCATGTTGTCCACGTCGCGCTCGAACATCCACTCGGCGCTGTTGTTGCCGGCGGCGTCCACCGCCTGGGGCAGGTCGATGATCACCGGCCCGTCGGAGGCCAGCAGCACGTTGAACTCGGACAGGTCACCGTGAATCAGGCCGGCACACAGCATCTTCACCACGTCGGCGAGGATCTTGGCGTAGTACTCGCGGGCTTCTTCGGCGCTCAGGGTCACGTCGTCCAGGCGCGGGGCGGTGAGACCCTCGGCATCGCTGATCATCTCCATCAGCAGCACGCCATCGATGAAGCCATAGGGCTTGGGCACCCGCACATCCGCCGCGGCCAGCCGGTAGAGGGCATCGACCTCGGCGTTGAGCCAGGCCTGCTCCTGCTCCTTCTGGCCGTAGCGCGTCTTCTTGGCCATGGCCCTGGAGCGGCGGCTGTTGCGCTCGCGGCGCCCTTCCTGGTACTGAACGGCCTGCTTGAAGCTGCGCTGCTTGGCTTCCTTGAAGACCTTGGCGCAGCGTCGCTCGCCATGGGAGCGCACCACGAACACCTGGGCTTCCTTTCCGCTCATCAACTGGCTCTCGACCTCGTCGATCAAGCCATCGTCGACCAGCGGTTGTAGTCTCTTCGGTATCTTCATAACGCCTGAACGGGGCCCTGCCTTGCCGGTGACGCGCCCTCGAACCAGGCGCCTGATACATCTTCTCATGATCGAGGCGGAAGCGTACATGCGGGCACGATCTCCCCCCCTCCACATGCCCATCTTGCCACGAGGCCAGGACGCCTGCTCGCGACAGGGCACAACACGACAGCGCCCGCCCGCGGCAGGACCGGGGGCGGGCGCAGGGTGAGTCACCGGGCGGATCAGGCCGGCTGTGTGTCCTTGAGGGTGGCCATGTCGATCACGAAGCGGTACTTCACGTCGCCCTTCTTCATGCGCTCGTAGGCCTCGTTGATGTTCTTGATGTCGAGCATCTCGATGTCGCAGGTGATGTCGTGCTCGGCACAGAAATCCAGCACTTCCTGGGTCTCCGCCATGCCCCCGATCAGCGAGCCGGCAAGCACGCGGCGCTTCATCACCAGGTTGCCGCCCATCAGGGCCGGATCCACTTCCTGCATCAAGCCGACCAGGATGTGGGTGCCGTCGTACTTCAGGGTGGCGAGGTAGGGATTGAGGTCATGGGGGACCGGCACGGTGTCGAGCAGGAAGTCAAACTGCTCGGCTGCGGCCGCCATCTGGTCGTCGTCGGTGGAGACGATGACGTGATCGGCGCCCTGCTTCTTGGCCTCGCCGACCTTGGCCTCCGAGCGGGTGAACAGCGTGACCTCGCAGCCCAGCGCCTTGGCGAACTTGACGCCCATGTGGCCCAGGCCACCCATGCCGATGACGCCGACCCGGTCGCCGGCCTTGACGCCGTAGTGGCGCAGCGGCGAGTAGGTGGTAATGCCGGCACACAGAAGCGGTGCCGCCGCGGCCGGATCGAGATTGTCGGGAACCGAGACCACGAAGCGCTCGCTGACCACCACCGAGTCGGAGTAGCCGCCCTGGGTCATGGTGCCGTCATGACGGTCCGGGCTGCCATAGGTCATGGTCATGCCTTTCAGGCAGTACTGCTCCAGGTCATCCTGGCAGGCACGACAGTGGCGGCAGGAATCCACCATACAGCCGACGCCGACCACATCGCCGACCTTATACCGGGTGACCTCGCTGCCGGCGGCGGTGACGCGGCCGACGATCTCGTGGCCCGGCACCAGGGGATACTTGCTCATGCCCCAGTCGTTGCGGGCGAAGTGCAGGTCGGAGTGACAGACACCGCAGTAGTCGATCTCGATGGACACATCGTCCGGGCGCGGCGTGCGACGCTCGAAGCTGAACGGAGCGAGGTCCGTCTCGGCCGAATGGGCGGCATAACCTTTGGCTTGATGGCTCATGGGTTCGGTGTGCTCCTGAGAGTGTGGGCTCATGCGGATGATGAGGGTCGACCATTATGGGGCTCCCGGCCCCTCTTCGCGACAGGCGATCCTGTGCGATGCTTGCCTATTCCTCCAGAAGCTGGCGCAGAACCTGCCGCTGCCCTTAGAGTGCGAGACCTTCGCCACCCCCGAGGCCCCGCTGCTTGGGCTTTCCACGCGCATCGATCCGGCGCTGCTCAGCGCCTCGTAGCGCTGACGAATGATCAGCTCCTCATGGCCCAGAGTCAGGGTAAGCGAGTCATCGGGGGATGATGGCTCCGCCATGAACGCCTCCTGATAGCAATGAGTGGGGACGCCCTGATGGCTAGCGGCTGATGCGACGGGCACGAAAGCTGCGCCCCTTGAGCTTGCCGTTGCCCAGCTGGTCGAGGGCCGCTCGGGCGACGTCGCGTCGCACGGCGACATAGGCGCTGTTGGCGAGCACCTTGATCTTGCCCACCTGATCGCCGGCGATCCCGCCCTCGCCGGTCAGGGCGCCGAGGATGTCGCCGGGGCGCAGCTTCTGCTTCTTCCCGCCACCGAGCTCAAGCGTCGTCATGGCCGGGGTGAAGGGTGAACGATCCAGCACCGCGCGGGAGGGCAACGGCTCCGTCTCGAGGGACTCGCCGAGGAAGTCGGCGAGTCGCGCCAACCGGTAGTCTTCCTGCTCGGCGACCAGGGTACAGGCCATTCCGGAGCCCCCGGCCCGACCGGTTCGCCCGATACGGTGGACGTGCACCTCGAGCTCGCGGGCGATGCGGTAGTTGAACACCGCGTCAAGGGCATCGATGTCCAGCCCCCGGGCCGCCACGTCGGTGGCCACCAGGATCGAGGCGCTGCCGTTGGCGAACAGCACCAGCAGGCGGTCGCGGTCGCGCTGCTCGAGGTCGCCGTGCAGCGCCAGGGCGCTGAAGCCCACCTCGTTGAGGGCATCGGCGACCTCGTCGGTCTCGCGCTTGGTATTGCAGAAAACCACGCTGGACGCTGGCCGATATTGCAGCAACAGACGGTGCAGCGCCTCGAAGCGGACCGATTCGTCGGCCACCCGGTAGAAGTGCTGGCGGATCGTGGTCTCGTCATGTGGCTCGGCCACCTCCACCGTGACCGGGTCACGCATGAGGCGTTCGGCGATGGGCCTTATGGCCTCGGCATAGGTGGCGCTGAACAGCAGCATCTGGCGGCTCGCCGGGGTCTCGGCAATGATCGCCTCCATGGCGGCCTGGAAGCCCATGTCGAGCATGCGGTCGGCCTCGTCCAGCACCAGGGTCTCCAGCCCGTCCAGCATGAGCCACCCCTTGCGCAGGTGCTCCTCCACTCGTCCCGGTGTGCCGACGACGAGGTGCGCACCATGCTCCAGCGAGGCGCGCTGTGGCCTCAGGGGGGCGCCACCGCAAAGGGTCAGCACCTTGACGTTGGGTAGGCTGCGCGCCAGGCGACGCAGCTCGCCGGCCACCTGGTCGGCCAGCTCCCGGGTCGGGCAGAGCACCAGACCCTGCACCGAGGAGTTCGAGAGCGAAAGCCGCGACAGCAGCCCCAGGCCGAAGGCCGCGGTCTTTCCAGACCCGGTCTTCGCCCGGGCGATCACGTCGCGCCCCGCCAGCATCGGCGGCAGGCTCTCGGCCTGGATCGGCGTCATGGTGTGATAGCCAAGCGTGGCGAGGTTGGACAACAGTTCCGGCGCCAGCGGCAGTGCGGCGAAGTCGGCAGAGGAATCAGACACGAGGATAGACCTGCAGGAGAAGGCGGACAGCGGGACAAGTCGCAAGGACACCGAGCGCCGTCGGGTGGAGCCATGGGAGCCATGATGGAAGGCGGCCATCGTAGCAGAAAGTGCCGTCCATCACCCGGATCGGACGTATTCACGCGGACACGCGGAACGGCCATGCCGAAAAGGCAACAGTTCATCTATAGTGAATATAACGATGCTCACGCCACCCGACGAGGGAGCCCGACCACCGATCATGTGCCTGGCGATACCCATGCAGATCACCCGCATCGACGGCGACACGGCGCGAGCGGCTTCCCGCGGCATCGAGCGCGATATCGACCTGATGCTGGTTCAGGACCAGGGCCTCGCCATAGGCGACTTCGTCATCGTGCATGTCGGCTACGCCCTGCAGCGGCTGGAACCCGATGATGCCCTGGCGACCTGGCGACTGCTCGACGAGATGGACGTCCCCGGCAACACGGATGACGACGGAGCCCCGGAAGGTGCATGAGCTGAGCCTGTGCCGGTCGTTGGTCCGCCAGGCCACCCGTGTCGCCGCGGAGCATGGCGCGCCGCGCATCCGACGTGTCTGTGTACGCTTCGGACCGCTCTCCGGCGTCGAGGCCGAGCTGATGCGCGAGGCCTTTCCGCTGGCCAGTCGCCATACCCCCGCCGAGGGCGCGCGGCTCGAGATGACGACCTCGCCGGTTCGGGTCCACTGCCCCCGCTGCCAGCGGGAGGCCGACGCCAGCGTCAACGACCTGACCTGTCCCCGCTGTGGCCACTGGCAGACCCGACTGACTGGTGGCGACGAACTGCTGCTGGTCAGCGTCGACCTCGCCGGGCTGCCCGACCTCCCCCTCGAGCCCCTAGTCCATCCGATCCCATAGGAGCCCCATCGTGTGCCAGACCTGCGGCTGCGCCATTCCCGACCACCTGCAGCATGCCTCGACCGAGCATGACGTCCACACCGTGGAGGTGCTCGAGGGCCTGAAGGCCCACAACGAAGAGGCCGCGCGTCACAACCGCGAGCACTTCGACCGCGCCGGGCTGCTGGTCGTCAACCTGATGTCCTCGCCCGGCGCCGGCAAGACCCGCCTGCTGGAGGCCACCATCGAGGCGCTGAGTGGACGCTACCGGCTGGCGGTAATCGAGGGCGACCTGGAGACCGAGAACGATGCCCGGCGAATCCGCGCCAAGGGCGTGCCCGCGGTCCAGATCACCACGGGCAGCGCCTGCCACCTGGATGCGGCCATGGTGCACCGCGCGGCTCATGCGTTGCCGCTGGACGAGTTGGACATCCTGTTCATCGAGAATGTCGGCAACCTGGTCTGCCCCGCGAGCTTCGACCTGGGCCAGCATGCCAACGTCACCCTGCTCTCGACCCCGGAGGGTGACGACAAGCCACTCAAGTACCCGGTCATGTTCCGCTCAAGCGACCTGGTGCTGGTCACCAAGACCGACCTGTTGCCGGTCCTCGACGACTTCGACGTCGAGGCCGTGGCGGAGCACATGCGAAGGCTCGCCTCCGCCACCCCTGTGATGGCGCTGAGCAGCAAGTCGGGGCCGCTGGATGCCTGGCTGGAGTGGCTCGAGGCCGGCCTGGCCGAGCGGCGCCGGCGAGTCTTCCGCCCCGCCTCACCGGCCCATCCATGACGACACCGTCTCCCGGCGACTGGCTGTCGCGGATACGCGCCCTGCCCCGGCCCCCGTCGGGGAGCCTGCGGATCATGAACGTCTGCGGCGGCCACGAGCGCACCATCACCCATGCCGGCCTGCGAAAGGTATTGCCCGACTACCTGGAACTGATCCCCGGGCCGGGCTGCCCCGTCTGCGTCTGTCCCGAGGAGGATATCCATGCCGCGGTGGCCCTCAGCCTTCAGGACGACGTCATCGTCGCCACCTTCGGCGACATGGTGCACGTACCCTGCAATGCCCCAAAGCGGGAGCCACGCTCCCTTCAGGCGGCAAGGGCCCTGGGCGGCAATGTGGTGCCGGTGGCCTCCCCCGGCGAGGTGCTGGCCCTGGCCCGCCGGCATCCCGGCAAGCGAGTGGTCTTCTTCGCCGCCGGCTTCGAGACGACCACCGCGCCCCTCGCTGCCCTGTTCTCGCGAGCGGACCTGCCGGACAACCTGCTGCTGCTGCTCAGCGCCCGCCAGACCTGGCCGGCCATCGCCCACCTGCTGGACGATGGCCGGGCCGGCTTCGATGCGCTGATCGCCCCGGGACACGTGGCGACGATCATGGGCGCCGAGCAGTGGCGCTTCGTCGCCGAGTCACACGGTCTGCCCACCGCCGTGGCCGGCTTCACCCCCGGCCTGATCCTGGAGGGCCTGCACGCAGTGCTCCGACAGGCGCTCGACCAGGCCCCCCGGCTGGACAACGCCTATCCGCAGTGCGTCAACGCCGACGGCAACCCTCGGGCGCGGGAGCTGATGGCCGCGACGTTCGACATCACCGCGGCCAACTGGCGCGGCATCGGCACCCTTGCCGACTCGGGCTATGCCTGCACGGAGGCCCTCGCCCACCGCGACGCCCGACGGCAGTTTCCCGAGGTGTTCGACGCCGCCTACGCACGACGCGGCGAGATGCCGGCCGGCTGCGACTGCGCCGAGGTGGTTCTGGGCCGGATCCGGCCACCGGAGTGCCGGCTCTACGGCATCGCCTGCCAGCCGAACCACCCGGTGGGCCCCTGCATGGTCTCCGACGAGGGCGCCTGCCGGATCTGGTGGGCGAGCGGCGTCCGGTCGACACAGGCGCCGTCCGCTCGGCGGATCGCCGCCACCGCCATCGACGCTGCCCCCGATGAGACAGCCCCTGACGAGACAGCCACGGTCGGGCCAACGTCCGACCTGGTGGCGCGCCGCTGGGTGCTGGCCGGCGTCGTCCAGGGGGTGGGCTTTCGTCCTTTCGTCCAGCGCCTGGCCAGCCGGCTGGTGCTGGCGGGCCAGGTGCGCAACCGGGGCGGCGAGGTGGTGATCGAGGCCAGGGGCACCACCGGTCGGCTGGAAGCGTTCGAGCGCGCCCTGCTCGATGAGGCCCCGCGACTGGCGAGCCCCCGTATCGCGAGCCGCGAGACGATCGAGGCGGGGCCCAGCGCGGCCCGACCGAACGCGGCCCGACCGTTCGTGATCCAGCCAAGCGATGACGAAGGCGGACAGGCGGGCCCGGTCCACCTGCCGCTGGACACCCCGGTCTGCCCGGCCTGCCTGGCGGAGATGCACGACCCGAACGATCGCCACTACCGTTACCCCTTCACCCACTGCGACCAGTGCGGCCCGCGCTACAGCGTGATCGAGCGGCTACCCTACGATCGGGCGCGCACCAGCCTGACGGCGTTTCCGCTCTGCCCGGCCTGCCAGAAGGAATACGAGGACCCGGAGAACCGGCGCTTCCATGCCCAGTCGATCGGCTGTCCGCAGTGCGGGCCCCGCCTGACGTTTGTAGAGAACTTCGTGGAGGGCGAGCGGACACTCACGGCCGCCCCCGATACCCACGAGGAGGCGCTGGCCGCCGCGATTGCGGCCCTCGACGCGGGCCGGATCGTCGCCGTGAAGGGTGTCGGCGGCTATCACCTGATGGCCGATGCCGGCCGACCGGCCCCCATTGCGACCCTGCGCGAGCGCAAGCACCGGCCGCATAAGCCGCTCGCCGTGATGTTTCCCTGGCGGGGCGAGGACGGCCTGGACGCCGTGCGCGAGCATGCCCGGCTAGACCCGGCGGCCACCGAGGCCCTCCTCGCGGACGAGCGTCCGGTCGTGCTGTTGCCGAATCGGGCCGACTCTCTCTTCACCGGCTTCACCGGCGGCTTCACCGACGGCCTGGGGGCGTGCCTGTCGGAAGGCATCGCCCCCGGGCTCGACGAGGTCGGCGTCCTGCTGCCCTACGCGCCCCTGCATCACCTGCTGCTGGAGGCCCTGGGGCGTCCGCTGGTCGCCACCTCGGCCAACCTGGCCGGGGAGCCCATCATCACCGACCCAGAGGAAGCCGAAGAGCGCCTCGGCCGGGTCGCCGACGCCTTCCTGCACCATGACCGCCCCATCCTGCAGCGCGTCGACGACGGCGTCCGTCGGCCCATCGCCGGGCGAGCGCGCCCCCTGCGCCTCGGCCGAGGCGCCGCCCCTCTGGAACTCGAGTTGCCTTATCGCCTATCGCAGCCAGTGCTCGCCGTAGGCGCCCATCAGAAGGCCACCATCTGCCTCGCCTGGGGGAACCGGCTAGTGCTGTCGCCGCACATCGGCGACCTCTCGAGCCTTGGCACCCAGCGCGCCTTCGAGCGCCAGATCTCGACCCTGTCGAGCCTTTATGGCGTGCACCCGGCGCGGGTCCTCCACGATTCCCACCCCGGCTATCACGGCACCCGCTGGGCCCGCGACAGCGGCCTGCCCTGTGACGAGGTCGCCCACCACCATGCCCATGCGTCCGCGCTGTGCGGGGAACATGGCCGCTTCCGGGAGCCGACCCTGGTCTTCACCTGGGACGGCACCGGCCTGGGCCCGGACGGCACCCTGTGGGGCGGCGAAGCCCTGCTCGGACGCCCCGGTCGCTGGCAGCGCCACGCTTCCTTCGCCCCCTTCGACCTGCCCGGCGGCGAGGCGGCGATCCGTGAGCCCTGGCGCCTCGCCGTCACCTTGAGCTGGCAGAGCGGCCTCGCGACGCCGGACGTTCCCGGCACCGACGATGAGCTGACCCTGCTGCGAGGGGTCTGGGAGCGAGGCATCAACGCCCCGACCTGTTCCGCCGTGGGCCGACTCTTCGATGCCGCCGCGGCGCTGCTGCTGCCAATTCGCCGGATCAGCCACGAGGCCGAGGCCGCCATGCGGCTCGAGGCCTTGGCTAAGAAAAGGGCCGACGGCGCCGGCCAGGGCCTTGACCTGCCTCAGCATCACGACGCGGCCGGGGTGCTACGCTGTGACTGGCGCCCGCTGATCCGCCACCTGGCTGACGCTGCCCTCGCCCCCGCCCAGCGTGCCGCAGACGTCCATGCCACCCTGGTCCAGGTGCTCCGTCGGCAGGCCGGGGCGGCCCGGGAAGGCTCGGGGGTGACGACACTCGGCCTGACCGGGGGGGTGTTCCAGAACCGCCGCCTGACCGAGGCGGCCATGGCTGCGCTGGAAGGCGACGGCTTCACGGTGCTGCTGCACGAGCGGCTGCCCTGCAACGACGCCGCCATCAGCGTCGGCCAGGTCATGGAGACTCTGGCGCTACAGGACAGGCCCGGCACGACTGGCCAGGAATGAGGAGCAGTGAGTGACACAGCCCGTATATGACACGGACACCATCACCCTTGCCCATGGCAACGGCGGACGCCTCATGCGCCAGCTGATCGAATCGGTCTTCGTCCGCCACCTGGGCAACCCCTGGCTGACCCCCCTCGCCGATGCCGCCGTGCTGCCCTTGTCCCTGGAGGACGACCAGGAGCTGGTCTTCACCAGCGACGGGGTCACCGTGCAGCCGCTGTTCTTCGCCGGGGGGGACATCGGCAGCCTCGCCGTGCACGGCACCGTCAACGACCTCGCCGTCGCCGGCGCCATGCCGCGATACCTGAGCCTCAACGCCTTCCTGGAGGAGGGGCTGCCCTTGGAGCAGCTCGAGCGGATCGTCGTTAGCCTGGCCACCGCCGCCCGGGCCTGCGATGTCCAGGTGGTGGCCGGCGATACCAAGGTGCTGCCGCGCGGCCTCTGCGGCGGCGCCTACTTCGGGGTCTCCGGGATCGGCCTGCGCCCGCGCGGCCTGGCGCTGGGCGCCGAGGGCATCCGCCCCGGCGATGCGGTGCTGGTGAGTGGGCCGGTGGGCGACCATGGCATCGCCGTGATGCTGGCCCGGGAGGAATTCGGCCTGAGCGGCACGCTGGCCTCCGACAGCGCAAGCGTGGTGCCCCTGACCCGGGCGCTGCTGGGACTGACCGGTCTGCGCTTCATGCGCGACCCGACCCGCGGAGGCCTGGCGACCGTGCTCCACGAGGTGATCCACGCCACGGGCCAGGGGGTGACCCTCGATGAATCGCGACTGCCGATCCGCGGCAGCGTGCGCAGCGCCTGCGACATGCTGGGCTACGACCCGCTCTATATCGCCTGCGAGGGGCGGGTGGTGGCCATCGTGGCCGAGGACCAGGCCGACGAGGCCCTGCGGCGCTGGCAGACGCTGCCCCAGGGGCGGGAGGCGCAGCGGATCGGCACGCTCGATCCGCATCACGACCGGCTGCTGCTGGTCAACGAGTGGGGAGGCGAGCGCCTGTTGCAGGAGCTCGAGGACGACCCCCTGCCCCGCATCTGCTGAGACCCGTCCGGCGCCTGCGCGCCGGTCATACTGACGACGATTGCACGGGACATGGCACCATGAAGGTACGGCACTTCCTGGCGAGGGACCGCTTCCAGACCCTCCTCGACCGTCTGGTGGAGGCAGGCTATGAGGTCATCGGCCCCCGGGTGCGCGATCACGCCATCCTCTTCGAGCCTCTCTCGCGGGTCGAGCAGCTCCCCGAGGGGATCACCGACGCCCAGGCCCCCGGCCACTACCGGCTCGAGCGCTCCGACAGCGGGCGCTTCTTCGACTGGGCCACGGGCCCCCAGGCGATCAAGCCGCTGACCTTCGCGCCCCGCGAGACGCTGTGGCGGAGCGAGCGGCAGCCCGACGGCCGGCTGGTCTTCCGCGAGCAGCCCCCCGAGGCCCAACCGACGGCGGTCATCGGCGTGCGCGCCTGCGACCTCGCCGCGCTGTCGATCCATGACCGCCACTTCCTGAACGACGCCCATCCCGACCCGCACTACCGGGAGCGGCGCCGCAACCTCTTCCTGGTCGCCGTCAACTGCATGCGCTCCGCCGCCACCTGCTTCTGCACCGCCACCGGGGACGGCCCGCGGGCCCAGCACGGCTTCGACCTGGCCCTGTCCGAGCTCGATGCCGGCTTCGTGGTGGAGGCCCACACCCAGGAGGGCCAGGCCATCCTCGACGCCCTGGAGACGACCCCGGCCACCCATGACCAGCTCGAGCAGATGGAGGCCGGGATCGAGCGGGCCACCCACCAGCAGACGCGCCGGCTGCCCGAGGGCTCGCTGCCGGACATGCTGCAGGCGGCCGTCGAGCACCCGCACTGGCAGAGCCTGAACGACCGCTGCCTGACCTGCGGCAACTGCACCGCGGTCTGCCCCACCTGCTTCTGCCAGACCCACGTCGACGAACTCTCGCTGGACGGGAAGGCGTCCGACCACGGCCGGCAGTGGGGCAGCTGCTTCGACCCCGACCACAGCTACATCCACGGCACCGTCATCCGCGCAGAGCGGCCCCAGCGCTATCGCCAGTGGCTGACCCACAAGTTCGGCACCTGGGTGGAGCAGTACGGCCGCAGCGGCTGCGTGGGCTGCGGCCGCTGCATCGCCTGGTGCCCGGTGGGCATCGACGTGATCGATGAGCTGGCCGCGCTTTCTAGGGCGCCCGAAGACGCGGCCGCCACGACGCCCGTTAGGCCTGCAGACGGGGAGGACACGCCATGACCAGCGCGCTGGTGCCCTTCGAGGCCGAGGTCGTCGGCTGCAAGGACGAGACCCCGGACATGTTCAGCCTGCAGCTGCGCTTCACCGATCCCGCTGTGCAGGCCGCCTATCGTTTCTCGATGGGCCAGTTCAACATGCTCTACCTGCCGGGCATGGGCGAGGTGCCGATTTCCATCGTCTCCGATCCCGACGAGCGGGAAATGATCGATCACACCATCCGCAAGGTCGGCTCGGTCACCCGCAACCTCGGGGAACTCAGGGTCGGCGACCGGCTCGGCCTGCGCGGCCCCTACGGCCGCGGCTGGCCGACGGAGGAGGCCGAGGGCACCGACCTTGTGATCGTCACGGGGGGGCTCGGCTGCGCGCCGTCGGTCTCGCTGATCGAGTACGTCCTGCACCGGCGGGGCCGCTTCGGCCGCATGCACATCATCCAGGGGGTCAAGCATTCCAACGACCTGATCTGGCGCGAGCGCTACGATGCCTGGCGACAGCACCCGGACGTCGAGGTCTATCTGACCGCCGATACCGGCGACACCCTCTGGCCCTGGCATGTCGGCCCGGTGACCCAGTTCTTCGACCGCATCGACATCGACCCGGCGCACTGCTCGGTCTTCATCTGCGGTCCGGAGGGCATGATGCGGGCGGTGATCAAGGCGATGCGCCAGCGCCAGGTGCCGGAAGAACGGATCTGGCTCAGCATGGAGCGCAACATGCACTGCGCCATCGGCTCCTGCGGCCGCTGCCAGCTGGGGCCCAAGTTCGTGTGTCGCGACGGCCCGGTCTTCACCTGCCGGGAACTGGCGCCCTACCTGTCGCACAGGGGAGTCTGACCATGACCAACGAGACCCGCCGCGCGCGCATCGCCGTGCACAAGTTCAGCTCCTGCGACGGCTGCCAGCTGGCCTTCCTCAACCTGGGTGAGCCCCTGCTGACCCTGGCCGAGACCGTCGACATCCTGCATTTCGCCGAGGCCGGGCCGATCGACGAGGAGGCCGAGGTCGACATCGCCTTCGTCGAGGGCAGCGTGGCCACCTCACAGGACGCCACGCGCCTGCGCGGCATCCGCAAGCGCAGTCGCTTCCTGGTCACCATCGGTGCCTGCGCCACCGCCGGCGGCATCCAGGCACTGCGCAACCTCCATGACGCCGACGAGTGGGTATCCGGGGTCTATGCCCAGCCCGAGCACATCGACCTGCTCGCCGACTCGACCCCCATCGCCGATACCGTCAAGGTCGACCTGGAACTCTGGGGCTGCCCCGTCAGCGGCGAACAGGTGCTCGGCGCCACCAAGGCGATGCTGGCCGGCCACCTGCCCCGGGTCGACCACAGCGCGGTGTGCATGGAGTGCAAGCGACAAAAGGCCGTGTGCGTGATGGTGTCTCAGGGCCGGCCCTGCATGGGCCCGGTCACCAGCACCGGCTGCGGGGCGATCTGCCCGCGCTGGCAACGCGACTGCTACGCCTGCTACGGGCCCGCCGTCCAGGCCAACGTCTCGGCCCTGGCCACCCACCTGGCCGATACCGGCATGCCGGCCGATGAGGTTGCCCGGCGCCTGTTGTTCATCAACGGTCATGCCGAACCGTTCCGGAGCGAGGGCCTGGACTGGGAGGCACGGGTCATCCAACGATCGCGCAGCGAGGGGGAACAGGGATGAGTCACACCACGCGAACCGGCGAGATCCATGTGCCCATCCTGGCGCGGGTCGAGGGCGAAGGCGCCCTCGACATCCGCATCGAGGCGGGCCGGATCGAGGCGCTGAAGCTGCGCATCTTCGAGCCGCCCCGGCTGTTCGAGAAGTTGCTCGAGGGGCGCAGCACCCAGGACGTGATCGACAGCGTGGCGCGCATCTGCGGCATCTGCCCGGTGGCCTACCAGATGAGCGCGGTGGCGGCGATCGAGTCGATCCTCGGCGTCACGCCCACCCCCTGGGTGGAGGCGATGCGTCGGGTGATGTACTGCGGCGAGTGGCTGCAGAGCCACAGCCTGCACATCCACCTGCTGGCCGCCCCCGACTTCCTTGGCTACGACAGTGCCCCGGCGATGGCCAAGGACCATCCGGACGAGGTCCGTCGCGGCCTGCGGCTCCAGGGGCTCGGCAACGAGATCATCCGCACCTTCGGCGGCCGCTCGGTGCACCCGGTCGGCCTCTGTCCGGGCGGCTTCTTCCATGCCCCCGACATGGCGACCATGGAGACCCTGCGAGAGCGCATGTCGGAGGGCCTCGACGAGGCCCGCGAGCTGATCGCCTGGACGGCCGGACTCCCCATCCCCGAGGACGACCAGGACTTCGTCTCGGTCTCGCTTCGCCATCCCCGGGACTACCCCATCACCGCGGGCCGGATCGTCTCCGACCAGGGGCTCGACATCGACCCGGCCGAGTTCGAGCAGCACTTCCGGGAGTTCCAGGTTCCCCACTCGACGGCCCTGCACGCCCAACTCGACGGCCACCCCTACCTGGTCGGCCCGCTGGCAAGGCTCAACAACAACCTCGACCGGCTGCCCGCCGACCTGAGGCGGCTGATCGACGACTGCGGCGTGGCCTTCCCCAGTCGCAACATGTTCCACAGCATCGTGGCCCGGGCGGTGGAGATCCATGTAGCCCTCGCCGAGGCGCTGCGTCTAACCGAGGACTATGACCCCACCGCCGAGCCCCATGTCGAGGTGCCGACCCGGGCCGGGGTCGGCTTCGGTTGCACCGAGGCTCCCCGCGGCATTCTCTGGCATCGCTACGCGCTCGACGATGAGGCTCGGGTGGTCGAGGCCCGGATCGTCCCGCCGACCAGCCAGAACCAGGCGCGAATGGAGGAAGACCTCGTGACCAGCCTGACGCGGTTCGGCCTGGCGCGCGACGACGACGCCCTGCGGCTGCACGGCGAGATGGTGATCCGCAACTACGACCCCTGCATCTCCTGCGCCACCCACTTCCTCGACTTCCATGTCTTGCGAGAATAAGCCACGCGAGACTGAGTCACCCGCGACTGAATCACCCAAGACTGAGCAGGGCGAGACCGGGGCGGAAATGGCCAGGCAGGACGGGGCCGACGACCGGCCGGTGGGCCATGCCTACCTCTTCGGGCTCGGCTCGCCCCATGGCGGGGACCGGCTCGGCTGGCTCGCCGCCGACGAGTTACGCGAGGCGCTGGCAGGCCGCGACGATGTCAGCGTCGACTGCCTCGCTCAGCCCGTCGATCTCTTCCTCCATGCGGCGACGGCGAGCGACCGCCTGCTGCTGGTCGATGCCATGCGCGGCCAGGGCCCGCCCGGCACCCTCAGGGGCTTCGCGCCAGGGGAACTCCCAGAGACCGCCGCGTCCCTGTCCTCGCTTTCTTCTCATGGCCTCGACCTGGCGGGCACCCTGGCGCTGGTCGATGCCCTGGGATTATTTCAGGGCGGCATCCGGATCATCGGCATCGAGATGCCCGCGGGGACAGGCCCCGACACCACACCGCCGCGACTCGGCAAGGCAACGGCCCGGCGGCTGCGCGAGGTGGTGCTCAGCTGGCTCGACGGCCGATGACCGCCGCGATACCGGGCCTCGCCGGGCGCCCGTCCTGCCATGGTGAATCTGCCATAGTGAAGAGAACATTCCGATACCGGAGGGATTCGAGATGCAGGAACATGAGGTGGATATCGCCATCATCGGCGCCGGCAGCGCCGGTCTGAGTGCCTGGCACTCCGCCCGCAACATCGTCATCGGCACCGGGTCGCGGGGCACCTGGCCGAGACTCTTCGAGGCGGCGGGTGACCGACTGGTAATCAACGACGATGTCTTCGAGTGGGACGACCTGCCCGAGTCGGTCGCCGTCTTCGGCCCCGGCGTGATCGGCCTGGAACTCGGCCAGGCGCTGCATGGAGTGCGGCCCGGGAGACTGAGCATGACACCAAGCGCGCCGCGGACTGCTCTCCGCGGTCCTGGCGTCGAGGCCTTGGCCGGCAAGGCGCTGGTCGGAGCGCCCCGGCCAGCGTTGACTCGACCAGACCGGTCAGTGGAGGGGGTGCTGTTAAACTAGAGCTAACATACGCTCTTCCCCTTCCCGGTCAGGAGATGCCTCCATGCCCAGGTTCCGCCTGCTGTTCGCCCTCTTGCCGCTGACCATGCTCCAGGCCTGCGGCCCGGACGAGCCCCCGGTCACGCTGCTCGACCCACCCGAATCCGGCGGGACCCTCAAGGTGGCCACCCGCAACGCCGCCACCACCTACTACCTCGACCGCCAGGAGAGCCCGGCCGGGCCTGAGCATGACCTGGTCCTGGCCTTCGCCGAAGCCAACGGCTGGCAGGTCGAATGGACGCTGCTGGGGTCCACCGCTGAGGTGCTCGAGGCCATGGCGACCAACGAGTTCGACATGGCCGCCGCCGGTCTGACCCATCTCCCCTCGCGTGACGAGCGTTTCCGCCAGGGGCCGACCCACACCGACATCGTCGAGCAACTGGTCTGCCATCGTGAGATGCGACCCATGCCCCGCGAAGTCGAGGAGATGGCCGGCGTCGATATCCGCGTCACGGCGGAGTCGAGCTACGCGGAAAAGCTCGCGAGCCTGGTCAACACCTACACCGGCATCGACTTCGAGGAGGACCCGCGCACCACCGAGATGCTGCTGGCCGCCGTGGCCGAGAGGCAGTTCGACTGCACCCTGGCCGACTCCAACATCGTGCAGGTGGTACGCCGCCACTTTCCTCACCTGGAAATCGCCATGAACCTGACCAGTGGCGACCGGCTGGGCTGGTACCTGCCCGCCGGACACCAGGCGCTCGCCGAACGGGCCAGCGAGTGGATGGCCAGCCCCGAGGGTCAGACGAGCCTCGAGGAGATGCAGCACCGCTACTACGACTATATCGGCGAGTTCGACTTCGTCGACCTGCGGGCCTTGAACCGGCGCATCGAGGAACGCCTGCCCTCCTTCCTGGAGCTCTTCCTGGAAGCCTCGGAGGAGACCGGCATGCCCGCCGACCTGCTCGCGGCCCTGTCCTATCAGGAGTCTCACTGGGATCCCGGCGCCGTCTCCCCCACCGGTGTGCGCGGCATCATGATGCTGACCCGCAACACTGCCAAGTCCCTCGGCGTCACCAATCGCCTGGATCCCGCCGAAGCCATCGACGGCGGAGCCCGTTACCTGGCCGACCGGCATGATCGGCTGCCCGACACCATCCCCGAACCGGATCGCACCTACCTGGCCCTGGCGAGCTACAACATCGGCCGCGGACACCTGCTGGACGCCCGGGAGCTCGCCCGCAAGCTCGGCAGGGACCCGGACTCCTGGGCCGACATGCAGGAGGTGCTGCCGCTCAAGGCCGACAAGCGCTACTACCCGCAGACCCGCTACGGCTATGCCCGGGGCTACGAGCCGGTGCACTACGTCCAGCGTATCCGCAACTACCTGGACGTGATCAGCGCCTCGCTGGACTGGTTGCCGTTGGAGGAAAGACAGGACGAGAACGAGGACATGGCCAGCAACCAGGGATAGGACAGATGCTCAGGCGGCCATCGGTGCATCGACGACCAGGTGTACGGCGATCACCGCCATCATCACGCCGATAGCGCCGTCGATCGCCCGCCAGGCCAGCGGCCGGGAGAGCCAGGGCGAGAGCGCCGAACCGCCCCAGGCCAGCAGGCTGAACCAGAGGATCGAGGCGGTGATCGTGCCCGCCACGAAGGTGGCGGCGCTCTGCTGCTGGGCACCGATGGAGGGGATCAGCAGCAGGGTATCCAGGTACACCTGGGGATTGAGCAGGGTGACCGCGAGGGTCGCGAGCAGCACGCGCCTCGGACTGCTGGCTCCCACGCCGCCGACGGTCAATCCCCGCCGGCCGGTGGCGGCACGATGGAAGGCCTGGGCCGCCAACCAGGCGAGGAAGACCACCCCCACCCAGCGCAGCACCTCCATGGCGCTCGGCATGCTCAGCAGCACCGCACTGACCCCGAACATCCCGGCCATCAGCAGCAGCACATCGGCACTCATGCAGAGCCCCGCCGACCACCAGTGATGCTCACGGCGCACTGCCAGCCCCAGCACATAGGCGTTCTGCGCCCCGATGGCGACGATGATCCCGCCGCAGACCACCAGTCCCGTGAAATAGCTCTCCAGCATTGCGTGCCCCCTGACGCCGTGGCGTATCGAGCGGCAAGCCTAGCCGGATGGCGATATACTACAAAATCATCTTGTTAATCATTCATCAGTTTTACTTATGTCTTTACCCTGGCTCCCGAAGAGGCCCCGATGCTGGACTACAAGCTTCTCCAGGCCCTGGCCACGGTGGTCGAATGCGACGGCTTCGAGCGCGCAGGCGACCGGCTGGGGCTCTCGCAGTCGGCGGTCTCCCAGCGCATCAAGGCGCTGGAGATTCGTCTCGGCCAGCCGGTGCTGATCCGCCACCCGACCCTGCAACCCACCCCGGCGGGCCAGCGGCTGCTCAACCACTACCAGCAGGTGCAGCTGCTGGAACGTGACTTGCGCACGACGCTGCCCACCCTGGAGGAGGCCTCGCCCCGCCTGCGGATCGCCCTCAATGCCGACAGCCTGTCGACCTGGTGGGCCGATGTCATCGGCGACTTCTGCCAGTCGGAGGGCCTGCTGCTGGACATGGTGATCGAGGATCAGGACGTGGGCCTCAAACGGCTTCGCGACGGTGAGGTGGCGGCCTGCCTCTGTGCCAGTGACCAGCCCATCGCCGGGGCACGCTGCGTGCCGCTGGGCAGCATGGTCTATCAGCCCTTCGCCACCCCGGACTACATCGCCCGCCACTTCCCGGAGGGGCCGACGCCAGAGGCCTTCGCCCGCGCTCCGGCCATCGTCTACGGCCCTCATGATCAGCTGCAGCACCGCTTCCTTTCGGGCTGTGGCTACCAGGGCGGCTTTCCCTACCACCTCTGCCCGTCATCGGAGGGCTTCGTGCGTCTGGCCAGCGCCGGGATCGGCTACGGCATGATGCCGATGATGCAGGTGGAGGCGCTGGTGGCCGATGGCCGTCTCATCAGCATCGCTCCCGAGCGCTCGCTTTCCGTGCCGCTCTTCTGGCACTTCTGGCGGCACAGCGGCGAGGTGCTGGAGCGACTGACCGGCGTGCTGGGCGGGGTCCGGCTGAGGTAACCCGCCGATCCGCGGTGATCGGAGCGAAGCGGGGAAGGCCCTTTAAGGCTGCCGCGGAAAGTTTTTGCTGCATTGCAACAAGAAAGCGCCTATGGTGATCATGCAACCCCTTTAAAGGAGGGAAACTGCGATGACTACCCCACAAGTGCAACTCCGTTCGCTCGATTCCTACGTGCTGCAGTGCTGGGCACACCAGGCCCAGTTGCAGCGGGCCGCCTTCGAGGCCTTCGAAGCCTATATCGGCTAGCGTGATTGGCTGACGACTGACGCACCCCACGGCGGCGCCACCTAGCGGATCAGGGTCACCCTCATCCATGCCGAGAACTGGCCCGACGGTGGAAAGCCTGTATGATGATCGAGCAACATCTTCAGATACGGAGCAGAAAACACGATCGATCATTCTTTCAAGCCAGCACAGGAGGTTCTCATGAAGGTCTACAAACCGGAGTGGCAGTGCACGTTTAGCGTAAACGAGGGCGTGGAAGAATCAGCCACCTGGAAGGAGCGAATCGCCTGGCGCTTTCGGGAATTCGCCGACAGGCTGGACGGTGGTGGAAGGACGATCAAGATTGACTGCAACGTCACCCCCGAAGTGAGCCGTGAGGAAGTCGACACCTGCCTGGGGAAGGGCTTCGCCCTGAGCCAGAGCCTGCTCACCCAGCTCGCCCATCAGGCCGCCTGCGAAGACGTCATGCGTGATGCCAAGGCAGAGCTGTTCGAGGAAGAGCCTCACCGTTGAGGCCGTGACCGTAACTGCAAGTGCAGTCACCACACCCCATTCGGTCCCTGACCGAATGGGGTGTTTTCGTTTCGACAGGGCAGGCCGGGTTGGCCCGCCCGCCCCCATGTATTAGACTGGTCGTCTACTAACCGAGCGAAGGAGCCGCACTCGATGCAATCCCGCCACTTCACCATCAACGATTATCCGCAGGGCACTCCGGCACGGGAGCTGTTCGAGCTTCATGAGCAGGAACTGCCCGCCCTCGCCGAGGGCGAGGTGCGCATCCGCAACACCTGGCTCTCGGTGGACCCCTACATGCGTGGCCGCATGAGCGGCGTGAAGACCTACATCGAGCCCTTCGAACTGAACGCCCCCCTGGAAGGCGCGGCCATCGGAGAGGTGGTCGAGTCCCGGGATTCGGACTTCCCCGTGGGCGCCAAGGTGCGCCACATGGGCGGCTGGCGGGATATCGCCCAGCTGCCCGGCGACCAGCTCGAGCCTCTGCCCACCTTCGAGGTGCCGGATCAGGCCTACCTGGGCGTGCTCGGCATGCCGGGCATGACCGCCTGGACCGGCCTCAACCGCATCGCCGAGATGCAGGACGGTGACAACGTGCTGGTCAGCGGCGCCGCCGGGGCGGTGGGTTCGCTGGCCGTGCAGCTGGCCAAGGCCAAGGGCGGCACCGTGGTCGGCATCGCCGGTTCACAGGAAAAGCTCGACTGGCTCGAGGACCACGGCGTCAAGGCCGTCAGCTACCGGGGAAAGGACGCCGCCCAGCTCACCGAGGCACTCCGCGAGGCCTGCCCTGAGGGCTTCGACGTCTACTACGAGAACGTCGGCGGCACCTGCCTGGAAGCGGCCCTGAACACCCTCAAGGTCGGTGCGCGCATCGCCGTGTGCGGCATGATCGCCCGCTACAACGAGGACACGCCGAGCGCCGGCCCGGGCAACCTGGCGATGATCCTGATCCGTCGCGCCCGCATGGAAGGCTTCATCGTCTTCGACCACTGGGCGAACTACTCGCAGTTCCTCGAGGAGGTCGGCCCGCAGGTCGAGGACGGCCAGCTCGACTACGAGGAAACCGTGGAAGACGGCCTAGAGCGCACCCCGGACGCCTTCCTCAAGCTGTTCGAGGGGGCCAACCGCGGCAAGATGCTGGTCAGGCTCTGATCCTCGACGCCTGATGTCCCTGCGCAGAGGGTGCGCCGGCCCGGCCGGCGCGCCCTTCTTGCGTGCACTCCCTGCCCTTGACCAGCACCAACGTTTCACCGTCCCTGCCCGTGTTCTCGCCCTGTCCTGCCCCCAAGCCGACGGCCCTCCCGACGGCCTCGTCCGGCGCTGAGCACTTTCCCACTCTTAGAGGAGACGGCCATGAACGCCATCAACCCCAACAAGCTTCACCACAGCAAGTGGACCGCGGCGCGGCCCCGCCACAAGGAGAGGCACTTCATCGTGACGACCCTGCTGCGCGACGAGGAGGAGAACGTGGTCGAGGTGATCCTCGAGGCGGTCCATAGCCGCCGCGAGACCACCCTGCCCTGGCGGTCGCTCAAGGATGACGAGACCTGGCTGATGGGCTGGCGATGACCGCTCAGCGGTCCGCCTCGTCATCCCGCTCGGCGCCCTTCGAGACCGTCGAGGTGACCTTGCTGATCAACTGAGGCACGAAGCGTTCCGTGAAGCCCGCCACGAAGGACCAGAACAGCAGCTTCGCCAGGTCAGGCCCCGAGCTCGGGTAGGTGTCCCGAAAGATGTGCAGCATGTAGTCCTCCCCTTCCCCGATATCCTCCTGCGAGGGGAACGAGAAGGCGGGAAAGAGATCTCCCGAGACGATGCCGGAGAGGAACACCAGATAGAGCACCAGGGCGAATACCCCGCCGAAGATGGGCACCAGCAGTATCTGGAACCAGGAGGCACTCAACAGCGCGAGTTCCTCATCCGTGACCTTGTTCAGGCGCTGCTGGATGCTCACGAACCCGCCGATGATCCCGCACAGGGGCACCGCCCAGGTCATCATGAACCGTTGATTGTAGAAGAAGGTCAGCGCGAAGATCGTTCCCAGCACGGCGACCGCCACCGTGGTCATGACGATCAGGCGCTTGGTGATGGAATGGATATGCCGGATGCGTTCCATGATGAGGCTCCGGGCCCGGATACCCGGGACATGACGGCGAGGATCGGTACATCCGACCCGCATCCTTGACGATAGCCGACATGCCAGGGGCTCTCCACGCGGGAGAGCCAGGCCCCCACGCCTCAACGGCAATCAACCCGCGGCGACGCACTCGAGGCGCGACACCCGCACCTCCACGGTGACGGTGAGCGAGGAAAGCGCCGCCGCCTTCTCTCGGCCCTCGGCGCTGGCACGATGCAGGTGGGGAGTCATCGCCAGCAGATCGGCGACGGGCTCCGCGCCTTCGAGCTCGAGGGCGTAACGGAGGGTATCGGTGCCAAGGAGCGTGAAGCTCTCGGGCACCTCGGATTGCTCAGCGCGCTCGGGCTTGAGGCTGGGGTAGATGACCTCGCGCAGCTCGCGCAGGTGATCCGGCCCGGCCTCGACCAGCAGCAGCACGCCGCCGGGCTTCAACACCCGGGCGAATTCCGGGTAAACGGGAAAGCCGAACAGGCACAGCACCCGGTCCAGCGTGCCCGACTGCACGGGCAGGTTGGCGTTGCTGCCCACCACCCAACTGGCCGGCTGCCCCGTCTGCCGGCCCTGCCTGGCGGCGGCGAGCACCGCCCACTTGGAGATATCCACGCCCAGAAGCGCCAGCGACGGCGCGTCTTCCTCCCCTGCGGCGGCCTCAGCCAGCTCGCGCAGGTAGTAGCCCTCCCCGCAGCCGGCATCCAGGCAGCTCAGCGTGCCCGACGGCACCGCCCCGGAGAGCACTGAGCGGCTGACGGCGTCTGCGACAGGCCGGTAATGGCCGGCATTCAGGAAACGCTGACGCGCCGCCACCATCTCCTTGCTGTCGCCCGGGTCGTGGGAGCGTTTCTTCTGCACCGGCAAGAGGTTCACATAGCCCTGCCTGGCGATATCGAAACTGTGGCCAACGCCGCAGCGCCAGGTGCCTCCGCTCTGGTGCAGCACGTCGCCGTCCAGCGGACAGGCCAGCGCCTGGAAAGGGGTGTTGCTCATGGTTCTCCTCATCGCCCGATGATGAATCCTCTCACGAGCCCCGCTCGCGCTTGTGCCTTGCAGTATACCCTGCCGGACTCACCGCCCCCACGCGGGCGGGCGATCGCCGCCATGTACCAGGCCAAGCATGAGGGCAGGAACCGCGTGGCGGTTCGCTGGTAACCGCTTCCCGGCGGGCCATCCCTTTCACCGCGCCACCCGCCAGTAGAACATCCCCGACTGCTTGCCGAGAATCATTGCCGAAACATGTTCCTGACTGGGCTGACCCGCCAGCCCATAACACACGTGCAGCGGCAGGAGGTGCTCTTCCCGGGGATGACAGAACCGGGCATGGGGGGCCCGCTCCCAGTGCACCAGACGCTCGGCCCGCTCCGCCTCCGAGATGTCGGCACTGGTGCAGGTTACCGCCAGCCAGTCCTCGAAGGCCTGGTTGCGGGCCTCGATCTCCGGGGTAGTCGGCGCAAAGAACGCCCGCATGTTATGGAACGAGAACCCCGAGCCGATCACCAGCAGGTCATCAACGTCCAGGGCCTGCAACGCCTGGCCTATCGCCAGGTGCGTTGCGGCATCCAGGCTGTTGACCAGCGACAGCTGCACGCACGGGATGTCCGCCTCCGGGTACATCAGCTTGAGCGGCACGAACATGCCGTGATCGAAGCCGCGCTGATCATCGAGTTGCGCGGAGAAACCGGCCTGCTCCAATACCCCCTGCACCTGCCGTGCCAGCGCCGGTTCCCCGGGGGCAGGATACTGGATGGCATAGGACTCGGGCGGAAAGCCGGAGTAATCGTAGATCAGCGGCGGGTTGGCACCGGACGTGATGCTGGGCACGCTTGCTTCCCAATGGGCGCTGATCATCAGGATGGCCGAGGGCCTGTGCAGCCTGCCAGCGATCTCGTTGAGCCGATCCACCATCTCTCGATGGCCCGGGTCCCCCAACAACGGCATGGGACCACCGCCATGAGAGATGAAGAGGACATCAGTAGGGGTAGTCATGGCGGTGGCTCCTTGTAAAACGGGACACATCAGGACGTCATGGGCGATGTCAGATCGTGCCGGGCCCTGCGGCAGCATGCCGGTCGGGTTCAGCGCCTCGATGGAATGATACCCCGCCTTGACGCGATGCATACTCACCGCATCGACGATGCCATCGAGCGTCGGGATCCGCTGCATGCAGGCGTGCAGCCCCACATGGAGCGCAGCGTATTGCGGTTGCCGTTGAACAGGCCGTGGCAGGCGGCAACGAGCCATGCACCCGTCAGCGCCCAGAAACTCTCAGCCAAGCCAGGTATTGCCCTCGGCATCGATGGGGAAAATGGGGTTGTGGGCCACCTCCCAGAGGTGGCCGTCGGGGTCGGCGAAATAACCGGAATAACCGCCCCACTCCGCCTTGCTGGCCGGCTTGACGACACGCCCGCCGGCGCGCTGGGCCTCGCTCAGCACCCCATCCACCTCCGCCTCGGTGGAGACATTGTGGGCCAGGGTGATACCGGCGAAGCCGCTGCCCGTATCCGCCACCTCGGCATCCTGCGCCAGCGCTGCGCGAGGATAGAGCGACAGGATCAGACCGTTGAGCTGGAAGAAGACGACATCGCCCTGCGCCAGCCCCACCTGCCAGCCCAGCCCCTCTTCATAGAAGCGCCGTGCCCGGTCAAGGTCGCTGACGCCCAGGGTGATCAGACTCATGCGTTGTTGCATCGCGTACTCCTACCGGCCTGTGCTCCTGTCGATAGGAACACCATAGCTGGCGGAAAAGATTCGGCGATAGGCGATTAGCCCCTTTCAGGCCCTGCAATCAAGAATGAGGGTCGGTCCCCGATTACGGCGGGAACGCTTCTACTTCTCCGACAAGCGGTTCATATGGCCCTGCCGGAGACGAGGCGCCTTCCGTCCGGCCTAGCGCCCGGCCAGTAGTGCCTCGACCAGATCTGCCAAGCTCGCCGCGCAGCGGGCCTCCGGCGCCTTCGCCTCGTCGCCCGGTCGATACTTGCCAGACCGCACCAGGCAAGCCTCCAGGCCAACCGCCATGGCGGCGGCCACGTCGCACTCGACGTCGTCCCCCACCATCAGAGCCTCGACGGGTGCCACCCCGGCATCCTCGAGCACGGCATGGAAGAAGTCGCCCGAGGGCTTGCCCAGCAACCGCGCCTCGATGCCGGCGGCATACTCCAGGGCGCGCACGAAGGGCCCCACATCGAGGTGCAGTTTGCCTGCCTGACGGAAGTAGCGGTTGGTGCCCACGGCGAGCAGCGGCGCGCCCTCCAGCAGCAGCCGGAAGGCCGCGTCGAGGTGGGTGTAGTCCAGGCGCTGCTCGGCATCACCGAGCACCACGGCGTCGGCCTCCCCTTGGGGCAGATCGGCGAACTCCGGCTCGAGACGCTCGTGGATCAGCAGGTAGGGAATCAACTGATGGCGCTCGAGATGGCGACGGATCGCCCCCGGAGCGGTGAAGACCTGTTCCGGCGCCACGTCAAAGCCCAGCCGCTGCAGTTCCTCGCAGACCGCCGCCGAGGTCCTACGCGAGGTGTTGGTGAGAAAGCGCAGCGAAAGCCCGCTCGCCTGCAGCCGTTCTAGCGCCGCCACGGCGCCGGGCAGGGCCTCCCCGTCCTCAGTCAGCACGCCGCTGATATCGAGCAGTACCGCCTTGAGCATCGCAGCCCCCTCCCATTTCATCCTTTGACAGCCTAGACGATGGAGGTTTATGGCTGCCCGCTCGATGCTGGGCAGCCCGGCACTATCAAAGACGACCGCCAGCGCCCTGCCGCGCTCGACCGCCCCACTCCTCCATGACAACTGCTCGACCGGCAAGCAGCGAAGGCCGTTTGTAAACCCGGGCGATAGAGCCGTCACACGCTGGCATCGGGTCTTGCTTGCACGCCTAACCGACCCTGACTATAAATTCAACGAGGGTATGTAATAAACGGCTACGAAATGTCTCGATCCTGTTACACAACGATCAACCGATCACCGGATAACAATCAGTAGTTTCCTACAGAAGAGAGCAGCCATGAACACCAAGAAAATCAGCACCTGCTCGGCGGCCATCATCATGGGCCTGTCCTGGACAACCGGCCACGCTCAGGAAGTAGAAAAGGTGGATGTCGGGAAATACGAATACATCAACAGCTGTGCCGCCTGCCATGGCGAGGAAGGCAAGGGCGACGGACAACTCGCGGGGGTAATCGACACACGCATTCCAGATCTCACCACGCTATCGCAGAGGAATGACAACGTCTTCCCCCTGGCTCGTGTCTACGAAATCATCGACGGAAGGGCCGACGTCCAGGCGCATGGCTCACGAGACATGCCCGTCTGGGGACAACGATACGGCATGGAAGCGGCCGAAAAGTACTTTGACTTCGAGTATGATTCGGAGTCCGTGATTCGTGCCCGGATACTGGCCGTCGCCGAGTATCTCCATCGCCTGCAGTCAGAGGAGTAACATGCTTCCACGGCCCACGGTGCCTTGAAGGATCACCCCTTCCGAGCGGAAAGCCTGTCGCGCCTCTTGGAAGGGGGTCATGTCGCCGTCCACTGCCTGCCCAGCCCTTCCTTATAGAAGCGTCGCGCCCGCGCCAGGTCGCCAACATCCAGGGTGATCAGACTCATCCGCTGCTGCATCGCGGGCTCCTCCCGGCCTGTGCTCCTGTCGATAGGAACTTGAGACCGCCGACATTAAAAATACGGAGAGAATGCGAAAAGCCCACCTTGTAGGTGGGCTTTTCTCTCACAGATTGTAGGAAATCGCCTACAAAGCCATTAATTCACTCCCACTCGATGGTCGCGGGCGGCTTGCTTGAGACGTCGTAGGTAACACGGGAGACGCCGGTGATCTCGTTGATGATGCGGTTGGAGACCTTCTCCAGCAGCTCGTAGGGCAGGTGCGCCCAGCGGGCGGTCATGAAGTCGATGGTCTCCACGGCGCGCAGCGCGATCACCCACTCGTAGCGGCGGCCGTCGCCCACCACGCCCACGGACTTGACCGGCAGGAAGACGGCGAAGGCCTGGCTGGTCTTGTGGTACCAGCCGGCATTGTGCAGCTCCTGGATGAAGATGGCGTCGGCCTCGCGCAGGATGTCGGCGTACTCCTTCTTCACCTCGCCGAGGATGCGCACGCCGAGCCCCGGCCCCGGGAAGGGGTGGCGGTAGACCATGTCGTAGGGCAGGCCGAGCTCGACGCCGAGCTTGCGCACCTCGTCCTTGAACAGCTCGCGCAGCGGCTCGACGAGCTTGAGCTTCATGGTCTCGGGCAGGCCGCCGACGTTGTGGTGGGACTTGATCACGTGCGACTTGCCGGTCTTGCTGGCGGCGGATTCGATCACGTCCGGGTAGATGGTGCCCTGGGCCAGGAAGTCGACGCCCTCGATCTTGGCGGCCTCGCTGTCGAAAACGTCGATGAAGGTGTTGCCGATGATCTTGCGCTTGGCCTCGGGGTCGGCCTCGCCCTTCAGCTTGCCGAGGAACAGGTCCTCGGCGTCCACGCGGATCACCTTCACGCCCATGTGCTTGGCGAAGGTCTCCATCACCTGGTCGCCTTCGGCCTTGCGCAGTAGTCCGTTGTCGACGAACACGCAGGTCAGCTGGTCGCCGATGGCCTTGTGCAGCAGGGCTGCCACCACGGAGGAGTCCACGCCGCCGGAGAGGCCGAGCAGCACGTGGCTCTCGCCCACCTGCTCGCGCACCCGGTCGACCTGGTCCTCGATGATGCGGGCCGGGGTCCAGTTGCGCTCGCTGCCGCAGATGTCCAATACGAAATGCTCGAGGATGCGCTGGCCCTGCAGGGTGTGGGTCACCTCGGGGTGGAACTGCACGCCGAAGAAGCGCTTCTCCTCCCAGGCCATGGCGGCGATGGGGCAACTCGGGGTGGAGGCGGTCACGGTGAACTCGGCGGGCACCTCGGCCACCTTGTCGCCGTGGCTCATCCACACGTCGAGAAGGCTATTGCCGGTGTCGTGATCGATGTGGTCCGAGATGTTCTTGAACAGCGCGGTCTCGGCGTCCAGGCGGATCTGGGCGTAGCCGAACTCACGGATGTTCGAACCGGCCACCTTGCCGCCGAGCTGCTCGGCCATGGTCTGCATGCCGTAACAGATGCCGAGCACCGGCAGGTCCATCTCGAACACGCACGCCGGCGCCCTGGGGGAATCCAGCTCGGTGACCGACTCCGGGCCACCGGCGAGGATGATGCCGTTGGGCGCGTACTCGCGGATCTCGTCCTCGGTGATGTCGAAGGCGCGAACCTCGGAGTAGACGCCGATCTCGCGAACTCGGCGGGCGATCAACTGGGTGTACTGGGAGCCGAAGTCGAGGATCAGGATCTTGTGGGCGTGAATATCGGTCATGGAGGTGTCTCGGTGTGACGGCGGGCCGGATACAAAAGCGAGCGGCGGGGTTTCCCCCGCCGCGGTAGTGCTGTGGGTCGGTATCACCCGCCCCGGTAGTTGGGGGCTTCCTTGGTGATCTGCACGTCGTGAACGTGGGACTCGTTGAAGCCGGCCCCGGTGATCTTCACGAACTGCGGCTTGGTGCGCATCTCCTGGATGTCGCGGCAGCCGGTGTAGCCCATGGAGGCGCGCAGGCCGCCCATCAGCTGATGGACGATGGCGCTCATCATGCCCTTGTAGGGCACGCGGCCTTCGATGCCTTCCGGCACCAGCTTCTCGGCGCCCTCGCTCTTGTCCTGAAAGTAACGGTCGGCGCTGCCCTGGGTCTGAGACATGGCGCCCATGGAGCCCATGCCGCGGTAGGCCTTGTAGGTGCGGCCCTGGTAGAGCTCGATCTCGCCCGGGGCCTCCTCGGTGCCGGCCAGCAGGCCACCGGCCATCACGGTGCTGGCACCGGCGGCCACGGCCTTGGCCAGGTCGCCGGAGAAGCGGATGCCGCCGTCGGCGATCAGCGGGATGTCGTAGGGGCCAAGGGCCGCGGCGACGTTGGAGACGGCGGTGATCTGCGGCAGACCCACGCCGGTCACCACGCGGGTGGTGCAGATGGAACCCGGGCCGATGCCGACCTTGACCGCATCGGCGCCGGCCTCGGCCAGGGCCTTCGCGGCCTCGGCGGTGGCGATGTTGCCGCCGATGACCTGAATCTGCGGGAAGTGCTCCTTCACCCAGCGAACGCGCTCGATCACGCCCTTGGAGTGGCCGTGGGCGGTATCGACCACCACCACGTCGACGCCGGCCTCGGCCAGGGCGGCCACGCGGTCGGGCGTCTCGGGGCCGGTGCCCACGGCGGCGCCGACCAGCAGGCGGCCGTCGGCATCCTTGGCGGCGTGGGGGAAGTTGCGGGCCTTCTCGATGTCCTTGAAGGTGACCAGGCCACGCAGGTGGAAATGGTCATCCACCACCAGCATCTTCTCGACGCGGTGCTCCTGCATCTTGCCCTTGATGACGTCGAGGCTGGTGCCCACCGGCACGGTGACGAGCTTCTCGCCGGGGGTCATGATGTCGTAGACGCTGTCGCCGTGGTTGGGCTGGAAGCGCATGTCGCGCTCGGTCACCAGGCCTACCAGAGCCTCGCCTTCCACTACCGGGAAGCCCGAGAAGCCGTTCTCCTTGGCCATCATCAGCAGGTCGGCCAGCTTGGCATTGGGCCCCACGGTGACCGGATCCTTGACGATCACGCTCTCGTGCTTCTTGACCTTGCGCACCTCGGTGGCCTGCTGGGCGATGGTCATGCTCTTGTGGATGATGCCGATGCCGCCCTCCTGGGCCATGGCGATGGCCAGGCGAGCCTCGGTAACGGTGTCCATGGCGGCGGAGACCAGCGGGATGTTCAGGTAGAGATCCCGGGTCAGGCGGGTCCGGAGGCTGACGTCGTTGGGCAGGACCTCGGAAAAACCGGGGACGAGTAATACGTCATCGAACGTAAGAGCTTCTTGGGCCATACGTAACATATGCGGCAACACCCAGTGAACTGGTGGAGGGAGTCAAGTTAATCCCCCATTATAACGACCAAGCCGGGGAGCGGGCAATCCACGTCGTGCCTGCCCGCCGTCAGTCGCGGCGAAACTCGCTGCGCCAGCGAGCCAGGGCGGCGTCCCTCCCCCGCCACAGGGGGCCTGTCGACCCCCGCAGGCCCACCACCCGACCGCAGGCCCACCACCCGAAAGGAGGTCACGACGGCTTGGACGACACCCTCAGCATCCGGCTGGCCGCCCTTGGCCGCTTCTTGCCAACGCTGGCTCTGGGACTGGCTGGCGGCGGCCTCGCCTACTGGCTCGACGTTCCCCTGCCCTGGCTGCTTGGCGCCTTGTTCGCCACCACCCTGGCGAGCCTCGCCGGCGCCCGGCTGCGCTCGCCGGGGCGGGGCCGCAAGGGCGTGCTGGTGGTGATCGGCGTGATGCTCGGCGCGGCCTTCACCCCGGAGATGTCCGGCGACCTGTCCCTGTGGGGCGCCAGCCTGAGCGTGATGCTGCTGGCCACGGCGGTGATGATGGCCTTCTCGGTATGGTTCTCGCGTCGAGTCGCCGGCCACTCGCTGGACACCGCCCTCTATGCCGGCGTGCCCGGCGGCGTCTCGGCGGTCACCGCCATGGCACTGGACTCCAGCGCCGACCTGCGGGTGGTCGGCATGAACCATGCGGTGCGCATCCTGGTGCTGCTGGTCGCCATTCCCCCGGTACTCAATGGCATCGGCCATGTCAGCCTGCAGCCCACCAGCATGAGCCTGGCCCAGTGGCTGTGGCTGCCTGGCCCGGCGGATGCGGCCTGGCTGGCCGGAGCCGGCGTGCTGGGCACCTGGCTCGGGCACCGGTTGCACCTGCCCAACGCCCTGCTGTTCGGCCCGGCGCTGATCTCGGCGGCGCTGCACCTGACGGGGCTGACCCATGCCGCCATCCCGCCGATGCTGATCGCCCTGGCACAGGTGATCATCGGCGTCTCGGTAGGGGTGCGCTTCACGGGGACCTCGCTGGCCAAGGTGGGCCATACATTGGTGATGGCCGCGCTCCAGGCGCTGGGTCTGCTGGCGATCGCCATCCTCGCCGCCTGGGGCATCCACGCCGCGACAGGGGTGTCGCTTCCGGCCGCGCTGCTCGCCTACATGCCGGGCGGGGCGCCGGAACTGAGCCTGGTCGCACTGTCGCTGGGCATCGACCCGGCATTCGTCACCTCGCACCACCTGCTGCGCATCACGGTATTGATCCTGCTGATGCCGGTGCTACTGGGTGCCTGCCGACGCCTGAGCGCCTGACGCGCCCGGCACCGGGGCCGAGGGGCAGGGCGGTTCCGTGCTAGGCTGGTCGGCGTTCCGGCCGGAGACCATGCCACCATGCCCCCCAACGACAGCGACACCTCCAGCGCCCCGCCTGTCCTTTCCGTCACCGAGCTCAACCAGCGTGCCCGCCAGGCCCTGGAGCAGGACGTCGGCGAGGTATGGGTGGAGGGCGAGCTCTCCGGGGTGTCGCGGCCGAGCTCGGGGCACGTCTACTTCACCCTGAAGGACGAGCGGGCCCAGCTGCGCTGCGCGCTGTTTCGCACCCGGGCGCGCTTCGTCGCCGCGCCGATGCGCGACGGCGACCGCGTCAAGGTCCGCGGCCAGGTGTCGCTCTTCGAGCCTCGCGGCGACTACCAGTTGATCGTGGAGGCGGTGCAGGCGGCGGGAGAAGGCGAGCTGCTGGCGGCCTTCGAGCGGCTGAAGGCCCGGCTGGCCGCCGAGGGAGTGTTCGCCAATGCGCGCCCCCTTCCCTTCCCGCCGCGCCACCTGCTCGTGCTCACCTCGCCCACCGGCGCGGCGATCCGCGACGTGCTGGCGGTGCTGGCGGCGCGCTGGCCGCTGGTCCAGGTCACGATAATCCCGGTGCCGGTGCAGGGACGCGAGGCGGCACCGGCGATGATCTCGGCACTGGGACTGCTCAACCGCCAGCAAACACTGGATCCGAGCCGGGATGTCATCCTGATCACCCGCGGCGGCGGCAGCCTGGAGGACCTGTGGGCCTTCAACGACGAGCACCTGGCCCGGGCGATCTTCCATTCCCGGCTGCCGGTGATGTCTGCGGTGGGCCATGAGGTAGACGTCACGCTCGCCGACTTCGCCGCCGATGCGCGCGCCCCCACGCCCTCGGCCGGGGCCGAGCAGCTGGTGCCCGACCGCCGCGAACGGCTTCACCGCCTCGACCGGCTGGCCGACCGGCTGACGCGCGCAGAGCGTGGCCGCCTGGAGACGGAGGCCCAGCGCCTGGATCACCTGCGTGCCCGGCTGCGCCACCCCGGCGAGGTGCTGGCCGCGCGTCGCCTGCAGATCGACCAGTTGGAGGGACGGCTGGGGCGGGCCATGCAGGCGCGGCTCGCTCTGGAGCGACGGCGCGAGAACCACCTGCGCCAGCGCCTTTCCCTGCGCTCGCCGGACCGGCTGGTGGAACAGGCCGGGCAACGGCTGGAGCGCGCCACGCTGCGCCTTCACCAGACCCTGCCGCGAGCGCTGGCCCGCCATCGAGAGCGGCTGGGCGGGCTCGCCCGCGAGCTGCAGGCGGTGAGCCCGCTGGCGGTGCTGGGGCGCGGCTACGCGATCCTCGAGGACGACCAGGGCCGGGTGGTCCGCCGGGCGGCAGATACCGCGCCAGGCCAGGCGCTCGAGGCCCGGCTGGGCGAGGGGCGACTCTCGCTCACTGTCTCCGGCATTGAGGCCAGTGACGACGGGGACCGTGGCGGAAAGGCAACAGAGTGATACTGAGAATATTGTTATTCCGAAATATGATCGAAACACTGGTGCCGTCGGCCCTTTGAGGACGGAAGACCAATACCCATATACAAGAGGATAAGGTTCTTCCCCGAGCCCAGATGCCGATCACTCGGGGACACATCCCCAACCATCAGGGAGTACCATCATGTCACTGCGTATCAATGACGTCGTACCGGACTTCGAGGCCGAGACCAGCCAGGGACCGATTAGCTTCCACGAATGGATCGGCGACAGCTGGACCATCCTGTTCTCGCACCCGAAGGACTTCACCCCGGTGTGCACCACCGAGTTCGGCGCCGTCGCCAAGCTCAGCGAGGAGTGGAAGAAGCGCGGCACCAAGGTGATCGGCATCTCCGTGGACGGTGTGGAAGACCACAAGAAGTGGATCAACGACATCTCGAGCTACGCCAGCTGCGAGGTCGGCTTCCCGATCATCGCCGACGAGGGCCTCAAGGTCGCCAAGCTTTTCGACATGCTGCCGGCCGAGGCCTATCTGCCGGACGGTCGCACCCCGGCCGACAGCGCCACCGTGCGCTCGGTGTTCATCATCGGCCCGGACAAGCAGCTCAAGCTGACCATGACCTACCCGATGAACGTGGGCCGCAACTTCGGCGAGGTGCTGCGCGCCCTGGACGCCCTGCAGACCGCCAACGGCAAGGGCGTGGCCACGCCGGCGGACTGGACCACCGGCGAGGATGTGATCATCCCGCCGACAGTCTCCAACGAGGACGCCAAGGCGAAGTTCGGCGAGTTCGAGACCATCTTCCCCTACCTGCGCAAGACCCGTCTGAAGGACTGATCGCGCCGGGCACACGACACGACGCACAGGACCCCCTGCTTCGGCAGGGGGTCCTGCGTTGTGCTCCCTGTTCCGGGGCTGGCGTCAGGACTTTTCGGCCTGTCGCGCGGCCGGCTTGAAGGCACCGGGCTCGAGCTGGTGACGGGCCAGCAGCTTGTAGAAGTCGGTGCGGTTGCGCCCGGCGATGCGGGCCGCATGGGTGACGTTGCCCTCGGTGATCTTGAGCACCTTGACCAGGTAGCTGCGTTCGAAGCCGGCCCGGGCGTCATTGAAGGTCGGCAGGGCGTTGTCCTCGGCGGCCAGCGCCTGGGCCACCAGCCCCTCGGGGATGATCGGCGAGGTGGTCAAGGCTACGCACTGCTCCACCACGTTGACCAGCTGGCGCACGTTGCCAGGCCAGCCCGAGGAGGCCAGGAGGTTGAGCGCCTCCGGCGAGAAGCCCTTGACGAAGGGCTTGTGCCGGGCGGCGGCCTGGGCGACCAGGTGCTTGGCCAGCAACGGGACGTCCTCGGCGCGCTCCTTGAGGGGCGGCAGCCGCAGGTTCACCACGTTGAGCCGGTAGTAGAGGTCCTCGCGGAACTCACCCTCTCGCATGGCGTGATCCAGGTCGCGGTGGGTCGCCGAGATGATGCGCACGTCGATAGGGATCGAGGCGGTGGAGCCGAGCGGTCGGACGTGGCGCTCCTGCAAGGCCCGCAGCAGCTTGACCTGCAGGGTCATCGGCATGTCGCCGATCTCGTCGAGGAACAGAGTGCCGCCGTCGGCCGCCTGGAAGAGGCCGCGGTGCTCGCCCACCGCCCCGGTGAAGGCGCCCCGGGCATGGCCGAACAGTTCACTTTCCAGCAGCTGCTCGGGCAGCGCTCCGCAGTTGATCGCCACGAAGGGCTTGTCGGCCCGCGGGCTCGCCTTGTGGATGGCACCGGCGAGTAACTCCTTGCCCGATCCGGAGGCGCCGGTGACCAGCACGCTGACGTCCGAGACGGCCACCATGCGGGCCTGTTCCAGGATGCGTTCCATCTCGGGGCTGCGGGTGATGATGGCCTCGCGCCAGCGGTCGTCGCCCTCGGTGGCACTGGTCGAAGTCTGGGCCAGGGCGTCATCGATGGCGGAAAACAGCTCGTCGCGGTCCACCGGCTTGGTGAGAAAGCCGAACACCCCCTGTCGGGTGGCACTCACCGCATCGGGGATCGAGCCGTGGGCGGTCAGGATGATCACCGGCAGCCCCGGCACCCGACGCTGGATCTCCTGGAACAGGGCCAGTCCGTCCATCTCGTCCATGCGCAGGTCGGACAGCACCAGGTCAGGACGCTCGACTTCCAGCCGCTTGAGGGCCTCGCGACCGCTTTCGGCGGTGGTGACTCGATAGCCGCGGCTCTCCAGCCGCATGCCCAGCAGTTTCAACAGGCTGACGTCGTCATCCACCAGCAGGATGTGCGCGCCATGATGGCCGGCATTGGGCAGGCGTCCGGTCTGCTTCATGTCGTCTCTCCGGGGTTATTCACTCTGCTGTCGCAGGTTGATGCTCTCTTCGATGGCGGTGAGTTGCTCGAGTTTCTCGGCCATGGCCTCCAGCTCCTGAGTGAGCGCTTCATTCTCCATCATGGCCGTATCGTTTGCGCGGCGGCTTTCGGTCAGCTGGCCGGCCAGGCGGCGGCGCCCCTCCAGCTCGTTGAGCCAGTAGCGCAGCAGCGGCTGCAGTTCGGTCGGGGCAGCATGCAGGTCGGCCTTGTAGAGCTCCGAGGCGCGGTTCCACTGCTGCTCGCCCCCCCAGGAGAGCAGCACGGCCCGCGCCAGGCGTCGCTCCTTGGCATCGCCCTCCAGACGGGTCAGGGTGGCCTCCCGCCAGGCCCGGTCCCCTCGCTGGGAGGCCAGGCCGAAGGTCACCCAGTCATGGAGCAGGCACTCCACGTTGTCGAAGTCCGGCAGTTCCTCCTGGCAGACCGCCGAGCCGAGGGAGGTACCCTGCAAGGACGAGGAGGGAGACTGCAGCGGGGTCGGCAGATACTGGCATCCAGCCAGCCACGCCGTTGCCAGGCACACCAGCCAGGGGCGTAGGGTCATGAGATATCCTTCCTTGCGTCTTCACCCACCGCGGCGGGTGTCGGGCGCTCGTCGTTCGATTCGGGTAGCGGGGTCGAAAACGGCAGGGTGAGCCGGAAGCACACGGCCAGTCGCGGGTCGTCCACCAGCTCCAGGCGACCTTCCTGAAGCCGGGCACAGTCGGCGGCCACCGAAAGGCCGATGCCGGAGCCCTTGAGCGGCCCCTTGCGGCGCACACGGCCCTGATAGAAGGCATCGAACAGTCGCTCACGATCCTCCTCGGCAATCGGCTCGCCGCTGTTGGCCACCTCGATCATCAGGTGATCCTTGAGCGGTCGGGCGCGGATATCCAGCACGCCGCCATCCTCGCCATAGGCCACGGCATTGGAGATGAGGTTGTCGATGACGCGGGCCGTGGCGGTGCGGTCGATCGCCCAGGTCAGGGGGCCATCGAAACAGCTGACGCGCATCTCCTTGTGGTCGAGTGCCAGGCGATGCTTGGCCAGCACCTCCTTGACCACGGTGGCGACATCCAGCCGTTCGATGTGAAGCTTTCGACCGTGCTTGAGCAGGTTGTAGTCGAGCAGCTGCTCGATCAGCTGCTGAAGCTCTCGCCCGCTGGCATCGATGAGATCGAGGATCTCGCGCTGACGCGGCGTGACCTCGCCGGCCACCCCGTCGGAGAGCAGAGACGAGCCTTCGCGAACGCTGGCCAGCGGGGTCTTGAGTTCGTGGGACATGTGGCGCAGGAACTGCTGCTTCTGGGCCTCGAGCTCGTCGAGCCGCGAGGCCAGCCAGTCCAGTCGCTCATCCAGGGTGATCAGCTCCGCCGGGCCCTTCAAGGGCCGCGCGTTGCGACCTGCATCGCCGCCCACACTGCCGATCCCCAGGATGCGCCTCTCGAGCTGGCGGATCGGGTGAACGATCAATCGCGTGACCAGCAGCATCAGCACCAGGCTCGCCGACACCAGTGCCGCGGTCTGCCACCAGAGACGGACCTGCACGTCCTCGGCACGCGCACTGATGGCGTCGATGCGCTGGTCGATGCGCCGGTTGGTGGCCCGGCGCATCGCCTCGGTATGCTGGGCGAAGGACAGGAAGTCGGAGAGGCGCGCCCTGAAGGCCTCGAGGGGGAGGTCAGGGAGCCCGGCGAGGTCGCCGAGCGCTTCCTCCAGAGCCGCCACGTCGGGGTCGTCGGGCAGCAGCAGGCGCTGCTGGGCCAGCAATTGCCGGAACTCCGCGAGGCGCTCGTCGAAGATATCCAGGAGCCCCTCCTGCTCGACCACCGCATACTGGCGGGCGCCGCGTTCCATCTCCAACGCCAGGGCCCCAAGCGAACGGGCGCGCCGGGTCTCCTCCACCGCCTGGCGGGCACTGACATCGGCCAGTCGCGACAGCTCGGAGAGCGCCTGACCGGCCTGGATCATCAGCACCGCCAGCGGCAGCATCACGACCAGGAAGGCCAGCAACACCAGCTGCAACAGCGAGCGCGGGCGCCAGTGACGTGTAACGGCTGAAGTCATGGACAGCGTTCTTTGCAGGAGGGTAAAGGGAACCACCATCGTCCATTCCTCAGGATACCAGAGTTCAACCGACCTCCCCGTGATCGCTCTCTCCACGACCACCGACGAAAAAAAGGGCCGGCATGGCCGGCCCAATACGCAGGGAACTGAAGGGTCTGGAAAAACCATCGATGGACGACCTGGTCCGTCCATCGTTCGCCTTTCCATGGGCCGGGGCCCCGAAGCCATGAGAACGCCATCTGCCACCAGGGGCTGGTCATCCTCATGCGGGTGGCATGCCACTCATCCTCAGACGGGTGTCACGCCACCCCGCTCCGTTCCTGGCAGCGCCGCCTCGACAGAGCCGATGGCGATGCTGCGCGATTCGATTCCCCCTGACAGGTCGAAACCCGGGGGTGGCATCCTTGCCAGGGCATCCCTGCCCTCTCGATACCGATCCTTGCCATTCGGCGGTACCGTCTCATCGCAACCTTACGTCACACATCGCTTTGAGCAGACACTGGTCGCGTCAGGGGGGCGGGAGCACAGGGTAGTGATGTCCCACCCCTCCCTTGGCAACCGGAAAACGGTTCGAGCCGTATGAACCGTTTTCCTTGCTCACCATGACTACTGCCAGCTGCGTGCCAGAAATCGCTATGTATCTTTATTTTCAGTTAGTTAATACATAAAAAAGCGGGAATGGCCGCAAGAGGACGACCGAGAGAGGAAAAAACGCGCCTCTACCATGACTTTTCGTCGCCAACTGGCGACGCCCTTTCGGCACTATCCTGAATTACCTTTAATGTCAGCATATTGCAGCGTTGCCATCAGGCGACAACACGGCGGCGGGCGACGCCTCGTGGCGACAGCCCGCCCACTCAGGGGAGGGTCTTGACGAGGATCTTGGACTTGCGGGCGTGGTTGTAAGTGTCGCGACGCAAGGTCGGAAGCACCTCGATGTCGGCCAGGCGGAAGCCGTGCTCGAAGAACCAGTGGGTGCTGTGGGTGGTGAGGGCAAACAGCGACGAGAGCCTCAGGCGCCGAGCCCGACGCTCGATCTCGGCGAGCAGCAGCTCGCCACGTGCGCCTCCCCGGTAGTCGTCATGCACGGCCACGCAGGCCAGCTCCCCCATGTCGGCCTCGCCGAAGGTGTGCAGGGCGGCGCAGCCGATGATCATGCCGTCGCGCTCGATCACCAGGTAGTCGTCGATCTCGTACTCCAGCCGCTCGCGGGACCTCGGCACCAACATGCCGCGCCACTCCAGCGGCTCGAGCAGCTCAAGCAGCCCGCCGATATCGCCGAGCTCCGCCGGGCGAAGCTGCTCATAGCGATGCTCGGTGATCATGGTGCCCACGCCATCGCGGGTGAACAGCTCGCCGAGCAAGGCGTCGTGATCATGCCAGGAGAGCAGGTGGGTACGGGCGACGCCATGGCGAGCCGCCGCACAGGCCGCATCGAGGTGCCGGGAAAGCTCGCTGGACGGGTCGGCCTGTTCGAGTAGCGGCACGGCGTCGGCCGGGGTCAACTGGCGCTGCAGCTGGCCGCTGCGGTCGAACAGCCCGCTGGCCTCGCCGAGCAGGATCAACTTGTCGGCGGAGAGCGCCGTGGCGGCGTGTCGCGCCACCTCGGAGGCATCCAGGTCGAAGACCTCACCGGTACTGGAGAAACCCAGCGGCGGCAGCACCACCAGCGATCCTCGCTCGAGCAGGCCCTCGATGGCCTGCTCGCGCACCCGGCGCACCTCGCCGCTGCGGTCGAAGTCGACGCCATCGCGCACGCCCAGCGGCTTGGCCATCACCAGGTTGCCGGAGACCACGGTCATCTCGATGCCATGAAGCGGCGTGTTGGGCAGGCCGGGCGAGAGCCGCGCCTCCAGCCAGAGCCGCTGCTCGGCGGCGATGCGCTCTACCCGGGACATGATCGCCTCGTCGGCCACCCAACGCCCCCGATGCCGGGTCGGCACGATGCCCACCTCGTCCAGGGCCTGCTGCACCTGGGGGCGGATGCCGAACACCACCACCAGACGCACGCCCAGGGTATGCAGCAGCGCCAGGTCCTGGACCAGTTGCTCCCCTCGACCACTCGCCATGGCCTCCCCCTCGATCAGGATGACGAAGGTTCGCCCACGATGGGCATTTATATAGGGCGAGGAATTGCGGAACCAGTCCACGAAGGGGAAGCGAGTATCCAAGGCCGCACTCCGGCAGCAGATGAATGAAAGGGAAGCGAAATCCACTATACCAGAGCCCAGAAAAAGGCGGCACCACCGAGGTGATGCCGCCGCTGTCCAGTCTGGACTAGCCGGGAGGCGACGCCCTAGCCGAACATGCCCTTGAACATGAAGAAGAACAGGATCGACAGGCCGGCCCCGGCCGGCAGGGTGATCAACCAGGACATGGCGATGGTGCCGATGACCCGCATGTTGAGCGCCGCCATGCCGCGGGCCAGGCCCACCCCCAGCACCGCACCCACCAGGGTGTGGGTGGTGGAGATCGGCAGGCCGGTGCCCGAGGCAAGCACCACGGTGGTGGCCGCCGCCAGGGTGGCCGCGAAGCCACGGCTCGGGGTGAGCTCGGTGATCCCGGTGCCTACCGTGGCGATGACCTTGTGGCCATAGGTGACCAGGCCGACGACGATACCGCCGCCACCCAGCACCAGTACCCACCAGGGCACCAGGGAGGCGCCCCCGATCGAACCGCCGGCCTGGACCACACTGATCACCGCGGCCAGGGGCCCCACGGCGTTAGCCACGTCGTTGGAACCGTGGGCGAAGGCCATGGCGCAGGCGGTGAAGATCATCAGCACGCCGAAGACTCGCTCCACTCCACTGAAGCCGAACTGGTCGGTCTGGCGACTCGATGCCTTGATGCGCCTCTCCATCAGCACGCCGAGGCCCATGATCAACAGGCCGACGAGGATGGCGAGCAGCAGGCTGGTGCCGAAACTGAGGTGCAAGCCAATATGCTTGAGGCCCTTGGTGAGGGTCACCATCACCACGGCGAAGCCGACCAGGAAGATGTACATCGGCACGTAGCGCTTGGCGGCGACGAAGGGATCCTGGGCCTCGAAGATCAGGTGCTGAATCGACCTGAAGAGGGTGAAGGCGATGGTGCCGGACAACAACGGCGACACCACCCAGCTGGCGGCGATCTTGCCCACCGAGGCCCAGTCCACGGTGCTCGCCCCGAGGCCTGCCACCGCGAAGCCGACGATGGCGCCGACGATGGAGTGGGTGGTGGAGACCGGCCAGCCCTTCATGGAGGCGATCAGCAGCCAGGTGGCCGCCGCCAGCAGGGCGGCCAGCATGCCGTAGACGAGCAGTTGGGGGTCGTCCTGCAGCAGTTGTGGATCGATGATGCCCTTGCGGACGGTATCGGTGACCTCTCCACCGGCCAACCAGGCGCCGAGGAACTCGAAGATCACGGCGATGATGATCGCCTGCTTGATGGTGATGGCCTTGGAGCCCACCGAGGTGCCCATGGCGTTGGCCACGTCGTTGGCCCCGACGCCCCAGGCCATGAAGAAGCCGAAGAGACAGGCGAGGATGATGAAGATATCGCCGTGCTGCGCAATGATCGACATAGGGAGGGTTCCCTTTTTGCGGTCAGAAGTAGGCTAGACAACGAGGCCCCGGGATTGCCGGGTCCGCTGTGCTCAATTGGCCGTCATGATCTGCAGGCGGCTACCGACGCGCTCTGCGCGGTCGGAGAGTTCGCCTACCCCGTCGATGATCGTGTAGAGGAACATCACGTCCACCGGCGGCAGGCGATCCTCCAGCCCGAACAACTGACGGCGAATGGCCACCTGCTGGCTGTCGGCCTGCTGCTCGAGCACATGCAGCTCGCGGATCAGGTTCTGCATCACGTCGGAGACATTGCGACCGAAGCCGGACTCCAGCAGGTCCTTGAGCTCCTCCAGGGCGTGACGCGCCTGGGCCACGCAGGACACGGAGGTGCGGATGTAGTCGCGCATCGGTTGCGCCAGCTCCTGGGGCACCTGCATCCGGCGGCCAAGCATGATGCCGGTGATGTCGCGGACCTTGTTGGCGATCTTGTCCTGGACGCTGATCAGGTCTAGCAGGTCGGAACGCGACACCGGCAGGAACATGGTCTTGGGAAGGTTGAGACGCAGCTCGGCCTTCAGCTCGTCGGCCTCGTGCTCGAGGCGCGTGATCGTCTCGCGGTGCTGTTCGGCGGTGTCCCAGTCACCCTCGAGGGAAGCCTCGAAGAAGGGCAGCAGCTCGTCCGCACAGGCATTGGCCTTGACGATATGGGCCAGCAGCGGATGGAATGGCGAGCGGCCAAACATCGCGGAGAAGGGGTTGGATGTCACCATGGGGTATCTATAAACCTGGAAAATGGCGGCGTCAGTATAGTGATTGGCGCCACCACCGTCATGAAAAAATCATCCATTATTCATCAAACCGAGGTGGCAATCCCGATGGCAGACGAGATCGAGCTCAAGCTGGCCCTGGGGGCCGAGGGCCCCGAAGCCCTGCGGCACCACCCTCGCCTGGCCGCCCTGACACCGACGATCACGCACCTGGGCAACACCTATTTCGATACCCCGGAAGGCGACCTGGAGCAGGCACGGATGGCGCTGCGCCTGAGGCGGGCGGACGACCGGCTGCTGCAGACCCTCAAGACCCGTGGCCAGGGCGGCGGCGGCCTGTCCACCCGCGGTGAGTGGGAGTGGGAGGTGGATGGCCCCGGCCTCGATCTTCAGGGGCTGGCTGATCTGCCCCCAATGGCCGAACGGGGTGTCGGCCTGCTCGAGCGCCTGGTGCCACGCTTCGCCACCGACTTCGTGCGCGAGACCTGGTGGCTCGAGGACCGGGACGGGACCATCGAGCTCGCCCTGGACCTCGGCGAGATCCGGGCAGGCGACCGGGTCGTGGCGATCCGCGAGCTGGAACTCGAGCTCAAGGCGGGCACCCCGGACGCCCTCTGGTCACTGGCCGAGTCCCTGGCCGACTCGGTGGCCCTGCGGCCTTCGGACACCAGCAAGGCAGCCCGCGGTGGCGCCCTGCTCGGCGGCGAATGGGTGCTGCCCGAGGCCACCAGCCCCGCGAGCTGGCTGCATCGCGCCACCGTGGCGCTGGATGCCCTGGCGGATACCGGCGACGATGCCTGGCGCGACGAGGCATGCCGGGCCTTCCAACGGCTGGCGGAACTGGGCGATGATGCCCTTCTTGATGTGCCTGTTGATGCGCCAAGGCGTGACGACGATGCCCGAACGCGTGACGACGCCCGCCTGATTGCCGAGGCGATGGATACCGCGGCCTGGTTGACCCCGAGCGTCGGCGGTCGAATGCTGCGGCTGGCCCGCCGGCTGCCAGGCGACGTCAACCTGGCCTGATCGGATATGACATCCCCTGGCTCGGAACCGCCACCACAAGGACGACGCCCGTGAACTATCACCCCAGGCCCGCGGGTGAAGGCCTTCGCACTCGAGTCTTCCAGATCATCTTCGAGTCCGACACCCTGCCGGCCAAGGCCTTCGACATCGCACTGATCGCGGCGATCCTCGCCAGCGTGCTGGTGATCATGCTCGAGAGCGTCGCACCCTTCCGCGAGGATCATGCAACGCTCTTCTACTGGATCGAATGGGGCTTCACTGTGGGCTTCACCATCGAGCTGGCAGTGCGCCTCTACTGCCTCGAACGCCCCTGGATGTACCTGAAGAGCTTCTACGGCATCATCGACCTGATGGCGATCTTGCCCACCTGGCTGGCCCTGTTGCTGCCGGGGGCACAGTCGCTGGTGGTGGTGCGCCTGCTGCGCACCCTGCGTATCTTCCGTGTGCTGCGGATGATGGAGTTCGTCGGCGAGGGGCGCCTGCTGCTCGGGGCGCTGCAGCGCAGCGGCCACCAGATCTTCCTGTTCCTCTTCACCGTCTTCCTGCTGGTGACCATCTTCGCCTCGATCATCTACCTGATCGAGCCTGCGGAGGCCGGCTTCACCAGTATTCCCACCTCGATCTACTGGGCCATCGTCACCCTCACCACCGTGGGATACGGCGACATCGTGCCGGTCACTCCGCTGGGCCAGGCGATCTCGGTCATGGTGATGCTGATCGGCTACTCCATCATCGCGGTGCCGACAGGGGTCTTCTCTGCCGAGGTGATCCGCTCGATCCGCGCCGACCGCTACTCCGACGAGGCCTGCCCGGGCTGCGGCCACGACCGCCATGAAAAGCGGGCCAGATACTGCCTGCGCTGCGGCACCTGGCTCGACGAGGACACCCCGGACCCCAACCTCGAGGAGCAGGCACGGGACGACGAGGAGGGGCCGCAGGGCAAGGAGAAATAGCGGGAGGGGGCGAGCCCACCGGGGGTGGGCGATGCACCGCCGGCATCATGCGCCGGCGACGCAGCCGGATCACGCCTCGAAGGGGCGGATGTCGCCGCGTCCCTCGCGGAGGATCTTCGGCGGGAGGTCGCGCAGGTCGATCACGCTGGTCGCCTCCAGGTGGCAGGCGCCACCGTCGATCACCAGGTCGAGGTGCGCGCCGAAGCGCTCGCGGATATCCTCGGCGTCGGTCATCGGCAGCTCCTCGCCCACCGGGATCAGGGTGACGCTCATCAGCGGCTCACCCAGGGCGCCCAGCAGGGCCCGGGTGATCTGGTGATCCGGCACGCGCACCCCGATGGAACGACGCTTGGGATGCAGCAGCAGCCGCGGGACCTCGCTGGTGGCATCGAGGATAAAGGTATAGGCACCGGGGGTATGGGCCTTCAGCAGACGGAAGACCGCATTGTCCACCTTGGCGTAGGTACCGATCTCGGAGAGATCCGAGCAGACCAGGGTGAAGTTGTGCTTGTCATCCAGCGAGCGCAGCCACTTGATCTTCTCGATGGCCTTCTTGTCCCCCAGATGGCACCCCAGGGCATAGCCGGAATCGGTCGGGTAGGCGACCACTCCCCCGTTACGGATGATCTGGATCGCCTGGTCAATCAGGCGCTTCTGGGGATTGTCCGGATGGATATGGAAGAACTGGCTCATGCGAGCTCCCTGTTCGGTGGCCGGAAATGGGATGTCAGTCACTATGATAACGCTTCCTGACCGGGCGGCCGATGCCCAGGCGGCGGCCTAGGAAGCGATGCCGGCCAGGCGAGGATGGGTCCACACCGGCGGCGTGGCGGTCCGTGGCACCGGGCTCATGCTTCCCGGCGACAGGTGGCCGCCGGGGAAATGGAAGTCGCTGCCCACCGAGCCGTAGAGGTCACGCTCTTGCAGCTGGCGTGCCAGGTCGCGGGTCACGTCGGCATTCTGGAAGCCGCTGACCAGCTCCGCGGCCTGGCCGCCGGCGGCGGCGAAGTCATCCAGCAGCAGTCCGCGCTTGCGCCGGGTCAGGCCGTGGCGAAGCGGATGGGCGAGCACCGCCACCCCGCCGGCATCGAGGATCCAGGCCACCACCGTGGAGAGGAAGGGCCAGAGGGCCTTGATGTCGCCGGCCTTGCCGTTGCCGAGGTGTTTCTTGAACGCGCTGCCGATGTCGGGCACCAGCCCCGCCGCCACCAGCGCCCTGGCGAAGTCCGGCCGCCCCAGGGGGCGCTCGGACCCGGCCTGCTCACGGGCACGCGCCAGGGCATCCTTGAGCCCGATCTTCTCGAGTCGCTCGGCGATGCGCAGGGAGCGCTGCTCACGGGCCTCGGCCTGGGCAACCAGGCCCTCCACCAGATCGCCGCGAGGGCCATCGGGCAGCAGGCCCACCACGTGGATATTGATGCCCCGCCATTGGGTGGAGAGCTCGGTGCCGGGAATCAGCCCGATGCCCTGCTGACGGGCGGTTGCCTGCGCCTCGGCGATACCATCCATGGTGTCATGATCGGTCAGCGCCATCAGGGACAGCCCCCTCGCGCGGCACAGCGACACCACCTCGGCCGGCGGCAGGGCGCCGTCGGAGGCCGTGGAGTGCATGTGCAGGTCGATGGTGAGAGGATCGCCCTCGAAACGCGCGGGAGGTGCTGTCATTGGGCATGACGCCGGCAGGTGACTTTGTCAGAATATCCCGCCATGGTGCTTGTGCGCCCGGTGACGGTCAATGCCGGGTACTATCGCTACTCGCGGCGCGAGCCGCCCACCACCGAGGAAGAACCGAGATGCTATACGCCATCATCAGTGAAGATGTGAACAGCAGCCTGGAGCGGCGCCTGGCCGCCCGCCCTGACCACGTGGCACGCCTCGAGACGCTTCGCGACGAGGGCCGCCTGGTGCTGGCCGGCCCCCATCCCGCCATCGACAGCGATGATCCGGGCGAGGCCGGCTTCTCGGGCAGCCTGGTCGTCGCCGAGTTCGAGGACCTCGAGAGCGCCCAGGCCTGGGCCGATGCCGACCCCTACATGATCGCCGGCGTCTACGCCCAGGTGACCGTGAAGCCGTTCAAGAAGGTCCTTCCTTGACCCCACCCGCAGGAGCCGTTGTCCACAGCCGGTTTCCCACAGCTGCTGTGGGCAAGTCTGTTGAAACGCCGCGGACGCCTTTCTCCAGCCCGGCTACCGGGCCGCCGCGACACGATCGATCAACCCTTGACCACCCCCGCCCCTCGACCGGAGCGACCGGAGTCCTGCCTTGACCGCTGCCCCCGATGCCCTGCCCCCGCTGTCCGGCCTGAAGACCGCCCATCTGGACTGGCGCCGGGATGACGGCGGCGAGGAGGCCCCTTACTCCACGGTCTTCGATGACGTCTACTTCTCGCGGCATGACGGCCGCGCCGAGACCGAGCATGTCTTCATCAACGCCAACCGGCTGCCCGAGCGCCTTGCGGCCTGGCAGGGTCCGCGGCCTTTCGTCATCGGCGAGACCGGCTTCGGCACCGGACTGAACATGCTCTGTGCCTGGACCTGCTTCGATGCCCATGCCCCGTCGCAAGCCCGGTTGCACCTGATCTCCACCGAGAAGTTCCCCCTGGCACGAGACGACCTTGCCCGGGCGCTGGCCGCCTGGCCGGACCTCGCCGAGCGAGCCGCCCGCCTGGTCGAACAGTGGCCGGAGCCGGTCGCCGGCGTGCATCGGCTGTGGCTCGATGACCGGGTCACCCTGGACCTGCACTTCGGCGACACCACCGAGCGCCTGCGACTCCTCGACGGTCGGGTCGACGCCTGGTTCCTCGATGGTTTCGCGCCCTCGAAGAACCCAGAGATGTGGCACCCGGAACTCTTCGCCGCCATGGCCGCCCGCTCGCGCCCCGACGCGACCCTGGCCACCTTCACCTGCGCCGGGGTGGTCAAGCGTGGCCTCAAGGCAGCCGGCTTCGCCTGGCGCAAGGTGCCGGGGTTCGGCCGCAAGCGCGAGATGCTGGCCGGCGAGATCGCCGAGCCCCCCGCGGACCATCGTCGAGCCCCCACCCCCTGGTTCACGCCACCTGCTCCACGACCGGCTCGCCATGTGATCGTGGTCGGGGCCGGCATCGCCGGCACGAGCACCGCCGCCGCGCTGGCCCGGCGCGGCGTCACGGTGACCCTCGTCGACCGCGAGGGGCCCGGCAGCGGCGCCTCAGGCAACGCCCAGGGGGCGCTCTACGTCAAGCTCGCCGCCGACACCAACTCCCAGAGTCGGGTCTATCTCGCGGGGCTCCTTCACAGCCATCGCTGGCTCGAGGCCCTCGACCCGCAATGGACGCTGTGGCAGCCCTGCGGGGTACTGCAACTGGCCATGAGCGAGAAGGAGCAGGCGCGCCAGGCCCGCTTCCTGGCCCATCACCCCCTGCCGGAAGGCGTGGTGAGGGGCGTATCGGCGGACGAGGCCTCGCGCCTCGCCGGCACGCCCATCGACCATGGCGGGCTGGACTATCCTCGGGCGGGCTGGGTGCGCCCGGCGGCCCTGTGCCGACGGCTGGCCGCCACGCCGGGGATCGAGTTCCGCCAGGCAGAGGGTGTCGGGCTGACGCCCGTGGATGGCGGCTGGTCGCTGGACCTCGCCTACGGCGAGCGCCTGGCGGCCGACCAGGTGGTGATCGCCACCGCGATGCTGGCCAACCGCTTCGACCAGACGGCGTCGCTGCCGCTGCAGCCGGTACGCGGCCAGGTCAGCCGGCTGGCGCTGCCCGAGGGGGCGCCGGTACTGGATCGGGTGGTCTGTGCAGGGGGCTATGTGTCACCGGCCCTCGATGAGGGACTCACCTTCGGTGCCACCTTCGCACCGAACCAGGCCGAGACCGACATGCGCAAGGCCGATCACGCCGCCAACCTGGCGGAGCTCGAGGCCACCCTGCCGGCCTACGTGGCCGACCTTCGCGACGCGGGCGCCGAGCTCGACCCGGCCCGGCTGGACGGGAGGGCGGCGGTGCGCGCCGCCAGTCCCGACAAGTCGCCCTATGCTGGACCGGTGCCGGATGCCGAGGCCTGGCAGACGGACTATGCCCTGCTGGCCAAGGATGCCACCCGGGTTCCCGAGGTGCCGGGATGCCACCACGGCGGACTGTGGATCAGCACCGGCCATGGCTCCCGCGGACTGGCCAGCGCACCGCTGTGCGCCGAACTGATCGCATCGATGATCTGCGACGAGCCGATGCCCCTGGAGCAGCCGCTGGTGGACCACCTGCACCCGGGGCGGCGGATCATCCGAGATATGGTGAGGGGCCTGCTGAGCGGCCAGATGGGGAAGCAGGTGAGAGAGCCGGTGAGAGAAAAGTAGCGCCGCTACCCCTCCTCCTCGTCATCGGCCAGATCGCGACCGAAGGACCGCCACTGGGCCAGTGTCATCACTTCGGTGGACTCGGTCTGCAGATCATGAGCGATGATAAGCTCGCTGCGCTCGAGCTGGGTCTTGAGCTGGGCCACCCAGCCGCGCATGCCATCGGAGGTGTCGGTGGTGTCGTAGCCCTGGCGGGTGACGAAGGTCTCCAGCAGGGCGTCCAGGGTCTCCCCCGGCAGCATGCGGTAGGGCACCTCGATAAAACGATCGCCGTTCATGCGTCGGACTCTCCCGTTTCCCATGCGGCCAGCCGCTCGAGGAAGCTGGCCTCGTTGATGACCTCGACCCCCATCTGCTCGGCCTTCTCCCGCTTGCTGCCGGCGGCCTCGCCAGCCACCACGCAGGCGGTCTTCCTGGAGACGCTGCCCGCGACCTTGGCGCCCAGGGCCTGGAGCCGCGCCTTGCCCTCGTCGCGGGTCATGCTCGCCAGGGTGCCGGTGAGCACCCAGCTCTGGCCGGCCAGGGGCTGGGGACGCTCGCCGACCTCCTCCTCGTGCCAGCTCAGACCGCAGGCGAGCAGGTCGTCGATGGTCTCGCGGTTGTGGGGCTGGCGGAAGAAGGTATGCACATGGGCGGCGACGATGGGCCCCACGTCCTCCACGGCCTCCAGCGCCTCCTGCTCGGCGTCCATCAGCGCGTCGAGCGTACCGAAGTGGCGAGCCAGGTTGGCGGCGGTCGCCTCGCCCACCTCGCGGATGCCCAGGGCGAAGATGAAGCGCGAAAGCGTCGTCTGCCTGGCCTTCTCGAGTGCCGCCACCAGGTTCTCTGAGGACTTGGTGCCCATGCGCGGAAGCTCGGCGAGGCGCTCGGCCTCGAGCCGGAACAGGTCCGCCGGGGTGGTCACCCAGTCTCGCTCGACCAGCCCCTCGATCAGCTTCTCGCCCAGGCCATCGATGTCCAGGGCTCGCCGGGAGGCGAAGTGCTTGAGCGCCTCCTTGCGCTGGGCGGGACAGTAGAGCCCGCCGGAGCAGCGCGCCACCACCTCGCCCTCCAGATGCTCGATCTGTGAACCGCAGGCCGGGCAGTGCTCGGGGAAGACGATCGCCCGGGCATCCGCCGGGCGCCGCTCCTCCAGCACCCTCACCACCTGGGGGATGACGTCGCCGGCCCGGCGGACCGCCACGGTATCACCGATCATCACATCGAGCCGGGCGATCTCGTCGGCGTTGTGCAGGGTGGCGTTGGAGACGGTGACGCCGGCCACCGAGACTGGCTCGAGCCTGGCCACCGGGGTGATCGCCCCGGTGCGCCCGACTTGGAACTCCACGTCGTTGAGCCGAGTGGTCTCCTCCTGGGCGGGAAACTTGAAGGCGATGGCCCAGCGCGGGGCACGGGCCACGAAGCCCAGCTCGCGCTGCAGGCGCAGGTCGTCGACCTTGATCACCACCCCATCGATGTCGTAGCCGAGGGCGTCGCGCTTCTCGCCGAGCTCTCGGCAATAGTCGATGATGCCCTCGGCTCCCTCCACCACCGTCAGCTCGCGGCTGGTGCGAAAGCCGAGGTCGCCGAGCCGGGCCATCAGCCGGCTGTGGCTGGCGTCGCCCGGCTGAGGCTCGATGCGCGCCACCTGGTAGGCGCTGAACTCCAGCGGCCGGGTGGCGGTGATCTTCGGGTCGAGCTGGCGCAGGCTGCCCGCGGCGGCATTGCGCGGGTTGGCGAAGACCTTGCCATCCAACTCCCGGGCCCGGTCGTTGAGTGCCTCAAAACCCTCGTGGCTCATGATCACCTCGCCGCGCACCTCCAGCAGGTCGGGGGGCGCGTCGCCGCGCAGGCTGAGCGGGATGGAGCGCAGGGTGCGCAGGTTGGAGGTGATGCCCTCGCCGGTGCGGCCGTCGCCGCGAGTGACGCCGGTGACCAGCTCGCCCCGCTCGTAGACCAGCGAGACGGCCGCCCCGTCCAGCTTGGGCTCGCAGCAGAAGGCCAGTGGCTCGCCATGGGTCTCGAGGCGGTCGGCGACGCGCCGGACGAAGGCCTTGATCTCCTCCTCGCTGAAGGCGTTGTCCAGGGAGAGCATGGGTACGGCATGCTGCACCTCGGGGAAGCCGGCGTCGGGGGCGGACCCAACCCGCTGGGTGGGCGAGTCGGGGGTCACGAGCTCGGGATGCGCCTCCTCCAGCTGCTGCAGACGACGCAGCCGGCGGTCGTAGTCTGCATCGGTCAGCCGGGGCTCATCGAGCACGTAGTAGCGGTAGTTGGCGTCGTCGAGCTCGGCACGCAGACGCGCTACCTCGTCGTGGACAGGCGGATCGGCTTGGCTCATGGCTTCCCTGGTCTGGTGTCACGAATGCGGCACTATTCTCGCATAGCCGCTTTTCGACTGCCCATAACGGAGCAACCCCATGAAATCATGGGGTTGCTCCATCAGCTTGTGATATACCACCGGCGGTGTCTCGGCTAGTTCACCTGGTAGCGCTTGAGGCGAGTGCGACGCTCGAATTCCTGTACTCGCTGACGCGCGAACTCCACGGTCTGGGCAGTCATCACGCTCTGGTGCTCGTCCTTCAACACCCCACCCAGGTGGCGGACGATGACCATGGCGGTCTCGACCATCGCCTCGAAGGCCGCCGCGGTATCGCTGGCACCCGGCAACGGCATCAGCAGGGTGATGCCCTGGGTGCGGAAGTCGTCCATGGCCTCAATGGGGAAGGTCCCCGGCTTGACCACGTTGACCATGGAGAACTGCAGGCGGCTATCCGGGTCCTCGGTCTCGAAGCGATGGAAGATCCCCATGTCACGCCCGTAGCGAAGCCCGCAGGCCAGCATCAGGTCGAGTAGCGCCGTGCCCGAGAAGCCTTCCTCGTCGCGGGACATCACGCTGATCACGATGATCTCATCGGCATGGCTCAGGATCTCGCGAGCATGCTCGGCATTGACGTCGTGACGCAGCGCCTTTTCCAGTACCGGGTGGGTGCGTACCACATCGTCACGCGGGGAGCTGTCGTCCATGTCAGACTCGGACTCTGCCATGGCGGGCTCTTCGATGATCGGGGCCTCCGCCTCCTGCCGATGGTGGCGGGGCGGAGTGAAGAGGGGATCATCATCATCGGCGAGGGACACTGCCTCGGCCTCGAGCCGACGACGCTCGGCCTTCTCGTCCTCGGCCTGCTGACGCCGCGCCGCCTCGCGGGCGGCCTTCTCGGCGCGCTCCTGCTCCCGGCGAACCTTCTCGCTGCGCTTGTGTTCACGGCGATCGGCGAAGGACTTCTGCAGGGAGGTACCGAAGCGCTGCATGGATGAGCCGACCCGCTTCGAGCCGCTCTTGAAGGAGTCCCCCATGCCCTCGAGATCCACCAGCCGATAGCGTTCCTCGTCGGCGTAGGCATCATGATCCTCGGGATCTGCCGTCAGGGGCTCGGCCCTCTCCGGCAGCTCGACATTCTCCTCCGCCCTCATCTCGAGACCCTCCATCTCGAGGCCCTCCAGGCTCGAGAGCGCAGGCTCGCGCCGATCGTCCTCGACGGGTTCACTCGCGGGGGAGCCGACATGACCGGCGCTGGCTTCGGGACGCGAAGGCGGAAGCTTGACCTCGGGGTCGCGGGCCTCGTTAGACCTGAGCATCTCAGCGGAAATCGAGTCGCGGACCGGCGCATCCCGGTCTAGTGAATTTCCATCTACTGAATCTGTGACTCTTGCATCGCCCATTGCATCGCCGGTTGCAACGACCCTGGCATCGACTCTTGCATCGCTGCGGGTGGCAGACGCAGGGACGACCGACGGCTCGCACTCGTCGGTCGTGTCTGCTGCAGGGCGGCCGACATCCGGCCTGGAACGCCGGAACTCCGACAGCACCCGTGATGGGCCGGGATGCTCCTGGCGCTGCAGCTTGGGCTTGGGCTGTGTCCCCCGGTCTTCCGCCGGCCTGATGACCCGCGCCCCTCCGTTGGGCAGCTCCCAGTTGATTTCGGCCGCGCGGGCCTCGGCTTCAGGGTCCGCGTCGCGTGCTGCCGGTCCGCTCTCGACCTGGTCCAGACGCGGTACGCGACGCTGACGCTGCAAGCGACGCACACCATCGATAACAATGAGCGTCACCAACGCCAGCCCCAGTAAGATCAGCCACTCTCTTAGTTCCATGGGTCGTCATGCCTTTTGCTAAGGCGCCATGCCTGATGGTTGTCCGTCAACAGCATAGCGCGATTGCCAAAAAAAGGGCCAGTTTTTTTGTTTGTCAAGCTCGACATTTTCCCGCCGCAACCCGACCTTGCCCTTCGCAATCGCCCTTCAGGTTCCCCGTGCTTCCCTGCACTGCAGTATTCATCTTGATCCTTGTTAACCCGTTTGCCGTTCTCGTTCAAGTCCATCAGGCCTCGGCCAGGGCCGCTGCCTCCTCCACGCCCACCGATACCAGGCGCGACACACCGGGCTCCTGCATGGTCACCCCCATCAACCTTTCCGATGCCTCCATGGCGATCTTGTTGTGGGTGATGTAGATGAACTGGACCGTGTCGGACATCTCCTTCACGAGCTTCGCATAGCGCCCCACATTGGCATCATCCAGAGGGGCATCGACCTCATCGAGCATGCAGAAGGGGGCCGGATTGAGCTGGAAGATGGCGAAGACCATCGACAGCGCGGTGAGGGCCTTTTCCCCACCGGAGAGCAGGTGAATGGTGCTGTTCTTCTTGCCAGGAGGCCGGGCCATGATGGCCACCCCGGTCTCAAGCAAATCCTCTCCGGTCAGCGTCAGCCATGCGGTTCCGCCACCGAATACCCGCGGGAAAAGTGCCTGCAGGCCGGTGTTGACTCGCTCGAAGGTATCACGGAATCGCGTCCGGGTTTCCTGGTCGATCCGACGGATCGCCCGATCCAGGGTTTCCAGGGCCTCGCTGAGTTCGGCGTGCTGGGCCTCCAGATAGTCGCGACGCTCTGCCTGCTGGTCGTACTCCTCAATGGCCGCCAGGTTGATGGCGCCGAGGCGCCTGATGCGCTCGCCGACCTCCTCCAGCCGGGTCTGCCAGGCGGACTCGGTGGCGTTGGGGTCAAGGGACTCGGTCAGGCTCGCGGCATCGTGGTTCAATTCGGCAAGCTGCTCGTCCTGGGTCTCAGCCTTGAGGGCCAGGGCCTGAACCTGCATGCGCGACTCCTGCAGGTGCTCGCGGATACCCTCGAGGCTACGCTCATGACCCTGACGTGCCTGCTCGTCCTCGCGCAGCCGCTCGACCAGTTCGGCGGCCCGAGTGCGGGTCTCGTTCAACACGCGTTCCTCTCGCTCGCGGCGATCCAGCAGCTCATCGAGGCGTTCGCGACGCTCCTCGTCGGGCTCGTGGAGTCCTTCACGAGCCTCCTCCAGCTCGGCACAGCGGAGCTCGAGGCGCTCCCGAGCCTCACCGGCGCGCCCCTGATGCTCGACCAGGCCCGTGCGTTCCGTCGAGGCTCGCTCCTGCTCGAGGGCCAGCCGCTGGGCCTGTTCGGCCAGGGGACGCTGGCGAGCCCGCAGCGAGGCCAGCCTCTCCCTGGCCTCCCGGCGTTCACGCTCGAGGCGCTCGCGGGTCTCGGCCCCTTCTTCCAGCCGAGCCATGGCCGCCTGCCACTGCTCGCGCGACTCTTCCAGGGCCAGCATCGCCTCCTCCCGGGACTCGGCCAACCCCTCCAGCTCCTCGGCAAGTTCTGCGGCGCGTCCTTCCAGGTGTTCTAGCCGGCTGGCCAGCGCGCTCTCCTGCACGGCCAACTGCTGGCGCTGCTGCTCGAGCTCGCGTTCCTCCTGACGTGATTGCTCCAGGGCCGACTCGGTCTGCTCGACCCTGGCCGCGGCCTCTTCGAGACGCCGGTCATGGTCGGCGAGACGGGCCTCCACGTCGGCCAGCGTCTCGCGCACCTCGGCCTCGCGGCGACGACTGACCAGCAGGGCATCTGGGCCGGTGCCGAGCCCACGATGACGCACCCAGCCGAGCCCCAGCCAGAGGCCATCGGGGGTGATCAGGCTCTCGCCAGGCTCCAGCCGCTCGCGCGCCGACCAGGCTGCCTCGCGGTCCTCGACGCAACGGATGCCGGCCAGCCACTGCCCGGCCGCACCGGCGCCACTCGCCCGGGCGGCCAGGCTGTGCGCCGGGGCCCCGGCCTCGTCGACCTCGAGCAGACCGAGCTCGGCATCCGGCGGCGACGCCAGGGCGCCTTGCGCGGCGGCCCGCGGCGCCAGCCGGGCCCGCAGCCAGGGCGCCAGCACCCAGGAGACCGCTTCTTCCCAGCCGGGCTCGACCTGCAGGGCCTCTCCGAGGCGAGGCCGATCCCCCAGACCATGCTCGGCCAGGTGGTCATCCAGCGCCTCGTCGTGATCGGCCAGCGCCGCCTGAATCAGGGCCTCCAGCGAGGACAGCTCGCCCTGCAGGGTGCTGCGTTGCTGGCGGTCGGCCTCACGGGCCTCCTCAGCCTCTCTCACCTGGGCCCGTGAGGCATCGCGGCCGGCCTGGACCTCGTCGCGGCGCGCCTCGAGCTCCGCCAGACGGGTCTCGAACTCGGCATGCCGCTCGGCCAGCTCGCGGCGCTGCGCGCCCAGGTCGATGATGTCGGGGAGTTCCTCATGCTGCTCGCGACGGCGACGCTCCTCGGCCGACAGGCGCTCGAGCCGGCTCTCCAGGTCCCGCAGTCGGTCCTGGGCACGCTCCGCCTCGCGGCTCTGTTCCTGCCAACGCTCACCGAAGCTTTCCCAGGCGGCATCGGCATCCTCGGCCAGGGGTTCGGCCTCCTCCAGGGCAGCCTCCAGCTCGGCGAGCTGTTCCGCGACCTCTTCCTGTTCCGGCCCCAGGGTCTCGAGGCGCTCGTCGAGGCGCGCCAGCCGCTCGCCGTCGTCATCCCCCAGGCGGGCGAGTTCGACGAGTTCACCTCGAGCGGCCTCCAGATCCCGGGCCAGCTGCTGGTCACGGGACCGGGTGTGTTCCAGATCCTGCTCCAGGCGAGCGACGGCGGTGGTGGTCTCGAAGAAGCTCGATTGCCGGCCGTCGAGCTCCTCGGACAGGCGATCATGCTCGGCGCGGGCCTCCTCGAGTCGACTCTCGGCCTGGCGCATGCCCAGCACCTCGCGCTCCACGGCGGTCTCGAACTCGCGGACGCGAGTCTCCTCCTCGGCCTGCCTGGCCCGCAGGGCGCGCGCCCTCAGCAGGGCCAACTCACCCTTGAGGCGGTACTCCTCCTGCTTGAGGGTCTGGTAACGACGCGCCGCCTCGGCCTGGCGCTGGAGGCGCTCGAGCTGCTTGTCGAGTTCCTCGCGGATGTCCTCCAGACGCTCCAGATTTTCCTGGGTGCGGCGCATGCGGTTCTCGGTCTCTCGGCGGCGTTCCTTGTACTTGGAGATGCCGGCGGCCTCCTCGAGGGTGGCGCGGAGCTCCTCGGGACGTGCCTCGATAAGCCGCGAGATCATGCCCTGGCCGATGATGGCGTAGGAGCGCGGCCCCAGGCCGGTACCCAGGAAAAGATCGGCAATGTCTCGACGGCGGCACTTCTGGCCGTTGAAGAAGTAGCTGGACTGAGCGTCCCGGGTGACCTGGCGCTTGACCGCGATCTCGGCGTACTGGGCATAGACTCCGCCCATGGCCCCATCGCGATTGTCGAAGAGCAGCTCGATGGAGGCGAGTCCCACCGGCTTGCGACCGGTGGAGCCATTGAAGATGACATCGGTCATCGACTCGCCGCGCAGGGTCTTGGCCGAGGATTCGCCCATGACCCATCGCACGGCATCGATGATGTTGGACTTGCCACAGCCATTGGGGCCGACGATGGCGGTCATGTTGCCGTCGAAGGGCACGGTGACCGGATCGACGAAGGACTTGAAGCCCACCAGGCGAATCGACTGAAGACGCATCGGCTTATTCCACGACCCGGTCGATCAGCACCTCGACGGGATCGCCGTCGGTATCCCCTACCGCTACCCCCTCGAGAGTGCCGAACAGGTCGCCAGGCTGGGGCGTGGCCTCACCACTTCGAGAGACACGCACCATCAGCCGCGCCCGATCCACCTGGGAGAGCCTGGCCATCGGGGCCATGGCGTCGGCATCGTCCAGCACCACGGTCAGCGGCAGCTCACCCAGCCGCGCCCGCACCACGGCCAGCGGCGGCAGTTCCCCCGCGAGGTCGCGGGCCACCACGAAGACGCTAGCGTCAGCACCCAGGCGGCCGTCGAGGTCATCGGCCAGGCGAACTCTGACGGCAATGCCGGGCCCCTCGGCGGCGGCCGGTGCGGCCTCACCGGGAGCCACCCCCAGGCGCCGCTGGGCAACGCGGATACCCTCGCGCAGGGCCTCGGCGGCGTTCGGGTCCTGCATGCCGGCGATGGCCCGGCGCCAATGGCCGATGGCGGCTTCAAAGTCGCCATCATCGAAGGCGTCGATGCCAAGCATGCCGAGCACCGTGGGCTGGCTGGAGTCCATCGCCAGGACCTCGTCGACCAGCGTCTGGACGTCATCCGTCATCTCGCGACCGGCGGCAAAATAGCGAATCTGGGCGAGCTCGGCCAGAAGCCATGGCTGGCGACCCTCCAGTTCGACCAGCCGCTCCAGGGTGCGGGTGGCCGCGTCGATGCGGCCGCTGTCGCGATAGAGAGGGAACAGCGAGCGCCAGACATTGGGATTGTCGGGCTGCCGGTCGGCCTGCTCCTCGAGGCGCTGGATCAGCACCGGCAGCGAGGCCTCGGGGTCGTTCATCACCTGCTGCTGAACCATGTAGAGGGCAAGGTCCCCCTCGGCGCCCTCCTGGAGGTACCAGATGACGCTTGCCAGCACGACGGCCACCATCACCACCGGCACCATCAGCTTGCCGGAACCGGCCGGCTTGAGCGGGGCACGCTCGAGGTGCTCGGTGTCCTCGAGCAGGCTGCGCTCGAGTTCCAGGCGATCCTCCTCGACCCGGCCCGCGTCGATATCGCCTCGCTCGTGGGCGGCTTCCAGCGACGCCAGACGGCGGCGGTAGATGGCGAGGTTCTGGTCCGTGGTGCGATCGTTGGCCTCGAAATCACGCTGGGCCGCACTCACGGAAGCGGCACGACGAAGCGGGGTCACCAGCAGCCACAGGGCGGGCAACAACAGCAGGGCCAGGGCAATCCATAGCAGGGTCATTCGGTTCTCCCGCGATTGATCAGGGCATCCAGGCGAGCGCGCTCCTCGGCGCTCAGGGCGCGGGCCGAGATGCGACGACGGGCGCGCACCATGAGGACCACCACCACGGCGCCCAGCAGCAGCAGGGCCGCGGGCAGACCCCACAACAGCAGGGTGCGTCCCTCGAGGCGCGGGTTGTAGAGCACATAGTCACCGAAGCGGCGCACCATGAAATCGAGGATCTCCTTGTCGGAGCGTCCGTCCTGTAACTGCGCGTAGACCCGATCACGCATGTCGCCGGCGATCGGCGATTCTGAATCGCCGATCGCCTGGTTCTCGCACTTGGGGCAGCGCAGCGTCGCCGTCAGGTCACCGTAGCGCTGCTCGGTGACCGGATCGTCGAACTCGCGCACCTCCACGGCTGCCTGCCCCAGGGCAGGCAGTAGCAGGACGGCACACAGCAGCAGTCGCGTCATCATCGCCATGCTTCTACCTCCGGCAGTATCGTCTCACGCACGTCCTCCGGCCGGATGTAGCCGGTATGGTGATAGCGGATGATGCCGTCGCGATCGACCAGGAAGGTCTCCGGGGCGCCATAGACCCCCAGGTCGAAGCCCAGGCTGCCCTCCGGGTCGAAGATGTTGACCTCGAAGGGGTTGCCGAATTCGCGCAGGAAGTCACGCCCCTTCTCCCGGGTGTCCTTGTAGTCAACCCCGACCAGGCGCACGCCGCGCTCGGCGAGATCTAGCAACTGGGGCATCTCCTGCTTGCAGGTCGGGCACCATTCGCCCCAGACGTTGACCAGGGTGACCTCGCCGTCTAGCAGCGATGCATCCACGATCCGTTCGGGATCCTCAAGGGTGGCAAGCTCGAAGGCTGGAAATTTCCGGGCCATCAGCGCCGAGTCCCGATCGAAGGGGTTGATCGACAGCCCCATGTAAAGGAAGGCACCCAGCACGAGGAAGCCGACCAGCGGCAGCAACAGCAGCAGGCGACGCCTCATGTGGTGGCCTCCCGTGGCGTGCCGGCGGCGGTATGCTCCGGGTCGCGGGCGGTCACGACCCGCCGGTAGCGACGGTCGGCCACGGCCAGGATGCCGCCGGCGGCCATCAGCAGGGCGCCCAGCCACAGCCAGCGCACGAAGGGCTTGTACTGCAGGCGCATGGCCCAGCTGCCGTCCCCGAGGTCCTCGCCCATGGCGACGTAGAGGTCGCGGAACAGGCCGGGGCGCAGGGCGACGTCGGTCATCGGCATGCCGCGGGCGATGTAGAGGCGCTTCTCGGGGGTCATGGTGAAGCTGCGGCGGCTGTCGCCGCGGCGCACTTCCACCACGGCCACATCGGCCAGGAAGTTGGGACCGCGTCGGCTGCCGAATTCGGTCATGGTGAAGGTATAACCGGCAAGCTCGGCGCTGTCGCCCACCGCCATGCGAACATTGCGGTCGATGGCGTAGTTGGAAACCACGGTGACGCCGATGATGGTTACCGCGATGCCCAGGTGGCCTAGGATCATGCCCCAGTAGGCCAGCGACAGGCGCCTGATGCCGGCCACGCGGCCGGAGGAGTGCTGGGACTTGGCCCACAGGTCGCGTGCCATGGGCAGCACGATCCACAGGCCCACCAGCACGCCCAGGCTGACCTTCAGGTTCCACTCGCCACGATAGAGTAGTGGCGCCAGCACCCCGATGACCAGGGCCAGGAGACCGGCTAGCCAGCTGCGCTTGAGCAGGTCGCCAGCCCCTGTGCGCTTCCAGCGCGCCAGGGGGCCCAGGCCCATGAACAGGCAGAGCACCACCGTCAGCGGCACGAAGAGCGTGTTGAAGTACGGGGGCCCCACACTGATTTTGCCCAGGTTCATGGCATCGAGCAGCAACGGGTAGACCGTGCCCAGCAGCACCGTGACGGTCATGATCACCAGCAGGATGTTGTTGATCAGCAGCAGGGCATCGCGGGAGAGCCAGCTGAAGCCGACCTGGTGGCTGACCCTGGGAGCGCGCAGGGCGAACAGCAGCAGCGACAGCCCCACGGTGATGCCCAGCAGCATCAGGATGAAGAACCCGCGGGAAGGGTCATTGGCGAAGGCGTGCACCGAGGTGAGCACCCCCGACCGCACCAGGAAGGTGCCCAGCAGTGACAGCGAGAAGGTGGTGATCGCCAGCAGCACGGTCCAGCTCTTGAAGGCGCCCCGCTTCTCGGTCACCGCCAACGAGTGGATCAGCGCGGTACCGGCGAGCCAGGGCAGCAGCGAGGCATTCTCGACCGGGTCCCAGAACCACCAGCCACCCCAGCCAAGCTCGTAGTAGGCCCACCAGCTGCCCAGGGCGATCCCTACGGTGAGGAAGGCCCAGGCAATGTTGGTCCAGGGCCTCGCCCAGCGGGTCCAGGCTGCATCCAGGCGGCCCCCCAGCAGGGCCGCTATGGCGAAGGCGAAGACCACCGAGAAGCCTACATACCCCATGTAGAGCATCGGCGGATGGACGATCAGGCCGAAATCCTGCAATAGCGGGTTGAGATCGGCGCCGTCCTGGGGAACGCTGGGCAGCAGCCGCTCGAAGGGATTGGAGGTGATCAGCACGAAGGCCAGGAAGCCGACGCTGACAAGTCCCATCACCCCCAGCACCCGGGCCAGCATGTCCCGGGGCAGCTCCCGGGAGAAGCGGCTGACGGCAAAGGTCCAGGCACCGAGGATCAGGCTCCACAGCAGCACCGACCCCTCGTGATTGCCCCAGACGGCACTGGCCTTGTAGTACCAGGGCAGCATCGAGTTGGAATTGTTGGCCACGTTGGCCACGCTGAAATCGTCCAGCAGATAGCTGGCGGTCAGGCAGGCATAGGAGATGGCCAGGAAGAGGAACTGGCCGGTGGCCATGGGCCGCGCGTAGGCCATCCAGAGCGGGCGCCGGGTTGCCGCGCCGGCCAGAGGCACCACGCCTTGAACCAATGCCATCAGCAGGGCAATGATCAGTGCGTAGTGGCCGATTTCAGGGATCATCAGGGTCTGCATGGGCACTCCGGATCAGTTCTGGCTGGCACCTTCACCCGCCGCTTCCAGCCGCTTGCCTACCTCGGCAGCCTTGGCCTGGTAGTCCTCCGGCGAGTAGCCGGCCTCCTCCAGGGCCTGGGCCACCTCGGGGGGCATGTAGTTCTCGTCGTGACGTGCCAGCACCTGGTCGGCGCGCAGCCAGCCGCCCTGCTGGAGCTCGCCGACCACTACCACGCCCTGCCCCTCACGGAACAGGTCCGGCAGGATGCCGCTGTAGCGCACCTCGACATCCTCGACATAGTCGGTGACGGTGAACACCACCTCGAGGCTGTCCGGGTCACGGGCCACTGTACCCTCCTTGACCATGCCGCCGGCGCGGATCTGGCGCTCGAGGGGAGGATCCCCGGCGGCGATCTGCACCGGGCTGAAGAAGAGGTTGATGTTGCTGCGCAGGGCATAGAGGGTCAGGCCCACGGCGATGGCCGCCAGCGAGACCAGGCCCAGCATCACGAACAGCTTCTGTTTACGTTTAGCTCTCACGAGCATGGTCCTCTTGATGTGTAACCGGTGCCGCGGTGCCGCGCCGCCGTTCGCGTCGTGCCCGGCGGCGCAGATCCCTCAGCAGAGCTCGACGCTCGGCCCGGGCGTGGATCACCACGCCGACCAGCAGCAGCCCGGTCAGGCCCCAGGCCGCCCACACATAGACGCCGTGGCCGCCCATGGCCAGGAAGGCCGACAGCGAATCGAACGCCATCAGGTCACCTCCCCGACCAGCTCACGCACCCAGCGCTTGCTCGACTCGCGACGCAGTATCTCGCTGCGGGTCCGCATCAGGGTCACCGCAATGAAGAAGCAGTAGAAGCCCAGCACCATGATCAGCAACGGTGCCCACATTTCCAGGGGCATGGCCGGGCGCGAGGTGATGCTGAAGGTAGCGGGCTGATGCAGGGTGTACCACCAGTCCACCGAGTACTTGATGATGGGGATGTTGATCACGCCCACCATGGCCAGCACGGAGGCGGCACGGGAGGCGCTGTCTCGGCTCGAGAAGGCGCCGCGCAGGGCGATCACGCCGAAATACAGGAACAGCAGGATCAGCATCGAGGTGAGGCGCGCGTCCCACATCCACCAGGTCCCCCAGGTCGGCACGCCCCAGACCGCGCCGGAGAACAGTGCCACGAAGGTCATGGCGGCCCCCAGCGGGGCCATCATCGCCGCGGCCATGTCGGCGACCTTGATCCTCCAGACCATGAAGATGAAGCCGGCCACCGCCATGCTGACGAAGATGGACTGGGCCAGGAAGGCGGCCGGCACATGCACGTAGATGATGCGGAAGCTGTTGCCCTGCTGGTAGTCGGCGGGCGCGAAGGCCAGCCCCCAGACGCTGCCGACCACGAGCAGCACCACCGCCACCACCCAGAACCAGGGCGAGAGACGCGCGCTGATGTCATAGAACCATCTGGGAGATCCGAACTTGTGTATGAAGGCCCACATGCCGATTGTCTTCCTCAACCGTTGATACTGATGCGCAGTGACGCCGCGATCGCCCAGGGGGCCAGGATCAGAGCCACTGCCAGGAGCGCACCGAGGATGGCCAGGTGCGCCGCGACACCATCACCGAGGATGGCCGCCTGCACGGCCCCGGCACCGAAGATCAGCACCGGGATATAGAGCGGCAGCACCAGCAGCGAGAGCAGCACGCCACCCCGGGAGAGCCCCACGGTCAGTGCCGCCCCGATGGCACCGATCAGGCTCAGGCTGGCACTGCCCAATGCCAGCGACAGGGCCAGCACGGCATAGCTCCCCGCCGGCAGCGACAGCATGATCCCAAGCACCGGTGCCATGAGCGACAGCGGCAGGCCGGTCAGCAGCCAGTGCACCGCCACCTTGGCCAGCACCAGCGCCGGCAGCGGATGGGGTGAGAGCAGCAACTGCTCCAGGGAGCCGTCGTCGTAGTCGCCGCGAAACAGGCTATCCAGAGACAACAAGGCCGCCAGCAGGGCCGCCACCCACAACAGGCCCGGCGCGATACTCGCCAGCAGTTCCGGATCCGGCGAGATACCGATCGGGAACAGGGTGATCACCAGGGCAAAGAACACCAGCGGGTTGAGCACCTCGCTGCGCCGACGCATCAGCAGTACCAGGTCGCGTTTCAGCGTCGCCCGAATTGCGACCCCGGCGCCGCCCTCGGGTTCCCGAAACAGGCGAAGGGCATCCAGCTCGCGGGCCGGCTGGGGGTCAGAGTCCGGCATCGTCGCCCTCCTGCCCGAGCCGGATCCTTCGCAGGGCCGGCGAGTCGGCGAGTTCATGGTGGGTCGTGACCAGCACGCAGCCCCCGCGACGGGCATGGGCCAACAGGCGCGCCTCCAGGTCCGCCACGCCGTCCCGGTCGATGGCGGTGAACGGCTCGTCGAGCACCCACAGTGCGCGCGGGATCAGCTCCAGCCGGGCCAGAGCCACGCGCCGCTGCTGGCCGGCGGATAGCTGTCCGGCGGGCAGGTCCTCGAAGCCGACGAGTCCCATGGCGGACAGTGCCGCGAAGCGTGCGGGTTCATCGTCTGGCTCGCCGGCCAGGGCCTGGTACCAGGCGAGGTTTTCCAGTGGCGTCAGGGCCGCCTTGACCCCCGGGGCATGCCCCAGGTAGAGCAGGTTGGCCAGGAAATCCTGGCGCGTCAGCCGCATGGGTTGATCGTCCCAGTAGAGCTCGCCCTCGAAATCGGCCAGCTGCCCGGAGAGGATCTTCAGCAGGGTGGTCTTGCCACTGCCGTTGGGGCCTTCCACACGCACGATCTCGCCGGCATGGATGTCCAAATCCAGGTCTCGAAACAGCCAGCGATCGTCCCGCTCACAGGCCAGCTTTCGGGCTTGCAGACGCAGGCTCAAGGCACACTCCCGGCATGGGTAATTCCGCCCGGAACTCTACACGGAAAGGGCCCCGGCTACCAGTCGAGAGGGTTGCGTCAGCCGGTCGCACCTGACCTGGGTCACGCCTTGCGTGGACAGCTTGTCCTTGCCAGTTCCCGACCTGCTGCTATGCTCACATAACACTGTATGGATCAACAGTTTTCGACGACCAGGGGAGACACCGCATGCCCAATGTCACACCACAGTACCTGCAGCGCCGGCCCAACCTGCCCCTGGCCCAGGCCTGGGAGGCCGTCGCAACCGACGACCTGACCGAAATCCCGTTGCTCGGCCGGGTTTCGGCGGGGATGCCCATCGAGGCCTGCCCGGAGGTCGGCAGTATCCATGTACCCACGAGCATGGTACGCCGCAACACCTATGCCCTGCGGGTGCGCGGCGACTCCATGGTCGATTGCAATATCTTCGATGGGGATGTGATCATCATCGAGCGAAGCGAGAGCGCCGAGAACGGCGAGACGGCCGTGGTGATGATCAACGATCAGGAGGTCACCCTGAAGAAGCTCTACATCGAGAAGTCAGGCGTGCGCCTGCAGCCGGCCAACGAGCACATGGCACCTATCTACCTCAGCAATGACGACGTCCAGGTGATCGGCCTGGTGATGGGCGTGGTGCGCCAGACGGAACTGGCCGCCTGATGCGCTACGCAGTCCCCGATACACCGCCAGGGTGTTGGCGAGAGACTGAACTGGAAGTGGAAAAGAGCCGGTTCATCACCTGGGTATGCCATGCCCCTGACGAGGCCGCCTTTGAAGTGATGCTGACCGGGGCGCGCCACCGTCACCCCAACGCCAGCCACCACTGCAGCGCCTGGATCGCCGGCCCGCCCGGCGAGCAGAACGCCATCGGCTTCTCCGACGACGGCGAACCCGGGGGTACCGCCGGCCGCCCCATGTTTCAGGTCCTGGATGGATCGGCACTCGGCCAGGTGGGCTGCGTGGTCACCCGCTACTTCGGGGGTACCAAGCTCGGTACCGGCGGCCTGGCCAGGGCCTATTCGCGGGCCGTCGCCCAGGCACTGGAGGCCGTGCCCCGTCGCGAACTGGTCGAACGCGAGCCCCTTCGCCTGCGCGTCGACTTCGCCGGTGAGGCAGAGGCACGCGCATGGCTAGCCGACCGGGACGTCCCGGTCAGTCAGGCCGACTACGGCGCCGAGGGCGTCCTGCTGACGGTGGGCTGGCCGAACGATTCGCCCGCCGACCTGAGCACCCTCGAGACCCGCCTTCGGGGACGCCTCTACCTGCCGGACCAGGACTGACCCCCGGAAACGACAGACGGCGCTCGAGGGCGCCGTCTGTCATGGCAGGGATCCTCCTCAGCCGAGATACTTGATCATCACCCCGGCGGCCACCGCCGAGCCGATCACCCCGGCCACGTTGGGCCCCATGGCATGCATCAGCAGGAAGTTGTGGGGGTTGGACTCCAGCCCCACCTTGTTGGAGACCCGC